>JAJQCF010000031.1:84247-243548 GCA_021202845.1 Oscillospiraceae bacterium
TCCTGCCGGTCCCGACTATGATGACCACGCCCACTCCGACGCCCACGACGACGAGGACGACGACGGCGACGCCGGCGCCGATGGCGACGATGACGATGACGGCGACAACGGCGGCGGCGATGATGGCGACGGCGGCGACGGCGGCGATGACGGAGACGATGGCGACGGTGGCGGCGATGACGACGGCGGCGAGCCGGACATTCCCCAGACCGGTCAGCTTAATTGGCCTGTTCCGCTGCTGGCGGTTTGCGGACTGCTGCTCTTTGCCCTTGGCTGGGTTCTGAAATGCGGCAAAAAAGAGAGCCGTTGAAATCAATAAGAAATAAGTTAGGCATTGCCTGCATGATTTTAGGCGCGTTGCTGCTTGCCGCGGCGATTGCGCTGCTGGCATACAACAGATGGGATGATTGGAGAGCAGGCAAGGCCGCGGACGAAATACAAAGCGCGCTGAAGGTCGTCATGATGGAGCTTCCCTCCGAAAATGCTGAGGAAGAACAGTATGCGGCCGAGACCGAAGCGGAAGCCGAAGAAGTGCGCGTTATGAACACTGTCGAGATAGACGGTGACGAATATATAGGTATACTGACAATACCGTCGCTGGCTTTAGAGCTGCCGATAATGGCTGACTGGAGCTACCCGAAGCTGAAGATTGCTCCCTGCCGGTTTGCCGGTTCCGTGTGGACGGATGACCTCATAATATGCGGTCACAATTATTCAAGACATTTCGGCAACCTGAAATATCTTGAGCAGGGGAACACAGTGACGTTCACGGACGTGGACGGGAACGTGTTCAACTACGAAGTTGCGGAGACCGACATTCTCCAACCCACCGACGTGGAAGAGCTGATGAGCCAAGAGTCCGAGGAGTGGGATTTGACCCTCGTCACCTGCACTGTCGGAGGGAAAACACGAGTGACGGTACGCTGCATTCTGGCGGATTGAGATAATTTTAGCAAGTATTAGTATATATTTTCACGGGGTCAGTTCCCGCAGCCGTTTCGCAATGGTGAACGCGGGCGGCGAATGAACTGCCTGAATGAAAGTAGAGGTGCAAGTTATGAAAAATATAGTGAATACCTATGTAGAGGGGTTCAGGGCGGAGCATCAAAAAACCCGCCGAGCGGCTGCGCTGCTGCTGACTCTTGCGCTTATTGTGGCTGCAGGCGTTTTCTGGCAGCTCCATTTCACAGGCATCGCACTGACGAACGAGACTTACTGCGGACTGACCGAGCACGAACACAGTGAGGACTGCTACGAGGATGTATTGGTCTGCGAGCTGGAGGAAGGGGAGGGGCACACCCACGACGAATCCTGCTACGAGACGCAGATGACTCTTGTGTGCACTCTTGAGGAATCCGAGGGGCACACCCATGATGATGGCTGCTATGACGAGGACGGGGAGCTTATCTGTGACCTTGAGGAGTCCGAGGGGCATACCCATGATGACTCCTGCTACGAGGAGGAAACGGTTCTTGTCTGTGACTTAGAGGAATCCGAGGGCCATACCCACACCGCGGACTGCTACGAGTCACAGCTTGTGTGCGGTCTGGAGGAGCACACCCACTCGGCGGACTGCATGAGCAGCGAGACTGCCGACGTGGAGACAGCGGGCGACTGGAAGGACACCCTGCCCGAGCTCACCGGCGTTTGGGCGGACGATGTTGTAGCGATTGCGCAGAGCCAGCTGGGGTATGCCGAGAGCACTGACAACTTCATCCTCGACGAGGACGGTGTGACCCGCAAGGGCTACACGCGCTATGGCGCATGGGCGGAGAACGAGTACGGCGACTGGGACGCCATGTTCGCGTCATTCTGCCTTTACTACGCGGAAGTTTCAACCGACGATTTCCCTGAGTCCACGGGCGCCTACGCTTGGTCGGTGAAGCTCCAAGAGTGTGAGCTTTACGCGGACGCGGCGGAGTATACACCCATAGCGGGCGATATAGTGTTCTTTGACACGGACGAGGACGAGGACAGCAGGGCGGACCGCGTGGGCATAGTTGCCGAGATAAACGAGGAGGACGGCGAGCTGACCGTAATCGAGGGCGACTGCGCTGGCGAGGACGCGGACACCGTGGCGGAGAATACTTATTCCATAGATGACAGCACCATCATCGGTTATGGTATTCTGCCGGAACAGGAGATTGACGCTGCCGCTGTTGAAGCTGCCGAAATTACGGAGAAATATACCCTGTCCTATGAAAACGATGATTATGCCGTAACTGTGACTTATGACGACAGCGCGGAGCTGCCCGAAGATGTGGAGCTTGCTGTCAGCGAGTATGACGAGGACTCCGAGACATATCAGACCCGTTACGCCGAAGCTGCGGAGCTCTACGGCTGGGGAGAGGAAGCGTACGACTTCCGCCTGTTTGACATTTGCCTGATTGCGGAAGGCGAGGAAATTGAACCGGCCGCGGCGGTGCAGGTGACGATTTCCTTCTTGGAGAAGGACAGCCTGACAGAGTACAATGTGACGCACTATGACGAGACGGCAGAGGCGATAGAGGCGGTTTCCGAATACGAAGACGGTACGCAGAGCGTCACCTTCGGCGCCGAAGGCTTCTCGGAATACAGCCTTTCAGCGGAAGCCAATGTGAGCTTCACCGTGCAGTATTACGCGTGGTTGGATATTGTGTCTACGACAGGTGATACAACATTGACAGTGATTGATACCAGTTCAGCCGGCAACGGCGGAACAGCTAAGCTGCCGGAAAACGGGACTACACCTGCCACGACCACCATTGGATTGAATAAAACTACTGAAACTTCTTCTCTCGGCACATATTATAATGTCGCAACAAATTCTGTTCTAACAAAAGTTTATAGCGAATCGGACTATTATTATTCAACAGCTCCCGGGCTTGATTATTTCAACAAGCTGAAGGATAATTCGGGATACTTGATAGATGAAATATGGGTATTAAAGTCCGGTAAGAGTAGTACGAGCACTGACAAAAGCGACTGGGATGTATATGCATACTCGGATAGTTTGAAGTTTACGAATAATTCGTCAGAGGCATCTAACTCCGTTATCTACATCAGTGACAATACTGTAATCCGTTTGGTCTATGAAACTGCGCAAAGTAGCTATACAAATAAGGCGAATTTGTATGATTATGATATTTCGGATGGCAATACATACAGCAAAGCAAGCACTTCGAGTTCTACTACAACCAATAATGGCACAAATACGGTTTATGCTTATACGAAAGAGAGCGGCATCAATAGTGCAGATAACTACACTGGAAGTGGGACAAAGCTTGCTTTTGGCAACGAAAATACCGGCTCGGGGTTGGAAAATGAACTTTGGGTCGGAAACAGGTTAAATGCTGCAAATAATTCCAGTTATGGAAATGGGTATAAAAGTTGTACTTTTGGCTTAGTGTCCTCTTTGTCCAACGGAACAATAAATTATGCCAGCGGTGTTATTGCTCCGAATTTGTTTGATGAAGGTACGGCTATTGGAAAAACGACCTATTCCAACCAAAACCTTGTCTTTGACAAAGCAGGAGATACGTATACGCTAACTTCAATTAGCGGAGAAGCATCTGTTAGTGGATTAGATAGGTTTTTGGCTCTTTCAAGGTACTCAACCTCATCGCCTTTTCTTACAAATGAGTTCTGGCCGCTGGATTCTGTTGGTGGGTTGCAAGGCCACGATTTTGTTTTTGGTAGCAGAGATTTGCTGAGTCTACGTAAATATTTCGGAGTAGCCTCAACAGGAAAAAACTTACCCGTAAGCGATGATGACGCGGACCACAACAGCTACTTTGGTATGCAGTACGCGGTGGAATTCACACTGCCGGCAGACTATGTCGGACCGCTGAACTATTATTTCTTCGGCGATGATGACATGTGGGTATTCTTGGACGGACAGCTCGTGTGCGACATCGGCGGCGTACACTCCTCCGTCGGCGAGTATGTTGACCTCTGGGATTATGTAACTCAGGGAGTACAGAGCACACACACACTGAGCTTCTATTACACCGAGCGCGGCGCTTCCGGTTCCACCTGCTATATGCGCTTTACTCTGCCGTCCGTGACCTCAGCTACCACGGTGCAGGACACGGGTACGTTGCGTGTAGAAAAAGAAGTGAGCGGTACTTCCGCGGATGCCAACGAGCAATTTGAATTCACATTGAATTTGCAAAAAGGCAGCTCATCTCTGACAGATAACTACGGTTATGTGATTTATAATGCCGATGGCACTCAAAGCAGCACAGGAGTTGTCACAGACGGAAGCACGTTTAATCTGTGTGGCGGTCAATATATCATTGTGAGCTATCTGCCGGTTGGTACTGTCTGTACTGTAACGGAAACCTCCACGGACTATACCACCACCTATACCGTGGATAGCGGCAGTACAGTGACAGGCACAAGTGCGTCCGCTACCATTTCAAACGGGTATACAGCGACAATACATTTTGTGAACACACGTGATTATGCGCTCCCCTCCACCGGCGGCACGGGCACATGGGTGTTCACCGCGGCAGGCATTGCGCTCTGCACGCTAACAGGCGGTGTGTATGTGACGCGCCGCAGAAGACACGGATAATTGCCCGCGGCGAAACAGCAAAAATGCTCCAATTCATCAAGAATTGGAGCATTTTTATTTGGTGCCGGTGGTGGGGGTCGAACCCACACGCCGTTTCCGGCAACGGATTTTGAGTCCGTCTCGTCTGCCAGTTCCAACACACCGGCGTACTTTGCTATTATACATCATGCGCGGAGAATTTTCAAGAGCAAAATTTCGCTTTCGGCAAAATGATAATTATACCAAAAGATTACTACACTCAATAAGCCGTACTCATGTAAGACAGTATACCGCATTTAACGCCTTTTTTGCATATCGGCGGCGAATGTGCTACAATACCCCAAAGGACACTTTAGGGGGCTGGGCGATGGCTGGACTGGATATGGAGATACGTTTTTTGAAGGGCGTGGGGGAAAAGCGTGCCGCGGCTTTTGCCAAGCTCGGCATTCACACGGTGGGCGATTTGCTCTGCCACTTTCCGCGCAGGTATGAGGACAGAACGCACTACACGCCCATTGCCGCCGCGCAGCCGGACGAGTGGGTCTGCATTCGCGCAATGGTCGCCACGGAGCCGACCGTCTCCCGCATACGCCGCGGGCTGGAGCTTGTCAAGCTGCGCGTTGTGGACGACAGCGGCAGCGTCTCCGTAACATATTTCAACCAAACCTATATTAAAAATCAGCTGCTGCGCGGCGAGACCTACTATTTTTACGGCAAGCTCAGCGGCGAGGGCAAGGCGCGCGCAATGGCGAACCCCGACTGGGAGCCGGAGAGCGCTCCCGCCGTGACAACGCGCTGCATTATGCCCGTCTACCGCCTCAGCGCGGGGCTCGGCAACAAATACATGATTGGCTGCGTCCGCCGCGCGCTGGAGCTCGCAGGCGAGGACGTGCCGGACTATCTGCCGGAGTCCGTGCGCCAAGCACAGGGGCTGGCGCAGGCGCGGTTTTCCTACGAAAACATTCACCTGCCGACCGACCTCGAAATGCTGGAGCTGGCGCGGCGGCGGCTGATATTCGAGGAATTTTTCGTGCTCGCCTGCGCAATGGAGCGTATGGGAAAACGTGCAAAAAACAAATCCGGCTTCACGGTTAAAAAGCCGCAGCCGGAACAGTTTTACTCCCGTCTCCCTTTTTCGCCCACGGGAGCGCAGCGCCGCGCCGCCGAGCAGTGCATGGACGACATGGCCTCCGGCTGCTCCATGAACCGTCTCATTCAGGGCGACGTGGGCAGCGGCAAAACAATGGTCGCCGCCGCCTGCGTCTGGGCGGTCTGCGCCGCGGGACGGCAGGCGGCATTCATGGCGCCGACGGAGATACTGGCCGAGCAGCATTTCCGCACGCTCTCCGCGTTTTTGGAGCCGTTTGGCATAACCGTGGAGCTGCTGACCGGCGCAATGTCCGTCAAGGCCAAGCGCGAGGCCAAGGCGCGGCTCGCCTCAGGGCAGGCGCAGGCCGTTGTGGGGACGCACGCGCTCCTGACGGCGGACACGGAATTTGCCGCGCTCAGTCTGGTTATCACGGACGAGCAGCACCGCTTCGGCGTTGAGCAGCGCAGCGCGCTCGCCGTCAAGGGCGACAGGCCGCATACGCTCGTCATGTCCGCCACGCCGATTCCGCGCACGCTCGCGCTGATGATATACGGCGACCTCGACGTCTCCGTGCTCGACGAACTGCCTCCCGGGCGCCAGAAAGTGGATACCTTTTGCGTCAACTCGAGCTATCATCAGCGGCTGAACAACTTTATCCGCAAGCAGGCGGCGGCGGGGTACCAGACCTTCGTCGTCTGCCCAATGGTGGAGGAGAGCGACACCGACACTCCCGCCGCGGCGGATCTGAAGTCGGCTGTCGATTGGGCGGAGCAGCTGCGCCGCGAGCTGCCGGAACTGCGCATACAGTGCATCCATGGCAAAATGAAGCCCAAGGAAAAGGACGCGGTAATGAAGTCCGTCGTAAACGGCGAGGCCGACGTACTGGTGTCCACAACGGTCATTGAGGTCGGAGTGGACGTACCGCGCGCATCGCTGATGCTTGTGGAAAACGCGGAGCGCTTCGGACTGAGCCAGCTGCACCAGTTGCGAGGCCGCGTGGGGCGCGGAAACCAAAAGAGCTGGTGCGTGCTCGTCACGGACAACCAAAGCGAGGAGACGCGCGCGCGCATGAAAATCATGTGTTCAACTGCGGACGGCTTTGAAATAAGCCGCGCGGACCTTGCAATGCGCGGCCCGGGCGACTTCTTCGGCTCCCGCCAGCACGGTCTGCCGGAAATGCGCATAGCCGACCTCTGCGGCGACATAACCATAATGCAGACGGCTCAGGAGGCGGCCAAGGAGCTGCTGGCGCGCGACGCCGACCTCGCCTCCCCAGAGTGCCGCGCGCTTGCGAAGCGGATAGAAACGCTCTTTTCCGACGGCAATATTATTATGAGCTGAGTTCTCCCACGGACGGTGAATCCGGCTTGACCGCGAAGCCGTTTCGCGTTATGTAAACTTCGTATTCCTTGCCCTCTATCGTCCTCCGCTCGCCGCGGAACGCGGGCAGGGCGACGCTGCCGTCCACGGGAAAGGCGGCCAAGCCGTTCTCTCCGTCTGCCGTAACCAGCACGCCCTCCGGCGAGGAGTACCAGCGCCGCTCCGCAGCCTCCGTCTCAGGCGCGTCCGCCGCCTCCGCGGTTTGTAGTACAGCGGGAGCCTCCGCGTCCGTTTCCTGCGGCTCGGATTTTGCCTGCGGCGGCTGTTCTCCCGCGGGCGCGGCGTACTCGATACGCTGGGGGAAGTCCTGCATTTGCAGCGGCGAGAGTGTGCGCCGCAGCCGCAGTCTGCCATTTTCCGGCGCAAGCACGCCCAACCGCCCCTCGCGCCCGCCGCCGTAAACCGACAGGCGGACAATGCCCTCGCGCATCTCGCAGTCGGCCTCGAACACCGTGCGCCTGCCGTCTGCGGTCACGGTCAGTGCGCCGACTTCCGCGCCGTTTATAAAAATAGGATAAGTCTCCATAGTCGCCTCCAAAAAAATCAGTCTCTCATAGGTTTTCATGCTGATAAAACTCTATGAGAGACTGATTAAATTTATGCGCTTTCTATACACCGCTCTGCACTATAAAGCCGGAAGCCACAACCCTGTCGCCGTCGTAGACAACCGCGGACTGCCCGGGAGCAGGGGCGCGCAGCGGCTGGTCGGTGACGATGCTTATGCCGCCGTTCGGCAGCGGCGTCACGGTGCAGTCGGGGCACTCCCACTTTGTATGCCGCACCCGCACGCTGCCGCGCAGAGGCTCCGCGGGTTTGTCTATGAGCCAGTTGACGCGCTCCGCCGTGACGCTGTTGGTAAATAAGTCCTCCCAAAGGCAGAGCACGACCTCGTTCGTTTCGGGAACTATCCTGCCAACATAGAGCTTGCGCCCGTCGTAAAGCCCCGGGACGCGCTGCCCCACCGTCCAGCGGTGTATGCCCTCGTGACGGCCAATAGGCTTGCCGTTGAATATCATGTCGCCCGCGGGCGGTACGGCGGCGCGTTCGGCAATCCAGCGTATATAGTCGTGGTCGGGAATGAAGCATATCTCCATGCTGTCGGGCTTTTGCGCGGAGGTCAGACCGAGACGTTCGGCAATGGCGCGCACCTCGCGCTTTTCGTACCCGCCAAGCGGCAGCACCACCCGCCGCAGCTGCTCGCGCGTCAGGCGGCTGAGCATATAGCTCTGGTCGTTCGACGGCTGCCCGCGCAGCAGCGCGCCGTTTTCCGCTCTGGCGTAGTGTCCCGTGGCCACGAACTCCGCGCCCAGCTCGTCGGCGTAGTCCAGCAGGCAGCGGAACTTGACCGCGGGGTTGCACAGCACGCAGGGGTTGGGCGTGCGCCCGCGCAGGTAGTCGGCAATAAACGGCGCGCAGACGTACCGCTCCAGCCTGTCCGTGACGTTGACAACGCGCAGAGAGATGTCCAGCGAGCGCGCCCCGCGCTCTGCCTCCCGCCGCGCCTCGGCGCCGGCCACATCCATGTAAAGCCCACAGACCTCCCAGCCCTCACCCCGCAGCAGCGCCGCGCAAACAGAGGAATCCACACCCCCGCTGAACCCAAGGACAATCTTAGCCAAATCCCCGCGCTCCTTTCCAAGTTAGATATCTTGTAAACAGTTTAACACAAAGAAAGGGGTTTGCCAAGGACATTATAGCAGGGTTCTATCAGCACCGGTTCTAAAGGCTACTGATTTGGCAAACTGTTTAAGTATATCCGAACTCTGTCAGCTAACAAATACTGTTTTCTTGATAAATAAATAACAATTGTTGACACAAACGGCGTAAGAGTATAGAATTATGATATAATTAAAACAAATTTTCAATTGCAGTCAGGGGGAGGGAGACTGTAATATTTTACTGCCATCAACAGGGAGCAACAAGTATGATTTATCTTGATAACGCCGCAACCTCGCTGCGCAGGCCGCAGGAGGTCATCGACGCGGTGGTCAGAGCCATGACGTCAGAGGGAAACGCTGCGCGCGGGGCTCACGGAGCGGCTCTGTCCGCGTCGAGAACCGT
The DNA here is from genome assembly GCA_021202845.1 of Oscillospiraceae bacterium. Classification (GTDB taxonomy): domain Bacteria; phylum Bacillota; class Clostridia; order Oscillospirales; family Oscillospiraceae; genus JAJQCF01. The sequence continues at coordinate 93,316 of JAJQCF010000031.1, forward strand.
TTATAGTGCCCGCGTAAAGCTCGCCGGTCTGCTGGGATGCCCTCGGGCAGACCATGTAATTTTTACGTCAAACGCCACCGAGGCGCTGAATATCGCGCTGTTCGGCACGCTTTCAGCCGGCGACCACGTAATTTCAACAGATTTGGAACACAACTCTGTCCTGCGCCCGCTCTATGCCCTGAACGAGGAACGGGGCGTTGAGCTGAGCTTTGTTCCGGCGGACGACAGAGGATGTATTGACTATAAAGATATTGAACGCCTTATTAAATCCAACACAAGAGCCATCGTGTGCACTCACGCATCCAATCTGACGGGTAACCGGCTGGATATGCCGCGCATTGGAGCGATTGCGAAAAAAAACGGTCTGCTGTTCATTGCGGACGCTTCACAGTCGGCGGGCTGTACTGAAATTAGTATGCAGGAATGGGGAATCGACATACTTTGCTTTACCGGCCACAAGGGGCTGATGGGACCGCAGGGCACGGGCGGAATGTGTATCCGCGAAGGCGTGGATATCCGTCCGTGGAAACGCGGAGGCTCCGGTGTGAGTTCCTATGATGTCCGCCAGCCGGACGCCTATCCCACGCGCCTTGAAGCGGGAACGCTCAACGTCCACGGAATTGCGGGGCTGTCTGCGGCAGCGGATTATATTCAGAGTATCGGGACGGATGCTATTGAGGCAAGGGAAAGCGCGCTCATGCGCCGATTTTATCAGGGCGTTGCCGAAATAGACGGAGTGACGGTGTACGGCGATTTTGAGCAGAAAAAACGAGCTCCGATAGTGGCGCTGAACATCCGTGACTATGATTCAGGCGCGGTGGCGGACGAGCTGTTCCACTATTACGGCATTGCGACCCGCTCCGGCGCTCATTGCGCCCCCAGAATGCACCGCGCGCTCGGCACCGAAAAACAAGGCGCAGTCAGGTTCAGCTTCGGATGGTTCAACACCACAGAGGAGACAGATTTGGCAATCGAAGCTGTCAGGAGGATTGCGGAATGATTCACAAAAAAGGCGTGAGGCTGTTTGTTACGTTTCATACCACAGCCGATGCAATGGCGTTTGAGCGCGCCTGCAGAACTGCCGGGGTTGACGGAAGGCTTGCGCCGGTTCCCCGCAGCATTACATCAGACTGCGGCATTGCATGGGAAACCGAGCCGCCTCTGCGGGATGCGCTTGCCGACGTAATTAAACGAGAACGGCTGAATACAGCCGGAATCTGCGAAAGAGAGGTATGAAGCAATTTTGGAGAATGAGATAAAACTGACAAAGCTGGCCAAGTGCTCCGGCTGCGGCGCAAAGGTGGGCGCGGGCGTGCTGGCGCAGCTGCTGGAAGATTTGCCGGTGCGCAGGGACGAAAATCTGCTTGTGGGCTTTGACCGCAGCGACGATGCGTCGGTCTACAAAATTTCATCGGAGCTGGCACTGGTGCAGACGGTGGATTTTTTCCCTCCTGTAGCGGACGACCCGTATGTCTACGGCGCTATCGCCGCGGCCAATGCGCTCTCCGATGTTTACGCTATGGGCGGTGAGCCGAAGCTGGCGCTGAACGTAATGGCTGTGCCTGAGGATATGCCGCGTGAGACGGTACACAGTATTCTGCGCGGAGGCTACGAAAAGGTGTATGAGGCCGGAGCCATGATAATCGGAGGCCACAGCATTCTTGACCCGGAGCCGAAATACGGTCTGGCCGTAACCGGATTTGTTCATCCGGACAGGGTGCTCACCAATTCCGGCGCACGGCCGGGAGACGTTCTGCTGCTGACAAAGCCCGTAGGAATAGGAGTTCTTGTGTCGGCCATAAAGGGCGGCCTGACAGATGACAAGACCCGCGATTACGCCTGTTCGCTTATGATGACGCTGAACAGGGCGGCGCGGGACTGCATGGTAAAGTACCGCGTACATGCCTGCACGGATATTACTGGCTTCGGCGTGCTGGGGCATTTGCTGGAAATGGCGCAGGGCAGCAATGCGGAAATACGTCTTTCTCTTTCCGGATTCAATTTTATTCCGCAGTCGATTGAGTATGCACGTATGGGTCTGCTGCCGGAGGGGATGTACCGCAACCGCGACTTTGCGGAAAGCTCCGTTGAGCTGGGAGACGTGCCTGTGGAATATCAGGATTTGCTGTTTGACCCGCAGACCTCTGGAGGGCTCTGCATTGCAGTCTGTCCCGAGGACGCCGACGCGCTGCTGGATGAGCTGAATGGGAACGTTCCGGCGGCCCAGCGTATCGGTGTCGTGACCGCGTATCGGGGCGGGAAGCGTATTCTGCTCGGCAGATAATTTCCGCTTTCGTTTGCTTGCAGTCAGTCAATTTGCTGTAACCCATACCTATAAATATAAAACATAAAAAAGGAGAAACAAAAAATGAAGAACTTTTTTAGGAGAAACTGGCTTATACTGACGACCGGCTTCGTCATCGGCGTCATAGCCCTTGCCCTCGGCGCATTGGGCAACCCCGGAAATATGGGCTTCTGCGTGGCGTGCTTTCTGCGCGATATAGCGGGCTCTCTGGGACTGCACAGCTCTGCCAACGTGCAGTATTTCCGTCCAGAAATCGTCGGTATTCTGCTCGGCTCCATGATAGCCGCGCTTGCCTTCCGTGAATTCAGGGGCAAAGCCGGTTCTTCCCCGATTCTCCGCTTCATTCTCGGCGCTTTCGTAGCCGTGGGAGCGCTGATGTTCCTCGGCTGCCCGCTGCGCATGATTATTCGTCTGGGCAGCGGCGACCTGAACGCGCTGGTCGGGCTGCTGGGCTTCTTTGCCGGCATTTTGGTCGGTGTTGCTTTTTTGAAAAAAGGGTTCACATTAAAACGCGCCTATGAGCAGTCCCGCGTGGAGGGCGCCGCTTTTCCGCTGGCAATGCTGGTGCTTTTTATTCTTTCCGTCAGCGGTATTTTCGGAACTTTTCTTTCTTCGGAGGAGGGACCCGGTTCACTTCACGCATTTTGGGCAGTTTCTCTCGCGGCAGGACTGGCGGTCGGTTTTCTGTGCCAGAGGAGCCGTATGTGCATGGCGGGAGGACTGCGCGATGTGGTGCTGTTCAAAGATTTTAGCCTGATTTCCGGTTTTGCTGTACTGTTTCTCACCATTCTCGTCGGAAGTCTTATAATGAAAGGCTCGGAGTTCTCGTTTTCCTTCGCCGGTCAGCCAATCGCCCACACCGACGGACTGTGGAATTTCCTCGGCATGGCGCTGACAGGCTGGCTTTCCATTTTGCTCGGCGGCTGTCCGTTGCGTCAGCTCATTCTTGCCGGAGAGGGCAATTCCGACTCCGCCGTTACTGTCCTTGGTATGATTTGCGGAGCGGCCTTCAGCCATAACTGGGGGCTTGCGTCATCCGCTGAGGGACCTACGGCCAACGGCAAGGTTGCTGTTGTCGTCGGCTTCGCCGTGGCCGTGCTAATCTCCGTAGTTTGTACGTTTGCTAAGAAAAAGGAGGACAATTGACATGATAGACACAAGAGGCTACTCCTGCCCCGTTCCGGTGATAATGGTGCAGAAGGAAATCAAAAAATCCTCTCCTGCCGAGCTGGAGGTGCTGGCGGACAACCGCGCCGCCGTGGAGAATATAACTCGATTTGCCGCAAATCAGGGGTACGAGGTCAGCACAGCCGCGGACGGCTCCGATTTTCGGCTGACGCTCAGCAAGCGGCAGGGCAGGAAATAAAGTTTCAATTGATAAAAAATTATCAATTGTTGACAGATTTGCTGTCAGGCAGTATAATTTTCAAGTAATGTTTAATGCTGATGCCCGGAGAGGCGCATCTGTGAGCGTCAGCAGATGCAGGCGAACCGCATAAAGAAAAATTGCGCCTGCGAATTTTACAATTTAATTGTTGATTGGGAGGTTGATTAAAAATATGAGCAGACTGGAGCTCCGGTCGGAAAACAAAATGCAGACAGAGCTGGACAAAATGTGCCGCGACATCAGCCGCAGGCTGTCTGCAAATCCGGTCGGACATTGCCCCGTGAACATGACCGCAGTATTCCTGTCGGTCTGTCGGGCGCAGACCTGCGGCAAGTGTATTCCCTGCGGTATCGGCTTGAGCAAGCTGAGCAAGCTGCTCAATCTGGTACTGGACGGCGAGGCTACGCTTGATACCATTGATGAGATAGAGTCCATGTCGGAAATGATTTCCAAGGCCGCGGACTGCGCAATCGGCACTGAGGCTGCCGCGCTGGTTCTCCGCAGCGTCCGTTCTTTCCGCGAGGACTATATTGAGCATGTCAACTATCATCGCTGTCTTGAGGGAAAAACCCCGACTGTGCCGTGCCAAGCGCAGTGCCCTGCCGGTGTGGATGTACCGGGCTACTTGGCTCTGATACGCGCGGGACGCTATGAAGACGCCGTCACTTTGATTCGCAAAGATAACCCTATGGCTATAACATGCGCCTATATCTGTGAGCACCCCTGTGAACTTAAATGCCGCAGGAACATGATTGACGCCCCTGTGAACATCCGCGCGCTCAAGCGCTATGCTGTTGACCGTGCGGAGCACAAAAAGTTGCCTGAAATGGCTCTGCCCACCGGCAAGACCGTCTGCGTCGTAGGCGGAGGTCCCTGCGGGCTCAGCGCGGCTTACTTTTTGTCCATCATGGGGCACAAGGTAACTATTTACGAAAAGCGCAAACAGCTCGGAGGTATGCTCCGTTACGGCATCCCGAGCTACCGTTTCCCCAGAGACAAGATAGACCAAGAGGTTGCTCATATCCTGTCTGCCGGAATTGACGTTGTTTACGAGGCTGATGTTGGCGGTGCAATCTCCTATCAGGATTTGATGAGCCGCTACGACGCCGTATTTGTCTCCGTCGGCGCGCACACCGACAAAAAGGTCGGCATTCCCGGTGAGGATGCGGACGGCGTGACCAGCGCGGTCATGCTGCTGCGCGGCGTGGGCGACAACGAGATTCCCGACTTTACCGGCAAGCAGGTGGCGGTTATCGGCGGCGGCAACGTTGCTATGGACTGCGTACGCAGTGCAGTCCGCATGGGCGCGGACAAGGTTTCATGCGTGTACCGCCGCAGAAAAGAGGATATGACAGCACATATTCTGGAGATAGACGGCGCGATAGCGGAGGGCGTTGAAATGCGTATGCTCTGCGCACCCACACGTATTGAGACCGATGAGAACAACCACTGCACTGCTCTATGGGTGCAGCCCCAGATGATAGGCGCTGTGGGAAGGGACGGACGCCCCTCGCCCGTCAAGGCTACGGCGTATCCGGAGGAGCGCATTCCCGCAGATGTTATCATCGTTGCCGTAGGTCAGGCTGTTGAGAGCGAGCCGCTGGAAAAAGCGGGCTTCCAGCTCAAGCGCGGCGCCATAATCGCCACGCCGGGAAACAAGGTCCCCGGAATACCCAATCTTTTCGCGGGAGGCGAGTGTGTAACCGGACCCAAAACGGCTATCCGCGCCGTATATGGAGGAAAGGTTGCCGCCGCCAACATTGACGAATTTCTTGGATACAAGCATCTTATACGCAGCGGGATACAGATACCGCACCCCAAGGGGCGCACCAGAGAGGCCTGCGGCAGAGTTGACCCGATAGAGCGTGAGGCCTACGACCGCAAGCACGATTTCGTCTGCATTGAGTGCGAGATGTCGGAACAAGAGGCCATGCAGGAATCCTCTCGCTGCCTGCGCTGCGACCACTACGGCTTCGGCATTGGCAACCGCGAAGAGCTGGCATGGTAAGGGGCGCTTCAAAATGAGTTTATTCTACATATCAGGAAGGCGGGGATTTTGTGAATGAGTCTTCTGCGGTACACACCCAGTCACGGTCTTATTCCTTCTATATAGTCAGGCGCAGCGGAGAAAAAACCGCGGAGCGTCGGGAGTCTCTGATGATTGAGCATCAGGTAAGGGTATACATCAACGGCCTTTTGGCATATATCCTTACGAGTACGCTGGACAGACTGCCGGAGCTGGTTATCGGTCATCTGCGCACGGAGCGCGTTATCCGTACCGCGGACGATGTGGAAAGCCTGAACGTGGAGGACGGCGGGCAGACGGCCTATGTGACGCTGCGTGACCGCACCCCTTGCCTTGAAGCTGCGCAGCCGGAGCGCTGCTCATCGTCGGAGTCAAAAATCTGCGCATTCTCAACGGCCTGCCAGCCAAGGTATCCGCTGGAGCCTATTAAGTCAATTCATTTTGAAATGCGGTGGATTTTCCGCCTTGCGGACGCACTCGGAGACAAGAATTTGCTCCCCCTCTACGGTGAGACGCACAACTCTCACTGTTGTATGCTGATGCGTGACGGCGAAATTCTTGTAAGGATTGAGGATGTCGGGCGCCACAACGCGCTGGACAAGGTCGTGGGCTGGGCGCTCATGAACAATGTGCCGCTCGACAGGTGCATTGTCTTTACCACGGGGCGGCTGGCCGAGGATATGGTGCAGAAGGTTGTCGCCGCCGGCATACCCGTGCTGGTAACCAAGGCTATGCCGACCGACCAAGCCATTCAGCTGGCGCATCGCCACAATATCACAATGATTTGCGCCGCACACAGCGACGGTCTTAAAATCCTTATTAAATCCGGCGCGGAGTTTTTTGATGAGGACGCCGAGCCTACATTAGCCGTTTGACAGGCGGTGCGGAGTAATTCCGACTAAAGAAAGAGAGGATTAACATGAAAAAACAATCAGGAGTTTTTGTCTACGCGGTTTTGGCGGGCTTTTGCATAGGTCTCGGAGGAACCGTCAACCTGAGAATCAAGGACGCTTTTGCGGGCGGTAATGTAGTGGGTGCGCTGCTGTTTACAATCGGCCTTTTTGCCATCTGCACACGCGGCTACAATCTGTTCACGGGCAAGGCGTGCTACATATTTGACAATAAACCGAGCTACCTTGGCAGCCTTGTTGTTATCTGGGTAGGTAACCTTGTGGGAACCACCATACTGGCGCTTGTTGAGCGTGCGACCGGCATTTGCGGCGGCACCGGCATAGATGCTACGGCTCAAGCCCTGATAGAGAGCAAGATGAGCGCCGGACTGCTGAGCCTGTTCCTGCTCGGTTGTCTGTGCAATATCTTTATTTATTTGGCTGTCAACGGTTATGCAAAGAACCCGCATGAGCTTGGCAAATATCTGAGCCTGTTCTTGGGCGTGTCTATCTTCATTCTCGCCGGAACAGAGCACAGCGTTGCCGATATGTATTACTGGGGCGTTTCCGGCGTGCTGTTCAGCGACCCCGCGCAGAGCCTGCTGCGAATTGTCATAATATCGCTCGGCAATGTGGTCGGCGGCGTCAGTTTCCCGCTGATGGAAAAGCTGTACCACAGGCTAAGCGACTGATTAAGCTCCTAAAAATACACGAAAAAGGAGGAATGCGATTTGAACGAAAAGTGTATTCACGTTACTATAAACGGCACAGCTGTTGAAGTCGCCGAAGGCACGAGCATTATCTGCGCTGCCGAACAGGCGGGAATAGACATTCCGCATCTGTGCTATTTAAAGGGTCTGATGCCTGAAGGCTCTTGCCGTATGTGCGTGGTGGAGGTAACGCGTGCCGACGGGATTCAGGAAATCCAAACGGCCTGCACCGAACCGTGCTATGAAGGACTTGTAATTGAGACAAATTCGCTGGCGGTGGTGCAGTACCGAAAATCCATTTTGGAAATGCTGATGACCCGCCACAAGACGAACTGCTTCAGCTGCCCCCAAAACGGCAGATGCCCGCTGCAGGCGTATTGCCTTGAGTATGGAGTTGAACCCGGGGAGTTTGAAAATCCGGTGCTGCCGAGGGAGACGGAAAACCCGTTCTTTACCTTCGACCCCAACCTGTGCATAATGTGCCGCCGATGCCAGCGAACCTGCTCGCAAGTCTCCGGCAGAGGAGCCATTACTCTTGTCGGAAGAGGATATGAGAGCAAGCTGGACGTTCCCTATATCCACATTGATACAGAGATGTGCGAGTCCTGCGGAAACTGCGTGGAGGCTTGCCCCACCGGCGCATTGTCCAAGACTGACGGCGTTCAGTTCAGAGACTGGGAGGTAACCCGCGTGCGCACCACCTGCCCGCACTGCGCTGTCGGCTGCCAGATGGATTTGCTGGTCAAAGGCGGTCACTTTGTGGGTGTTGAGGGCGCGGACGGTCCAACCAACCATAACCGCCTTTGTGTCAAGGGCCGATTCGGTTCATACAAATTTATTGAGTCCGATACCCGCCTGACTGACCCGCTTATTAAGGACAGAGCAACGGGTACCTTCCGAAAAGCCAGCTGGGACGAGGCTCTCGACCTTGTGGCACGCAGATTTACGGAAATTAAAAATGAATACGGCGGCGAAGCGCTTGCCGGATTTGCCTGTTCCCGCTCTACTAACGAAGACATCTATATGCTTCAAAAGATGGTTCGCACGGTTTTCGGCAGCAACAATACCGACAACTGTGCCCGCGTCTGACACGCCCCAACAGTCTCCGGTCTGGCGACAACTTTGGGCTCGGGTGCCATGACGAACACCTTTGAAGACATCACAAAGGATTCCGACGTGATAATGATCGTCGGTTCCAATTCCGAAGAAGCACACCCCGTTCTCGGTATGTGGCTCCGCGCAGCGCAGCGGAGAGGCGCAAAATTTATTGTGGTCGATCCTCGTATTACGGGTCTGGCCGAAAACGCCACCATACATCTCAAGCTCCGTCCCGGAACAAATGTTGCTTTTGCCAACTGCATGGTAAACATCATTCTGGCGGAAGGACTTGAGGACAAGGAGTTTATCCAATCCCGCACAGACCTTGCAAAGTTTGAGGAGCTGAAAGAGCTCACGGCCAAGTATACGCCGGATTACGTTTCCTCAATCTGCAATGTTCCGGCGGAGCAGCTGAGAAAGGCCGCGCGCCTCTATGCAACGGCAAAAGCCGCGCCGATTATATACTGCTTGGGCGTCACGGAGCACTCTACGGGTACCGAGGGCGTAATGTCTCTATCGAACCTTGCAATGATTTGCGGCAAGCTGGGCCGCCCCGGCTGCGGTGTGAACCCGATACGCGGACAGAACAATGTTCAGGGCGCCTGTGATATGGGAGCCATGCCCACAGACTACACCGGCTATCAGAAGGTGCATATTCCTGAGGTTCGCGAGAAATTTGAAAAGGCTTGGGGCGTGGAGCTGAACCCCAATCCGGGAATGAAGGCCACGGACTGTTTCCCCGCTATGATTGAGGGCAAGATAAAGGGTCTGTTCATATTCGGAGAAGACCCTGTCCGCACCGACCCCGATACTCACCATGTTATCCATGCTTTGACCAGCCTCGATTTTCTCGTGGTTGACGAGCTGTTTATGACGGAAACCGCCAAGTACGCCGATGTTATCCTTCCCGGCTGCTCATTTGCCGAAAAAGAGGGAACATTCTCCAACAGCGAACGGCGGGTGCAGCGCGTACGCAAGGCTATTACTGTGCCCGGCAACATGCGTCTTGACTCCGATATCTTCACTGACATCATGAATCGTATGGGCTATCCGCAGCCCTATCTGACCAGTGCGCAGATTATGGACGAGATTGCTTCTCTGACGCCGTCCTTTGCCGGCATCTCTCATGCCCGCCTTGACAGCGAGGAGATAGGCGGCAGCGGTCTGCAGTGGCCGTGCACCTCGCCGGAGCATCCGGGTACTCCAATCATGCACGTCGGCAAATTCAGCCGCGGAGAGGGTACGTATTATCCCTCCGAGTATAAAGCGGCTCAAGAGCTGCCGGATGAAGAATATCCGCTGTACATGATGACTGGATGCAATCTGTATCACTACAACGCCGGCGCAATGACCGAAAAGACACCGGGACTTATGGAGCTGTCGGGACACTCGTACATCGAGATAAACACCGCCGACGCCGAAAAAGCAGGCATACACAGCGGTGAACGAATCCGCGTGTCCTCACGCCGCGGAACGATTTCCTCGGAGGCCAGAGTTTCCGACAAAACTAACCCCGGCGAGTGCTGGATGCCGTTCCATTTCCTTGACGGCAACGCCAACTGGCTCACCAACGCCGCGCTGGACTCCATCGCCCGCGCTCCGGAGTACAAGGTATGCGCCGTGCGTATAGAAAAGATACCCGAGGACGAGGCCTATGACGAGGAGGGCAACTATATCACACAGGCAATGCTCGCGTCAAAGCGCTTTGCGGAGTACATGGAACAGATGAGCGCTGCCGCGCAGTGCAGCGGCGACCTCCGTGACCGTGCCACAGTCACTGAAAGCAACGATGACTGCTCAAAGCGATACTACAAATAGCATATAGAAGCAATATTTAACAAACTGCGGCGATATCCACATTTTCGTGGCGCCGCAGTTTGACAAAAATTAAGCAGTTAGGTTAAATGGAGTGTTCAATATGAAAAATATGTTTCCGCATCTTTTCACACCCGGCACTATCGGCTCCTGTGAAATCAAAAACCGCCTTGTTATGCCGGCTCTCAGCACTGGTCTGTGCAACGCCGACGGCACGGTGAGCGACGCCTACACTGCGTTCTACACCACCCGTGCCAAGGGCGGCGCGGGGCTGATTATCACCGAATTTGCCGCCGTGAACAACACCAACGGCCGCCACAGCCCCAACCAGATTGGTATTTGGAGCGATAACCACATCCCGGGGCTGGCCTCCTTTGCCGAGACAATGCACGAGTACGGCGCCAAGGTCTTTGTCCAGCTCTGCCACCCGGGCAGCCAGAGCTACATCAAGTCCGACACGCCTCTGCTCACGCCCAGCGGGGTGGAGAGCCGCGTTATCTCCAACCCTGCGCGCCCTATGACGAAGAGCGAGATTCACAGCATTATTCGCGACTTCGCTGCCGCCGCGCTCAGGGCGCAGAAGGCCGGACTGGACGGCATTGAAATAAGCGCCGCGCACGGCTACCTGCTGCACGAATTTCTCTCGCCCTATACCAACAAGCGCACGGATGAGTACGGCGGCAGCACCATGAACCGCTGCCGCTTCGTCAAGGAGATATTGGAGGCCGTGCGCGAAAAGGTTGACCCCGACTTCCCCATAATGCTGCGCATAAGCGCCGAGGACTATCTTATAAGCGCGGGAATTATGGAAAAGGGCATGACGCTCTCCGACACCGTGGCGATTTTGAACTATCTTATTCCTTGCGGAGTGGACGCCGTCAGCGTCAGCAGCGGCACCTACGACACGCAGAACAGCGCGTGGGAGCCGGTCAGTTACCCGCAGGGCTGGAGAATGTACCTTGCCGACACAATCCGCCAGAACGTCCCCGTGCCGGTTGTCGGCGTTTCCGTCATACGTGAGCCGGAGTACGCTGAGGGCATAATAAAGCGCGGAGCCGTGGACTTCGTCGGCGTGGCGCGCGGCCAGATGGCTGACCCCGACTGGGGCGAAAAGGCGCGCGAAGGCCGCCCGCGTGAGATACGCCGCTGCATCTCCTGCCTGCACTGCATAGAAACATATTACAACACGGGCAAGAGTGAGTGCGCCATAAATGCACGCAGCAACTACGAGACAAAATATACCGCTCCCGTCAAGACCGGCGCGGGTCGTCCCGTAGTCATCGTCGGCGCGGGACCCGCGGGCATGGAGGCCGCGAGAATTTTGGCCATACGCGAGTTCAAGCCCATACTGTTTGAAAAGTCCGACCGCCTCGGCGGCCAGCTCAACATTGCCGATAAGCCGCCGTTCAAGGGCAAGATAGACTGGATTGCCGAATACTTTGCCGAGCGCCTCAAGGTGCTGAACGTGGATGTGAGGCTGAACACGGAAGCGACAGTGGAGGCAATCAAGGCGGAGAACCCCGTGGCCGTGTTCCTTGCGCTGGGCTCCCAGCCGAACCTGCCCGCGAGCATAGTGGGCATAGACGGGCCGAACGTCTACCGCGCGCCGGACGTGCTGACGGGCGCCGTAACGCTCAGGGGCCGTCAGGTGATAGTCGTCGGCGACGGCCAGACGGGCATTGAAACGGCGGAGTTTTTGGGAACGCAGGAAAACGTCGTCTCCATAATCGGGCGCGACACCATTATCGGCAAGAAAATATACGACCAGAACCGTGTCAACGTCACCAACCGCCTGCGGGCGCAGCACACGCGCTTTTTCCCCAACCGCAGCCTTGTGGCGATAAATCCGCAGGGCATAACAGTGGAAAACGTCGTGACGCACGATTTGAGCTTTATGGCAACCGACGCCGTAGTGCTGGCGCTGGGCGTAAAGCCGGCCACAGCCGCGAACGCGGAGCTTATTAAGGCGTTCCCCGACGCCGTGCTGCTGGGCGACGCAATACACGGCGGGCGCATAGCCGACGCTGTGCGCACAGCCTTCGAGGCCGCCAACTCCATAGAGTGAGCCGACGCATACAAAATCGCTTCTGTGATTGGCTTAAGATTTTTGCAAAAGGATAACTCTTTACAATCTGCCTCATAGTGTGGTAAAATAAAATACAGGCGAGAGCCAGATGGGAGCAAAAGGGTTGCTGGTGTGCCCTCCGGTCTTCAAAACCGGTATGAGCTTTAACAGGCTCGGGTGGGTTCGATTCCCACTTGTTCCCGCCACACACAAAGCAGCGCCGTTTTTTCGACGCTGCTTTTTTATGGAGAAGATAAAAATGGATATATCTCAGCTGCGAAGCATCCCCAAGGTGGACAACATTTTAGAATGGCCGGAAATAAAGCGGGTGTGCCGTGAAGTGCCCAGAGCATTGGCAAAGGAAACTGTACGGCGTGAGCTTGACCGGCTCCGCGGCGCGCTGTACCAAGGTGAGTTAGAGGCTATGCCGTCTGCCGAAGAATTGGACGCAATGCTCTGCGCGGAAATCAAAAAAGCCGCTCAGCCGAGCCTGAGACGCGTAATAAACGCAACCGGCGTTGTGCTGCATACCAATCTGGGACGCGCCCCGCTGGGCGCCGAAATTGCCGCAAGCGCGGCCTTTGCCGCCGCCGGATATTCAAATCTTGAATATAATTTGGAAAAAGGGTGCAGGGGCAGCCGTTATGCCTGCACGGAGGAGCTGCTCTGCGCCCTGACCGGCGCGGAGGCGGCGCTTATTGTGAACAACAATGCTGCGGCGGTGTTTCTAATGCTGAATACCCTTGCGCAGGGGAAAAAGGCTGCCGTTTCGCGCGGGGAGCTGGTGGAAATAGGCGGAGGCTTCAGAATACCGGAAATAATGGCGCTCAGCGGCGCTGAGCTGATGGAGACTGGTACCACCAACAAGACTCGACTTTCGGATTATAAATCTGCAATAGACCTCGGCGCGGAAGTGCTGCTGAAGGTTCACACCAGCAACTTTAAAATAACCGGCTTCACCGAGGAAACTGCGCTTTCGCAGCTGTCTGCACTGGCCAAAGAATCTGGCGCATATATGCTCTATGACATGGGCTCCGGTTTTCTGATACGTCCGGAGACGCTGGGGCTGCATGAGGGAGCGTATATCCCGGATGCCGTTAGTGAATGCGACGTGGTCTGCTTTTCCGGCGACAAGCTGCTCGGCGGAGCGCAGGCGGGAATACTGCTGGGCAAAAGCGAGCCGATTGCGCTGATGAAGAAAAATCAGCTCAACAGGATGCTTCGTCCTGACAAGCTGACGCTGGCGGCGCTTGAGGCGGTTCTGCGCTGCTATATAGATGAAAAACAGGCAAAAGAAAAAATTCCGGCGCTGCGTATGCTCGCAGCGGAACAGACATCGCTACTGGAAACAGCTCGGCTGCTTGCGGCAAGACTTGCTGACTGCTGCCCGACGCTTCACTTTTTTGCCGAGCCGTGCGCGGACGAAACCGGCGGCGGTTCTCTGCCGGGCATGGAGCTGTCCGGCGCGGCAGTCGCCGTGGAGGGCGCTCCACCGCAGGTATTAGAGGAGAAAATGCGGGCTAATGACCCGCCTGTTATAGGCCGCATAAACAGGAACCGTTTCCTGCTGTCCGTACGCACTCTCATGCCCGGTGACGTGGAGGAGATTGCAGCTGCTTTCTCAAAATGGGGCGCCGGCTTATGAAGCGCTTTGTAATCGGAACCGCCGGACACATTGACCACGGCAAGACCCGTCTGACACAGGCGCTCACCGGCGTGGATACCGACCGCCTTCCGGCGGAAAAGGCGCAGGGAATAACCATTGAGCTGGGCTTTGCTCCGCTGACGCTGCCGAACGGTGTGCAGGCGTCGATAGTGGACGTGCCGGGACACGAGAAATTCGTAAAAACCATGCTGGCCGGAGCCATGGGTATAGACGCCGCTTTGCTGGTCGTGGCGGCGGATGATGGTGTCATGCCTCAAACCCGCGAACATTTTGACATACTGAAGCTGCTGCAAATCCAAAACGGCGTTGTGGCGCTGACAAAGGCTGATTTGGTCGGGCAGGAGCGGCTGAAAGAGGTAGAGGCTCAGATAGCGAGCCTAACGGAACACAGCTTTTTGCAGAATGCGGCGGTAATTCCCGTATCCGTCGTGACCGGCGAAGGGCTTCCGGAGCTGAAGGCCGCCCTTTCCCGACTTTCGGAGCAGGTCAGACAGCGGGATGAAAACCGCCCCGCGCGTTTGCCGGTTGATCGCGTGTTTTCAGCCGAGGGTCAGGGACTGGTTTCAACAGGGACTCTGGTGGACGGCAAGCTCTGCGCCGGAGATACCGTGATGATTTATCCGCAGCAAAAAACCGCACGAATACGCACGCTGCAAAACCACGGCTTTGCGATGGACTGCATTCCTGCCGGCAGCCGCGCCGCTGTTGTGCTGACCGGCACGGGCGCGGACGGCGTTGCCCGCGGCTGCACGGTCGCGGCGCCCGACAGTATGCTTGTAACGGAGTTTACAGATGTATATATACAAATTACTGCGGACTGTCCCTATAAAATTAAAAACAGCTCCCAGCTCCACTTTTACTGCGGAACTCAGGAGCGTATATGCAGACTGCGCCTGCTGGACGCGGATATGCTTTCGGCCGGACAGAGCGGATATGCACAGCTCACGCTGACAAAGCCGACTGCTCTGCGCAACGGCGACCGCTTTATCCTACGTTTTTTCTCTCCGACAATCACTATCGGCGGAGGCACGGTTCTGGATGCCGAAGCCGTTCGCCACAGGCGCCACAACTCTGCGGTGCTGGAGCAGCTGGTCAGGTTGAACGGCACCGACCCCGCGGACGCATTGCTTCGGCGGATAGAGGCTGGCGGCTGCGCGCCGCAGAATATGGTGCGGCTTGCAAAATGCTGCGGCTACACGCCGCAGGAGCTGTCCTTTCAGCTATCGGCGCTGCGGGAAAGAGAGAAAATATGTGTCTTAGACGAGCAAACGACGCTTGCCATGCAGAGTCTAAGAGAAAAAACCGCGCAGATTAAAAGCCTTTTACGTGATTGGCACGAGGATTACCAACTTATGTCCGGAATGCCGCTGGCGCAGCTTAGAGAGCAGGCTTTTTCACCGCGGGAGGCAGCGCCGCAGATATTGCAGTGGATGGAAACCAACGGCGCTATCAAAATAAATAACGGCTTTGCCGCTCTGCCGGACTTTGAGCCGATTTTTACGCAGCAGCACAAGATAATGCAGCGAAAGCTGCTTCATTACTACCGCGAAGCGTGGCTTTTTGCGCCGGACAGAAAAACGGTTGATGAAAAGTTCTCCATACGAGGAAACATATACCAGCAGGTAATGCGGCATATGCTGTACAACCGTATGTTGGTACCGCTTTCACCGCGCTGCGCGGTGCATCACGAGGCTTACGCCGAGGCGGTGAAGCTGTTAGAGACGCTGACAGCCGACGGCTCCGGCGTCACACTTGCGCAGTTTCGTACCGAAGCCGGAATTTCGCGCAAATACGCGCAGCTTTTCCTCGAATACTGGGACAGCGTCGGCATGACCCGCCGCGCTGGGGATATTCATTACAGAATACTTCACAGGGATAACAGAACAAGAAGGGAATAGCCGGTGCTGAAGTATACTGTAATACGCACATATATTTTGTATAGAAACGGCGGTGAAAATTATGCTGACGGTCATTCTTGTTGGGGGCGCTTCGCGGCGTATGGGCAGGGACAAGGCTCTTTTGGAATATAACGGCGAGACTATGGTGCAGACGCTGATTGACCGCTATGCCGCGGCGTTCGGCGAGGCGGCTGTTTCCGTGAACCGCGCGGGGAGATTTCGGGTGCGCGGCGCCGCGGAGCTCGTTGACCCGTTTCCCGACTGCGGGCCGCTGAACGGTATCATTGCGGGCTTTGATTACACGCAGGACGACATGCTCTTTCTCACCGCAACAGACATTCCCCACGGCACGCCGGAGCTGGCGTCGCGGCTGGCCGAGATGTGCGGTGAGCACGACGCCTGCGTCATTCAGAGCGGACCGAAGGGCGTAGAGCCGCTCTTTGCTGTGTACCGGCGCTCCTGCCGCGAGGCAGCTGCGGAGGCGCTCAGCAGCGGCCGCCGCTCCTTCCGCGCCGTGTTCGATAAGCTGAACGTGCGCTTTGTCACGCCTGAGGAGCTGGACGGGTTCGACCTTGACTATATACTGGACAACGTCAACACGCCGGAGGAGTATGAAAAAATCCTGCGCTCGGCGCGTGACGCAGAATAAAACAATTTGATTTAGAGGTACAAAATGTTTAAGATACTGAAGCAGGAGGGCAGAGCGCGGCGCGGGGAGTTCGCCACGCCCCACGGCAGCGTGCAGACGCCCGTTTTTATGAATGTCGGCACGCGGGGCGCGATAAGGGGCGGGCTGTCAGCCTTTGACCTTGAGAACGTGGGCTGTCAAATAGAGCTCAGCAACACCTACCACCTGCATCTGCGCCCGGGGGACGAGCTGATAAAGAGCCTCGGCGGGCTGCACAAGTTCATTACGTGGGACAAGCCCATTCTCACCGACAGCGGCGGGTTTCAGGTGTTCTCGCTGGCCGTCCTGCGCAAGATTGACGAGGAGGGCGTACGCTTCAACTCGCATATAGACGGCAGAAAAATTTTCATGGGGCCGGAGGAGAGCATGAGGATTCAGTCCAACCTCGGCTCGGACATTGCAATGGCCTTCGACGAGTGCGTAAAAATTCCCTCGCCTTATGACTACGTGCGCGACTCCTGCGCGCGCACCTACCGCTGGCTCTGCCGCTGTAAGACGGCGCTGGAGCAGTATAACGCCGAGCCCGACGCCGTGAACCCGGGACAAATGCTCTTCGGCATAAACCAAGGCGCGACGTTTATAGATTTGCGCATTGAGCATATGCGGCGCATTGCGGAGCTGGACTTGCCCGGTTACGCGCTGGGCGGCCTCGCGGTGGGGGAGACGCATCAGGAGATGTACGACGTTATCTCCGCCGTTGAGGAGCATATGCCAGCGGACAGACCGCGCTATCTTATGGGAGTGGGAACGCCGTCGAACATCATCGAGGCCGTCTGGCGCGGCGTGGACTTCTTTGACTGCGTAATGCCCTCGCGCAACGGGCGGCACGGCCACCTGAACACTTGGCACGGCGTTATAAACCTGAATAACCAAAAATACGAAGCGGACAGCTCGCCAATCGACAGCGAGTGTTCCTGCCCCGTCTGCCGTCGCTACAGTCGAGCCTATATCCGCCACCTGCTAAAAACGGGAGAGGCGCTGGGGTTGCGGCTGATGGTTATACACAACCTGTGGTTTTACAATGACCTCATGCGCCGCATACGGGAGGCGCTGGACGAGGGGACGTTCGAGCAGTTCCGCCGCGAGCACTCCGAGGAGCTGTCACAGAGAATTTAAGAGATTTTTATATTATATATAAATAATGGGAGACAACATGAAAGCACAATATTCGGAATTTGGCATAGACAGCAGAATACTGGTTCTGAGCGACGAAATTCTCTCCGGCCTCAGAGCGCGGTTCGACGGCATTGACGACACAGCGGAGAGCAACGCGGCCAAGGTGCTGGCGGCCATGCGCGACAACAGGGTGGACGCGGAGTGCTTTGCCGGTACGACGGGCTATGGCTACAACGACGCGGGGCGCGACACGCTGGAAAAGGTGTACGCAAGCGTGTTCCACACCTCCGCGGCGCTTGTCCGCCCGCAGATAACCTGCGGCACGCACGCTCTGGCTCTGGCGCTGGGAGCTAACCTGCGCCCGGGTGATGAGCTTATCTCCGCCGTCGGCGCGCCCTATGACACGCTGGAGGAGGTAATAGGCATACGCCCCTCGCCCTGCTCGTTGGCCGAGTACGGCGTTACATACAAGCAGGTGGACTTGCTGCCCGACGGCACGCCGGACTTGCAGGCGCTGAAAAGCGCAATAAGCGCCAAGACGAGGCTGGTGACAATCCAGCGCAGCCGCGGCTACAGCCAGCGCCCGACGCTCTCGGTGGCGCAGATTGGCGAAATAATAGCTGCCTGCAAGGCCGTCAAGCCGGACGTGCTGTGCATGGTGGATAACTGCTATGGCGAGTTCGTGGAGCTGACAGAGCCATCAGACGTGGGCGCGGATATGACTGTCGGTTCGCTTATAAAGAACCCGGGCGGCGGCCTTGCGCCGATAGGCGGCTACATCTGCGGCACGCGCGAGTGCATAGAGCGCTGTGCCTACCGCCTCTCCGCGCCCGGACTGGGTCAGGAGGTCGGAGCGAGCCTTGGCGTGAAAACCTCACTCTATCAGGGCTTCTTCCTTGCGCCCACCGTGGTCGCGGGGGCGGTCAAGGGCGCAATATTTGCCGCCGCCGCTTACGAAGCGCTCGGCTTCCGTGCCTTCCCGCCCGCCGCGCAGGAGCGGCACGACATAATCCAGACCATAGAGCTCGGTTCCGCCGAGAGAATGCTGGCGTTCTGCGAGGGCATACAGGCCGCGGCGCCGGTGGACAGCTACGTACGCCCCGTCCCCAGCCCCATGCCCGGGTACGAGAGCGACGTTATCATGGCCGCGGGAGCCTTCGTGCAGGGCAGCTCCATAGAGCTTAGCGCCGACGGCCCCATGTGCGAGCCGTACAACGTGTTCCTCCAAGGCGGCCTGACATGGTTCCACGCCAAATTAGGCGTGATGATGAGCATACAAAAGCTGCTGGAAAAGGGCTTGGTAACGCTCTGAAGAGCTGAAAAAAACCGAAAACGCTCCCTTCGCCTTTTGCCGGGCAAAGGGAGCGTTTGTTGTGCTTTGGGGATTACATATACCGCTTGAGGAACGAGTCGGCAAGCTGCGGCCAAGTTTCGGCGGGGTAGCCGTCGGAAAGTCCCGTGGCGTGGGGGCCGGAGGAGTAGACGTGCAGCTCGTAGGGGCGCTTTGCCGCCATGAGCGCGGAGGACATGGCGTAGGACTGCTGCACGGGTACGTCGGTGTCCGCGGCGGAGTGCCAGAGGAACGTCGGCGGGGTCTGCTCGCCCACATTGTTGACGGGGGAGTACATGCGCAGCTGCTCGTCGGAGGGCTTTTCGTCACCGCAGAGGAATATGGCTTTGTTCATGCTGCTGCCGCGCACCTTGCGCAGGCGCGTGACGGCGTAGCACAGCACGGTGGCGTTGGGGCGGATAATCTCGGGGTCGCTGACAATGCCGGAGTAGACGTGCGGGGAGTTCCAGTAGTTGCCGAACGTGGCGGCGAGGTGGCCGCCGGCGGAAAAGCCCATGACGGCAATTTTGTTCGCGTCCACGCCGAGGCTCTCCGCGTTGGCGCGCAGATATTTTATCGCGCTGCCCACCTGAACTATGGGTCCGGGGAACATTGTGCGGCGGTTGGGCTCGCCGGAGGTATGCTCAAAGTCGCGGTACATAGTGGAGTAGTTCAGCACAAAGGCCGCGTAGCCCATTTGCGCAAAGCGTTCGCCCACCGGTTCGCCCTCCGACGGCGCGGCAGCGATGTAGCCGCCTCCCGGCAGGATTATGACCGCGGGACGGCGCCCGCCGACCTCGGAGCAGCAGGTGAGGGTAACATTCTCGTCTGTTCTCCAGATTTTTATTTTATCCTTAGACATAAGTACACGGCTCCTTCCATGAGTGAAGTTGAAGCGCGGGAGCGGGCTGGGTTATATGACGCGGACGCGGTAAACGTCGCTCATATTGGCAATGGCGGAGCGGATTTCGTCAGATATGGGCTGGTCAACGTCTATCACGGTGTAGGCCACTGAGCCGAGAGGCTTGTTTATCATGTGCTCGACGTTTATATTCTTGTCGCCGATAAGGTCGAGGCAGCGGTTAATCATGCGCGGCACATTGGCGTGGATGACGCAAAGTCTGGCAACTCCGGCGCGCTCGAGCGTGACGTCCGGCAGGTTGACGCTGTTTTTGATGTTGCCGTTGGCGATGTACTCAATCATCTCGCGCGCGGCCATGACTGCGCACTTTTCCTCGCTCTCCAGCGTTGTGCCGCCGAGGTGCGGGGTGAGCACGGCGTTTTTAGTTTCGGCAAGGCGCTTGGTGGGGAAGTCGCAGACAAAGCGGTGTACCTTGCCGCTCTCCAGCGCCGCGACAATGGCGTCCTCGTTGACAATTTCGCCGCGGGCGTAGTTGATAATGTTCACGCCGTCGCGCATCTGGGCAATGGCCTCGGCGTTAATCATGTTGAACGTGTCGTCCTTGAGCGGGACGTGTACGGTTATGTAATCGCTCTCGCGGAAAATGCGGGTGACGTCGGAAACGCGCTCGATGTTGCGGCTGACCTTCCACGCCGCGTCAACGGAGAGGTAGGGGTCGTAGGCGATGACCTTCATGTCCAGCTCGTAGGCGATGTTGGCCACGAGCGAGCCGACGTTGCCGGTGCCGATAACGCCCAGCGTCTTGCCCTGATACTCGGGTCCGGCGAACTGGTTCTTCACCTTTTCCATTTTGACCTCCATAGGCACCTCGGGGTCGTCGTAGGTGTAAACCCAGCGCATACTGTCAATTATTTCACGTCCGCACATGGCGAGGGCGAACAGGAACAGTTCCTTGACGCCGTTGGCGTTGCCGCCGGGGGTGTTGAAAACGCAGATGCCTTTTTTCGTGCAGACGTCCAGCGGAATATTGTTGACGCCTATGCCCGCGCGGGCCACGCAGAGAAGCTCGGGGTTGAACGGGTAGTCGTGCATTTTTGTCGCTCGGACAAATATGGCGTCGGGGTTTTCTATGTTGTCTCCCAGCTGGTATTTGTCTGCCGGAAGTATTTCCTTGCAAGCGGGCGAAATGTGGTTGAGGGTTTTTATCTTAATCATGGCGGCCAATTTCCTTTCTCGTGCTGTATATCAAAAATATTTTATAATCAATCAATGTTCCTTGTCAAACTTGGCTATGAAGTCCGCAAGGCGTTCCACGCCCTCCAGAGGCATGGCGTTGTAGCAGCTCGCGCGCATTCCGCCGACAAGGCGGTGACCCTTGATGTTGACAAAGCCCGACGAGGCTGCCGCTTTGTGGAACTCCTCGTCCAGCTCCGCGCTCTCGGTGCGGAAGACCACGTTCATCCACGAGCGGGACTCACGCTCCGCGGGGCAGTAAAAGAGCTTGGAGGAGTCTATGGCCTCATAGAGCAGGGAGGACTTTTTCTCCTTCGCGCGCTCCATAGCCTCAATGCCGCCGCTCTGCTCAATCCACTTGAGAACAAGGCCGAGAATGTAGATGCTGTAGCAGGGAGGGGTGTTGTACATGGAGTCTTTGTCAATCATCGTCTTGTAGCTGAGCATGAGCGGCGTACAGGGCAGCTCGCTGCCGGCCAAGGACTTTTTCACCACGGCGACGGTCACGCCCGCGGGGCCTATGTTCTTCTGCGCGCCCGCGAACACCACCGCGTATTTGGAGAAGTCCACGGGGCGGGTGCATATGTCGGAGGACATATCGCAGCACAGCGGCACGCTGCCTGTGTCGGGGGTGTACTTCCACTCGGTTCCGTATATTGTATTGTTCGCGCAGTAGTAAAAATACCTTGCGCCGCTGTCCAAAGCAAGCTCGCTCTGCGCCGGTATGCGCGTGTGGCTGCAGTCGGAGGTGTCGGCGGCGATATTCACCTTGCCGTACTTCTTGGCCTCGTTCGCCGCAATCTTGGCAAAGTTGCCGGTTACGGCGTAGTCGGCACAGCCGCCCTCGCCCATGAGGTTGAGCGGTATCATGGAAAACTGCGTGGAGCCGCCGCCCTGCAAAAACAGCACCTCGTGCGTATCGGGCACATTCATAAGGCGCTTGAAGCGCTCCTTTGTCTCGTCAAATATTGCTTTATACGCCTTGGAGCGGTGGCTCATCTCCATAACGCTCATACCTGAGCCGTTGTAGTTGAGCATTTCCGCCGCCGCCGTTTTCAGCACAGCCGTGGGCAGCGTAGAGGGGCCTGCGGCAAAATTATATGTTGTTTCCCTGTCCATGGGTTTTCCTCCAAAAGAAAATTGCAGCGCCCGCGCTTTGTGGGGGCTACTGTTCGCTTACTATTATAGTATAAAAGTATTACAAAATCAAACTATATTTCCGCTGAGCGTGTCTTTATCCGCATTTTTTATGAGAACATCATAAAATTTGCCACGAATTGCGTCGCCGCTTGTGCGAACGGGGCAATAGTTTGCCGCGTGTCCGTACCAAAAGCCGCCTTTTTGTACCTCGAACAGAACACTTTCCCTTTTGCCGACGCGGGAGAGGTGGTAGCGCTCCTGCATGGCCGCGGCAACGCTCCGCGCCTCGGCCGCTCTGCGCTCCTTGACGGACTTTTCAACCTGCTGCGGCATCTCCGCCGCCTTTGTGCCCGGGCGCACGGAGTAGGGGAAGATGTGCATACGCGAAAAGCCGCAGCGGGAGATGAAGTCCAGCGTCTCGCGGTGCTCCGCCTCCGTCTCGGCGGGAAAGCCGGTGATGAGGTCGGCGGTGAGGGCGCAGTCGGGGAAGTGCTCGCGGAGCAGGCACACAGTGCCGTAAAACTGCTCGGTATTATACTTCCTGCCCATCCTTTTCAGCACGCCGTCGCTGCCGGACTGCAGCGAGAGGTGAAAGTGCGGGCAGACGCTGCCGACCTCTGCCAGCGCGCGGCAAAGCTCGGGGGTAATGACCCGCGGCTCCAAGCTGCCGAGGCGCAGCCTCGCTTCGGGAGCGGCCTCGGACATGGCGCGGACAACGTCGGCCAAGGTCGGGCGGTCGGGCAAATCTTTGCCGTAGGAGGAGATTTCTATGCCCGTGACGACTATCTCCCTGAACCCCGCGGCGCAGAGCTCGCCCGCCTGTGCCGCGGCTTCGGTCACCGGCAGACTTCTGGCGCGCCCTCTGGCGTAGGGGATTATGCAGTAGGTGCAGAAGTTGCTGCACCCGTCCTGTATGCGGACGTAGGCGCGCGTCCTGCCCTCGAAGGCTCCGGCGGGTAGACGCTCAATTTCGCGGCGGGCAAAGGGGTCGTCAAGCTCTCCCTTGACCTCGGAGCCGCCCAACAGCTCGGCTATCGCCGCGGCCAGCCCCTCGCGGTCGCCGCTGCCCCACACAAGCTGTGCGCCCAGTGCCTCGGCAGCGGCGGGGCTGACCTGCGCGGAGCAGCCGCAGACGACAACGGCGGCGCGGGGGTTTTCACTTTTCAGCTTGCGCACCGCTTGGCGCGACTTGCGCTCGCTCTCCGCCGTGACAGCGCAGGTGTTGACTATGATAACGTCGGCGTCGCCCTCGCTCGCGGGCGTTATGCCATAGCGGGCGAGAAAGTTTTCAAGCGCAAAGCTGTCGAACTGGTTCACCTTGCAGCCGAGCGTGGAGATTGCGTACTTCATTGTTGCCGTCCTTGTCTTTTTGTGATATTATTTTAGCATTCTGTAATGAAACAATCATACATGGAGATGAGAGCAATGTCAATATATCTCGATAACGCCGCCACCACCTGCGTCTGCCCCGAGGCGGCGGAGGCGGCGGTAAACGCCATGCGTACGGTTTACGGCAACCCCAGCTCCGGCCACGCGGCGGGACGCGAGGCCAAGCGCCTGCTGGACGCCTCGCGCGAGACGGTCGCGGCCGCCCTCGGCTGCACGGCGCGGGAGGTTTACTTCACCTCCTGCGGCACGGAGAGCGACAACTGGGCGCTGGTACGCGGCGCGGAGAGGGCGTCGCACGTCGGCAGGCATATAATAAGCTCCGCCGCCGAGCATGAAGCGGTGCTGAAGCCCTTGGAGTACCTTGCCGCTCACGGCTTTGAAGTCACGCTGCTGAAGCCGAGGGCTGACGGGGCCATAGCGCCGGAGGACGTGGCGGCGGCGCTCAGGGCGGACACCTGCCTTGTGTCGCTGATGATGGTGAACAACGAAACCGGCGCGGTGACGGACATCGCAGCCGTGGCCGCCGCCTTAAAAGCCGTCGGCTCTAAGGCGCTGCTGCACACGGACGCCGTGCAGGGCTTTTTGCACGTTCCCTTTGCCGCGGCCAAGCTGGGAGCCGACCTGATATCCGTCAGCGGGCACAAAATCCACGCGCCGAAGGGCGTGGGTGCGCTGTACATAAGCCAAGGCGTGCGCCTGAACTCCTATTTAATGGGTGGGGGACAGGAGAGCGGACTGCGCTCCGGCACCGAGGCCATGCCGCAGATAGCCGCCTTCGCCGCGGCGGTCAAGGCGGCGCAGGGCAGCGCGGAGGCCGACCTCGGGCGCGTTGCCCGACTGCGGCAAGCCGCCGCGGAGCGCCTCTGCGCGGAGAACCCCGATGTAGTCATAATCGGCGGGGGAGCGCCGCACATTCTGTGCTTCTCCCTGCCCGGGTACCGCAGCGAGGTTATAATGAACGTGCTGGAGAGCAAGGGCATTTTCGTGTCCAAAGGCTCCGCCTGCAAAAAAGGCAGACGGAGCCATGTGCTGGAGGCTATGGGTCTTCCCGCGCGCGTGATAGACGGCGCGGTGCGCGTCAGCCTCTCGCGCTTCACGACGGAGAGCGATATGGACGCGCTCTGCTCCGCCGTGGGCGAGGCGCGGAGAACGGTCAGGGCGGCGCTGCGCTGAGAGCGGCGCGCCGTGCCATTAAACAGCTTAATCTTATTCCCGCGGCTCGTCGCCGCCGTCGTCCGGCTTCTCCGTTTCGGTGGAGTCGGATTTTTTTCCGCCGAAATTGAATATTTTGTGCTTGCTCTGGCGCTTTGCGCGGCGCACCTCCGCGCTCTCGCGCACAGGCTCGCCCGTGGCGGGGTCGATGTAGCTGATTGTTTTAAATTCCTCCGACGAGGTCGGCAGCCCGCTGCGCTCAAGTTTGCGGTTCACAAAATACTTAATGAGCGTGAATACGCACACGAACACAGGCACGCCCAGCAGCATACCGGCAAAACCGAACAGTCCGCCGCCGACGATGATGGAGAACAGAATCCAGAACCCGCCTATGCCCACGCTGTTGCCGAGTATTCTGGGGCCTAAAATGTTGCCGTCGAACTGCTGGAGCAGCAGCACAAAGATGATGAACATAACGCACTTGAGCGGCGTGGAGGCGGTGAGAATAATTATTGTCGAGGGGACAGCGCCGATGAAGGGGCCGAAAAACGGTATGATGTTGGTGAAGCCGATTATGACCGCCACCAGCACCTGATAGGGCATATTCATAATCGCACAGCCGATATAGCAGATTATGCCGATGATAATGCTGTCGATAATTTTGCCCGAGAGGAAGCCGAGGAACGTCCTGTCGGCAAAGTGGACGCCGTTTATTATCTTGCCGCTTGCCTCAACAGAAAATATGCTGTAGAGAATTTTTTTCGCGTAGGCGGCGAAAAGCTCCTTGTTGTAGAGCACATAGATGGAGACAATCATGCCGATGACGATGTTGTAAACGGCGATAGCGAACGTATAAACGCCGACCGAGAGACTGACGACAAGGCTGCCCAGCTGCGGCAGGATAGTGTTCCGCAGCCAGTTTGTCAGCGAGTCGGAGAACTGGTCGAGCAGCGACAGCACCGTGCTCTCCAATTCGGGGTAGTCGTCCAAAATCACCTGAATCCACGCCGTGAAGCGCGCAATGGTCGAGTTGGCGTTGAGTATAATGCTCTGCACGCTCTGGTAGAGCTGGGGGAGAATGAGCCAGAGCAGGACAAATATCAGCACAATGAGCGTTATTTCCGACAGCAGCACGCCAAAGCCGCGCACTAACTTCTTTTGTTTCAGCTCACTGTCGGGCTTGTTTCGGAGCAGCCTTTTGAAAATCGGCGCGAAAAAGCCGCGCTCGTAGATACTAAGCAGCGGACAGAGCAGATAGGCGATAACAACTCCCCACAAAAACGGGCTGAAAATGGTGGTAAACGAAGTAAAGCCGCTGCGGACGCCGGAAATGTTGCTCAATACAAGGTAGACTACTATGCTCGCCGCAATCACCAGAAAGGCCGTCACGCCCCAGTACAAGTATTTTTTGTCGTATCTGAATTTTCTCATGGCACACCTCTTATCTTATCGTTCCCTTATTTTAAGTTTACACTTTTACGCCGTCCGCGTCAACAGTGCGGCGGCGAAAATTTTTTATGCTTTTGCTCGAAGGGACGATTTTATATTATTTTGTCGCATCGGCGCGCAAGGCGGCGGTTTTTGACGCCAATATGATTTTATGTAAACTCCTTCGACGGAATATTCACTTGCCAAACTGCATATTTAATGTTGAAAACTCTGTGGGAAATGTTAAAAACATTGAAATTGCAAGGCTTTTAGATTTGCAGTTTATGCGTCATTTTCAATTCCCTTGGAAATATTCATAATTATTTGCAACCTCCCCGCGGACAAGTTGTAATAAATCCGCGGCGTCGGCAATATAAATTTTTCATAAGCTGAAGAAGGAGGCGACTTGGAATGAAAAAATTTTTGCTGTTTTTGGCGCTGCTGCTCGCGCTGCCCGTCTGCGCGTACGCCGACGCGGAGCTGACCGTTGACGCGCCCAGCGCCATACTCATGGAAAAGCAGACGGGCGAGGTCATTTTTGAGAAGAACGCCTATGAACACCTCTCTCCCGCGTCCGTGACGAAGGTGATGACAATGCTGCTTGTGGTGGAGGCCGTGGAGCGCGGGGACATTGCGCTTGACGACACCGTGACGGCTTCAGAGCGCGCGGCGAGCATGGGCGGCAGCCAGATATGGCTGGAGGCAGGGGAGAGCATGACCGTGGCGGAGATGCTCAAGTGCGTGACCGTAGTCTCGGCCAACGACTGCTGCGTCGCGCTGGCGGAGCACCTTTGCGGCAGCGAAGAGGCGTTTGTGGCGCGCATGAACGAGCGGGCGGAGGAGCTGGGCATGGCCGACACGCACTTTGCCTGCTGCAGCGGTTTATTGGAGAGCGACGAGCACTACTCCTGCGCCCGCGACATCGCCGTCATGAGCCGCGAGCTCATAAGCCACGACATGATAAAAGAGTATACGACCATATGGATGGACACCATACGCGGCGGCGAGTTTACACTCTCGAACACCAACAAGCTCATTTACCACTACTCCGGCGCCACGGGGCTGAAAACGGGGTACACGAGCAAGGCGGGGTTCTGCCTTGCGGCCACCGCCGAGCGCGACGGGGTAGAGTACATAGCCGTGGTGCTCAATGACGAGACCTCCGCCAAGCGCTTTGCCGACGCGAGCGCCATGCTCAACTACGCATTTGCCAACTACACCCTGTGCAGCGTTTCCGGCGCGGAGGCCATACCGCCGGTAGCGGTCACGCTGGGTAGGGCGGACAGCGTACAGCCGGTGGCGGCGGGTGACGGACTGGTGGTCGTAAGGCGTTCGGATGCCGCGGGGCTTGAGTACTCTCTGGCCTTGCCGGAGAGCGTGGAAGCGCCGGTGGCGGCGGGACAGACGCTGGGCACTCTCAGCCTTATCCTGAACGGCCAGACGCTGCGCAGTGTGGAGTTAGTGGCGGCCTCGGAGGTGCAAAAGCTCACCCTCTGGGACGTCTGGCTGGGCATTTTCCGCGCCTTGGTGGGGAACGGGTGACGCGGCATAACCAACAAGCTACTTGATAATTTCGCTAAAACGTGGTATAACATACTTGCTCGGGTCAGGACACAGCTAAGTCCCAAAAACCGTCCGCAGAGCAGGAGACTTATAATTATGACAAAAGTTGATTTATCGGGCGCAGCTCAATTTTTTGACGCCGCGGGGCCGGATTTTGCGGCGGCTGCCGAGGCTCATCGGCTGCTTGCGCAGCGCAGCGGACCCGGCGGAGACTTCACCGGCTGGCTCGACCTGCCGCAGAAAATGCTCTCCGGCGGAATAAAGCCCATACTCTCAGCCGCGCAAAAAATTAAAAAGCTCGGTCAGGTGCTGCTTGTTGTGGGCATCGGCGGCTCCTATCTCGGAGCGCGCGCGGCCATTGAGCTGCTGCACGGGGCCAACCACAACCGCGCCGAGGGCGAGACTGAGGTCTGGTTCATGGGCAACACGCTCTCACCCGACGCCATAAACGAGCTTATAGCGGTGCTGGGCGAGCGCGACTTCTGCGTCAACGTAATTTCCAAGTCCGGCGGCACGCTGGAACCCGCGCTGGGCTTTCGCGTGGCCAAGGCGCTGCTTGAGCGCAAGTATGGCCGCACAGCGGCGAAAAAGCATATGTTTGTCACCACCGACGAGAGCCACGGCATTCTGCGCTCCATAGCGGACGCGGAGGGCTACGAGAGCTTTGTTATCCCCGCGGACGTGGGAGGCCGCTTCAGCGTGCTCACCCCCGTCGGCCTGCTGCCCATGGCCGTGGCTGGAATCGACATAAAGGCTGTGCTGGAGGCCGCAAACGCGGAGCTGCACGAGCTGGATTTGCGTTCGCCCGACAACCCTGCTTGGCAGTACGCCGCCGCGCGCCAGCACCTCTACCGCCGCGGCAAGAGCATTGAAATTTTGGCGAGCTACGAGCCGTCGTTCCGCTTCTTCGCCGAGTGGTGGAAGCAGCTCTACGGCGAGAGCGAGGGCAAAAACGGCATCGGCATCTATCCCGCCTCCGTTGAATATAACGCCGACTTGCACTCTATGGGTCAGTATATCCAAGACGGCCCGCGCACGCTGTTTGAAACCGTTGTCATGTTTGATAGCTGCCTCACCGGCTACTCCGTGCCCTTTGAAATGGGCGACGCCGACGGGCTGAACTATCTGGCGGGCCGCGACTTCGGCGACATTGCCCGCACTACCGCGCAGGCTGTCCGCAGCGCGCACATAGCTGGCGGAGTGCCGAATATAACGGTCAGCGTCCCGCGGCGCGACGAGGCCGGCTACGGCGCGCTGGTGGCGTTTTTCGAGATGTCCTGCGCCATTTCCGCCTATATGTCCGGCGTGAACCCCTTCGACCAGCCGGGCGTCGAGGCTTACAAGAAAAATATGTTCGCCATGCTCAAGGGCGAAAATTAAATCTGCGAAATTTCATTTTCACTGTTGCAGTTTGCCGAAAATAATGTTATGCTAAGTGTGTAAACGTGAATTTGAGAAAACGCATATGCAAATAAAACAATTACTAAGGAGCGTGATTCAAAAATGGTTCAGCTTTTGATGGGACCCAAGGGTACCGGCAAAACAAAAACTCTTGTTGAACTTGTAAGAAAGGCCTCGGCCGAGGAACACGGAGACGTGGTGTGCATTGAAAAGGACAAAAACCTCACCTACGACATCCCCTACACCGCAAGGCTCATCCACGCCAGCGAGTACGGCATCAGCACGAACGAGCTGCTGAAGGGCTTCATCTCCGGCCTGCACGCGGGCAACTATGACATAACCCACATCTTCATCGACAACTTCTACAAAATGCTCAGCGACAGCTCCGAGGACGCCGTAATCGCCATGCTGCAGTGGATTGAGGACTTCGGCAAGAGCAACAATATCTCTTTCACCATCAGCGCCACCGCCGACCCCAACGACTTCGGCGAGAAGCTCGGAAAATATTACGTAACTCACCACGCCTGAGCCGCGCTCCGGCGCGAATACGTCACATAAAATAATTGTAGTTCCCTAAAAATATGCTCCCTCCCTTAATGACAGCCGAGGCTGCCAAGCCGGTAGGGGGCATATTGCACAGGCGCGGGGCGGAAAGGGCGGAGAGAGCAAATGGACGTACTGAAAAAATATCTCGGGCTGTTCTGGACATTCAGCAAGATAGGCGTCACCACGTTCGGCGGCGGCTACGCCATGCTGCCCATACTCCAGCGCGAGATTGTGGAGGACAAGGGCTGGGCGACGGACGAGGAGCTGACGGACTGGTACGCCATAGGTCAGTGTACCCCGGGCGTCATCGCCGTGAACACGGCCACGTTCGTCGGCCAAAAGCGCGGCGGTATCGCGGGCGGCATAGTCGCCACGCTGGGGCTCGTTTTTCCCTCGCTCATAATTATCATGCTCATCGCGGCGCTCATCAGCAGCTTTGCGGAGCTGGCGGCGGTGCGCAACGCCTTTGCCGGAATCCGCGTCTGCGTCTGCGTGCTGGTGGTGAACGCCGTGGTCAAGCTCTGGCGCAAGTCGATTGTGGACTGGGCGACATTTGTCGTGTTCCTTGCGGTATTTGCGCTCTCGGTTTTCACGTCGCTCTCGCCGATACCGTTTGTCGTGCTCTCCGCGCTGGCGGGAATTGTCCTGAAAAATCTGGAGGCGCGGCGGAAATGATTTATCTCAGACTGTTCTACGAATTTTTCAAAACCGGCCTGTTCTCCGTCGGCGGGGGACTGGCGACGCTGCCGTTTTTGCAGGAGATGTCGGCGCGCACGGGCTGGTTCACCTCGTCCGAGCTTGCGGATATGCTGGCGGTGTCCGAGTCCACGCCGGGCGCAATCGGCATCAATATGGCGACGTACGTCGGCTGGAAAACCGCGGGCGTACCCGGCGGCGTTATCGCCACGCTGGGGCTTATCGCACCCTCTATTGTCGTCATACTCGTCATTGCTTACTTTCTCCAGAGCTTCCACGACAACAAGTATGTCACCGCCGCGTTTTACGGCATACGCCCCGCATCGACTGCGCTCATCGCCGCCGCAGGCGTCTCCGTGCTGCTCATTGCCTTGGTGAATACCGAGCAGTTTGCGCTGACAGGCTCGCTCGGCGACCTCATATCATTTAAGGGCGCGGCGCTGTTTGTGATATTGTGGCTGCTGACCAATGTGGTCAAGCCGACAAAGCGGTTGCATCCAATAGTCTTTATCGCGTTCTCGGCGGTAGTCGGCATAGTGTTCAGCTTTGCCGGAGCATGAGGGCGAAAACAAATGTTATAAGGGCGGAAATCAGCCCGTGGAGTATGCGTCCGGCGAAGTGTCGGGCGCATTTTATGTTAACCGAAGCGGTGACGGCGGCGGTCTGGCAGTGGACGGAGAGCGAGCCGAAGCCCAGCACGAACGAGGCCAGCGCCAAATTGAGCGGCGCGGCGGCCAGTCCGCGCATGGCGGCCACGCCGTTGCCCAGCTCAAATATGCCATAGAGAGCGGCGCGGGCAAAACTGAGCTCGCAGCCGGTCGCCACCGCCAAGCGCCCAGCGGCCTGAGAGAATAAGTCCAAGCACTCCGCCAGACCTATGACAACGGAAAAGAACACGGCAAAGCCGCAGACGTTCAGCGTTGTGCCGACGGCGGCGCGCACGCTCTGCGTCAGCGCGGCAGCAAATTTTTCCGGAGGCGAGGGCGGCAGGGGAGCGGAGAGCGCGCCGCCTCCGCGCGGAGAGAGCAGTAGCCCCACGACCGCCGCAGCCGCGGCGTGGCTGGCGTAAAGCCCCAGACCGACAGCCGCAGAGCCGAAGACGCCGGAACCGACCGCGCCGACAATGAAGGCGGGACCCGTGTTGTTGCAAAAGGGCAGCAGACGTTCCGCTTCGCCGCGTGTCAGCGCGCCGCGCCGCACTAACTCCGCCGCTGCCGCCGCGCCGACGGGGTAGCCGCCCGTCAGCCCCAGTATGAACGGCGCGGCGCACTGCCCTGAGAGTGAGAACAGCGCGCGCATGGGCTTTTCCAGCGCCCGACCCAGCGCGGCGGGCAGCCCCAGCGCCGACAGCAGCCCTGACAGCACGAAGAACGGAAACAGCGAGGGGACGATAAGCCCCGCGCAAACCTCCAGCCCGTTCCGCGCGGCCGCGGCCGCTTCCGCGGGAAATACAACTACCAGCGCAAGCGCCGCGAGCGCCGCCAAGAGTGAAATTCTGCGTCTCAAGCCCAACACCTCACCCTAACTTATGCCTGTCCCCGCCGCGGATATGCCCGCTTTATATCCCCCGCGGCGGGAAAAAACAAGCCTAAAGCGCCGGATAAGCCTCATATAATTTTTTGAGGTGAGAGATGTGGTAAACCTGCTTGAGCGTATAGCCAAATTAACGGACCTGCCCGCGGACACCGTGGCGGGCGTGCCGAAGATAGTGCTCAGCGGCGACTGCCGCGCTGTTGTGGAAAACCACAGGGGACTTTTGCAGTACACGGAGAGCGTAATCACGGCGGCGGGCGGTCGCTGCACCGTCAGAATACGCGGCGAGGGGCTGACCCTGAGGGCAATGGACAGGCGCGTGCTGGTGGTGAGCGGCAAAATTTTCGGCGTGGATATGGAGTGACGGGAGGGGTATGTACAGCTTTTTCAACCGCCTCCGCGGCAGCGTGACGCTGAAAATCAGCGGAGCGCAGCCGGAGGCTTTTATAAATGAGTGCGTTGAGCGCGGCGCGGAGCTTATCTTCGCTTTGCCCGTGGAAAACTACTGCACCGTTGTAACCGTGCCCTCGCGTCAGCTAAAGAGAGTGCGGCGCGCGGCGGCAGCGAGCGGCTGCACCGCGGAAATAGTGGGGCGCGGCGGCACGGCGAGCCTCGGCAGGCTGCTGCTGCGGCGCATTGTCCCCGCCGTCTGTCTCGCGCTCTGCCTTGCGCTTTTGGCGTGGTCAAAGCTCTTTCTGTGGGAGATTGAGGTCAAGGGCGCGGAGCGGGTCAGCGAGGGTGAAATTCTCTCCGCCTTGGCCGACTGCGGCGTTAAGACCGGCGCGTTCTGGCCGAGCTTCACCAGCGACCTGATACGCGCCGAGGCGCTGCTGAAGCTGCCGGAGCTGGCGTGGCTGACGGTGAATGTCTACGGCTCGCGCGCCGAGATTGTGGTGCGTGAGCGCGTACCTGTGCCGGAGCTAATTGACGACCGCACCCCCGCGGACATTGTGGCGGAGAAAAGCGGCTTTGTCACACGTATGCTGGCTCTGGCCGGTCAGGAGCAGACGGCGGAGGGCAGCGCGGTGCTGGCGGGCGAGACGCTGATAGCGGGAGCGGTCACCTCCGCGCTGGGCGAAACGCGCTGCGTGCGCGCTTACGGCGACGTGACCGCGCTCACATACTACGAAATGACCGCCGCTGCGCCTGACACAGTGTATAAAAAGGGCGGGGCAGAAACATCGAACACGCGCTGGGCGCTCAAATTCGGCAATACGCGCATAAATTTTTATAATAACAGTAGCATTTCAGGGGTGGATTGTGATAAAATCTATATTGAGCATAAAGCCGAGCTCAAGGGGCTTTTTTCCCTGCCCATAACGCTCATAGAGGAGCGCACGGCTGACTGCGCCGCTTTGGCCGTTTCCGGCGGTGCGGAGGAGCGCATGGCGGCAGAGCTGCTGGACACTCTGATGCAGTCCGTAAACGGGGAAATCCTCCGCTCGAACTGCACGGTTTACCGCGCGGACGGACTGGTGTATGTCTGCCTGCGGGCGGAGTGCAGCGAGAGCATCGGCAAAACGGTTTACATAAATCCGAGCGACTATACCGGCTCGGATATAACAGGGGAGACGGGATAGCCTTTCAATATTCCGTTCCCGATAAACAAAGGAGAGCAATATGACCGAGAGAGTCATCGCAGTGGACAGAATTGAAAATATCATCAGCGTCTTCGGCAGCTTCGACCAGAACCTGCGGATAATCGAGAGCGAGCTTGGCGTAACGGTGTCCGACCGCGACAGCGAGCTGAAAATATCCGGCGAGGCCGAGGCCGTGATGCTGGCGGAAAAGGCCATCGAGGGGCTAATCTCCCTCGCGGCGCGCGGCGAGAACATAGACAGCCAGAACGTGCGCTATATTCTCAAGCTCGTCAAGGAGGGGCGCGAGTCCAAGATTGGCGAGCTGGCGGGCGACGTTGTGTGCGTCACGGCCAAGGGCAAGCCGGTTAAGGCCAAGACCCTCGGGCAAAAGACCTACTGCGAGGCCATAAAGGAGAACACCATAACTCTGGGCGTCGGCCCCGCGGGAACGGGCAAGACCTACCTCGCCGTGGCCGCTGCCGTCTCCGCGTTCCGCTCCAAGGAGGTCAACCGCATAATTCTCACCCGTCCCGCGGTCGAGGCGGGCGAGCGTCTGGGCTTCCTGCCGGGGGATATGCAGAGCAAGGTTGACCCGTATCTGCGGCCGCTCTACGACGCGCTGTTCGATATGCTGGGCGCGGACACCTACAACAAGTACCTTGAGCGCGGCGACATCGAGGTCGCGCCGCTGGCCTATATGCGCGGCCGCACGCTGGACGACAGCTTCATCATATTGGACGAGGCGCAGAACACGAGCCGCGAGCAGATGAAGATGTTCCTCACGCGCATGGGCTTCGGCTCGAAAATGGTGATTACGGGCGACATTACGCAGATTGACCTGCCCTCGGACAAGCCCAGCGGCTTGAAGGAGGCCATGCAGGTGCTGGCGGGCATCGACGACATTGCCGTTTGCCGCCTCAGCGCCGCGGACGTTGTGCGCCATCAGTTGGTGCAGAAAATAATCGAGGCCTACGACCGCCACAGCGCGCGCCGCACGGCAAGCGAAAAGCCGCCCAAGAGCGCGCACTACAGGAGGAACGGCTGATGCACAGTATCATAACCCGCCGCGCCCGCAGGGGATTGGGCGGCGAGGGCGCGGAAAAGCTCATACGCCGCGCAGCCAAGGCCGCGCTGAGAGCGCAGGGCGTGGACGACGACTGCGTCATAAACGTGCTGCTCACCGACAACGACGGCATACACGAAATTAACCTTGCCCAGCGCGGAGTGGACGCGCCGACGGACGTGCTCTCGTTCCCCATGAACGAGCTAACGGAGGGCGAGTTCGACCCCGCCGAGTGCGAGCGCGACTTCGACACCGGCAAGCTCATGCTGGGCGACATGGTAATCTCGCTGGAGAGGTGCGCCGCGCAGGGCGAGGAGTACGGCCACGGCTTTGAGCGCGAGGTCAGCTACCTCACCGTCCACTCCGTGCTGCACCTGCTGGGCTACGACCACCTTGACGAGGGCGAGCGCAAATCGCGCATGAGAAGCCGCGAGAAGGCCATTATGGACACGCTGGGACTATAAAAAGAGATTAGGAGAGAGGTTTACCGATGATAACAAAAACTGCGATGATAACCGTGTGCGGACGCCCGAATGTAGGCAAGTCCACGCTGACGAACGCGCTCGTGGGGGAGAAGGTGGCAATCGTCTCCGCCAAGGCGCAGACAACGCGCAACAGAATAACCGCCGTCGTCAACAGGGGAGAGAGCCAGCTTGTTTTGATGGACACCCCGGGCTTCCACCGCGCGCGCAACCGCTTGGGCGAATACATGGTCAAGGTGGTGCGCCAGTCCGTGGCGGACGTGGAGTTGGTGGTGCTGGTTGTGGAGCCAATCGCCAACATAGGCCCGCAGGAGAGAGAGCTTATAGAGAGCATAAAAAACAGCGGCTGCCCCGCCATACTCGTGATAAACAAAATCGACACGGTGGAAAAGCCGGTGCTGCTGGAGGTAATGGCGCTCTACGCCGCGGCGTTCGACTTCGCCGCCGTCGTGCCCATTTCCGCGCTCCGGCGCGACGGTTTGGAGGAGCTGCTGGACGAAATGGAGAAGTACGCCGTCCCCGGCCCGCAGCTGTTCCCAGACGACATGATTTGCGACCAGCCGGAGCGCCAAATATGCGCCGAGCTGATACGCGAAAAGCTCCTGCGCTGCCTTGACCGCGAGGTTCCGCACGGCACGGCGGTCGAGATAACAAAGTTCTCCGAGCGCGACGACGGCATAATCGACATCGACGCCACAATCTACTGCGAAAAGGCCAGCCACAAGGGCATAATAATCGGCAAAAACGGCGCTATGCTCAAGAGAATAGGCGAGCTGGCGCGCACGGACATCGAGCGCTTCATGGGCGCGAAGGTGTTCTTGCAGACGTGGGTCAAGGTCAAGGAGAACTGGCGCGACAGCGCTTATCAGCTCCGCTCCCTCGGCTACGACGGCAAGGATTTGGGCTGATTGGCCGCTGAGGTTGACATAATATGTTCCTGACTACCAGAGCGCTCGTGCTGCGCGAGGTGAAGTACAAGGAGGCGGACAAAATCCTGACCGTGCTCACGCCGAGCGACGGCAAGCTGACGGTCAAGGCGCGCGGGGCAATGCGCAAGAGCTGCCGCTACGCCGCCGCGTCGCAGATTTTTGCCCTCTCGGAAATGACGCTTTTCGGCTCGCGCGGGCGCTGGAGCCTGAACGAAGCGGAGACAGTGGAGCAGTTCCTGCCGCTGCGGGACAGCTTGGAGAGCTTTGCGCTGGCGGCGTACTTTGCGGAAATGCTGGAGCTTTTGTCCGACGAGGACTGCCCCGGCCCCGAAATGCTCCAGCTGGGGCTGAACAGCCTCTACGCCCTGAGCCGCGGGCTGTTTTTGGACGAGCAGATAAAGGCGGCGTTTGAGCTGCGGCTCATGTGTCTTGCGGGCTTCGAGCCTGCGCTGGACGGCTGCCGCGTTTGCGGCAGGGAGCCGGAGGACGCGCTTTTATCGCTCAATGGCGGTGTGCTGCACTGCCGCTCGTGCCGCCCCGAGGTCAGCGGAGTGTCGCTGCCGGTGCCGCCGGAGTGCCTGCAGGCCATGCGCTACATCATCTCCGCGCCGCCCAAGAGGTTGTTTTCGTTCTCTCTGCCGGAGGGCTCTTTGCGGCGGCTGGCGGATATATGCGAGGCTTACGCGCTCGCGCAGTTGGAACGCAGCTGCGGCGCGCTGGACTACTACAAAACGGTGAAAAGAAATGGATAAAAACGAGCTGTATGAAAAATCTTTGAAAACGCTGGAGCTGCCCGCCGTTCTTGACCTTTTGGCGGCCGAGGCCGTCAGCGCCGGAGCCAAGGAGCAGTGCGCCGCGCTGCGTCCGTCGGGCGAAATTTTCGAGGTGCGGCGGCGTCTGGGCGAGACGAGCGCGGCCAAGGACATGATGGTGATGAAGGGCAGCCCCTCGTTCACGGGGCTGAAGGACGTGCGCGGCTCACTGGCGCGGGCGGACATAGGCGGTATGCTCAATACGCGCGAGCTGCTGGATATTGCCGGAGTGCTGCAATGCGCGCGCACGGTGGGCGCTTACGGCCGCGGCGAGGGCAGCCGCAGGAACGACATTGCGTTTTTGTTCAGCTCCATTGTCGCGGACAGACCGCTTGAAGAAAAGCTGACGACCTCCATAACCGGCGTGGACGAGATTGCCGACGCCGCGAGCCGCGAGCTGGCGGACATACGCCGCAAAATGCGCGTAGCCAACGCCCGCGTGCGCGAGAGCCTGCAAAAAATCATCTCCTCGCCGACCTACGCCAAGGCGCTGCAGGAGGCCATTATAACAACGCGCTCCGAGCGCTACGTTGTGCCGGTCAAGGCGGAGTACAAAAACGCTCTGCCGGGACTGATTCACGATATTTCCTCGTCGGGCGCGACAGTTTTTGTCGAGCCTATGAGCGTTGTGCAGGCCAACAACGAAATACGCGAGCTCAAGGCCAAGGAGAAGCAG
Source organism: Oscillospiraceae bacterium (assembly GCA_021202845.1). Classification (GTDB taxonomy): domain Bacteria; phylum Bacillota; class Clostridia; order Oscillospirales; family Oscillospiraceae; genus JAJQCF01. The sequence goes on from JAJQCF010000031.1 coordinate 130,795, forward strand.
GAGATTGAGCGCATTTTGATGGAGCTTTCCGCCGACTGCGCCGCCGACAGGGAGGATATTTCCCGCGACTATGTCGCGCTGACGGAGCTGGACGTGATATTTGCCCGCGCCAAGCTGAGCTACCGCATGGACGCCTGCGAGCCGGAGGTTTCGCAGACGCTGCTGAGGCTCCGCCGCGCCCGCCACCCTCTGCTGCCGCGCGAGACGGCGGTGCCAATCGACATAACCCTCGGCGAGGAGTACGACACAATGGTTATAACCGGCCCCAACACGGGCGGCAAGACGGTCACGCTCAAGACGGCGGGACTGCTCTCGGTGATGGCCATGTGCGGGCTGCATATCCCCGTGGCGGACGGCAGCTGCGTGCCGGTGTTCTCGCTTGTGCTGGCGGATATCGGAGACGAGCAGAGCATTGAGCAGAGCCTTTCCACGTTCTCCTCGCACATGACGAACATAGTGCGCATATTGGAGCACGCGGGGGAGGGCACGCTGCTGCTTTTCGACGAGCTGGGAGCGGGCACCGACCCCACCGAGGGCGCGGCGCTCGCCATTGCGGTCATCGAGTCTGCGCGCCGCCGCGGGGCGATGATTGCCGCCACAACGCACTACGCCGAGCTAAAGGTCTACGCCACAACGCAGGCCGGTGTGCAGAACGCCTCGTGCGAGTTTGACGTGGAGACGCTCAAGCCGACCTACCGCCTGCTTGTCGGCGTGCCGGGCAAGTCCAACGCTTTTGCTATAGCCCTGCGCCTCGGACTGCCGGAGGAGATAATAGACGACGCCCGCTCGCGCGTGGGCACGGAGAGCGCGGACATGGAGCAGGTCATAGAGCAGCTGGAAAAGCAGCGGCAGGAAATGGAGCGGGAGAAGTCGGAGATAAGCAAAAAGCTCCGCCAAGCGGAGGAAAACGCCAAGAAGTCTGCCCAGCTTAAGGCGGAGCTGACCGTGCGGCTGGAAAAAGCGGAGCTAAAGGCCAAACGCGAGGCGCAGTCCATTCTGGACGACGCGCGGCGGCAGGCTGAGCACGTCTTTGACGAGCTGGACCGCATACGCAAGCTGGAGGCCAGCGAGCCGGACCACCGACTGGTGAACGAAGCGCGCGCCGAGCTGCGGCGGGACATGAACCGCGCGGACGAGGCCATGGCCGCGCTGACGGAGCCGCCGCGCGAGGAGAGAACGTCCGCCCGCCCCGCCCGCGTGGGCGACACCGTGGAGATAAAGTCAATGGGCGTGCGCGCCACGGTGACGGAGGAGAACGCAGACGGCACGCTGACACTGCGCGCGGGCATAATGAACGTCACCGCCTCGCAGGACGAGGTGCTGCTGGTGGCCGACGCGAAGCAGGAGACGCGCCGCAACGCGGAAAAAACCGGCGCCGCCCTGCGCACGGCCTCCGTGGCCTCCGAGCTGGACATAAGGGGCATGATGACCGACGAGGCCATACCCGTTATGGAGCGCTACTTGGACGCGGCAATGCTGGCGAAGGTGAAAACCGTGACCATAATCCACGGCAAAGGCACCGGCGCCCTCCGCGCCGCCGTTCACGAGAGCCTGAAGCGCAACAAAACCGTCAAGAGCTACCGCTTGGGCCGCTTCGGCGAAGGCGAAACCGGCGTGACGATTGTGGAGTTCAAGTGAAGTGAATAAAGCAAACGGGTGCAGCTCGAAGTTGAGCCGCACCCGTAAATTTTTTAATATCATTTTCGCAGCTTGTTGTTGCAAAGTTCGTGGGAGCAGTGTATAATTAGGTTAGCTATTTCTAACTTGCGATTGCGTATGCAGCAGTTCAAGTTGGCAGTTGGAGAAATGCAAATGAATAAAAAAGTGTGGGACTTATATGCTCCGATTTATGAGAAAGCCATGCGCGGCGACCGCAGGGCATATGGGCTGATGTACGAGCGTATTCCGCAGGTCATTAGGGGAAAGGACGTGCTGGAAATCGCTGCCGGTCCCGGTCTGCTGGCAAAGCACGTGGCCTATGCTGCAAATAAAATGATTGCCACAGATTACTCCGAGGGAATGATAAGGGAGGCTGAGAAGGGCGGTTATCCCGACAATCTGACGTTTGAGACAGCGGACGCGGAAAACCTCCCCTATGCGGATAACTCCTTTGATGCGGTCATCATTGCCAACGCCCTGCATATTATGCCGAACCCGCAGAAAGCGCTGATGGAAATCGACCGAGTTCTGAAAGCTGACGGGCTGCTGATTGCACCGAACTTCGTGAACCATAAAAAGGGCGTTGTCAGCGCCGCGTGGTCGCAGATTCTCCGTATTGCCGGCGTGCGCTTTGAGCACCAGTGGAGCGTCGATGAATACAGGGAGTTCCTTGAGGCAAACGGCTGGAAGGTCACGCTGATAAAAGAAATGCCGGCTCGCATCACTCTGGCCTATGCGGAGTGCGTTAAGTCGGAACACCCAGAATAATATTTTAGCGTATTTATTACAAGGAGGAGACAATGGATAAGCAGACAAGCACTTTACAATCCGCAATACGCCTCGGCACTCACGGCGAGGACTACGGGAGCTGGATGTCCAAGCCAGTGTTTTACATGATGGGCGGGTTTGCCGCCGCCGCGCTGATACTGGCGGCTCTGTCATTTGCGGTGTTTCACGTCACGGCTCTGGGGATAATCTTTATTATCGCGCTTATCGCGCTGCTGGCGTTTATAGGCTGGATGATATGGATTCGCGGGCAGTACGCTTTCGGCGGCGGCGGAATGATGGATAAGGCGCATCAGGCTATACTGTCCAATCTGGACTACGACGGAAACGGCACGCTGCTCGAGGTCGGCTGCGGTTCCGGCCCGCTGACCATACGCGCCGCTCTGACGTGGCCGCAGACAAAGGTTGTCGGGGTTGACTACTGGGGAGCAATGTGGGACTACAGCAAAGCCCTGTGCGAGAAAAACGCCGCGTCAGAGGGCGTGGCATCGCAGTGCAGCTTCCAAAAGGGAGATGCTAACAAGCTCGATTTTGCGGACGAAACCTTTGACGCCGTGATAAGCAACTATGTGTACCACAACATCATGGGCGCGGACAAGCAGGATTTGCTTCTGGAAAGCCTGCGCGTTTTGAAAAAGGGCGGAGTTTTCGCTATAAACGACTGCATGAAGCCGAAAATGTACGGGGACATGGAGGCGTTTGCGCGGAAGCTGCGCGGCATGGGCTATCAGGATGTGCGCTTGATAAACACGTCGGAGCTTGTGTTCGGTTCGGAAAGCCGTGCCAATATGATGATGCTGGGAAATTCCCGTATGCTGGTCGGGAGAAAGTAGGGAAAATGCGGATAACGATTGTTTCCACTCTTATGCTTATGCTCGGCTACTTTCTCATGCTATACGGCGCAGTCGGCTTTATTCAGGACAAGCGGCTTTTTTCCTCCGCCCCGAAAGAGAACTTAGCCGTGATTCCGGACAGGAAAGAGAGATTCAAGGGAGCGCATATCATCGGCTGGGGAATCGTCGTATTCGCTGTGCTGCTGTTCATCGGTGCATTTGCGCTGGGCATTTGGGACGGTGTAAGAAATGATTTCGGTCAGCTTAAATACTTTGCCCGATTTCTCACGATGCTCTATGTGATGGAAACTTACGACATTCTCTTTTTTGACTGGTATCTGCTCTGCCGCTCCAACTTCTTCCCGCATTTTTACCCGGAAACGAAAGGCATTGTGGGGCCGCATATGTTCGGCTATAACAAGAAGGCGCATATTATACATTTCATCGTGTATATCCCCGCCTGTGCTTTGCTGGCGCTGGGCTGCGGAGTGCTGCTTTCATGATATTTATGGAAGAGAATAAATTTTGGGGAGAATTACAAGGCAATGCATGAATACTATCAGAAAAATTACACCAAATTAAAGAAGTCCATGAATGGGTACCTGAAACTGATTTCTGCTGAATTGCAGCAGGCCAGCGGAAAGAATTACTCCGAGCTTCTGGAAGAAATCTGGGATTTCTATGACAAAAATCTGCTTGAACATTTTACCTATATTGGCGGGGATGATGTGAGCGGTACCGGGAACCTGACTGGGGCATATTATTTTGTGGCGATGGGCGAGGTTTTGAAGAACTACGGCGTTTCTTTAGATGAAACCGGCCATTTGATGGTGCTGTCCTACGAACGAACCTTTCTGCGGATTCCGGGATTTGCCCGAAAGCTTGCGGAAAAGATGTTCAACAGTCCGAAGATGCTGAATAAAATGTTTCAAAAGAAAGATAAGCAGAATGCAGCAAATGCGGAAAAGCATCCGGGCAGCTTCGAGACGAAAACCATGATTCCGCCGGAAGAAGGGTATGCATTCAGTTATCACAACCTTGTATGTCCGTTGGCGAACTTCGCTAAAGAACACGGTTACATGGAATATATGCCCTATCTTTGTAATCTGGACTATGTGATGTTCGGGGTGCTGGGTGCGCCGCTGTACCGTGAGCAGACCTGTGCCTCCGGTGGGGAATATTGTGACTTTAAATTGAAGTCCGGAGCCCCTGTCTTGCCTTATTGGCCGCCGGTATTCAAACAGGGAGACGGGTATCAATAACAGAGGAGAGATAGGGCATGAAATATATAGGAATGCCTATGGGAATGTGGGCTTTGTTCGGAAAATCTTTTGAACGAAATCTATGTATGGATTTTGGACTGGACAGTGAAACAGCGAAAACTGTGAGGAAAAGAGCGAAGTTCCGTTATAAAGACATTATTGCAGGAGTGCCGGAGTTTGAGAAGGCGGACAGGTTTAAGATGAATCTCATCAACTGCGCCCTGCTCTGTGCATTTGTGCTGAATATGCCCGAACGTCCCGATGTCGGGCGGCTGACAGAATATTATGCCAACTCCATGATGACTTCCCCAATGAAGTGGTTTTGCAGGATGAGCGGCAGAAATAAATTCACCGACAAGGACATTGCTTCCTTGAAATCCACAGCGGCCTTGCGAGCCGCCGACAGAAATCCCTATTCGTGGAACATGGAGTTTTATCCATACAGCGACGGCAGCGGGTATGAGGCTCGTTTTACCGCCTGCGGCATTTGTACGCTAATGCGGGAGCTGGGGTTATACGACCTTGTTCCGGCCATGTGCCGATTGGATTACACTATGAGCGAGGCGGGCGGCACATCTAACTTCGTTCGAGAATATACATTAGCTTCTGGCGGTTCTTACTGCGACTGCGGTTATAAAAAGCGAGAGAAAATATAACTGCCGAATAGCGGTATTTTTTATAGAGAGAAGGAGGGCAGTATGAAAATTCTCATCTATGGCGCGGGCGTTATCGGCTGCGAGCTGGCCCATATGCTTTGCAAGAAGAATGACGTCACCCTTTTGGCTCGCGGGAAATGGAAAGAGGCCATTGACGCAAACGGGCTGGTAATCCGCCATTATGTGCAGATGAAAACAACGGTTGACCGGCTGAACGCCATTGACGTGTTGGAGCCGACAGACGTGTATGACTTGGTTTTCGTTGTCATGCAAGCGGTGCAGCTCCCCGAGGCACTTCCCGTAATCGCCAAAAACGCAAGCGCCTATATCGTGTTTGTGGGGAACAATATGGCGCCACAGGAAACCGCTCGTCAGGCGGCGGAGAACTCGCCTGTGGAGAAAGAAATTGCCTTCGGCTTTCAGATGACGGCCGGACGACGGGAAGGCGGAAAGGTTATCAGCGTCCACGCGGGCGTTGGAATGACGGTCGGCGGGCTTAACGCGCCCTTGTCGCAGCGTTTTCGGGAAAAGCTGAAAGCAGCCTTTGACGGGACGGGCTATCGACTGAAATGGGAAAACGAAATGGACGCATGGCTAAAGTGCCACATGGCATTCATTCTCCCCGTATGCTATGTCTGCTATATCACAAACGGCTGTTTGCCGAACGCGACGGGCAAGCAGCGGAGGCTCGTTTTGGACGCCGCATTTGAAGGCTACTCATTGCTGCAAGCGCTCGGCATTCCGATTCGCCCAGAAGGAGACGAAGCAAATTTTCACGGATTAAAACGGGTGCTGATGTTGGCAATGCTCTTCATTATGGCAAAAACATCGCTCGGGCGGCTCGCCGCCAGCGACCACGCGATGAGGGCGCTCGATGAAATGCGCTACCTCGACGCCGGCTTCGCGGCTCTGCGAGAGCAGACAGATATGCCCATGCCAACATGGGATATGCTGCGTCAGGGCTCTATGATTGAAGAAAGGGCGCTGCCTCGGTGAGACAGCGCCTTCTTTACTCGTGAGTATAGTGAACACAGCAACGGGACTGCGCCGGAGCACTTTTGCTTCAACGCAGTCCCATAATATTTTTGGTGGGTTTCAGAGTTATATTAGCTTCTCATAGTCCTGCCGCCCGTGGAAAAGGCGCAAGATATTCACGGTCTTTTTAGCCTCGTCCACCTTGTAGACTAAGATATAGCGGTTTATCTGTGCCTTTCTGTAGCCAAGCTCCTGTAAGCATGGGTCATGGCAGGCTTCGTACATGAATGGCATTTGTCCCAGCTCATCATAGCATTTTTCAATCGCATTCAGCAGAGAAGCCGCAGCAATTTTGTTTTCCAGCACAAGCGCGATATACCCAACTGCGGCGTCGAGGTCACGCTGAAAACTGTCTGTATGAACTATCTTATAAGCCATACTTTTCCCGCAGTGCGGCAAGCCCCCCGCGGGCGTCGGACACCTTTCCTTCCTTGGCCTCAACTTCTGCCTCCGCCAGTTTGGAATATACCTCGGTCATAAACATTTTTTCCTCATAGACTTTCATGCTCATGATAACCATATCGCCGTAGCCATTTTTGGTGATATACACCGGCTCGTCAGCCTCACTGCACATTTGGGAAATGGCGGTGGTGTCTTTCAAATCTCGTATCGGTATAATACGCGGCAATGTACTCAGCCCCTTTCGCACGCTCATTGTACCACAATTATCCCACGACCGCAAGGGGGGAGTTAGTATCAGTATGTCGTTACAACTTGATTTTTTAATACCGCAGTTCCTCCACATACATTACGCCCTCTATGGTGTTTATCAGCCCGAGGGCGGCGGAGGAGGTGAGCTTGGGCTTGACAAGCTCTAACTCCACGCGATAGCCGCAGGTGTCCTCCGTGTCGGAGCCCATGCGCTCGATGGAGACTACCTCCATGCCCAGCTTGCCGAGGCCGCTCAGGAGGCGACTCATGCGCAGGTGCGAGTCGAACTCCACGTACACGGACATTATTGTTGTGCTCTTGATGAACACCTTGTCGATGCGGTTGAGCACCACCAAGGAGACGAATATCAGCACGCACATGGCGATTGCGCACTCGTAGAAGCCGACGCCAGCGGCCAGACCCATGCAGGCGGACGCCCAAAGCCCCGCGGCGGTTGTCAGCCCCGTCACCTGCTTGTGGTGCGAGACGATTATGCTGCCCGCGCCGAGAAAGCCGATGCCGGAGACAACCTGCGAGGATATTCGCAGCGGGTCACCCTCAAGGCCGAGGACTTCGGTGGAAAACTGCCCGACCATGACGGCGCAGGCCGCGCCTATGCACACCAAGATGTGGGTGCGCATACCCGCCGCGTGCTGCCGCCTGCCGCGCGTTGCGCCGATGAGCGCGCCGCCGAACATGGCCAGCAGAAGGCGCAGACACATGCTGACAAAGTTCAGCTCTCTCAGGTATGAGATTGCCGCTTCAAGCATGGGGCTGCGCCTCCTTTCCGTTTTAATCAAATATTATTCCGTGTACTCCGCCTCGAACTCCACAGAGCCGCCGGAGGTGGGGATTATGCCGATATAGGTCTTGCCTACGCCCAGCTCCAATTCCGAGCCGTCGGTGAGGTAGTAGTGGAAATTGTCGTAAAGGCTCTCGCGCTCCCATGTTATTTCAACATATTTGCCGCCGCAGACAAACCAGCCGCTGCCGGAGCCAATCAGACCAACGTCCACGCGCCCCACCGAGTCCACAACGGAAATGCTGGCGGAGAGAACGAGCAGGTTCGTGAACTGCAGCTGGTCGCCGGTGTTAGCGTCGGTGTACTCGCTGCCGTACTGGTAGCCGCCGTAGAGCTGCGTTTCCTCGTCGTAGACAAACGAGGTCATTTTACTGGTGAATGTGACGCACACATAGCCTGCGTCCTCGCCGTCCGGCGTGCCGTCCTCGGTGAAGTGCAGACCGTAGTCCGCGTCCTCCTCCGCTTCCAGCTCGTAGCCGTAGCTCTCCGCGCAGTCCCACAAGTCCTCGCCGGTGGTGAACAGCGTGTGCTCCGAGCCGTAGGCTCCGCGGCTGGAGTCGCGGTAGAAGGGGTTTATCTCGGGGAAGCTGCCGCCGACGCCGTCTATATTGTCAATGTCGTACTGAGCCAGCATGGTCTGTGCGGCGGGGGAGTAGCCCGCGTGTACCGTCACGGCGTCGTAGGCCATGCCGATAGAGACATAGTAATCGCGTATGGAGCGTATGCTGCCCAGCGTTTCGGCGGCGCGTATGTCTGTGAAAATAGCCATCATGCGCGTAATGCCGCCCTCGGCAAGCGTCTCGTATATAATGTCCGCCTCGCTAACACCGCACTGGGGCAGAGCGCCGTAGTAGTCGTTTATCATGACCGCCCAGACGCGCGTCGTCACAGGTTCCTCCAGACCCTCGCCGGTCAGGGGATTGGTGTAGGGCAGGGGAGTGGGCTCCGGCTCCTCCGTCTCTGCGGCGGGGGTCGGTGTTGGCGTCGGCGTGGGAGCAGCGGTGGGGACGGCCTCTTCCGTTTCCTCCGGTTCCTCCACAGTCGTGCGCGAGGTGCAGCCGCCGAGGACGGAAACTGTCAGCGCGAGCGCCAAGATAAGCGTGAAAAATTTCCTGAAATGCTTCATCTGGCCTTTGTCTTAACCTCTTCCAATGCGCGGTCAATAAAGCTCTGCAGCTCAACCGCGCCAAGGTCCTCGCCCGCGCGGGTGCGCACCGCCACGGTTCCGGCCTCCGCCTCGCGGTCGCCGACAACGAGCATATAGGGAATCTTTTGCAGCTGGGCTTCGCGTATTTTGTAGCCAATCTTCTCGTTGCGCACGTCTGTTTCGGCGCGCAGTCCGACTTCGTCCAACTTTGCCGCAACGGAGCGGGCGTAGTCCGCGGCGCGGTCGGTAATCGGCAGCACCTTGACCTGCACAGGCGCGAGCCAGAGCGGGAAAGCGCCGGCAAAGTGCTCGGTGATGACGCCTATAAAGCGCTCGATGGAGCCGAGGACAACGCGGTGAATCATAATGGGACGGTGCTTCTCACCGTCGGAGCCGACGTACTCAAGCTCAAAGCGCTCAGGCAGCTGCATATCGAGCTGAATGGTGCCGCACTGCCATGTGCGCCCAATGGCGTCCTCAAGGTGGAAGTCCAGCTTCGGGCCGTAGAAAGCACCGTCGCCCTCGTTGATGACGTAGCTCTTGCCCATGTCGGTTATCGCGGCCTTGAGCGTCTCCTGCGCGAACTCCCAGTCGGCAGCCTCGCCGATGTGGTCCTCCGGCATGGTGGAGAGCTCTATGGTGTAGGGCAGACCGAAGACGGAGTAGACCTCGTCAAACAGCGTGACAACATTTTTAATCTCGCCGCGCATCTGGTCGGGGGTCATGAAGATGTGCGCATCGTCCTGCGTGAAGCAGCGGACGCGGAAAAGACCGTGCAGCGCGCCGGAGAGCTCGTGGCGGTGGACAAGTCCCAGCTCGCCCACGCGCAGGGGCAAGTCGCGGTAGGAGTGCGGCTCGCTGGCGTAAACAAGCATACCGCCCGGGCAGTTCATGGGCTTAATTGCGTAGTCCTCGCCGTCAATCTGGGTGGTATACATATTATTTTTATAGTGGTCCCAGTGACCGCTGCGCTCCCAGAGCGCGCGGTTCAAGATAACAGGCGTGGAGATTTCCACATAGCCGTAGCGCTTGTGAACCTCGCGCCAGTAGTCGATGAGCGTGTTGCGCAGCACCATGCCTTTGGGCAGGAAGAACGGGAAGCCGGGGCCCTCGTCCATGAGCATATAAAGACCCAGCTCCTTGCCGAGACGGCGGTGGTCGCGCTTTTTGGCCTCCTCCTGGCGCTGAACCCAAGCGTCCAGCTCGTCTTTCTTGGGGAAAGCGATGCCGTAAATGCGCTGCAGGGACTCACGGCTGGAGTCGCCGCGCCAGTAGCTGGCGTTGCAGGCGGTCAGCTTGAGCGCGTTGCCCTTCACGCGGCCCGTGGAGTCCAGATGCGGACCCGCGCAAAGGTCGGTGAACTCGCCCTGACGGTAAAAGCTGATGACGGCGTCTTCCGGCAGGTCGTTTATGAGCTCTACCTTGAACGGCTCGTCCGCCATGAAGCTGAGAGCCTCGCCGCGCGGAAGCTCAAAGCGCTCTAACTTGAGCTTTTCCTTGCATATCTTGCGCATCTCGGCCTCAATTTTCTCCAGATGCTCCGGCGTGAAGGCAAAGGGAGCGCTGATGTCGTAGTACCAGCCCTCATCAATGCTGGGACCGATGGCCAGCTTAACCTCCGGCCAAAGCCTCTTAACAGCCTGCGCCATAATGTGCGAGCAGGTGTGCCAGTAAGTTTTGCGGTATTCAGGGTTGTCAAATGAGTATTTATTCTCGTCCATTGTCTGTATTACCTCTTATTCAAATTCAAAGCCTGAAACAAGCCCCCGAAAACGGAGAACCTGATTTTAATCATTGACCATATTAGCACTTTCATAATTGTATGTCAACTAATAGAGTTGACAAAAAATATGTGCGCCAAGCCGCCGAGAATGGGCGCGGAAAAATAATTGTGCTAAATCTTGAAAATCAATGCTCCTTGTGATAAAATAAATCGTTAATTAGGTACCGTGCGCTTTTAGCTGCCGCTGTTTTGTTTGCGGCGTAATTGCAGATTAAATTAAATTTTTGATTTTGGAGAGTGAAACAAATGTCAAACGACAGCAGATTCAAAATGAGTCAGGAGCGTCTGGATGAGCTGAAAAAGGAGCTTGAATACCTCCAGACCGTGCGCGAGAAGGAAGTGGCCGAGCAGATTAAGGAGGCTCGCTCCTTCGGCGACCTCAGTGAGAACAGCGAATATGACGAGGCGAAAACCGAACAGGGCAAGCTGTACTCTAAGATTGCGGAAATTCAGGCTCTTATCGAGAACGCCCAGATAGTTGAGTCCCACACTGTGGAGGGCACCGTTGGCCACGGCAGCCTTGTGACGGTGCGCGACGTGGAGATGGACGAGATGCTCAAGTACACCATAGTCGGCGGTCAGGAGGCCAATCCTGCCGAAGGGCGCATATCCGACGACAGCCCGTTCGGCCGCGGACTGCTGGGTCATCTTGTCGGCGAGACCGTAACCATAGACGCACCCGCCGGCCCGATTGACTTTGAAATTCTGGCAATAGAAAATAACCACATGGGAGAATAATTAAATATGAGTGAAAATTCCGTAGCCGCGCCGCAGGAGAACCTTTCCGAGATACTCCAAGTCCGGCGCGATAAGCTGGCCGAGCTGCAGCAGGCAGGCCGCGACCCCTTCCAGCAGACCAAGTTCGTCCGCTCCGCGTGGTCGGAGGAGATTACGTCCGACTTCGAGCGCTTTGAAAACCAGACCGTCCAAGCGGCGGGGCGCATTATGTCCAAGCGCGGCATGGGCAAGGCCATATTCTGCCACATCAAGGACGACCGCGGGCAGATTCAGCTTTACATCCGCTCCGACGCCGTTTCCGCCACCGAGTTCGCTGACTTCCGCAAGTACGACATCGGCGACATAATCGGCGTGAGCGGGTATGTGTTCAAAACAAAGACGGGCGAGATTACGATTCACGTCGAATCGGTGGTGCTCCTGAGCAAGAGCCTGCGCCCGCTGCCGGAAAAGTTCCACGGCATGACAAACACGGAGCTGAAGTTCCGCCAGCGCTATGTTGACCTCATTATGAGCGACGAGAGCCGCCGCATATTCGAGTTGCGCTCCAAGTTCATCAGCTATGTGCGCTCGTATCTGGACGGCAGAGGCTACATGGAGGTGGAGACGCCTGTCCTGAACACAATCTCCGGCGGCGCGACCGCACGCCCGTTCATAACCCACCACAACACGCTGAACATGGATATGTACCTGCGCATCGCCACGGAGCTGAACCTCAAGCGCCTTATAGTCGGCGGCATCGAGCGGGTTTACGAGATTGGCCGCATATTCCGCAACGAGGGCATGGACACGCGCCACAACCCCGAGTTCACCACCGTTGAGCTGTATCAGGCCTACGCCGACTTCAACGATATGATGGACCTTTTCGAGGAGCTGCTCTCCGGCGCGGCGATGGAGCTGCTGGGGACTTACAGCGTACACTGGCAGGGCGAGGACATTTCGCTCGCGCCCGGGTTCAGACGCATGACGATGGCTGAGGCGGTCAAAGAGTATCTCGGCGTTGACTTCATGACCATAGATAATGACGAGGAGGCCGTTGCCGCCGCCAAGAGTCTCGGCGTGAATATGGACGACGTAGAGCCTACATGGGGTCACGCGCTTTATGAGTGCTTTGACCAGAAAGTAGAAGAGAAGCTGATTCAGCCCACGTTCATCACCATGCACCCCGTCGATGTCTCGCCGCTCGCCAAGCGCAGCCCCGCCGACGGCAGACTGACAGAGCGCTTCGAGCTGTTCATCTGCCGCAGCGAAATGGGCAACGCCTTCAGCGAGCTGAACGACCCCATTGACCAAAAAGCGCGTTTCCAGAAGCAAGTGGAGCTGCGCGCCAAGGGCGACGACGAGGCCGGCATGATGGACACGGACTTCATCAACGCGCTGGAGTACGGTATGCCACCCACCGGCGGCCTCGGCATAGGCATAGACCGCTGCGTAATGCTCCTGACCTCGCAGGACTCGGTGCGAGAGGTTATATTGTTCCCCACGATGAAGCCAGTGGAGTAATAAAGCGACAGGAATACACAGGCACTGCGAATTGCGCGCTATCTGCGTTTAGCCTGACAGCGTGCAATTTGCAGTTTTTATTCATGCATAAGCTGCGTCGCTCGTCAATAAATTCTGAAAATTGCTTTTCCCGAAAATTAAATGTTGACAATCCTCCGTTTGGGTGGTAATATACTTAGGCAACAAAATTTCGGCTTGGAGAAGTACCCAAGAGGCCGAAGGGGCTCCCCTGCTAAGGGAGTAGTGCGTGTTGAGCGCAGCAAGGGTTCAAATCCCTTCTTCTCCGCCATGCAAGAGGACGCCGAAGGGCGTCCTCTTGTTTCTCGTAAAGCCGAATTGCCGCACACGGAGAGGTGGCTGAGCGGTCGAAAGCACCGGTCTTGAAAACCGGCGATGCGCAAGTATCCGTGGGTTCGAATCCCACCCTCTCCGCCATTTTTGCATCGCTTTAATGCGGCAAAGTGACCTGACGCTGCGCTGTATTGGCGCTTTGAGATTGTGCAAGGCTACGAATATTGGCGCTCGGCGCGATTTTTCGTTGACATTTGGCTGCGCGTGAGGTTAAAATATAATTGCCCATAAAAAGGGCGCACAATTTTATACCATATCAACTTAAAGGCTGTGACGAAGACGGTCGGGCGTTGTAATTCCTTTCAGAGAGTCGGCGGCGGTGGAAAGCCGACAGGATAGGCGCTCAATGACATATCACTTCCGAGCTGGGGAGCTGAGCCTGCGGTGCAGGGGTAGGCGTCCTCCGTTTAGCCACGTGACGGCAAAGGGCTTGATGGAGCCTGAATGAGAGGCACGGTTTTCGTGCAATTTGAGTGGTACCGCGGGTTTTACAGCTCGTCTCAAAATTTTGAGGCGGGCTTTTATTTTTGCCCGCACCCTCCCGACAACGCAAAATTACCGCCGCGAGCGGAGAAAGAGGTTAAAATATGGCACCCAGCAACTACGACCCGACGATAACCGAAATCGCCAGCCGTGTGCGCGAAATGCGCTCGATATGCGGCTTCACGATGGAGGAAATGGCCGAGAAAACAGGAATCACAGTGGAAGAGTACGCCGCCTACGAGCAGGGCAAGGAGGACTTTCCGTTCTCGTTCCTGCTCAAGGCCTCCATTGCCTTCGGCATCGACACCGTAGACCTTATCGAAGGCCGCTCCGCCAGACTGAGCACCTACATGGTGACGCGCGGCGGACGCGGACAGGTCACCGTGGACGAGGACGGCATTGAAATCCGCAACCTCGCACCGCTGTTCCGCAACAAGATTGCCGAGCCGCACTGGGTTCGCTACGCCTACAGTGAGGACCAGCAGGGCAAGCCCATACACACCGACACCCACTCGGGTCAGGAGTTCGACTACATAGTCAGCGGCAAGCTCAAGGTGCAGATTGGCGAACACACGGAGGTGCTCGGCCCCGGCGACAGCATTTATTATAACTCCAGCGAGCCGCACGGCATGATTGCCGTGGAGGGCGGGGACTGCGTTTTCGTCGCCGTCGTCCTGCCCGGCGAGAACGTGGAGACGGAGGAAGTCTCCAAGAGCATTGTCACCGCGCGGCGCAACGTCAAGCTGCTCTGCTCGGAGTTCATACGCTGCGTGGAAAACCCAGACGGCAGTCTCAAGCACGTTGAGTTCAAAAACACCGAGCGCTTCAACTTCGCTTTCGACTGCGTGGACGCGCTGGCGGAGGCCTATCCCGACAAGCTGGCTATGATACACATAAGCCGCGACCACACGGAGCGCCGCTTCACTTTTGACGATATGCGCCGCCAGTCCAACGCCACAGCCAACTACTTCAAGGCGCTCGGCATCAAAAAGGGCGACAGAGTTATGGTCGTACTCAAGCGCCACTACCAGTTCTGGTTCACAATGCTCGCGCTGCACAAAATAGGCGCCATCGCCATTCCCGCCTCGAACCAGCTCATGCAGCACGACTACGAGTACCGCTTCAATCAGGCGCAGATAACGGCCATTGTGGCCACGGCGGACGGCATTGTTCCCGAGCAGATTGACCTTGCCGCCGCGAACTGCCCCGTGCTGGAGCTGAAGGTGCTGGTGAACGGCACACGTAGCGGCTGGCACAGCTTCAACGACGAGTACAGCCTCTATTCTCAGGAGTTCAGCCGCACGGCGGACACTCCCTGCGGCGACGATATTTCGCTGATGTTCTTTACCTCCGGCACGACCGGCCACCCGAAGAGCGCCGCGCACTCCTATAAATACGCCCTCGGCCACTTCGTCACAGCCAAGTACTGGCACTGCGTGGAGCGCGACGGGCTGCACCTCACCATATCCGATACCGGCTGGGGCAAGGCGCTCTGGGGCAAGCTCTACGGCCAGTGGCTCAGCGAGGGCGCGGTGTTTGTGTACGACTTCGACCGCTTCGTAGCCGACGACATCATGCCCATGTTCAAGCGCTACAACATCACAACCTTCTGCGCGCCGCCGACGATGCTGCGAATGTTCATCAAGGAGGATTTGAGCAAGTACGACCTCAGCTCCCTGCACCATATCACAACGGCCGGCGAGGCGCTGAACCCCGAGGTGTTCCGCCAGTTTGAAAAGGCGACGGGACTGCAAATCATGGAGGGCTTCGGCCAGACGGAAACAACGCTGACCATAGGCAACCTCGTGGGCACAACGCCGCGCCTCGGCTCAATGGGCAAGGCCAGCCCGCAGTTCGACATGGACGTTGTGGACGCCGAGGGCAACCCCGTCCCCGTCGGCGAGACGGGCGAGATAGTTGTCCGTGTGCCGGAGGGCAGCGAGCTGCCGTGCGGACTTTTCAAGGGCTACTACAACGACGAGCAGAAAACCGCCGAGTGCTGGCACGACGGGCTTTACCACACCGGCGACACGGCATGGAAGGACGAGGACGGCTACTTCTGGTTCGTCGGCCGCGTAGACGACGTTATCAAGTCCTCCGGCTACCGCATAGGGCCGTTCGAGATTGAAAACGTCATCATGGAGCTGCCCTACGTGCTGGAGTGCGGCGTTTCCGCGGCGCCCGACGAAATACGCGGACAGGTTGTCAAGGCGAGCATCGTGCTTGTCAAGGGCACCGAGGGCACGGAGGAGCTGAAAAAGGAGATTCAGAACTACGTCAAGAGCCACACCGCGCCGTATAAGTACCCGCGCATAGTCGTGTTCCGCGACAGTCTGCCCAAGACTACCAGCGGTAAAATCCAGAGGAACAAGCTGTAATGACCCGCGCGAGAGTAACCCTCTTCGCCGGCCACTACGGCAGCGGCAAGACGAACATCGCCGTCAACTACGCTCTCGCGCTGAGAGCGGCGGGAGAAAAGGTGAAGATTGCCGACCTCGACATTGTCAATCCCTACTTCCGCACGCGCGACAGCGCCGAGGAGCTTGAAGCGGCGGGCGTGGAACTCATATCCTCCGCCTACGCTAACACGAATGTTGACTTTCCCGCCATGAACAGCGCGGTTTACGGGCTTGTGCAGCGGCGGGACGCACAGACGGTTTTCGACGTCGGCGGCGACGACAGGGGCGCGCTGGCCTTGGGACGCTTTGTGCCGTATATTTTGGAGGAAAACGACTATGAAATGCTGTTCGTAGTCAACTTCCGCCGCCCGCTGACGCCGGACGCCGAGAGCGCGCTGGAGATAATGCGCGAGATTGAGTCCGCCTGCAAAATTCCCTTTACCGCCGTTGTCAACAACACAAACTTGGGGTGCGAGACAACCGCCGAAACCCTCTTGGACTCCCTCCCGCTCGCGCAGGAGCTGTGCCGTC
Organism: Oscillospiraceae bacterium; assembly: GCA_021202845.1. GTDB lineage: Bacteria > Bacillota > Clostridia > Oscillospirales > Oscillospiraceae > JAJQCF01. The sequence continues at coordinate 147,411 of JAJQCF010000031.1, forward strand.
TGGCATCGCTGCCGCTGAAAATGACCTGCGCGGAGCAGAGCGTGGCCGAAAAGCTGCGGGGTAAAGCGGAAAATATATTCCCGCTCAAATTGCAGCGCGGAGCCGCCGAACTTTGACTTACAAACGCTTTATAAGATTCAATAATATTTATTTTTGAAACAGGAGCAATGAATATGGCAAAACTGACTTTCAGAACAGAGCTGTGCAAGGGCTGTGGACTGTGCGTGGAGGCGTGTCCGCGCGGACTTATTGAGCTCAGCCGCACACAGCTCAACAAAAACGGTCACTCACCCGCCGAGATGACCGACGAAACGCGCTGCATAGGCTGCGCCTTCTGCGCAATAATGTGCCCCGACTGCGTGATAACTGTTGAAAGGTAGGGTTGAAAATATGTCTGACAAGAAACTTATGAAGGGCAACGAGGCCATTGCCGAGGCCGCTATCGAGGCGGGCTGCCGCTTTTACTTCGGCTATCCTATAACGCCCCAGACCGAGGTTGCCGCGTACATGGCAAAGCGTATGCCGAAGATAGGCGGCGTGTTTTTGCAGGCGGAGAGCGAGCTTGCCGCCGTGAACATGGTCTACGGCGTCGCCTCCGCGGGCAAGAGGGCAATGACGAGCTCGTCCAGCCCGGGAATCTCCCTCAAGTCCGAGGGCATATCCTACCTCGCGGGCTGCGACCTGCCGGCGCTCATTGTCAACGTGCAGCGCGGCGGCCCGGGTCTTGGCGGCATACAGCCCAGCCAGAGCGACTATTTTCAGGCCACGCGCGGCGGCGGACACGGCGACTACCACATTCTTGTCCTCGCCCCCGCGTCCGTGCAGGAGATGGCGGACTTCACCGTTAAGGCCTTCGACCTCGCGGATAAGTGGCGCGTTCCGGCAATGCTGCTCTCAGATGGCACGCTGGGGCAGATGATGGAGCCTGTGAGCATGGAGCACTACGAGGCCAAGACGTTCGACAAGCCTTGGGCCGTGACCGGCACGGGCATGGCGAGGGAGCACAATATAATAAATTCGCTCTACCTCGACCCGCAGAAGTTGGAGATTGAGAACTTCCGCCGCTACGAGCGCTACGAGCGCATAAAGGCCGAGGAGGCGATGTGGGAAGAATATCTGATGGACGACGCCGAAATATGCGTCACGGCCTACGGCATCAGCGCCCGCGTGGCCCGCAGCGCGGTGACCGCTGCGAGAGCGCAGGGCATAAAAGCGGGCATGATACGCCCGCAGACGCTGTGGCCGTTCCCCGTCAAGCCGTTTGAGGACTCACTGGAGCACGTCCGCGCCTATATCGACGTGGAGATGTCTATGGGTCAGATGATAGAGGACGTGCGCCTTGCCACGCGCTGTGCGCGTCCCGTCTGTCTCAGCAACCGCGTCGGGGGCATGATACCCTCCACGGAACAGGTGCTGGCAAAGATTAAAGAAATAGCCGGAGGTTTAGACAAATGAGTATAGTGTTTGAAGCGCCGAAGAGCCTTATAGATGTTCCGCGTCACTACTGTCCCGGCTGCACCCACGGCATAATCCACCGTCTGGTGGCCGAGGTCATTGACGAGCTGGGCATAGAGGGCCGCACAGTCGGCATAGCCCCCGTGGGCTGCGCGGTCGTCGCCTACGATTACTTCCGCTGCGACATGGTGGAGGCCGCCCACGGGCGCGCGCCCGCCGTAGCCACAGGACTGAAGCGCGCCATGCCGGAAAATATCATATTCTCCTATCAGGGCGACGGAGACCTTGCCAGTATCGGCATGGCGGAGACCGTCCACGCCGCCGCCAGAGGCGAGAACATAACCGTTATCTTCGTCAACAACGCCATTTACGGCATGACCGGCGGGCAAATGGCGCCGACCACGCTGCCGGGTCAGGTTACGCAGACCTCGCCCTACGGCCGCGACACCGCCACCACCGGCTTCCCCATTCGCGTCTGCGAGCTGCTGCGGGAGCTGGACGGGGCGCAGTACCTTGAGCGCGTCTCCGTGGACTGTGTGAAAAACGTCCTGCAAGCGAAAAAGGCCATTAAAAAGGCGTTTGTCAACCAGATTGAGGGGCGCGGCTTCTCGCTTGTGGAAATTCTCTCGTCCTGCCCGACAAACTGGGGCATGACGCCGCAGGACGCGCTGCGGTGGATTGAGGAAAAGATGATTCCCTATTACCCGCTCGGCGTTTACAAGGACGCGGCGGCAAAGGAGGCGCAGTGAAATGGCGGATATAAAAATCGTTTTCGCGGGCTTCGGCGGACAGGGCATACTTTTTGCCGGCAAGCTCGTGGCCTACAAGGGGCTGCTGGAGAATAAATATGTCAGCTGGCTGCCCTCCTACGGCCCCGAAATGCGCGGCGGCACGGCAAATTGCAGTGTTATTGTCAGCGACGAGCAGATTGGCTCGCCGATGGTGCCGACGCCCGACATTCTCATGGTGATGAACGGCCCCTCGCTGGACACTTTCGAGGACTGTGTAGCACCGGGCGGCAGAATTTTTGCTGACAGCTCACTCATCGACCGAAAGGTGCGCCGCACCGACGTTGAGACATTCTACGTCCCCGCGAGCCAAATGGCAAACGAGGCGGGAATGCCCGCGCTGGCCAACATGATTTTAGCGGGCAAGCTGCTGAAAGAGACCCCCGCGCTCTCCGGCGGCAGCATAGACGCGGTGCTGGGCAAAATAATCTCCGCCCGCCACAAGGATATGTTGGAGCAAAACCGCAAAGCTCTGGAAATGGGCTTCGCAGTCTGACCCAATATAGAGCGATTCAGAAAAATTTTTATTGTTTTTCGACGAAATTTGCGCCAAACTATTGACTTTGCTCTTTATTATGGTAAAATGCTGAAGTGTGTAAAAACTGCACAACTTATGTTTTTTATGGAGGACAATTAAAATGAAAAAGAAAAGTCTGCTCGCCCTGCTGCTTGCGGCGTGCATGTGCCTGACTCTAACGGCCTGCGGCAGCAGCTCCACCACGACTACCACAACCACTACTACTGCCGACAGCTCCGCCGCGTCCGACACCGCTGCCGACGACAGCGCGGCGGCTGACGACACCGCCGCCGCTGACGAGACCGAGGACGCCGACAGCGACCTCGCCTACGTGCAGAACAAGGGCACTCTCGTTATCGGCATCACCGACTTTGAGCCTATGGACTATCAGGATGCCGACGGCAACTGGATTGGCTTCGACGCCGACATGGCCGCCGCCTTCGCTGAGAGCCTTGGCGTAACGCCCGAATTTCAAATTATAGCCGACTGGGACAACAAGGTCATGGAGCTTGAGGGCAAGACCATTGACGTTGTCTGGAACGGCATGACGCTCACCGACGAGGTCAAGAGCGCTATGGAGTGCTCCAACGCCTACTTCAACAACGCGCAGGTCGTTGTCGTTCCTGCCGATGTGGCCGACCAGTACCAGACCGTGGAGGACTTGGAGGGTCTGCTCTTCGCCGTGGAGAACGGCTCCGCCGGTATGGCCGAGATTGAAGCTCTCGGACTGGACTACACTCCCGTTCAGGACCAAGCCACCACGCTGCTTGAAGTTTCCGCCGGCACCGCTGACGCTGCCGTTATCGACTACCTCATGGCCGCCGCCATGGTCGGCGAGGGCACGAGCTACGACAAGCTGACCTACACCGTCAGCCTCAACAGCGAGGAGTACGGCGTCGGCTTCCGCAAGGGCTCCGATTTGGCCGAGATGCTCAACGAGTTCTTCAGCGCTTCTTACGCCGACGGCACCATGCAGGAGATTGCCGAGCGCTACAACATAGCCGACAAGCTCATAGAGCAGTAAAACCAAACTCAAGACGCAAGTTTCAAAGGCAGAAGGTAAGCCATGCCCTCTGCCTTTGATTTGTTGCAGTAATCGCAGACGAAGGCAGGTGGAATATATAACATGTTTTTGACCGTAATCGGCGCTCTAAACGAGGGCTTTTTGCAGACACTGAAGCTGTTCGCGGTCACGCTGGTCGGCGCCATTCCGCTGGGGCTGATAATCTCCTTCGGCTCCATGAGCCGCTTCGCGCCCCTGCGCTATGTGACAAAAACCGTGGTCTGGATAATCCGCGGCACGCCGCTCATGCTCCAGCTCATAATTTTGTTCTTTGTGCCCGGCATGATTAGAAGCGCCGGCAGCCCGTGGCCGAGCGGTGAATCCGGCCGCTTTATGGCCGCGTGCATCGCCTTTATCATCAACTATGCGTGCTATTTTTCCGAAATATACCGCGGCGGAATCCAAGGCGTCCCCGTGGGGCAGCAGGAGGCCGGACTTGTGCTCGGCATGACGAAAACCCAGATATTTTTCAAGGTGACGCTGCTGCAAATGGTAAAGCGCATCATTCCCCCGATGTCCAACGAAATAATTACGCTGGTGAAGGACACCTCCATTGCCCGCATCATTTCATTCCAAGAGCTTATCTGGGCGGGCTATGCCTTCCTCAAAGGCTCCCACGGCTATTCGGGACTGCTGTGGCCTCTGTTTTTCACAGGAGTTTATTACCTGCTGTTTGTGGGCATTCTGACGCTGCTGTTCGGATACATAGAGCGCAGACTGTCCTATTTCCGCTGAAAGGAGGCGCGCCGGTATGTCGGTTTTGGAAGTACACAACATCAGCAAGAGCTTCGGTTCCACCGAGGTTCTGCGGGACATCAGCTTCACGCTGGACGAGGGACAGTCCTTGGCAATCATAGGCTCCTCGGGCTCGGGCAAAACGACGCTGCTCCGCTGCCTTAATTTTCTGGAAAAGCCGAACGGCGGCACAATCTCCGTCCTCGGCAATGTGATATTCGACGCCGCCGACCCCGCCACGCAGCGCGAGCAGGAGATACGCCGCAAGCGGCTGCACTTCGGACTTGTGTTCCAGTCGTTCAACCTCTTCCCGCAGTACACCGCGCTGGACAACGTGACCTTGGCGGGCAAGCTGCTGGCAAAGGAGTGGGCGGACTACAAGCAGAATAAAAAGGCCATTTTTGACGAGATTGAAGCTCAGGGGCGGGAGCTGCTGGCGCAGATGGGTCTTGCCGACCGCGCGGAGCACTATCCCCACCAGCTCTCCGGCGGGCAGCAGCAGCGCGTAGCCATAGCCCGCGCCTTGGCGCTGAAGCCCGACATCCTCTGCTTCGACGAACCGACCTCCGCCCTCGACCCGGAGCTGACGGGCGAGGTGCTGAAGGTCATACGCTCTCTGGCGGAGCAGAACACGACGATGATAATAGTCACCCACGAAATGGCATTTGCCCGCGACGTGGCCGACCGCGTAATATTCATGGACGGCGGCGTAATAGTGGAAGAGGGCCGCGCGCACGACGTCATAGAAAACCCCAAGGAAGAGCGCACAAGGCAGTTCCTGTCGCGGTATGCGGAGCATTAAATATTAAAATAACAAGACAAAACCGAGCGCCCAAAGCGAACTTTCGCCGTGAGCGCTCGGCTAATTATATTTTCACACAGTCAACATTCCCGCGCCTCCAGCATATTATGTATTGATACGTAATAGCAAGGGAGGCGTGTTCTATGCGCGGCAGACCGCCGGGGGCTTGTTGGGTCAGTCTCGTATTTATTGCGCTGGGCACTATTATAATATTGACGATGGTGCTGCCGTCGGGCGTCTGGTGGTTCATGTTTGGCGCGGGACTTATCGCCGTGGGCATTATGTTGTGCAGGAGGCTTTGATGAAAATATTCACATTCGCGTTACCGAAATTTTTGCGCAGGCTGCTTGGCGGCAGGCATAAACGGTAGGTTCGTCTCATAGCATTTACAAACCGAATGTTTGGAGTGGTGCTAATGGAGATAAGCATGAAAAAATTCACAGCGGACTGCCTTGAGCCGGTCTGCGCCAAGCGCATAAGGCAGGACGGCTCCGCCGACTGCGTGATTCCCGACTTGCTGCCGGACGCCGCGGAGCTCGTGTACGTTACGGGTTCGGCGCTCATCAGGAGCAAGGACTTGAGCGAGGGCGCGGCCTCGGTGGAGCTGAACGTGGCGGCGCAGGCGGTTTTTGCGCCGGAGGGCGGCGGGGCGCTCGGCTGCGTGGAGCTGAACATACCCGTCTCGCTGCGCCTTGAGGACGAAAACATAAACTCCGACTGCCGCTGTATGGCGGACTACCGCCTCGTCTCACTGGAGGGCAAGCTGCTGAACCCGCGCAAAATACTTGTCAAGGCGGACGTCTCCGCGGACATAAGCTGCTGGGCGGAGAGCGCGCTCGAGCTGACGGAGGACACGGAGGACGGCGGGAGCGGGCTGAATACGCTCTGCACATCCGTTACGCTGACGCCGGTGAAGTGCGTTTCGGAAAAGACGTTTGTCCTCACCGACGAGCACATGATACCGGCTGACCGCCCCGCGGCGGAGGCGATAATCGGCCAGTCGGTGACGCTGACGCCGGAGGATTTGAAAATAGCGGGGACAAAGCTGATAATCAAGGGTACGGCAAAGGCCAAGCTGCTGCTCTCCGCCGCGGACGGCAGCGAAATGCCGCTGGAGTTCTCCGTGCCGTTTTCCCAGATTTGCGAGACGGGGACGCAGTGCGCGGAGGCTGTCTGCACGGCCTGCGTTGTGCCGAGCGGCGCGTACTTTGAGCTGCTGCGTGAGAGCGAGGGGCGCACGGTGACGGCGGAAATTCACGCGGTCGCACAGTTCCTGTGCCGCGAAAAGCTGACAGTGCCGCTGCTCTCCGACGCTTACAGCAACCTCCACGAGCTGACGGTCAGCCGCAGCGAGCGAGCTTTCCCAACAGTCGAGCGCGAAATGACGCTCCGCTGCAATCTGGAAGCCGCCATTGAAACGCCCTATGAGGCGCGCTCGGTGATAGCGGCGGAGGCGCTGGCGGGGCCTGCCGAGGCGGAGGGGAGCGCGCTGCGCGTGCCGGTGAGCGTGTCGATACTCTACGTGGACGCGGACGGCAGCCGCCGCCTGCAAAAAAAGCGGCTCACGGCGGAGCTGAGCTGCGCCTGCGCTGAAAACGAGACGGCGGAGGTCACGAACGTCAGTGTGGGAGAAATGTTCTGCGTCGCCTCGGGGCGGGCAATAGAGCTGCGGGCGCCCGTGGAGGCTAAGGCTCTGGCGGTATGCGAGCAGAAAACGGAGTGCATAAGCGGCATAGAGCGCAGCGAGGGGCGCCGCGGCGACGTGCGCGAGCTGCCCTCGGCGGTGCTGGTCAAGGTGAACGGCCGCGGCGAGCTCTGGGAGGCGGCCAAGCGCTATTGCTCCACGGTAGAGGCCATCCGCGCGGTCAACTCACTCGAAGAGGACTGCGAGCCCGCGGGCGAACGGCTGCTGGTGCCGAAAGTCATTACCTGAACAAAATACAGCGGCGGGAGGTTTGAAAGTCCTCCCGCCGCAGTATTTTTTTGACTGCAACAAACTGTTGTGATAAGATTTTTGTAAAAGTGTAACCTTTGCGGCTCAAACGGCGCTTATAAGGGCAGAGAGACTTTTTGCGCAAAAGAGAAAGGAGCGAATGACTTTGGAGGATTGCAAAATTATTGACCTGTTTTTCGCAAGGGACGAAACCGCAATCGCGTTCACAGCCGAAGAAGCGGATAGTCAGCCTGTGCGTAAAAAGCACGGTCGGGCAAAGTGGATTGCCGCGGCTGCCTGCCTGTGCCTTATGCTTTGCATAGGAATAAAGCCGCTGCTTGCGGCGGATATTGCTGCGCCGTCTGCGGGAGATTTAGCGCCCATGATTTATGTCAGCGATACGCTTTATTATCTTGCCGCCGAACAGCCTGACCTCACGGGCAGTGAGAGCGATTTTGTCTATTTGGGAAAGATTCTAAGCAGCGTCAGCTCATCTGAGTACCCCGCGGAAAACTTTCAGGCGAACGATGACATTATTGGCGCCAAGGTGTATAATTACGGCGAAAATATTGTAGCAGCGCTTGAGAGCGGTTATTGGCTTTATGAAGCGTATGGGGAAACCGGCGAGTGACGAAGGCACTGGTGCAGAAATAACTAAAATCAGGGAGGCAACAAACTATGAGTAACTGCGTTTTTATAGCCGCAAATTGTCCGCTGCCGGCAGTCAGACCCCCGCGCGAATATCCGCTTATTATAAATTTGGATACGAATACCATTGATGACGGAGGCGCTGACGATAACTTTTCTCTTCTGCCGTTCGGTGATGTTGATATTTACTGCGAGAAAAAATATGGAGTATATCTCGAATTGCCGCAATACAGCGACGGCCGAGCAGCGCGTATTATAGAATATATTAAAAAGATTCTCGTTAAAGAAAAGAGCGTGGAGCTGTGGAATGTTTGGCTGTCGGACTATTGGGAGTTTGACGACAGACCATATATCCGCAGAAGAACGGTTCATATTGACGAACTGACGACAAACGACATCAGAAAAATTAACGACGAAGAAAACTGGAATAATAAAGAGCCAAACCGCCCGTCGTTTTACTGCTTAATGATTATTCCATAAATACAGCGGCGGGAGGTTTGAAAATCCTCCCGCCTTGATTGCCTCTCTTTCACATCGGCAGTCAGTTTGTTAATTCGCCCACTGTTTTTTGGCTGAAAAGAACGGTAATTGCATACACATATTCGTAATCATATTTCTCATATTCCTCTGGTTGGAAAAAATAATCGACTATATAGGAATGGACTTCGTTTTTAGAAGTGATTATTTGTATTGCCAATGGGATTTCTTCCTCATAGCTGATTTCTTTTTGAGAAGTGAGGACGGAAGTGGTGAGCCCCATGCCGGTAATATCATTTTTGATTTCATTGAAATATGACGTTGAACCACCGTTATGTTCGCTTTGCACAGCAACTCTCAATCCATCGCCTATATTTTCAAATTCAAGAGCAAGCCGCCCACCTAAATCCTCGAACGCTTCACCTCCGCCTCCTGAAATAATATTCCATTCCCCGTCAATCAGTTCATAGGTATTTATCCGCATACTTTTGACGGTATCATCTAAAGAAAAATCGTATATAAGGTGTTCTTGGTTTAATCCCAACAATTCAGCGATATTTTGTTCTTCTTCTGTTAATTGCGCCGCTTCAATATACATTTGCTTTGAATTATCTTCTGCACAAGCACTTAAAGAAAAAATCAGCACAACGCACACCAACAATGATAATATTCGTTTCATAAATAGTACCTTCTCGATTTTCAATTCACTTCTTTTTCTGCCCCGCTGGGAATTGGGATTTTTCAGCTATGTGGTTGAATAACAGACGCAAACGGCGGCTTCATTTCTCACAATTATCCACCGTGTACACCACGCAGGCTATTCCCGCGATGAGGGAGAAGAGAATAGCGCCGGCCATTGCGTTGCCGAGGAAGGCTCCGGCGAAAAAGCCGGCCATTGCGCAAATAAGCATTATTATAACCGCCGCAGCAGTCCTGAACTTTTTCATTTGCTCACACCACCTGATATACGCTCTTTTCGCCCTTTTCGGCCAGTAAGCAGCCCTCGGTGCTGGTGCGCATCATTTCTACTGTATTTACGTCGGTGTAAAACGCCGTATGCGGCGTGATTATCACGTTGGGGAAGCTCTCCAGTGCGGCCAGCGTACGGTCTTTAAGCGGCTGGCCCATGAGGTTCAGGTAGTAGAGGCCGAACTCGTTTTCTATCACGTCCAGCGCCGCGCCCGCTATCTGCTCGGTCTCTATCGCCTCCACCAGCGCCTCGGTGTCCACAAGGTCGCCGCGCGCGGTGTTGATGAGCAGCGCGTCGGGGCGCATTACGGCAAACTGCTCGCGGCCTATCATGTGGCGCGTCTCGGCGTTGGAGCGCGCGTGCAGCGTTATGATGTCCGCGCGGCGGCAGAGCTCGTCGAGGCTGACGTACTCCACAAAGTCGGTGAGCTCGGCGTTGACCTGCGGCGAGGAGGCGATTATCTTGCAGCCGAAGCCGCGCAGCCGCTTGGCGACGGTGGAGCCTATGGAGCCGGTGCCGATTATGCCGACGGTGCTGTGGGAAATGTCGCGCCCTAACTTGCCGCGCAGCGAGTAGTCCTGCACGGCGGAGCGCTGGAAAATGTGCTTAATGCGGCGGCAGCACATGAGCATGAGCATTATGGTGTAGTCCGCAACGCCTGTGGGCGGGTAGCCGCAGTTGCAGACCCTTATACCGAACTCGCGCGCCGCGGCGAGGTCGATGTGGTCGTAGCCGATAGAGCGCGTGGCGATATAGCGCACGCCCGCCTCATGCAGCAGCTCTATGTACGGTCTGCCGAGGTCGGTGGGGTTGACGCTCACAATGTCGAAGCCGCGGCCGCGCAGGGCGCGGAAGTCGTTTAGCGTGGGGTAGGCGGGGCTCGTCTCGCACTCCACGCCCAGCTCCTGTTCGCATATTTTCAGCGCCTCCGCCTCGTCAAAGTCGCGGTAGCAGTAAACCATCATTTTCATCATACATCACCATAAACGTAGTAGTCCGCCTCGCCGCGGCCCTTGCCGGAGACGGCGTTGTAAAAGTTGCAGACCGTGGTTTCCATATACGGCATAACGTATATGTTCACAAGCGGTATTGTGGCCAGCAGTATCCAGCCTATGAAGCTCAGCTCCAGCACAAAGAGCTTGAACTTGTTGCCGCGCATCATCTCCTTGCTGCGGCGCAGGCACTCCAGCGCGCCGAGCTCGGGGTTGTCGATGAGAACGTATAGCGCCATGGAGTAGCGGTAGGCCGCGATAATGCCCGGAATGACAAAGAGCAGCGACCAGAGAAAAACGTAAAAGCCCATGACGATGTTCAGCCAGATAATTTTGAAGAATATGCCGAAGCCGTCCAGCAGCGAGCCGAAGCCCGCCTCCTGACCGCGGCTCACCGCGAGCGCGTAAATGGAAAAGCCCACGCCGAGCACGAGCACAATCAGCTCGATGGCAATGCCCAGCAGCACACCCGGCACCGACACGCTGTTCATCATCATGTCCAGCGCGGCCTCGGCCTGCTCAGGCGGCAGCGCGGCAATCTCGGCAAAGCTCGTGCCCTTGAGCGTCACGGCAGCGTTCAGCACATCAAGTATGTACAAAATGATGAGGTAGGCCAGAGACACGAGGTAGACGCTCGGCCTACGCCCGCGCATAGCGGCCTTGGCGTCTAATTTGAGCTGTGTTCTGTTAATCATTTTTATCACCCCAAGAAAAAATTTTCTTTGTCGTCATTGTAACACAAGCGCCCTTGAATAGCAACAAAAAAGCAGAGCCGCGCGGCTATTTCTCCGCCCTGCCGCGGAGCGAGGAGAGGAACAGTCCGGCAATGGTCAGCGCCGTGCCCAGCAGCGAGAGGGGTGTCACCGGCTCGCCGAGTATGAGCGCGGACGTTATCGTTGTGATGACGGGAATCATGTATATGTAGACGCTCGTGCGCACCGCGCCCAGCCGCTTGACGGCAAAATTCCATGTGACAAAGCACAGCGCCGAGGCGCCGAGGCCCAAGTAGAGAATGTTCAGCGCGTTCGTCAAGTTCCCAAGCTGCGCCCAGTCGGGACTGAAGTCAAAGAGCGCGAGCGCGGGGAGCATAAAGATTATGCCGTAGAAGAACGTGCGCCGCGTGGTTAAAATTATCGGGTATTCGTAGCCGCTGATTATCTTTGTCAGGATAGAGTAGCAAGCCCAGACGAACGCGGCGGCGAGCGCCAAAATGTCGCCCTTGGGGTTCAGCTCCAGCCGCGCGCCGTTGAAGCTGATGAGCGCGATGCCCAGCATGGCGGCGACAAAGCCGACGAAAAATCCCGTGCCCAGCCTGTCCTCGCCCTTGAGAAACAGACGAGAGAGTATTGCCGTGAAGAACGGAGCCACGGAGATGATGACGCCCACGTTGGAGGCCAGAGTGTAGACAAGCGCGATGTTCTCCAGCAGGTAGTAGAGGCAAATTCCGCACAGCCCCGCCGCGGCGAACGTCAGCTCCTGCCGCCGCGTCACGCCGCGCAGACGGTGAGGGGAGATGAGCAGCAGGGCGAAAAAGCCCATGACAAAGCGGAAAAGCAAAATCTCCACCGGCTGAAAGTCCGTCAGCAGCGTCTTTGTCGAAATAAACGTTGTACCCCAAATAACAATAGTCAAAAAAGCCGTCAAATGTCCGGCCGCAGTCTTGCTTGCCATGCAGCGCCAGTCCTTTCCCGTGGGTTTACGACGAATATTATACTGCATAACGAGAAAAATGTGAAGTCATGAAAAAAACTCTTGACTTTTTGCGCAAAACGGTTATAATACCATTGTTGTGATTTTGTAGCGGGATTGTGTAAAGGTAGCACAGCGGACTCTGACTCCGTATGTGAGGGTTCGAATCCTTCTCCCGCTGCCAACTGAAAGCCTCGGACTTGTGAAGAGTCCGAGGCTTTTTTGTGTCTATTTTCATAAGGCTTTCATTTGGCAGAAGCAATGCACATCACTTGCATTGCTTATATTATGACTTACGTGCATTTTCGCAGCATGCTACGTTTAATGAATTTTTTCCTGCATTTTTGCTTATACACAAAACACACAGCGCGGGTGGGGGAATGGGGGAGGTTCTTTGTATAATTGGATGAAATCAAGCATTTACACAAAAATTTACTTGTTAAATTTCAGCCTATATCATATAATAATTTTGAGAAATATGCAATTAGCGGGGTGGCAATCCTGCAAATTACATTCGAGGAGGCTGTTTTATGCCAAACAGAAAGTTTGAAAAGGTTCTTGTAGCCAACCGCGGCGAGATTGCGATACGCATTTTCCGCGCCTGCTACGACTTGGGAATCCACACTGTTGCCATTTATTCCAATGAGGACACGTTCTCGCTGTTCCGCACTCGCGCGGACGAGGCTTACCTCATCGGCAAAAATAAAAGTCCGCTGGGTGCCTACCTTGACATACCCGGCATTATCGACCTCGCCAAGCGCCGCGGCGTCAGCGCCATTCACCCGGGCTACGGCTTCCTGTCCGAGAACGCCGAGTTCGCGCGCGCCTGCGAGAAAAACGGCATTGTGTTCGTCGGCCCGCCCTCGGACGTGCTGGCGCAGATGGGCGACAAGCTCGCGGCCAAGGCCACGGCCATAAAGTGCGGCGTGCCGATAATCCCCGGCTCCACCGAGCCGCTGCGCGACGCCGACGAGGCGCTGGAGAAGGCTATCAGCTACGGTTTCCCCATAATCCTCAAGGCCGCGGCGGGCGGCGGCGGGCGCGGTATGCGCCGCTGCGACACGCCGGAGGAGGTCGCGCCGGCCTTCGAGCTTGTCAAGAGCGAGGCGGGCAAGGCCTTCGGCAACGACGACATTTTCATTGAAAAATATCTTGTCGAGCCCAAGCACATCGAGGTGCAGATTCTGGCCGACAGCTACGGCAACGTCATGCACCTCGGCGAGCGCGACTGCTCGCTGCAGCGCCGCTACCAGAAGGTTGTTGAGTTCGCTCCGGCGTGGAGCGTGGCTCCCGCGACTATTGAGGCTCTGCGCGCCGACGCGGTCAAGATTGCCAAGAGCGTGGGCTACGTCAACGCGGGCACGGTCGAGTTCCTTGTTGACCGCGACGGCAACCACTATTTTATAGAGATGAACCCGCGCATACAGGTCGAGCACACGGTGACGGAGATGATTACCGGCATAGACATCGTGCGCGCCCAGCTGCTCATAGCCCAAGGCGAGCCGCTGAGCCACCCCGAAATCGGTCTTGCCAAGCAGTCTGACCTCAAGATTAACGGCTACGCCATTCAGTGCCGCGTGACGACCGAGGACCCGAAGAACAATTTTGCGCCCGATACCGGAAAAATTACCTCTTACCGCACCTCCGGCGGCTTCGGCGTGCGTCTGGACGGAGGCAACGCCGCGGCGGGCAGCGTCATCAGCCCTTACTATGACTCGCTGCTTGTCAAGGTCACCTGCCACGACGTGACGTTCCCCGCCGTTGTACACAAGGCCATGCGCGCCATAAACGAGGTTCATGTGCGCGGCGTCAAGACAAATATACCCTTCGTCAGCAACATTTTAGCGCACAGCAAGTTCCTTGAGGGGCGCTGCCATACAAAGTTTATCGACGATACGCCGGAGCTGTTTGAAATCGAGGACAGCCGCGACAGAGCTACCCGCGTGCTCAAGTATATTGCCGGCATACAGGTCGCCAACCCCAACGCCGAGCGCGCGCAGTACGACGCGCCGCGCTTCCCGCAGGCCAAGGCTCCGCTCGGCAGCGGTCTCAAGCAGCTGCTGGACAGCGAAGGCCCCGACGCGGTGAAGAACTATGTGCTCAGCCAAAAGCGCCTGCTCATCACCGACACCACCATGCGCGACGCCCACCAGAGCCTGCTGTCCACCCGTATGCGCTCGCGCGACATGATAAACGCGGCGGCCGGTACGGCGGACATCCTGCGCGACTGCTTCTCGCTGGAGATGTGGGGCGGCGCTACGTTCGACGTGGCTTACCGCTTCCTGCACGAGTCCCCGTGGGAGCGCTTGGAGGTGCTGCGGGAGAAAATACCGAATATTCTTTTCCAAATGCTCCTGCGCGGCGGCAACCTTGTCGGCTACGCCAACTACCCCGATAACCTTGTGCGCGCCTTCGTCAAGCAGGCGGCGGCCAGCGGCGTTGACGTTTTCCGCATTTTTGACTCACTGAACTGGATACCCAACATGGAAGTGGCGATGGACGAGGTGCTCAATCAGGGCAAGATTTGCCAAGCCACCATGTGCTACACGGGCGACATTCTTGACCCCAAGCGCAACCGCTACACGCTGAAATATTACGTTGACATGGCCAAGGAGCTGGAGCGCCGCGGCGCGCATATGCTCGCTATCAAAGATATGTCCGGTTTGCTCAAGCCCTACGCTGCCAAGAAGCTCATAACCGAGCTGAAGCAGGAGATAGGCATTCCCATAGAGCTGCACACCCACGACACCACCGGCAACCAAGTGGCGATGTACCTCATGGCGGCGGAGGCCGGAGTGGACGTTGTGGACTGCGCCGTTTCCAGTATGTCCGGCCTGACGAGCCAGCCCAGCCTTGATGCGATAGTGGCGGCGCTGGAGGGCACGGAGCGCGACACGGGGCTTGACCTGCGCCGCGTGCAGGAGCTCAGCAACTACTGGGCGGACGTGCGCCTGCGCTACGCCAGCTTCGACAAGGGACTGAAAACCTCCACCACCGACATTTACCGCTACGAAATCCCCGGCGGGCAGTACACGAACCTGCAGCCGCAGGTCGTCTCCCTCGGCCTCGGCAGCCGCTTTGAAGAGGTCAAGGAGATGTACAAGACCGCCAACGATATGCTGGGCGACATTATAAAGGTGACGCCCTCCAGCAAGGTGGTCGGCGACCTTGCAATATTCATGGTACAGAACGACCTCACGCCGGAAAACATTGTGGAAAAGGGCCGCGCGCTGGCCTTCCCCGACAGCGTTGTCAGCTACTTCAAGGGCATGATGGGTCAGCCGCCCTGCGGGTTCCCCAAGGACATTCAGGAAGTCGTGCTCAAGGGCGAGCAGCCCATAACCTGCCGCCCGGGCGAGCTGCTGGAGCCCGTGGACTTCGACGCTCTGCGCGAGGAGATGAAGCCCTTCGCGCCGAACCCGAACATGAAGAGCGTCATATCCTTCGCCATGTACCCCAAGGTCTACGAGGAGTACGTTACCCACCAGCGCGAGTACGGCTACATCATGCGCATGGGCAGCCACGTATTTTTCAACGGCATGGCTCTGGGCGAGACGACGAACATCAGCATAGAGGACGGCAAAACGCTCGTTATCAAATATATCGGCCTCGGCGACATTGACGAGGACGGTATGCGCACCGTCAACTTCGAGCTCAACGGTATGCGCCGCGAGGTGGCCGTGCCCGACCCGAACGCGGGCTTTGAGGTGCGTCAGGTGCGTATGGCGGATATATCCGACCGCAGTCAGGTCGGCGCGTCCATACCCGGCATGGTGTCCAAGGTGAACGTCAAGCCCGGCGACACGGTGGAGGAAAATCAAGTTTTAGCCGTGATTGAGGCCATGAAGATGGAGACCAGCGTTACCGCGCGCATGAGCGGCGTTGTGGACGAGGTCTTTGTCAGCGAGGGTCAGACCATTAAGGCGGGAGAACTCCTGATAACCATAAAGGATGCCTGATAATGATTAAAAACCTTTTCATCGAAAACCTCGGCGTTTATTCCAAAAGCGCCGAGGTCGTTTGTCTTGATGGGGTGGATTCCACCAACAGCTATATAAAGCGGCGCATGGGCGAGAGCCTTATCGTCACCGCCAACGAGCAGAGCGGGGGCAGGGGACAGCGCGGCCGCAGCTTTTTCTCTCCGCGCGGCGGAGTTTACGTCAGCTTCACCTGCCGACCGGTGAGGCCGCTGAACGAGTGCCTGCACTACACCGCATTGGCGGGACTGGGAGTGTGGGACGCCATATACTCCTCCTGCGGTCTGCGCTGCCGCATAAAGCGGCCCAACGATTTGCTTTATAACGGCAAAAAAATCTGCGGCATTTTGACGGAATCGCAGGTGCTGGCGGACGGGCCGTTTATAGTGTTCGGCGTGGGCGTGAACGTGACGAACGCCCTGCCGCCCGACGTGCCGTGGGCAGGCCGCCTCGCCGACTTTGCCCCGCCTCCCGCGCCGGAGACACTTGCCGCCGCGATAGTGCGCAATACGCTGGAGCTGATAACGCTGGCGCATACCCACAAGGAGCAGCTGATGTCGCGCTATGACGAGCTGTGCGACAAAAACGCGAGGTATGAGTAAATAAACAGCAACTCCCGCGCCCTGAAAAACAAGGGCGCGGGAGCTGTGGGGCGTTTTAATATTTCGCCGCTTAATTGCTCATTTGCACATCCTGCCAATTTGTATTTGTGCTGATTTCCGCATTATCACCGAAGAACGCACCGCCTGCGTAGTCATCACCTTTGAGGTAATACACAAACCATGCAGTCATATATCCGTCGGCATAACGGAGCATATCGCCGTGGTCTTTGCCAATAAGTCGTGCCATAACTTTCGGCGTGCCATCGGGAATGGCATTATAGCTTTCCGTTAGTCCCCACAACGGGCAAATGCCTTGACCTTCTTTTTGGGTAATATCGGTTGCCGTTCCCGCATCGGCAGGTCCTGTTCCGGCTACCATAAAGCAAGGAATATTTATCTTGCTCATATCAACTCTCCATGCGGCACCAAAAACATCGTCCTGCCCCCAGTACGGCGACGTGGCGCTTGCTATCCATATTGCTTTATAAAGATTTCCGTTATTTTGATTGGTCACGGCATTGACCGCGCCAAGACCGCCTTGCGAATGTCCTGCTATGCCGATGTTATCAACATCAATTTTGCCGTAAAACACGCTGCTCGTATTCTCGTTTTGAGCAAGCATAAAATCAAGGGTTTCAGCCGAAGATGCACCCGTCAGTGAGCTGTCGTCCTCGTTGCCGACTGCAATAAAGCCCCACGAGGCAAGATGCTTAAATACTTCCTGATACTCGGAAGCTCTGACACCAGTACCGTTTGCCATAACGACAAGAGGATATTTTGTATCGCTGTTTATCATTTCGGAGGGATACCAAATCTCATATTTCTGATATGCATCGGTTTTGGCATCAAATTCGCTGTAGGATACATCAAGTTCGCCCATAGCGGTATATTTCTTTTCAATCTCGCCCGCAGGCGCTGCGTATTTCCAATAATTCTTGTTTTGATAGTCTGTGATTGCCAAAAGCGCCGTGCAGCCGCCGCCAATCAAAACAGCTAAAATAACAATCACAAGTAAAATAATTTTTACCGCTTTCAAAACTTAATCTCCCTTTATTATACGAAATACGGGCATAATCAGCCGCTTCCGTATTCTTTTATCATCTGCACGTAGTCCAGCTTTTTGTAGCCGAGCTTGGCGTAGAGGGACATTGCGCGGGCGTTGGCGGGCTCGGCTTCGAGGCGGAGGCGCTTGAAGCGCGGCGTGTATTCGCGCTCTATCCACCGCAGGACCTCCGTGCCGAGGCCGAGGCCGCGCCAGCTTGGGCGGAGGTACAGTTCCTCAATCCACAGCACTCTGCCGCCAGCTTCCTGCGAAAACGTCTTTGCCAGCTGCGTGTAGCCGACAGTTTCGCCGTCGGAGATTATCAAAAATGCCTCCAAATACTCATCGCTGCGGCATATTTCGGCAAAGGCGGCGCGAATTGACGATGTCGCTATCGGGTGCAGCACGGCAGGGGAGCGATAGAACTCCTCTGCCAGCGCCATATAGATTTCCTTGTCCGCGGCGGTTACTCTGCGCAGTTCCATGACGCTTCTATCTCCTTTAATCTCTCTGTAACGCGCTCAAAGCCCATTGAGTGCGAGGCCTTGACCAGCACGGCGTCGTGAGGGCGGATAAATTCCGGCAGCGCCGCCAAAAGCGCGTCGGTGTCGGCAAACGCCGCGCCGCACTCTCCCGCGCCCTCGGCCATATCCTGCGCAAAATCCCCGCAGCAGAGCGCGAGGGAGCATTTTTGCCCCGCAAGCTCTCCCAGAGAGCGGTGCAGCTCCGCCGAGTGCGCGCCCAGCTCCAGCATATCGCCCAGCACAGCCACGCGCCGCCCGCTCATGCGCGAGAGGCTGGCCAGCGCCATTGACGCCGAGCTGGGGTTGGAGTTGTAGCAGTCGTCGATAATGGTGAGCTTGCCGCACTTAATAAGCCGCGCCCTGCCGCTCATCGGTACATAGTCGCTGATGCCGCCGGCAATCTCCTCGTCGGTCAGCCCGAGCCGCTTGGCGACGGCGGCGGCGGCCAGCGCGGCGTAGACCATATGGTCGCCGTAGGCGGGAATTGAGACGGAAAAGCGCCCGCTCGGCGTTACAATGTCGCACACCGTACCGTTTTCGCTCGAAGCAACATTCTCCGCGCGCACGCCGCAGTCCGCGCCGAGGCCGTAGGTCGTGAGGCTGGCGCATGGCAGGGAGCGCAGCAGGGGGTCGTCGCCGTTGACGAACACCGGCGCGCCCTCGTCCATGAACTTCAGCATCTCCGTCTTTGCCCGCAGCACGCCCTGACGCGAGCCGAGGAACTCAAGGTGCGCGTCGCCGATAACGGTGAACACCGCCGCGGTGGGTCGGGCAATCTCCGCGAGGACGGACATCTCTCCGAAGTGGTTTATGCCCATTTCGATAACCGCGGCCTCGTGCTCTTCCCGCAGGCCGAACAGCGTGAGGGGGACGCCGAGGGTGTTATTGAAGTTGCCCTGTGTTTTCAGCACGCTGTAACGGCGCGACAGCACGGAATAGAGCATTTCCTTGGCCGTCGTCTTGCCCACGGAGCCGGTTATGCCGATAACGGGTATGTCAAACTGCCTGCGGTAAAAAGCCGCCATGCGCTGGAGCGCGGTGACGGTGTCGGCCACAGTAATCATGCTGCCGCCAAAGCCCTGCGGCACACGTTCACCCAGAGCGCAGAGCGCGCCGGAAGCCGCGGCGGAGGCGATATAGAGGTGACCGTCTGTCCGCTCGCCGGAAATGGCGGCAAAAAGGCAGTCGGGAGTAACGCGCCTGCTGTCGGTTGTCACCGCGGCCACCTCGCGCCGCAGAATGCCGGCGTCGCCGTGAAACGAACCGCCGCAGGCGTTCAATATGTTTTCAACAGTTAAGTTCTTCATGTATCGTACTTCTTGAGCGAGACGCGGATAAGCTCCTCGCACAGTTCGCCGTAGTCCATGCCCTGTGCGGCGGCCATCTGCGGTATGAGACTGGTCGGCGTCATGCCGGGCAGCGTGTTGGCCTCAAGGACGTAATATATGTCCTTTTGTTCGTCCCAGAGCATATCCACCCGCGCGTAGCTGCTCAAAAGCAGCGCGGAGTAAGCCCGCTCCGCCGTCTCCTGTGCCTTGGCTGTCGCCGCCTCGCCTATGGGCGCGGGGCATAGCTCGTCGGTCGCGCCTGCCTGATATTTGTTCTTGTAGTCATAAAAGCCCGTTTTGGGGATTATCTCGATAACCGGCATGGCCCTGCCGTCAATGACGCCCACGGTCAGCTCACGCGCGGAAATGTGTTTTTCCACAAGCACGGCGTCCTCGTACCTGAAAGCCTCGTCCAGCGCTGCCGCGAAGTCCTCCGCGCTGTGGACGATGTTGGTGCCGACGCTGCTGCCGCCGCTGCACGGCTTGACAACGCAGGGGAAGCCGACGCTTTGGGGAGCGGGGCCGTCTCTGCGCACAATTACGCCCTGCGGTACGTCAAGACCCGCGGCGCGGAACAGCGTCTTGCTCAGCTGCTTGTTCATCGCCAGCGCGCTGCCGAGGTAGTCGGCGCCCGTGTAGCGCACGCCGTTTATGTCCAGCGCCGCCTGCACGCGCCCGTTTTCGCCGTCGCCGCCGTGCAGCGCCATGAACACGATGTCCGCGGCGCGGCAGACCTCCATGACGTGGGGGCCGAACAACACCTCGCTGTCGGGGCGCATGGACTTTACGCGCTCTATGTCGGGTATATTTTCCGTCACAGCGCCGCAGCCGTCGCCCTCGGCAGTGAAGGCCGCGTCGATATTTTCAAAGTCATTTTCATATCCGAGAAAGAGGTCTGTCAGGGCAACCCTGTGTCCGCGCTGCCTCAGTGCGCGAGCCACACCGCTGCCGGAGGACAGGGAAACGTCCCGCTCTCCCGACAGTCCCCCGTAAAGCACACATATTTTCATAATGCCTCTCCGTTCCGCCGCCTGAAATCTGCACGAGCAATTCGGCTCTCCCTCGGCGGCAAAGCGGAGAGCCCGCACAATTATAGCACTATTTTTATCCCGCTACAACAAAAAGCGGAATATTTAACGGCCAACGCTCAGGTGTTGCGGCGGTATATGGAGGCCAGCCCCTTCATCACCAAGTCGTCGTCGATGATAATGCCGCTGTGCAGGCAGTAGGGGACGATAGCGCCCGCCCAGTAGCCGGTGGCGACGACGGTGGCCTTTTGCCCCAGCTCCGCCTCCACGCGGTCGATAACGCCGTCTATCATCGAGGCCGAGCCGTAGATAAGCCCGCTGCGCATGGCCGCGCTCGTGGTCTTGCCGATAACATTTTTCGGCGGCTCGAGGCTGATGCCCGGCAGACGTGAAGCGCCCTGCTCCAAGCTGCGCTGGCTCATGACAACGCCCGGGCAGATGAGCCCGCCGATGTAGCCGCCCCTGCCGTCGATAACGCCGACAGCGGTGGCGGTGGACATATCAATGGCGATGCAGGGGAGGGGGTAGCTCGTCATTGCGCCGACGGCTGCCGCCACAAGGTCGGCGCCCAGCTCCGCGGGGTCGTCAATGCGGATGTTCAGCCCGCTTTTCACCCCGGGGCCTATCACGATTGGCTTTTTGCCGGTGCATTTTGTCATCGCCAGACTGATTGTTGACGTAACCTGCGGCACCACCGAGGCGATTATCGCGCCCTCCGCCGCGGCGAGGTCAATGCCCTGACGGCGGGCTAACTGCTCGAAGAGTATGGCGTACTCGTCGGAGGTGCGTGTTTTGGAGGTGGAAATGCGACAGGTGAGGGCGCACTTGCCGTTATCCTCGCCCGCGAGAATAATGTTGGCGTTGCCGATGTCGATAGTAAGTATCATTTTTGACTCTCCGTTTTGCCGCGCACGGAGCCGAGACGCGGCACAGAATAATAGGTTGACTTTATCTTATCAAAGCCTTGGCGATATGTCAAATGATTTGCCGTTCCCCGCCGCACCACTTTCCACAGCCGCTGTATGCTGAGAATGAAGTTGAAAATCTCGCAGATAAAAAGCACCGCGACAAACCCCGCCAGCCCCATTCGCGGCACGAGCGCCGCCACCAGAGCCACGCCCAACAGCGCTTCGGTGATATTATAAAACATGGAGTTCATCATCTGCCCCAGTCCCTTGAGGCAGCCGTCGGTGACGATGTCCAAGTACATTATAGGAATAATGAGCGCCAGCAGACGCAGGTACTGCCCGACCTCGGCGTTTTTGTAGATAAGCAGTCCGAGCGCGTCGGCGGAGAAAAATATAAGCGCCGCGACGGCGAGCGAGAACAGCAGCGAGTTTTTCAGCAGCGTGATGACCGTGCGCCGTATCTGCGCCCAGTCACCGGCGGTCTGCGCCTCCGTCAGCTCGGGAACCGTCATTTCCGCCAGCGCGGAGAGTACGCAGGAGGGGAAGCTGATTATGGGAAAGGCCATGCCCGTCACAGTGCCGTAGCCTCCGAGCGCGGCGTCCGCGCCGAGGCCGAACTTTTTCAGCGCCCGCGGCACCATTAAGTCCTCCAATGTGGAGAGCGTCGTTCTGGCATAGACGGAGAGCGCGAGGGGCAGCGCAGTCTTCAGCATACGGCTCGTGAGCGCGCTCGGCACGCCCCTCCGCTCTCCGTGAGCGCGGCGGTCAAAGACGTACACGGCGGCAATCATCAAAAACGAGGCGATGTCCGCCGCCGTTCCTCCGACGCAGATGAGCGCGCAGGCGCTCTCAATGTCTCCGCCCTCCACCGTAGGGAGCAGCAGCATGACAAGCGCGATATTTATAAGCTGCTCGGCCACCTGCACGGCGGCGGACTTCCAGACGCGGCCTGAGGCGATGAAGTAGCCGTTCAGCACCGAGGAGAACGCGATGAACGGCATACGGAAGGAGATTATGCGCAGGCTGGCCACGGTTCTGGCGTCGCCAATCCAGAGAAAGCCTATCGGCTCGGCGAAGATGAGCATACCCGCGGCGGCGGCAAAGCCGAAGAACGCCGCGTAGCCGCAGCAGCGCATGACCGCCGCGCCCACGTTGCCGCTCCTGCCGGTGCCCAGCTCCTCGGAGACGAGCCGCGTGGTGGTGAAGCGTATGCCGGATATGGCGACGGTGACGCAGAGAAAGTTCACGGACATCACGAGCTGGAACAGCCCTATGCCCGCCGCGCCGATGCGCCCCGCCAGCCAAACCTGATAAGCCATGCCTATGCAGCGCATAAAGACAGACGAAACGGTCAGCACCGCTGTGTTCCGTGCCATTTTTCGCAGTCCCGCCATAGATAAATACCTCCGCTTCCGCTAAAGCTATAATATGCCGAGGCTGTCCGTTTAAGAAGCGGCGGAACGTGGCGAAAGAGCGCTAAAAACCCCTCCGGCGGTGAAGTCGGAGGGGTTTTGTAATTCAAGGAGAGGTCATACAGGGTCGGCCATGAACTTCTTGGTGACGCGGAAAATCTCAAAGAGCTGCTTGTCGCGCTTTTTCTTCAGCTCTTCGATGTCTACGCCCTCGTAGTCATAGAAGCCCTTGCCGGTCTTGATGCCGAGGTTGCCTTCCTCAACGAGCTTGGCAAGGGAGGTAGGCATCTCGTCGCCGTTTACGGGCATGGTGTAGGACTTGTTCTTGTAGTTGTTAGCGGTCATGTCAAGTCCGCCGAAGTCGGCGCGCTTGCACAGGCCGAGAACGCAGGCGCGGGGGATGAAGCTGGCCTTGGCAGCAAGGTCGATAGCCTGAGCGTCGCAGTAGCCGTTGTCGAGGAGGTAGAAAACCTCGCGGTTGAGGCACTGCTGGAGGCGGTTGACGATGTAGCCCTTGATGAACTTCTTCATCAGAACGGCGGTCTTGCCGCAGTTGTTCAGCAGCTGAACGGCGATGTCGGCCATTTCCTGAGGAGCCTGCTCGCTCTTTACGACCTCGACCAGAGGAATGACATGGGGAGGAGCGTACCAGTGGCAGATAATCATCTGGGGCAGGAGCTTTTCGGGGACAACCTCGAAAATGTTCATAGCGGAGGTGTTGGAGGCCACGATAACGTCGCCGTCGATGTACTCGGCCAGCTCGTTATAGAGGTCGGTCTTGGCGTCACGGTTCTCGACAATGGTCTCCTGAATCATGTCGGCTCCGGCAACAGCCTCCTTGACGGTAAGGGCAAAGCTGATGCGGCCCATGACAGCCTCGGCTTCCTCGGCGGTCAGCTCGCCTTCTTCAGCGAAGGTCTTGAGCTGGGACTGGAGGGAGGCGATAGCCTTGTTGCGGGTGTTTTCACTGCGGGTCCACATGGTGACCTGATAGCCGCCCATAGCGTAGGTCTGAGCAATTCCGGGGCCCATGGTGCCTGCGCCCAGCACGGCAATTTTCTTAATGTCGGCAAGCGTTTTCATTTTAAAATTGTCTCTCCTTGTCAGAAATTGAATTATAAATAAAGGTGTGAGGAAACAATAATTACAGTCATAGAGCGAAAGCGCTTCACGCGCCGCTCAAAAGGCTTTTGCGCCGTATAAGGGGACGCCTTTAACAGCGTCCCCCTTTATAGGTGCTTGTCCTATGTTCAGGACAAGGGCTCTAAGCTATTAACTTAGAAGCTGCCCTCTTCCCAAGCGCAGAGACGAACCATGCCGCCGTCGGCAGCTTCGCAGCGGAACGGGAAGGCGGAGATAATCATTCTCTTGCCCTTGACGAGGTCGATGTCGCCGCCGGCGTTCTCAACGGTCATAACGCCGTGCTGAGCGTACAGTCTGTGGCAGGGCTCGTAGTCGGGGTAGTCAACGTCGATGTCGCGGCCGGTAGCAGCCTTGTAGTTGTTGTACAGCCAAGGCATCTGCTCCTTGCAGGGGTAGTGCCACATCGGAGCGTCGGTTGCGCCCCAAGTGCCGGCAACGCCCTTAATCTTCTTCTCGAACATCAGGTACTTGCAAACTTCGGGACCCATGCCGGGGTAGTAGTTGAAGTACTTGTCGTTGTTGACTCTCCAGTAACGATGGAAGCCGGTGTCCATGACAACCCAGTCGTTGGGACGAATCTCGAGGCCGTCCTTCTCGCAGGCCTTGTCGATGTCCTCGGGCTTAATCTCGTACCAAATCTCACCCATCTTTGCGGGGTCGCCGCCGGCGGCGTTGAACATTTCCTCAAAGCGGTCATACAGCCAAGTCAGGTCGAGGATGACGCCGGTGCCGATGCAGTGCTCAAGGTGCAGCTCGGCGAGGTTGTAGCCGTAACGAGCGCGGTCAACCTCTTCCTCGTGGAGGGTGTGGTTGGGGGCGTCCATATGGGTGGCGGCGTGCAGGGTGCCGGTGTAAGTGCAGGTGCGCTTGTGGAAACGCTCGAGGTACTGGCCGCGGGGGAAGTTCAGGTCAGAACGCGGACCGGGGAACGGCCACAGGGGGGTGTCCCAGCCCCAAGGCTGAGAGAGGTCCCAGATTTTTGTCATTTTCTCGGTTTCGAGATAAAGCTCGTCTTTGTTGAGCGGCATGTATGCCATAATGGTTTTCCTCCTTAAAATTTTAATAGTTCTTACCATAGTTAGAATAAACCTTGGAACAATACTAAAGTCAAGGGAAAACCTTGCGAAATGACTAAAAATCAGGTATAATAATATCGTAATACCGGCAATGCGGTCGTTAAATTTTAAACATAGTCATTTTTGACCCGCAAAATGCGGGCGAAATATGCAATTCGCCATATTTCACAAGAACGGAGGAGCAGTATGAAATACAGAATCGGCGAGGTGTCAAAAATTTTGGGCATATCGCCCGACCTTCTTCGCTACTATGAGCGCAAGGGCGTTGTCAAGCCGGAGAAGAACGACGGCAACGACTACCGCTACTACGACGCATGGGACATCAACTTTCTGCTCGACTGTCTTTGGTTCAAGAACATGGGCTTTTCCATTGAGCAGACGGCGAAAATTGTACATATCGAGGGGCTTGATAAGTTAAACGGTATGCTGGAGGCCAACGAGGACAGGCTGCGCGAGGAGATAAAGCGCAGCCAGCTGCTGTTGCGCCGCTCGGGCGAGCAGCGCGCGGAGCTGGCCGCGGCGAAAGAGCTGCTGGGCAAGTGCGAAATTGCTGAAAGCCCCGAGCACCTGCGTTTTTTGAATAGGACGGACTCCGAATACAAAATCGGCAGGGAGACGGAAAAGCAGGCGCGCCGCTGGCTGGAGGTAATGCCGCTGAACCACCGCTGCTTTGTGCTCTCCGAGGACGGCAAGTGCAGCTGGGGCTACTCGCTCGGCGCCGACTACGCCGCGGAGCTGGGCTTTGGCGAGGGCGGCTTGGTCGAGCGCGTTCCCTCACAAAAATGCGTACATACCGTATTCAAGAGCGCGGGCGGGCACGACGGTTTCCGCCAAGAGCTGCTGGACTATGCCCGTGAGTATGCCGAAAACGCGGGGCTTACCCGCGCGGGCAATATATTCGGCGCGCTCACCGCGTCGGTGGAGGAAAACGGCGTGCTTCACGGCATATTTGAAGCGTGGCTGCCGGTTGAGTAGGGGAGAAGCTCTTACGCAGGAGCCGCGCCCATTTCACCGGCCAAGGCGGAGGCGAAGAGCTCACGCACGCCGTCCGCGCTGTCCGTCTGCCCCAGCGCCCACATCAGCTTGGTGACAACGGCCTCGGTCGTCATGTCATAGCTCTGTATCGCGCCCTGCTCCAAAACCTTTTTGCCGGTCTGGTATAGGTCAAAGTTGCTGCTCTCGTAGAGACACTGGCTGTTGACGACAACGGCTATGCCGCGCTCGCGCGCCGCACTGAGCTTTTCTATAAGGTTGCGGCGGACAAAGTGCAGCCCGCCCGCGCCGAAAGCCTCGATGACAAGCCCGCGGTAGTTCATGCTCATCAGCATGTCGAATATTTTGGGGTCAAGCCCCGGCGTGAGCTTGAGCAGAAAAACCTGCTTACAGAGCTTGTCCCGCAGGCGGAACTCCCCGTTCGCGGCGGGGATTGCGGCGTCGTTTATCGCCAGACCCGAGCCGCTGACAGTGCCAATGAGCGGATAGTTGACGCTGTCGAAGGCGCCGAAGTTGGTGGTGTGCGTTTTCACGGCGCGGCAGCCCAAAATCACCTCGCGGTTGAAGGCGAGAAACACCCCGCGCCTGCCCGAGGCCGCCATTGCGAAAGCGGTGCGCAGGTTGTCCAGCCCGTCGGTCAGCGGGTGCTCTATGGGCAGCTGCGCGCCGGTGAACACAACGGGTACATTTATATTTAAAAGCATATACGTCATCATTGACGCGGTGTAGGCCATAGTGTCCGTGCCGTGCCCGACTACTATGCCGTCAAATTCGCCGCAGCCGGCGTAGATGCTGCGGGCGATGAGCTGCCATTCCTCCGGCTGAATGTTGGAGGAGTCCATGTTGAGTATGCTTTTGACGGTTATGTCGTATGAGCGGCGCAGCGTGTCTATGCTGCCGGACAGTATGGATGCGTCGCTCGCGGGAGCCAGCCCCTCGCTCGTCAGACGCGAGGAAATGGTGCCGCCGGTTGTAAGAAGCAATATCTTTTTCATTATGTATCCACTCTCTGTTTCTTTTTATATCAGCCTATGCAGTATAGCGCAGCGGGCGTTATTTTTCAAGACCGATAAAAGGCAAAAAATTTATAAATGAATCTTGAAATGTGGAACCTATTATAGTAGAATGGATAAGTTCAAGCTGCCGCCCATCTTTCGAGCGGCAGGGACACTGTGTGATTTGGAGGAAGCTGAATTGAACGAGCAAACGCCGGAACTGAATAATGCCGGCACGGGTACGCAGAAAAACAAAACAAATCCCATGGCCGATATATACGACTGGGCGCAGAGCATTGTCAGCGCGATGGTCATAATAATGCTCATTTTCACATTCGCCGCGCGCGGGGTGCAGGTAGTCGGCTCATCTATGGTGCCGACGCTGCATGAGGGCGACAGGATTATTGTCAGCTCGCTGCTCTATACGCCGGAATACGGCGACATCGTCGTTCTGCGCCAGTCCAGCTACCGCGACGAGCCGCTGGTCAAGCGCGTTATCGCCACCGAGGGGCAGACCGTGGACATAGACTTCGACCTCGGCGTTGTGTACGTGGACGGAGAGGCGCTGGACGAGGACTACACAAACTCGCCGACGCTTGTGCAGGAGGACTTCGACGGCCCCGTGACCGTGCCGGAGGGCTGCGTTTTCGTCATGGGCGACAACCGCAACGCCTCCACGGACAGCCGCGACGCTGATATAGGCTTCGTGGACACGCGCAGCATAATCGGCAAGGTCTACCTGCGCATCTCGCCGCTCAGTCAGTTCGGCTCGGTGTACGGCTAATATGAGTGATTTTGAGAGAACGGCGGTACAGTGGTACCCCGGGCACATGACAAAGGCGCGGCGGGACATAGAGGCCAGCCTGCCGCTGGTGGACGCGGTGTGCGAAATATTAGACGCGCGCATACCCATGTCCTCGCGCAACCCCGATATCGACACCCTTGCCGCGGGCAAGCCGAGGCTTGTCATACTAAACCGCGTTGACCTCGCCGACCCCGACGTGACGGCGCGCTGGCGGCAGTGGTTCAAGCGCGGCGGGCTTTACGTTCTGGAAACGGACGCAAAGTCGGGCCGCGGCGTGGACAAGTTCCCGCAGGCGCTGAAAACAGTGCTGAAGGACAAAATTGAACACTATGAGTCCCGCGGACAGACCGGCAGGCCGCTCAAGGCCATGATTTTGGGCATTCCCAACGTCGGCAAGTCCACGTTTATCAACAAGGCCGCACGGCGCAAGGCGGCTCTGGCGGGCGACAGACCCGGGGTCACGCGCGGACGGCAGTGGATAACGGTGGACGAGCGCATAGTGCTGCTGGACACGCCGGGCATACTTTGGCCGCGCTTCGACAGTGTTGAAGTTGGCGAGGCGCTGGCGCTGACCGGCGCTGTCAAGGACGAGATTTTTGACCGCGAGTCGCTGGCGGCGGGTTTTCTGTCACGTATGGCGCGCACCGCGCCGGAGGTCATAGCGGCAAGGTATAAGTTCACGCCCTCGCCCGAGAAGAACGGCTACGAAATGCTTGCCGACGCGGCGCGGGGTCGAGGCTTTCTCATCTCGCGCGGCGAGCCGGACACGGAGAGAGCGGCAAACATAATCCTCAACGAATACCGCGGCGGCAAGCTGGGACGCCTCAGCTTGGAAGCGCCGCCGGAGGCGGAATAAAATGAACAGTGCCGAGCTTTGGAAAATTGAAAACGAGATTGCCGCCGAGGGCTATGCCAATGTCTGCGGCGTGGACGAGGCCGGACGCGGGCCGCTGGCTGGGCCTGTTTGCGCGGCGGCGGTCATTCTGCCGCTCGGCTGGCTGCCGGAGGGGCTGAACGACTCGAAAAAGCTCTCCGAGCGCAAGCGCGAGGCGTTATACGATTTGATTGTGGAAAACGCAATCAGCTTCGGCATCGCCTTCGCCGGTGTGGAGGAAATAGAGAGCGAAAACATATTAAACGCCACGTTTCTCGCCATGAACAGGGCTATAGAGCAGCTTGACCCGCAGCCCTCGCTTGCCATAATAGACGGCAACCAAAACGGCGGCATTGTCTGTCTCAACCGCACCATAGTCCACGGCGACGCCCTGTGCGCCTCCATTGCCGCAGCGTCTATTTTAGCCAAGGTCACGCGAGACCGCTTCATGTGCGATATGGCGGAAAAGTATCCGCTCTACGGCTTTGAAAAGCACAAGGGCTACGGCACGGCGCAGCACCGAGCGGCCATTTTGCAGCACGGTCCCTGCGAGATTCACCGCCCGTCGTTTTTGAGGAAAATGCTCAATGGACAGTAGAGCCTTGGGACAGTGGGGAGAGGAGCGTGCGGCGCGCTATCTGCGTCTGCACGGCTACAGAATTGTTGCCCGCAACTTTTCCTGCCGCATGGGCGAGGTCGATATAATAGCGGCCAAGCGCGGCTTTTTGGCCTTTGTGGAGGTCAAAACCCGCAGCAGCCGCAGCTTTGCCGAGGCGCGCGAGTTCGTCTCCGCTGCCAAGCAGCGCCGAGTGCGCACCGCCGCGCTCTGCTATCTTGCAAAAAATCCTACCGAAAGGCAGCCGCGTTTTGACGTTATAGAAGTCTATACGCCGGAGTGCAGCGGCGGACGCCGGACGGAAATAAACCACATAGAAAATGCTTTTGAGTGAGGAGTCACAACCAATGATGTACTACAGCACAAGAGACAAGAACACCGAAGTGAGCGCCGCGCAGGCCATAGCCGCCGGTCTGGCAGCCGACGGCGGACTTTTCGTCCCCGCGGACTTTCCCAAGCTCACATTGGGTGACATAGAGCAGCTGGCGGCGCTGGGCTACCGCGGCCGCGCCGCGCGCATTATGAAGCTGTTCCTTGACGAGTTCACGGACTCGGAGCTTGCCGACTTCACTGCCGCCGCCTACAGCACCAACTATGACGACGACCGCTACGCCCCGCTGACCGCGGTGGGGGAGAACACCGGCTACTTGGAGCTGTGGCACGGCCCAACCTGCGCTTTCAAGGACATGGCGCTGCAAATGCTGCCGCACCTGCTGACCGCGTCGCTGAAAAAGACGGGCGAGGAGCGCGGGGTCTGCATACTCGTCGCCACCTCCGGCGACACCGGCAAGGCCGCGCTGGAGGGCTTTAAGGACGTTGACGGCACATCTATTTTCGTTTTCTACCCCAAGGACGGCGTTTCCGACATTCAGCGGCTGCAAATGGTGACGCAGGAGGGCAAAAATGTCGGCGTCTGCTCCGTAGAGGGCAACTTTGACGACGCGCAGACCGGCGTAAAAAAAATATTCGGCGACCGCGGGTTTGCCGAGGAGCTTAGCCGCCGCGGCTACTTCCTCTCGTCGGCCAACTCAATCAACTGGGGCCGCCTGCTGCCGCAGATTGTCTACTACTTCTCCGCCTACTGCGATGCGGTGAACGTGGGAAAAATTGCGCTCGGCGACGAGATAGTTTTCTGCGTGCCCACCGGCAACTTCGGCAATATTCTCGCCGGATGGTATGCCAAGCAGATGGGTCTGCCCGTAGGCCGCTTTGTCTGCGCCAGCAACGCCAACAACGTGCTGACGGACTTCATCTCCACCGGCGTTTATGACAAAAACCGCCCGTTCCACACGACCATTTCGCCCTCTATGGATATTCTCGTCTCCAGCAATCTTGAGCGCCTGCTCTGCGCCCTCTGCGGGGATAAGCAGACAAAGGAGTATATGGAGAGTCTCAAGGCCGAGGGCAAGTACGAGGTCTCGGCGGCGACCAAGGCCGCGATAAAGGCGGACTTCGACTGCGGCTGCTGCGACGACGCGGAGACGAAGGCAGAGATAAAGCGCGTTTTTGACAGCACCGGCTACCTCATTGACACACATACAGCCGTGGCCTCCAAGGTACTCGGCGACTACCGCGCGCGCACGGGCGACAGCCGCTTTGCCGTGGTTGTCTCCACTGCCAGCCCCTTCAAGTTTGCTGCCGACGTGCTCTCCGCTCTGGGCGGCGAGGCGGCAGGCGACCCGCTCTCGGCGCTCTCCGCGCGAAGCGGCAGGCCGGTTCCCGCGCCGCTCGCCGGTCTGGAGGGGCGCAGGGTGCGCTTTGCCGAGGTTGCCGCGCCAGTGGACATGATAAAGGCCGTGGACGGCTTTCTTAAATAATTATCTTAACCATGATTTCATTTGCCAACGATTACGCGCAGGGCGCGCACCCCAAGGTGCTGCAGCGGCTTGCGGAGACTAACCTTGAGCCGCTGGCCGGCTACGGGGAGGACAAATACTGCGAGAGCACCAAGAGCAAAATCCGCGCGCTCTGCGGCTGCCCCGACGCCGAGGTGGAGCTTTTGGTTGGCGGAACGCAGACAAACGCCGTTGTTATCTCCTCCATGCTGCGCAGCTGCGAGGGCGTTGTCGCCGCCGAGACCGGCCACGTCAGCTCCCACGAGGCGGGAGCCATAGAGTTCACGGGGCACAAGGTGCTGACGCTGCCGCAGCGTGAGGGCAAGCTGGCCGCGGACACGCTGAAAAAGTATTTGAGCGAGTTTTACGCCGACGAGAACCACGAGCACATGGTTTTCCCCGGCATGGTCTATATATCTCACCCCACGGAGTACGGCACGCTCTACAGCCGCGGCGAGCTGCGGGACTTAGCCCGCGTCTGCCGGACATATAATATGCCGCTCTATTTGGACGGCGCGCGTCTGGGCTACGGACTGATGAGCCGCGGTACGGACGTGACGCTGCGCGATATTGCCGAGTGCTGCGACGTTTTTTACATCGGCGGCACAAAGGTCGGCGCGCTGTGCGGCGAAGCGGTTGTCTTTGCCGGCGGCAGCAAACCGAAGCATTTTATGACCATAGTCAAGCAGCGGGGCGCGCTGCTGGCCAAGGGGCGGCTGCTTGGCGTGCAGTTCGACGCGCTTTTCACTGACGGGCTATACTTTGAGCTCTCGCGCCACGCCATTGATATGGCGGAGCGCCTGAAGGAGCTTTTCCGCAGCCGCGGAGTGGAGTTTTTTATCGAGTCGCCCACAAACCAGCAGTTTGTTGTCCTTGAAAACAGCAAGCTGGACGCTCTGCGGCAGCGCGTGGCGGTCAGCGTCTGGCAGAAGCTGAACGGTACGCACACCGTGGTGCGCTTTGCCACGAGCTGGGCGACGACGGCGGAGGATATAGCGGCTCTGGCCGAGCTGCTGTAAAGGGCACGCTATGTACGGGGCGATTGGTCGCCCCGACGCTGCGTTAATAGGTGGCACAGTCGCTGCCCTTGGCGCAGAAGGTATCGCAGAATGTTTCCGACTTGTTCATGGCGCTTTTGTTCTGCACCTTGATGTTGCTGGCCGTGCAGCGGCTGTCGCCGGTGTCGTTATACTTGCAGTTTTTCACGTCGCAGGCGACGCCCTTTACGCATCCGCAGCCGTTATTGTTGCCCATTGTTATTTTCCTCCGGCAGATGATTTCCGAGACGCGCTCGGTAAGACTATTATCTGCCGAGGCTTCGCGTTTATACATTATTGATTGTTATTGATTATTGCGGGAGAGAGTATGTCACTGTACGCTATCGGCGATTTGCACCTTTCCTTCGGCTCGGATAAGAACATGGACGTGTTCGGCGGGCGCTGGGAAAACTATGTCGAAAAAATTCAAGAGGGCTTTGCCGAGCTGACGCCGCAGGACACCACGGTTCTCTGCGGGGATTTGAGCTGGGGCATGGATTTTGACAGCTCCAAGGAGGACTTTTTGTTCATCCACCGTCTGCCGGGCAAAAAAATTATCCTCAAGGGCAACCACGACTATTGGTGGTGTACCGCTGCCAAGGCGTACTCGTTCTTTGCGGAAAACGGCATCGACAGCATTGATATTCTGCACAATAACTGCCAATTTTACGGAGACTTCGCCATATGCGGCACTCGCGGCTGGTTCTACGAAGAGGAGCGCGGGGAGCCTAACGACAAAAAGGTGTTAGCGCGCGAAATTATGCGCCTTGAAACAAGCCTCAAGGCGGCGGGGGAGAGGGAAAAGCTCTGCTTTCTGCACTACCCGCCGAAAACCAAGCTCTATGAGTGCGCGGAGATAACGGATATGCTCTCACGCTACGGCGTTAAATTATGCTGCTGCGGCCATCTGCACGGCTATGCCTGCGCCGCGGCCTTCACCGGCGAGCACAAGGGCGTGGGCTACCGCCTTGTCTCCGCGGATTACTTAAACTTCAAACCGTTAAAGCTGATAGATTAGGGAGGACCCTGTACAATATGCGCGACAGTATTTTTATCAAGGGCGCACGAGAAAATAACCTGAAAAATATAGATGTGGAGATACCGCGCAACGCGCTTGTCGTGCTCACCGGCCTTTCCGGCAGCGGCAAGTCCAGCCTCGCCTTCGACACCATTTATGCCGAAGGGCAGCGCCGCTATGTGGAAAGTCTCTCGTCCTACGCCAGAATGTTCTTGGGGCAGATGGACAAGCCCGACGTTGACTATATAGAGGGGCTGTCGCCCGCTATTTCCATAGACCAGAAAACCACCAGCCGCAACCCGCGCTCCACAGTGGGTACGGTGACGGAGATTTATGACTACCTGCGTCTGCTCTGGGCGCGCATCGGCATACCCCACTGCCCAAAGTGCGGGCGCGAGATACAGCGGCAGACCGTTGACCAGATTGTTGACCGCATATTCGAGCTGGGCGAGGGCGCGAAAATTCAGCTTTTGGCGCCGGTTGTGCGCGCGCGCAAGGGCGAGCACGCCAAGGTGCTGGAAGACGCGCGGCGCAGCGGCTATGTGCGTGTGCGCGTAGATGGCAGCATTTATGACCTCAGCGAGGAAATTGAGCTGAACAAGAATAAGAAGCACACTATTGAGGTTGTCGTTGACAGACTTGCTGTCAAGGCCGAGAACCGCCGCAGGATTGCCGACTCCGTTGAATCCGCCTCCGCCCTCAGCGGGGGACTGGTGGCTGTCGCGGACGCGAACGGCGAAAACGAAAAGCTCTACTCCCAGTCCTTTGCCTGTCCCGACTGCGGCGTTTCCATAGAGGAACTGACGCCGCGCGCCTTTTCCTTCAATAACCCTTACGGCGCCTGCCCCGTCTGCTCGGGTCTCGGCGTACAGATGAGAGCCGACCCAGAGCTTGTTATCCCCAACCGCTCGCTGTCTATCTCCGAGGGCGCTGTAAGCGTCTCCGGCTGGAGCAACGCCCGCAGTGACACCATTGCCCGTATGTACTACACGGCTTTGGCGGAAAAATACTCGTTCAGCCTCGACACCCCCGTTTGCGATTTGCCGGAGAGCGTCATCAATGTTCTGCTCTACGGCACGGGCGGGGAGAAATTAGACCTGAAATATGAGCGCAAGACCGGCCACGGTGTGCTCTCGCAGCCCTTTGAGGGCATTTTGACAAACATCGAGCGCCGCTGCCGCGAGACGCAGAGCCAAGGCTCGCGCACGGAGCTGGAGCAGTATATGAGCGAAATCCCCTGTCCCGAATGCCGCGGACGCCGCCTCAAGCGCGAGGCGCTGGCCGTGACCGTGGGCGGCATGGGCATATCGGAATTTACCGACCTCTCCGTCACGGACGGCCTGCGCTTTATCAAGGAGCTGAACCTGACGCCGCGCGAGAGGCTCATAGCGGCACAGATTATCAAGGAAATCAGCTCACGCATGGAGTTTTTGCAGAGCGTGGGGCTGCAATATCTCACGCTCTCGCGCTCCAGCGGCACGCTCTCCGGCGGCGAGAGCCAGCGCATACGCCTTGCCACGCAGATAGGCTCCAGCTTAATGGGCGTGCTGTATATATTAGACGAGCCCTCAATCGGCCTGCACCAGCGCGACAACGCCAAGCTGCTGGCTACGCTGAAAAATTTGCGCGACCTCGGCAACACGCTGATAGTTGTCGAACACGACGAGGAGACAATGCGCGCCGCCGACCACATTGTGGACATCGGCCCCGGCGCGGGCGTACACGGCGGAGAATTGGTGGCGCAGGGCACGGTGGAGGACATCTGCGCCTGCCCGCGCTCGATTACGGGACAGTACCTCAGCGGCAAGCGCCGTGTGCCCGTTCCCACAGAGCGGCGGCGCGGCAGCGGCAAGTGCCTGACTATCCGCGGCGCGAGGGAAAATAACCTGAAAAACATCACGGTAGAAATTCCCCTCGGCGTTTTCACCTGCGTCACGGGCGTTTCCGGCAGCGGCAAGTCCAGCCTTATAAACGAGATATTTTACAAAACGCTCGCCTCTCGCCTCAACCGCGCCAAAACAAGACCGGGAAAGTGCGACGGCGTGGACGGTCTGGAGAACGTGGACAAGATTATCGCCATAGACCAAGCGCCCATAGGCCGCACGCCGCGCTCCAATCCCGCGACATACACGGGAGTTTTCACGGATATACGCGAGCTGTTTGCCACAACTCAGGACGCGCGCATAAGAGGCTACGGAGCGGAACGCTTTTCCTTCAACGTGCGCGGTGGCCGCTGCGAGGCCTGCTCCGGCGACGGACTTGTCAAGGTGGAGATGCACTTTTTGGCCGACGTCTACGTCCCCTGCGACGTGTGCAAGGGCCGCCGTTACAACCGCGAGACGCTTGAGGTGCGCTACAAGGGCAAGAACATTGCCGAGGTGCTGGACATGACCGTGGAAGAGGGCGTGGACTTCTTCCAGAACCAGAAGAAAATACGCGACAGGCTCATCACTCTGCGCGATGTCGGTTTGGGCTATATCCGCCTCGGCCAGCCCTCGACAACTCTCTCCGGCGGCGAGGCACAGCGCGTCAAGCTGGCGACGGAGCTTTCCAAGCGCAGCACCGGCAGAACGGTTTATGTGCTCGACGAGCCGACGACCGGTCTGCACGTCGCCGACGTTCACCGCCTTATAGACGTTTTGCAGCTGCTGGTGGATGCGGGCAACACGGTTGTGGTGATTGAGCACAACTTGGATGTTATAAAATGCGCCGACCACATAATAGACCTTGGACCCGACGGCGGCGACGGCGGGGGAGAGCTGATATTCGCCGGAACGCCGGAGGACTGCGCCAAGTTCCCCCGCAGCGCGACGGGCAAATATCTCAAGCAGTATTTGAACTGTGAATAACCTAACTTGAGCCTGCGGCATAAAATGCTGTAGGAGGTTGCAGAGCATGATTTGGCCTTTTGTTTTGGCACTCAGCGTATCCGCTCTGGCGGCGGTCGGCATATGGCTGGCACGCGGCCGGCTCCTGCTGCCGGTGCGGAGCGGAACGGGAGAGAAAATCAGCGTTGTCGTCAGCGTCACCGGCTCCGCGCCGGAGCTGGAAAACACAGTGCGCGGTCTGCTTTGGCTGCGCGGCAACGGCACGCTGCGGGCGGAAATAGTGGTGCGCGACTGCGGAATGGACAGCGCCGCCAAGTCCGCGGCGGAGATAATGGCGCGCAGCGGAAAAATCAGCCTTATTCCCGCAAAGCGGCGCTGAACGGGAAATTATACACCGAAGGAGAGGGGGCGGAGCAAGAAAAATGGACGCGAGAGAGCTTTTGCAGCTTAACTGCACTGTGACCGGCGTAATATTTTTTAACGAAGAAAACGGCTACACCGTGCTCCGCGCCGAGACGGACGACGGCGAGGAAGTCACCGTCACCGGCTGTCTGCCCTACGCCGCCCCGGGCGAGCAGCTGGCTCTAAGCGGAACTTGGGGGCACCACTCCTCTTACGGAAAGCAGTTTCAGGCCGAGTACGCCAACCGCCGTATGCCGGAGGGCGCGGAGGCCATTTATCAGTACCTCGCTGGTCGCGTGATAAAGGGCGTAGGCCCCGCCACCGCTTCGCTGCTCGTTACCCGCTTCGGCGCTGACACGCTCGACGTTATCGAAAACCACCCCGAAAAGCTCGTCGGCATACGCGGCATGAGCATGAAAAAAGCCGTGCAGATGAGCGAGGAGCTGAAAAAGCAGGTCAACCTGCGCTATTTAATGGAGTTTCTCAGCGCGCACGGCATTAAGCCGAGCCACGCAATGCGCCTTTACGCTTGGCGCGGGGAGCAGGCGCTGGAGGCCGTGCGCCAAAATCCTTACATACTATGCCAGCCGCAGATTGGCGGGCAGTTCGCCGAGGCCGACGCGCTGGCGCTGGCTCTGGACTACGACGGCGACAGCCCCGAGCGCATCTGCGCCGCCATAATATTCGAGCTGCGGCACAACACCGGCAACGGCCACGTGTTCATACCGCGCGACAAGCTCGTCGCGGCCACGGCGCAGCTCATCTCGCTGGAGCCCGAGGCGATAGTGGAGGGACTGCAGGCGTTGCTGGACAGCGGCGAGGTGATAATGGACGAAGCGGCGGGGCTGCAGTGCTGCTATTTGGAGGATATGCACCGCGCGGAGGACTACACCGCCACCCGTCTGCTGGAGATGAGCGCTCTCAAAGCGCCGCTCAGCGTGGACACCGACGCCGTCATTGCCGAGATTGAGCACGAAATGCGGCTGTGCTACGCGCCCATGCAGCGCAGGACGCTGGAAATGGCGGCGGAGTACCGCGTACTGGTGATAACAGGCGGCCCCGGCACGGGCAAGACAACCGTTGTGCGCGCTATAATCGCTATGTATGAAAAGTTAGGGCTGCGCGTGCAGCTCGCCGCGCCCACCGGCAGGGCGGCCAAGCGCATGACGGAGCTGACAGGCGTGGAGGCCGCCACCATTCACCGTCTGCTGGAGGCACAGCGCACGGAGGACGGGCAGCGCACACGCTTTGCGCGCGGGGAGGATAACCCGCTCAAGTGCGGCGCGCTCATTATGGACGAGTCGTCTATGGTTGACATAACGCTTATGCACGCGCTGCTCTGCGCGCTGCCGCGCACTTGCCGCCTTGTCATGGTAGGCGACGCCGACCAGCTCCCGAGCGTGGGGGCGGGGAACGTGTTTGCGGACATAATACGCTCGAACGTAATACCCGTCGTGCGCCTTGTGGATATTTTCCGCCAGAACGGCGACAGCAGAATTGTGCTCAACGCGCACAAGATTAACGAGGGCGTTTACCCCGACTTCACGGAGAACAAGGGCGACTTCTTTTTCCTGCGCCGTACAAGGCAGGAGCAGGCGGCGGCCACCGCCGTGGAGCTCTGCGCGCGGCGGCTGCCGAACAACATGGGCATACCGGCTGCGGAAATTCAGGTGCTTACACCCACACGGCGCGGCGAGTGCGGCTCTATCGAGCTGAACAAGCTGCTGCAAAACGCGCTCAATCCGGCGGCGGAGGGCAAAAAAGAAAAAAATTTTGCCTCCGTAACCTTCAGAGTCGGCGACAGGGTGATGCAAATTCGCAATAATTATGATATACTCTGGGAGACGGCAGATAAATCAACCGCCGGAGCGGGCGCTTACAACGGCGACATCGGCTACATAACGGACATCGACGCCAACCGCGAGACGCTGACCGTCAACTTTGACGGCCGCCTGACGGTGTACGACTTCGAGCAGCTGGGCGAGCTGGAGCACGCTTGGGCGATGACTGTCCACAAGAGCCAAGGCAGCGAGTACCGCGCCGTAGTAATCTGCCTCTGTGGAGGTCCGCCGCAGCTGCTGTACCGCGGCGTGCTGTACACGGCGGTCACCCGCGCGCGCGAGCTGCTGGTTATAACGGGCGACGACGCCACGGCGCGGCGCATGATAGACGACTACCGCCAGACAAGGCGCTACAGCGGGCTGCGCTGGCGTCTTGCCGACGGCGCGCTGAAAAGATAAAAATTTCGGGAGGTCTCGGACATGGGTATTCTCAACAGCTCACTCAACATTCTGTTCACTCCTAAGTGCGTGTTCTGCCGCAAGCCGCTGCGGGACGACAAAACGGGAGTTTGCCCCGCGTGCAGCGGCTCTCTGCCGCGCACGTTCGACGGCGGACACATGAAAACGGAGCAGATATCCGACTGCGTAGCCCCGTTTTACTACGAAGGCGTGGTGCGCGACTCGCTTCTGCGTTATAAGTTCAAAAACTGCACAGGCTATTCCAAGACCTACGGCGCGTTTTTGGCGGAGTGCATCCGCGAAAATCTTTACGGAAAATACGACTTCATAAGCTGGGTGCCGCTGAGCGGGCGCGATTACAAAGAGCGCGGCTACGACCAAGCGATGCTGCTGGCAATGGCCACGGCGCTGGAGCTTGACGATGTAGCTGTTGCTACGCTGGAAAAGCCGCGCAACGTGGCGCGCCAGTCCAGCCTGAACAGCGCGGAAAAGCGGCGGGAGAATATCCACGGCGCGTACACAGTGCCGGACGAGGAGCTTGTGCGCGGCAAGCGGATTTTGCTCATTGACGACATTGTAACCACCGGCTCTACACTCTCCGAGTGCGCCAGAATGCTGCGCCGCGCCGGAGCGGAGGACGTGCTCTGCGCCGCCGTCGCGCGGGCGAAGGAATAAACGGCAAACGGCGGAGTATAAGCGGTAAATTATCGGGCGAAAATCTTTTTGAGGTGACGAGTATGCTTCTTTTTGAAAGAGATATTGCAATAGATTTGGGCACCAGCATGACGCTTGTCTATGTGCGCGGCAAGGGTATCGCGCTGCGCGAGCCGACCGTTGTGGCGGTGGACAGGCAAAGCGGCAGGATGCTCTCCTGCGGCGAGGACGCGGAAAAAATGCTGGGGCGCACTCCGGCGGACATCGCGGCCATACACCCTATCAGCGCCGGCGTCATTTCCGACTATGACCTCACAAGCCGCTTTTTGCAGAGCCTCATTTCCCGCGTGACCTCGTTCAGCTTCTTCAAGCCGCGGGTCATTGTCTGCGTGCCCAGCAGCATAACGGGCGTGGAGGAGCGCGCCATCATCGACGCTGCCATAGAGGCCGGAGCGCGTAAGGTCTACCAGCTGGAGACCGCCGTTGCCGTGGCGACGGGCGCGGGCATAGACATCTCCAAGCCGGACGGACATATGGTTATCGACATCGGCGGCGGCACGACGGAGATTGCCGTTGTCACGCTGGGCGGCGTGGCCGAGTGCGAGTCGATTAAGACCGCCGGCGGCGCTTTTGACGAGGCCATAGTGCGTTTTGTCCGCCGCAAACACAACCTGCTTATCGGTCTGCGCACGGCGGAGGAGCTGAAAATGAACATAGGCTCGGTGTACCCGCGCAAGGAGGCCTCGTCGCAGACGGTAAAAGGGCGCTGCCTGCTGACGGGACTGCCGCGGAGCGTAACCGTCACCTCCGACGACATGATAGAGGCGCTGCAGGAGCCGACGGAACGCCTGCTGGACGCTATACACCTCGTCTTGGAGCGCACGCCGCCGGAGTTAGTGGCCGACCTCTCGATGAACGGCATAGTCATGTCGGGCGGCGGCAGCCGCATATGGGGCTTGGACAAGCTCATAACCAGCCGCACGGGCATTGAGGCCGTGGTTGTGGACGACCCGATTGCCTGCGCCGCCTACGGAGCGGGAAAAATGCTGCGCCAGCTCGCCTCAATGCCGGAGGGCATGATAAACTTAGCGCGCCGCAGACAGCTCAAGTGAATCGCTTTAAGCAGTATTTAAGAAATGCCGGCTATAATGACAGCAAAAGGGCTGTTATAGTCGGCATTTCGGAGGTTTATATGCTGAAATCAATCAAAAATATGACGGAAAAGATGGTCTGCTTGGCGCTCGCGTTCTGCGTTGCTCTGGGCTGCACGGCGGCGGTGTTTGCCGACGGAGCGGCCTTGGCTGACGGGGAGTATGCGCTCTACATAGACCGCCTTGACGCGCCGGACTTTACGCTGGAGCTATATGAAACGCTGGAGGAGGCGGCGGACGCGGACGGCGTGGACGACTGGCTCATCTATCCCACCGAGGCTGAGCGCGTGCAGCGCTACTACGGCATTGAGGTCAACTACACTTCGGGCTATTCCACAGCCGACGCCGCAGAATGGGCGTACTCGGTCTACGCCGCTTTTCTCTGCGACCACCCCGAGGTGTTCTGGCTGAGCGGAAATTTGAGCTTCATCACCTACGGCGAGCGCGTCTATCTTGTGCTGTATAACGAGGAAAGCCGCAGCGGGGTCTGGGCTGACGAGTACACCACTTCGGCGCAGATTCTTACCGACATCGCGCGGCAAGAGCAGTATGTGCAGCAAATTTTGTCCGCGCTGGACGGCAGCGAGACGCGCTATGAAAAGGTGCGCTACATCAATAACTGGCTGACAACGCACAATCAGTATAATACCGTAAT
Organism: Oscillospiraceae bacterium; assembly: GCA_021202845.1. Classification (GTDB taxonomy): domain Bacteria; phylum Bacillota; class Clostridia; order Oscillospirales; family Oscillospiraceae; genus JAJQCF01. The sequence goes on from JAJQCF010000031.1 coordinate 188,623, forward strand.
TTCTTCCGGCGGCAATGAAAGCAGCTTGGGACACTACCCGTGGACGGCGCTGTGCGCGCTGGCGGGCAGCACGGGCAGCAGCGGCCCCGTCTGCGAGGGCTACGCCAAGGCGTTCAAGCTGCTCTGCGACGAGCTGGGCATACCCTGCGTCTACGTCACGGGCGGCGGCCACGCTTGGAACAACGTGAAAATGAAGGATGGCTGCTGGTACGCGGTGGACGTTACGTACAATGACCCCGTGCAGTCGGGGAGGAGGGCAGTGGCGTCGTCGGGGCTGGAGACGGAAAACTACCTGCTTGTCGGCTCGGCAACGGTCATCGATGGCGAGGCGTTCTCCCAGTCGCACACAGTGGAAAACCGGCTCTACACCAACGGCATTGCTTTCACGAACGAGCCGACGCTGAGCACCGCGGCGTATGACCCCGACACTGTCGAGCCCGCGGACTTGCCTTTTGACGACGTGGATTACGGCGAGTGGTACACGGACGCGGTCATCTGGGCTTACGAAAACGGCGTGACCACCGGCGCCACGGATACGAGCTTTGACACATCGGGCGTCTGCACACGCGCGCAGGTCGTCACCTTTCTCTGGCGCGCCTGCGGCAGCCCGCAGCCGGAGAGCGTGGACTGCGAATTTGCAGATGTTGCCGCGAGCGACTATTTTTACACAGCGGTACTCTGGGCGGTGGAAAACGGCATAACCGTCGGCACCGGCGAGGGCGAGTTTTCACCGTATGCCGAGTGCAGCGGCGCGTACGTAATAACTTTCCTCAGCCGCGCGCTGGACGCCGCGGACGAAACCGGCGAGAGCTGGTACTCCGCCGCCGTGGAGTGGGCCGAAGCGCAGGGACTGCTCGGCGGCACGAACTTCACCGCCGAATCGCCCGCCACCAGAGCGCAGATAGTAACGTGGCTGTACCGAGCGCTGGCGTGACAATAAATTATAAATTATATAATTACTATCACTCCGTACAAACTCCGCACAAACGAAAAAGCCCCGCTTTGGCGAGGCTTTTTTCTTTAGGGTGATATTTATTTCCCTGCGATATCCGCTTTGAGGCCCATGGGCTCTTCGGCGAAGAGGCGGGGGTCCATTTTCTTGAGGTTGGGGGATATTTTCGGGGTGAAGTCCATGAGGTCGAGCACGTCCTTTTGCAGGTCGATGCCGTCGGCAATCTCGATGAGCTCGATGCCGTCCTCAACCAGCTGGAACACGGCGCGCTCGGTGATGTACATGACCTTTTGTTTGGCCTGACGCGCGTATTCGCCGGAGAAGGTTATCTGCTGAACCTGCTTTACGAACTTGCCCGGGCCGTCCTTGACTATGTCAAGTCCCGTACCGTTGGGGCGAATGTCGTTCTTGCCGACCGTGAAGGAGCCCATGAGGTAGACTTCCTTGGAGTTCTGGCTGATGTTGATGTAACCGCCGGCGCCTATGCAGCGTCCGCCGAAGAAGCTGACGTTGACGTTGCCGTTCTGGTCGAACTCGGCGCCGCCGAGGAAGCACTGGTCAAGCATACCGCCGTCGTACATATCAATGACGTCGGTCTGCGCGAACATACATTCAGCGTTGGCAACACCGGGGAAGGAGAGACCCTCCTGAACCTGACCGCCCATCGGGCCGGACTCGACGGAGCAGGTGATGGCGTCGGAAATTCCCTCTTCAGCGCATACGGAGCCGATGCCGGAGGGCATACCGCTGCCGAGGTTGACGATGACGCCGGGCTTAATCTCCATAGCCGCGCGGCGGGCGATGACCTTGCGTATATTCAGCGGGAGCTTCTTGGTGGCGTTGCCGGCCAGCTTCTGCTCGCCGGAGAGCTCGGGGCGGTACTTGGTGGTGGCGTAGCACTGGCGGCTGTTCATCGGGTCTTGGGCGACAACGATGTAGTCAACGAGCTTGTTGTGGATGCGGATGTTGCGCACCTTCAGGCTGTTGCGGGGAACAACGGCCTCAACCTGAGCAATGACGATACCTCCGTTGTTGTGCGCGGCGACAGCGGCCTCCAGCTCGGTGCCGACTATGGCCTCGTGCTCCATGGAGAGGTTTCCGTCCTCGTCGGCGTAGGTGGCGCGCAGGAAGCAGACGTTTGCGGGCGGAGTCTTGTAGAAGAGGTACTCCTCGCCCTCGATATCCATCAGCTCAACAACCTTGCCCATGTCGCGTGCCTTCTGGTTGAAGGCGCAGCCCTCGTTGCGGGGGTCGGCAAAGGTGTGCAGACCGACCTTGGTGATAAGGCCGGGACGGTGGCCGGCGGCGCAGCGGTAGAGGTTGCACATAACGCCCATCGGGGGCATGTAGCAGGCAATCTTGTTGTCGTTCACCATGTAGGCCAGCGCGTGGGCGTCGGTCAGGTTGCCGACAAAGAGGGTCTTTATAAGTCCCTCGGCGCGCAGCTTGTTGGGGCCGAGGTTGAAGCCCTTGTAGGGCTCGAGGCTGTCGGTCTTGTCGCCGGGGGTGATTGAGCAGACAAACGTCAAATCCTTGGGGTGGCCTTCCTTGGCGTAGCGGTCGGCAAGGCCGGTGTAAAGCTCCTCGGGGCTGCCCAGAGAACCAAAGCCGCCGTTTATAACAGCGTCGCCGTCCTTGATGTAGGACATAGCCTCCTCAACGGTTACAAACTTAGACATATATATTTTATCCTTTCAAAAATCAACATCATTCAAGATACGCCTGACGGCTTTTTTGGGTCGTCAGGCGTATTGATTTGGCAAGATTACAAATTACTTGTAAACGTCCTCTCCGTCGTAGGTGTCCTTCATTATAATAGAGAAGTGGAAGATAGGACGGTTTACTTCCAGAACGCGCATCGGGTTGTGGCGCAGTCCGGCGGGAACGTAAATCATGGTGGAGTGTGTCAGCAGGTGAGCTTCGCCCTCTATGGAGAACTCAATCTTGCCGCCGAGGTCATAGGGGTTGTCCTTGTCGCTGCTGAAGAAGCCGATAAGCTCGTTGGTGTCGCCGTGGGCGTGCTCGGTGAAGATGGGGTCACGCTCGGGAACCGCATAGTACCATGCGGTGTTCATCTGGAACGCGCCGGGGCAGACGCTGCCGTCCATCCAGAGTATGCGCTTGGCAAACTTATCGTAAATTTTCTTAAAATCGGCGTCCATGCCGGGTCCGGGGCTGTTCTGTACGAAAAACTTTCCGTACTCGCCGCCGTTATTGTTGTCATACACCATACGGCATTTCTCCTTTCATAGTCCGCTTGTTTATTTTGTGGATTATTTGCACTCTTCGGTGGGCAGCTCCCAGTTGATGAACTTCCAGTAAGGAGCGTTGACCTTCTTCTGGTACTCGACCATGTCAACGTTGCTCCAGTCGTAGAAGCCGCGCTTTGTCGGGCTCTTGGCGCCCCAAGCGTCGGGGGACTCGGCCTTTTCCTTGATGCAGTCGGGGGCTCCCTCGTAACGCGGAAGAATGGGGAACACGCTGTTGCAGGTGGTGATGTTGAGCTTGTAGCCGCCGTTGTCGAAGTGGTCGAAAATGCCTATGCTGCTGTAGCGGGGGCAGAAGCTGTAGTTGAGGCAGGTGTCGATGTCCTTGGGCTCGCACACGCCGTCCTCGACCAGCTTGAGGCAGGCAGCCCACAGCGCGAACTGCAGGTAGTTGCCGATGAAGCCGGGGTTGGGCTTTTTGAGCACAACGGGCTTGCGGTCGAGAGCCTCGAGCACGCTCTTGGCGTAGTCAACAACGCCGGGCGCGGTCTTCTCGGAAGCGCACAGCTCGAAGTAGGGAACCATGTGAACAGGGAAGAAGGGGTGTGTGACTATAACGCGGTCTGCGTATTTGCCGCAGAGGGCGACGAGCTTGTCGGGAACCATAGAGGAGGAGCAGGAGCCAATGGCCTTTATCTTCGGGCAGCAGCGCTCGATGTTGCCGAAGACCTCTCTCTTGACGTCCTCGTTCTCCAGCGCAGCCTCGAAGATGATGTCGCAGTCGGCCATGCCTTCGTAGTCGTTGACGTAGACGAGGTAGGTGCCGCATATCTTGGCCTGCTCGGCGGTGAGTATGCCCTGAGCTATCATCTCGTCATACATTTTATCAAAGTCCGCTTTGTAAACAGCTTCCTTCGCAGGATTGCGGACGTAGCAAACGGTTTTGTAGCCGTGCATGGTGGAGAGAACAGCGGTGCTGTTGCCAATCATGCCAAGGCCGACAATGCCGATAACGGTGTCTTTCATAGTTTCAGACCTCAAAATTCAAAAACTCAGGTGTTGGCGCGAACCTTGCAGCCGGGGGTCAGCTGGGGAATGCCGAGCATATCGCGGGCTTCCTCAGGAGTGGCAACCTCCATGTCGAGCTCGTGGATGATGCGGGCAATACGCTCAACAAGCTGGGCGTTGCTCTTGGCGGGGACGTGGTAGCTGTAGTTGATGTTGTCCTCCATGCCGGTGCGGATACCGGTGCCGCGCAGCATACCGAACACAGTGCCGTGCAGCTGGTTTGCGCCGATGGCCATGGTGGTCAGGTCGATGGGCTTCTTCACGCCGGCTTCGGCAGCGTTGGAGCGGCAGAGCTGAATCATGTAGTCGATGTTCTCCTGAGTGCAGCTGATAGCGCCCTGAGAAACCTTGTCCATGCCCATAACGAGGGTCAGGGATACGGGGTCATCAAAAACACCGGCGGGGTAGAGGTACTTGAAAACGTCCTCAACGGCGGTCGGGTCAAAGACTTCTATCTCAGCCTTGATGCCGAGGTCCTTGATGCGCTGAGCGGTCTTGATGAGCCACTTGCGGGTCCACATGTAGATGAACTCGAGGTCGCCCCAAGTGGTGGTCATCAGGGAGCAGTCCAGAGAGCACATTTCAGGCAGGCAGGCGGGGTCGTTCATTTCCAGAACGCCGAGGCCGTCGTCGGTCTCCGCGTTGTCGCGGGTTGCGGGGGCGGAGGAGTTCTGAACAATGATGGGGCACTTTGCGCGGATGCCGCAGTTTATTTCTGCAAAGATGTTGCCGTCGTTGCAGCTCTTGCCGGCCTTGTTGCGGGCGTGAACGTGGACGATTGTAGCGCCGGCGTTGTAGCAGTCGTAAGCGGAATCAATGATTTCGGCGGGCTGCTCGGGCAGAGCGGGGTTCTGCTCCTTGCCTTGGAAGTTGCCGGTCTGGGCGACGGTCAATACTACTTTTCTTTTCTGGTAAGCCATAATCAGTTTTCCTTTCATGTTTAAGATTTTGGATTTTGATTGATTATTTGCTTTTAACTATCTGGATTGGAATTATCCGTACGTGTCTATTATAATTCCATGTTCATCATCAATCAATCCGAATTTTTTATCAGTTTATAATTATAAATAGTATATCGTGAAACAAAAACGCCCCGCTGTGTTTCACGCAAAAGCGCTGACAGCGGGGCAAAAATATGTGAAATAGGGGACTTAGTGCTGGTTTTCGTACTTTTTCAGGGCGGAAAGCTCCAAGAACTTAGGAATATCGGGGTTGCTGTTGGTTTTGTGCCACGCCACGACGTTGCTTATTTCCACATCGTTGCCGGGAATGGGAATGCAGACGACGTTGGAGTAGTTGTAGAATGTGGCGAAGTCGCGCGGCAGTATGGCCACGCCGACGCCGGAGTTGACGCCGAGAAGTATTGTGTCCGCGCGGTTGAAGTAGTTGATAACGTCCGGCGTTATGCCGCGGTTGGCACAGATGCGCTTTATGTGGTTAGAGAGCGTGAACTCGTCGTCCGGCGCGGAGATAAAATGATATTGCTTGAGGGTGTTCCAGTCGTTTATGTCTATGCTGTCGGCTATGCTGCGGTGGGCGTAGAGGCTGAGCTGGGAGGAGAACGTGTGAATGGTGTTTGTGTTCTCGCTGTCCGCCACCTGATGGGCGTGGGCAAAGTAGATGTCGTAGGAGCGCTGGCTGATTGCGGTCATCATGTCGAAGCCCTCCAGCATACGGACGTTAATCTGTATGGTGCGGTACTTGTTGGAGAACTCCGTCAGGCAGTCCGTGAAGAGGTCGGTGGCGCTGGAGAGAATGGCCACGCGCAGGTAGCCGCGGCGCCCCTCCGCCATGTTGCGCAGACGGTTTTCCGCCTCGGCCTGCAAAGAGAGCATTTGGTTGGCGTAGACTATAAATTCCACACCCTCCGGCGTGAGCGAGACGCTGCGGCTGTCGCGGTTGAGCAGCTTGACGCCTATGCTGCCCTCAAGCGATTTGATGTAATTGCTCACCGTGGGCTGCGTCACATAAAATTCGTTGGCGGTCTTGGTAAAGTTCAGTGTCTTGGAAAGAGAGAGAAATAGCTTGAGCTGCAGGGTATCCATGTTTGTCCTCCAAAGATATAATTGGTGTATATTAAATTTTTTATAGTTTAAAATTTATTTGCGCTGTTATGCTTTTACCATCTGGACGCTTCAATGGCTGTATAGCGGCGAATGCGCTTGATAAGCTCGCCCCTGACCGCGCTGTTGGGCTTGCGGTGGGACGAGAGCAGCCAGACGTAGCGCGGGTCTATTGGGTCGGAGAGCTGCACCTTGAAAATGTCGTCGGCGTCAAAGCGGTAGGTGTCCGGCACGAGCGCAAGGCAAAGCCCCATTTTTACCATCGGGATAAAGAGTGACAGAGAGCTGACCTTGAACGTGGGGTCAAGGATAATGCCGCGCCCCATTAGAACCTCGTTCAAAAATTGCGGAATATGCCCCTGCATGACGAACGGGTAGTTAGCAACAAGCGCGCGCAGGGAGTGCGAGCCGGTCCTGAGCTGCTCGAAGCCCTTGCCCGCAATCACGATGTCGTTGAACTGCAGCAGCCGCTCGCTGGCAAAGTCGGGCGATGTCGGCGCGCTGAAGAGCGAGAGGCAGGCGACGTCGATGTCCTTGGTACTCAGCGTGTCCACGCCGAACTCGTTTATGTCCGTGGAGATGTACTCGACCTCTAACTTCACCTGCGGAAAGTCGTTGTGGAAGTCCTTGAGCACCGGCAGGATATACTGCTGGAAAGTGAAATCGTTCACGCCAATGCGTATGACGGAGCCCTCGCCCAGCTGCTGCATACGCCTTATGCGCTCCTCGCCGTCGAAAATGCTCTCGCAGCCCTTGGAGACATGAGTGTAAAGCATTTCGCCCTCGGCCGTGAACGAGACTCCGTGCTGGGTGCGGTCGAAAAGCCGGCAGCCGAGCTCGCTCTCCAAGCTCTGTATAGCTCTGCTCACAGTGGACTGGGAGAGAAAGAGCGCGTTGGCGGCGTGGGTTATGTTCATGTATTTACCTACGTAGTAGAAAACCTTGTATACGTCGAAGCTGGCTGACATGGCCAAAGCAACCCCTTTTGCTTCAATAAATTATTCTTTCAACGCTATTAGCATACCTTATTGATTTCTGTATAAAATTGCTGTATACTATATTACAATAAATTTAGGGATTATGCAAGAGGAAATGCTAAAAAATACTCAGAAATGCGTCAGATGCATGGCGGACGCGCAAAAGCGCATTTGCAAAAACTTTGAACAAAGTGTTATGGTTAATCAAGCAATGTGAGACTGTCGTTAACTGCGCAGGGCGACAGCTCATGTTACATAAAAAGTAGGGGAATGTATTTGATTCCACAAAATATTGTGGCATGAGAAAAGTTCCGCGACAAAGAAAGAATCAACCATAGAAACCCTTAGGAGTGATGTAATGAAATGAGTAGTGGACTGTTAGTCGGCATCATCGGCTTGCTCATACTGCTGGTACTGCTGTTCCTCGGAATGCACATCGGTATCGCAATGACAGTTGTGGGCGTCGTTGGTGTCATGTTCATGAAGCTGCAATCGGGTCTTCCGTTCAGCACCGTCCTTACGCAGGGCATAGGACTGATGTCAAACGGCCCGTTCGCGTCAACAACGAAGGAGACACTGGTCGTCATACCAATGTTCACGCTGATGGGCGTCGTGTGCTATCACGCCGGCATCAGCCAAGAACTGTATGCGGCCTGCTACAAGTGGGTGAGCCGTGTGCGCGGCGGTCTTGCCATTGCAACCGAAATCGCGTGCGCGTTCTTCGGCGCCATCTGCGGCTCCGCGACCGCCACCACCGCCAGCATGGGCAAGATTTGCCTTCCCGAAATGGATAAGTACGGCTACAAGCGTACGCTGTCCTGCGGAGCTATCTCCGCCGGCGGCACCTTGGGTCTGCTCATTCCTCCCAGCACCGGCTTTATGCTCTACGGTATCAACGCGGGCATAGGCGTCGGCAAGATGTTCATCTCCGGCATAATCCCCGGAATAATTCTGTGCTTATGCTACGCTGCGGTCGCAGTTATCATCTGCACAATCGACAAAGACGCCGGCCCCAAGGGTCCCGCTTTCCCGATGAAGGAAAAGCTCAAGGCTCTGCTCGGCGTTCTGCCCGTGCTCGTGCTGTTCATACTCGTTCTGGGCGGCATACTGCTGGGCTGGTGCTCCGCCACCGAAGGCGGCGCAGTCGGTGCTTTTGGCGCGTTCATATTCATGGCCGCCAAGAGAAAGTTCACATTCAAGAATGTTGTCGCCGCTCTTGAGGAAACTCTGGACACCACCGCTATGATATTCATCATTATGATTGGTTCCGATATCCTCGGTCAGTTCTTCGCTGCCACCGGCATTTCCAGCATCCTTGCAAACCTTGCCACCTCCGCAAACATTAACCGCTGGCTCATCCTGCTGCTGTGCCTGTTGGTCTACGGTCTGCTGGGCTGCTTTGTGGACTCCCTGCCGCTTATCGTTCTTCTCACCCCGATATTCCTGCCGGTCGTAGAAATACTCGGCTTCGACGCCATGTGGTTCGGCGTGCTTATGGTCATGCTCATGGAGTTCGGCCTTATGACACCGCCTGTCGGCATGTGCTGCTACGTCATGGCAGGTATAGCCAAGGATACGTCGCTCGGAACAATATTCAAGGGCACAGCCCCCTTCCTTGCGGGCATTATAGTTGCTCTCCTTATTGTTATGATTTTCCCCGCGACCGCAACTTGGCTCCCCAGCTTCATGTCCTACGGTTAATAAACCGATAGTACATATCCCCCTTTCGCATAAGCAAACTTTCCTGTGTACAAAATTTATTTAGGAGGAAAACACATGAAAAAGTATCTTGCGATTATTCTGGCAATCTGCATGGTTCTGAGCCTCTGCGCCTGCGGCAGCTCCAGCACCACAACCACTGACACGTCATCTTCCACCGCTGCTGACACCAGCACAGCCGCTGATACCAGCTCCGACACCGCTTCCGATGACACCGCTTCTGACGACACTGCTGCCGCCAGCACCGAGCTGCCCGTAGCCAGCGACTACGAGCTCGTTGCTTGGGACGGCACCAGCGAACCCACCAGGGACAACGGACCTTGGGCTCAGGCCTATGCCGTTGCCGACGCTCTGGCCGAGATGGCCGCCGAGTATGACGACGTTGTCGCCACCCGCACCTACACCGTGGCCTGCCACGACCCCGCTAACTCCGCCCCCGGCGAGTTCCTGAGCGCTTGGGCTGACGCTATCACAGTCGCCACCGAGGGCGCTGTTGACCTCAACATCGGCTACTCCGGCGCTATGTCCGGCACCATGGCTGCTCTGGACGACATGAAGTCCGGCGCTATCGACTTCTGCTGGACCCTGCCCTGCTACTTCAAGGGCTACATGCCTTACACCAACGTAATCCAGAACCCCGGCCTTGAGATTCCCAACGCCACTGTCGGTTCTTACGTAATGTGGGACCTCTACAACAGCAGCGATGAACTGCAGGCCGAGTTTGCCGACGACGGCGAGGTCATGTTCGTATGGGCCAACTGCCCCAGCCCTCTGAGCTACAAGGGCGACCACGAGATTACCAGCCTCTCTGAGGTCACCGGCAACATCCGCGGCAACAACGGCCCTGCCCAGACCTTCATTGACGAGGTCGGCGCCACCGTGTTCTCCTGCGCTATCGGCGATGTTTACACCAACGTAACCACCGGCATCATCAACTACCTCATCACCGACTGGCACGGCATCGCTTCCTTCGCTCTCTATGACGAAGGCGTTCTCAACTACTACGTTGACACCAACATCGGCTGCTCCGCTTACACCCTCATGTGCAACAGCGACATCTGGGCCGCAATGGACGCCGACACTCAGGCCGCTATCAAGTCCGTCTCCGGCGACTACCTGCTGAACCTCGTTCAGATTTGGGAGTACTGGACCGCTTACGGCCGTTACAGCGCCGAGTCCACCGGCGGCGTCATCTTCGAGCCGTCCGACGAGCTGGCTGCTGACCTCGAGGCTGCTTACGAAGCAGTTGCCGAGACTTGGGTTTCCGAGCAGGCCGACACCGCCGTCGCTCAGGATTTGTACGACACCGCGAAGTCCCTCGTTGCTGAGTACTCTGCTCAGTTCGACTTCTGATAAGTTAAGCAATTTATTTCAAGGTTTCTTAGAAAGGGGATATAACCCTTGGAAAAAGTTCGTAATGCTGTTGGAAAAGTGTGCAAAGGATACGGCTATATAGGAATGTTCTTCTGCTTCATAATGGTCTTTGTTGTCGCCATTGACATCATACTGCGTAAGGTGTCCGGCAACCAAATCTCCATTAAGGGTAGCAACGAGTTCTCCGCCAACTTCCTGTGTGTTGTCGTTATGACTGCTATCCCGATGTTCCAAGCCAAGAGGGGACACATTTGGGTTAATATGTTCGTTGACAAGTTTCCGACCAAATTCCGCAGCATCTGGCTTGGCATAATCCATGTAATTGAGTGCATTGTCTGCGTGATATTCGTCTATGCAACAGTTCTCAAGCTCCAGAACTTCCTGAGCACCGGAACTACCACAGATGTTTTGAACATGCCCAAGTGGCCGTTCATAGTCGTCATACTGATTGGCTTTGCGCTCTATGCGATAATGCTCGGTATAGATGCGATAATGTACTTCATTGAGGGAGCCCACGGCGGAGCCAAGGGTCCCCGTCCCGATGACGGAGAGGCTATAGCCTAAAAATCTCCGCTGAACAAACAGCAAGGGGCTGTACTCAAGTACAACTTGGGTACAGCCCTCATTGCAATTTAACTGATTATTAAAAATTATCCTTGAAAAACACGGCTCGATATAGTAGAATAGTAGCGTTATAAAGAGAGTCCGCTTTCGGCTCTACATTATCCCTAATGACAAACTTGGAGGACACAATATGAAAACAACTCTGAAAAACTTACTGTGCATACTGCCTGTGCTCGGACTTATGTGCCTGCTCTTCACCGGATGCAGCACCGAGGACGGCGGAACTGCCGGCTACTCGTCCATTATCATGCTGGTCGTGCTCGTGGTTATCTTCTACTTCTTCCTCATCCGCCCCGAGAACAAGAAGAAGAAAAAACTGCAGGCCATGCGCGACGGCCTCGGTGTGGGCGACAAGGTAACGACCATCGGCGGCATCGTCGGCAAGATAGTTGACATCAGCGGCGACCTCATCACCTTTGAGACCGGCGAAGACCGCGTTCGTATTCAGGTCACCAAGTGGGCCATTTCCACAAACAATATCCAGAAGTCCGAGGACGCTCAGTAAAGCTGTTTTCGAGTTTCAGTAATTAAATAAGCGCTCCCGCAATATAATTGTTCAGAAGAACAAGCTGTTGCGGGAGCTTTTATTTTTAAAACGGGAGGTCTAAGCAAATGTCCGATAAAAGCGAAGGGGTAAATATTAAGTTAGGACTGGCGGCTGCCTGCGCCGTGGGAGGCACTGCGCTCACGGCCGCGCTGATGCTGCTCTGGGCGGTGCCGGTGCTGAAGGGTATGGCAGGGGAGGGGACGGGCTTTGCCGCCGCTCTGGGCGCGCTCTTCCTCGGCACGTTCGCCGCGGGCTGCGTCGCCTCGGCGAGGACAAAAACGCGCAGGCTGCCGACGGCGATGCTGTCAGCAGGCGGGATAGCAATTTTGCTGCTGGCGGCGACCGCCGCGGCGGGAGGCGCAATTTTCTCTCTCAGCACTTTGACTAATATCATTGTGATTTTCTTGGCTTCTACCTGCGGATGCCTTGTCGGCAGCAGGAGAAAGCACAAGAGACGGATAAAACGGTAATACAAAGCGTAATCAGTGTTATCAGTTTACATAAGTATGTACATATACGCAATATCTTGTGAAATTTCATCCGCTGACAACTAAATATCGCAAATTTTCCGCTGAAATTCAAGCCGGAAAGGAGGAAAATCGGGGCTTTAGTTGCGCAAGTTTACATAATATTGTTTACATAATCTATCGTCATAATTAACAAAAATTCGTTTATTTTCTCAAAACACTTGATTACAGGCGAAATTTGTATTATATTATGTATACTTGATTTTATGTAAATATACGATGCAGCGTTCTCCGAATAACCTATGAAGAACTTATTTCTGCGCACGGCAAGACGGGCGGCTGCTCGGCCTCGCGCGGAGCTTACGTTTCTCTGCGCCGTGGCTCTGGCGGGCGTGGCCGCGGGGAGCATATCCGGCTCGGTGTTCGCGTCGCCGCTGGCCGCTACTACGCTCGAGGACTTTTTGCAGACCGATGTTCTCAGCTCCGGCTTAGTCGGCTCGCTCCGCAGTCTGTTCGCGTTCCCGCTGCTGCTGTTTCTGGCCGCCGGTTCTTTCTTCGGCGTGGCGATTGCGCCCGTCGTCGTCTTTGTCCGTGCCTATGCGCTCAGCTGCTCGGTGGCGACTGTTTTCGCCTGCTACTCCTACAGCGGACTGCGCTGCGCGGCGTTTATCTCCGGAGTGCCGGGACTTATCCTTTTTCCCTGCATTATAATTCTCGCCGCCGACTGCTCCCGCTGCTCACGCAATTTAATTGAGCTGCGCGTACAAGGCGGCTATCAGGACGCCTGCGAGGGCATGGCGCTCAGAATGATAATAATTTCAGCGCTGCTGCTTATGTTAGCGCTGTATGACTGCTTGCTGCTGCCGCTTATACTGGGCGCTATTTTGTAACCTTAACAAGAGAGGAGGTATTGAATTGAAAAGCACCGAAAGCTACGCCAAATACGAGGCATATTTGCGCGACGTGAAAAAGTCCTCGGAAAACACGCTCAGTTCATACCTCCGCGACATACGCCAGCTTGGCGACTACCTCGAAACCCACATGGATTTCACGTTTGAAGAGGCCGACAGCGAGACGCTGTCCGACTACATCTCCGCGCTGCGCGCGCAGGGCAAGAGCGTGGCCACGGTCTCCCGCTCAATCGCCTCTATCAAGAGCTTTTACTCTTTCCTGCTGTCCGAGGGCACTATATCTCTCAACCCCAGCCTTGTACTCGTGCCCGACAAGTCGGCGCAGAAGCTGCCGCAGATTCTCACGAGCCGCGAGGTGGAGCTGCTGCTGGAGCAGCCCGAGTGCGTGGACGCCAAGGGCTACCGCGACAGGGCGATGCTGGAGCTGCTCTACGCCACTGGCATCCGCGTCAGCGAGCTGATAGCGCTCAACGTCAGCGACATCAACCTCTCCGTGGGCATAATAACCTGCCGCGGGCGCGACAGGGAGAGGGCGATACCGCTCTATAACCGCGCGATAAAGGCGCTGACGGAGTACATCGACTTCGTGCGCCCGCAGATGATTCTGCATCAGGACGAGACGGCGCTCTTCGTCAACATGAGCGGGGAGAGAATGTCGCGTCAGGGCTTCTGGAAGCTGATAAAGTCCTATCAGGCCAAGGCCGGTATTGAAAAGACCATCACGCCGCACACCCTGCGCCACTCCTTTGCCGCGCACCTGCTGGAAAACGGCGCGGACATACACGCCATACAGGAGATGTTGGGCCACGCGGACATCAGCTCCACGCAGATTTACTCCCACCTCATAAAAAAGCAGCTCAAGGACGTCTACAACAAGGCGCACCCGAGAGCGTAGCCTGCTAAAAATAAAAAGCAAATTTCCGTGTTCGGTACGGAGATTTGCTTTTTTTGTTGCCTCGGCGGGCTGATTGTGCTAAAATGACTGTCAGAGAAAACATGGAGGCAGCAAATGCGCATTTTGGGAATAGACCCCGGCATCGCCACCGTCGGCTTCGGCGTAGTGGACACCGTGGCCGGTAAACAGAAATATGTCTCCTGCGGCGTTATCACAACTCCGGCGGGTCAGGCTTTGTCCGAGCGCTTGGAGCAGATTTATGACGACCTCACGCAGCTTATAGCCGCCTTTTCGCCCGACGCCGCTGCCATTGAGGAGCTTTTTTTCAACACCAACATCACAACTGGCATATCCGTGGCTCACGGCAGGGGAGTGATACTGCTGGCCTGCCGCCGCGCCGGAGTGCCGATTTATGAATATACGCCGCTTCAGGTCAAGCAGGCCGTGGTCGGCTACGGGCGCGCGGAAAAGCGGCAGGTCATAGATATGGTGAGGCGCATTTTGAATATGCCCGCCGCGCCAAAGCCGGACGACGCCGCCGACGCCGTGGCTCTGGCGCTGTGCCACGCAAGGAGCGCCACATCGCTTTTGAGCGCGAAAGGAGGAAGCCAGTGTTCAACTACATAAACGGCATTGTCGCCGAGCTGACGCCGAGTCTGGCAGTGCTGGATTGCGGCGGCGTAGGCTTTGAGATTGCCATATCCGCATACACCGCCGGACGCCTGAAAACAGGGGAGAAGGCCAAGCTCTATATTTTTTCCAACATACGCGAGGACACGTTCGACCTCTACGGCTTTTACACCAAAAACGAAAAGAGTACGTTTGAAATGCTCATCGGCGTCTCCGGCGTCGGCACAAAGGCTGCAATGAGCATATTGTCCTCGGCCACGCCGGAAAATTTGGCGATGGCGATAATCTCCGGCAACGATAAGGCGCTGACCGCCGCACCGGGCGTGGGCAAAAAGCTGGCTCAGCGCATAATTTTGGAGCTGAAGGACAAGCTGGCGAAGGCGACGGAGGAAATATCCTTTGCCGACATTAACCCCGTAACGCCGCTGACCTCCGACGGCACGGCTGTACGCGACGCCACGGCCGCGCTGTCCGTGCTGGGCTACGCTCCCGCGGAGATAAGCGCCGCGCTTAAATCGGTCAGCACCGAGGGCATGAAAGTGGCGGACATCGTCCGCGCCTGTCTGAAGCAAATGGTAAAGGGGTGAAGCGATAAATGAGCATCAGCTTTTCCGACGACTCTTTTGAACAGGCCGTGACCTCCGCCTCCATATTGCCGGAGGACGTCTCCGAGGGCTCGCTGCGCCCCCGCACGCTGGCCGAGTATATCGGTCAGGAGCAGGCCAAGGAGAACCTGACAGTGTTCATCAAGGCCGCCAAAATGCGCGGGGAGTCGCTCGACCACGTCCTGCTGCACGGCCCGCCCGGCCTCGGCAAGACGACTCTGGCCGCCGTTATCGCCAACGAGATGGGCGTGAATCTGCGCATAACCTCCGGCCCCGCGATAGAAAAGGCCGGAGACCTCGCAGCGCTGCTGACAAATTTGCAGGAAAATGACATATTGTTCGTTGACGAAATTCACCGTCTGAACAGGGCAGTGGAGGAGATTTTGTACCCCGCAATGGAGGATTATGCCATTGATATTATCATCGGCAAGGGGCCTTCCGCCAACTCCATTCGCCTCGACTTGCCCAAGTTCACGCTTATCGGCGCCACAACGCGCTCAGGGCAGCTCACGGCGCCGCTGCGCGACCGCTTTGGCGTCAACCTGCGCTTGGAGCTGTACACGCCGGAGGAGCTGCGGCAGATTGTGGAGCGCAGCGCCGGTATTTTGGGCGTGCCCATAGAGCGCGGCGGCGCTATGGAGATTGCCAGACGCAGCCGCGGCACGCCGCGCATTGCCAACCGTATGCTGCGCCGAGTGCGCGACTTCGCGGAGGTCACGGCTGACGGCGTGATAACGCAGTCGGTCGCGGACGCGGCGCTGACGCGGCTGGAGGTGGACCAGCTCGGCCTTGACGCGCTTGACAGGCGTATGCTGAAGAGCATTATCGACTTCTATGGCGGCGGTCCTGTGGGCTTGGAAACACTGGCCGCCACTATCAACGAGGAGGCCGTCACGCTTGAGGACGTTTACGAGCCGTATTTGCTCCAGCAGGGCTTCCTCACAAGAACCCCGCGCGGCCGCTGCGTCACGCGCAAGGCTTACGAGCACCTCGGTATAGAATTCGTCGGTCAGAGCCAGCTTGAGCTGTGAGCTTTCGAGAACATAAAAATGCGCGCGCTGCCTTAAGATTTGATAAACAGGGCAGCGCACGCTGTGATATAAATAATTGAACAAAATAAAAATTTTGTTCAATTATTGGTCCGCAAATTATTATATTATGTTATTTATACCGGCAGAATACCGCCTACGTCGAAGGCTTGGCTGTCGGTTAGGTACTTTACTTTATATCTGTGCTTTTCTGCAAATGCGTTCAGGCGCGCGGTGTTTGTTCCGCCGAGATGTCCTGTGAGGTATATTACATTATTATAAGTAAACGACGCGCCGCCGATGAAGCCTGCGTCGAAGCCCTCCAATAATATATCGCCCCAGTCGAGCCGCAGGCGGTCTGTTTCGGGAGCGAATGTCTCTAATACCATTAATATAGATGCGTCCGAGCTGACCGCGGCATTATCAAAGGTCAGCACATTGCATTTTGTGTAGCCTTGCTTGGTGTTTATCTTTTCGCCGTCAAAATTCTCGGTTACGACCTTGTCTGTGCTGTTTAGTCTGTGCAGCAGCCTGCCACTGACAAAGGCTGCGCAGAGCGGAACATCGGCGGGATAGTCCGGCGCTAAGTCTTTTTCCGCCAGGTATATTGCTATTCCCCTATTTGTTAAAAAATTAACAATTGCATGATTATTCCCAAGCTCGCGGCTGAGTATGGCTTTTTTATGCGGCATCAGGCATACTGATAGGTCCGCGTGACCGGCAAGGCGTGAATCTAATTTTGTTGAATCCGGCAGAAACACAGGTTCAAAGCCGCTTTGCGCCAGCGGAGAGGCGAGCAGCTGCCTGTACCTCTCCCCTACCAGCACCGCGCTCATTTCAACACCGCCAAAATTGCCTCGCGCACTGTCCTCACGCGGATTAGCTCTAAGCCTGCGGGTGCGGCGACGTCGCCGCGCATATGGGACGGAATGACGCATTTTGTAAAGCCGAGGCGTCCGACCTCGCTTAAACGCTGATTTATGGCGTTCACGGAGCGGATTTCCCCCGTCAGGCCGACCTCGCCGATGGCGGCGGTGTGGCAGTCGATAACGCGGTCGTAGGCGCTGGAGGCAATGGCGAGCACGGTTGCGAGGTCTGCTGCGGGCTCGTCAAGCTCAAGGCCGCCGATGACGTTTATATATGTGTCGCTGTTTTGCATGGAGACTCCGCCGCGCTTTTCCAGCACCGCGATGAGCAGCATGGCGCGGTTGTGGTCGATGCCGTTGGAGTTGCGCCGCGAGCCGCTGTAGCCGGAGGGTGACACGAGCGCCTGAATTTCCGCCAGAACGGGGCGCGTACCCTCTATGACGCAGGTGACGCAGGTGCCTGGGGAGTTCATGGGTCTGCCGGACAGCAGCATTTCCGAGGGATTGGGGACCTCCTTCAAGCCGTTATCCGCCATTTCAAAAACGCCAATCTCGTTTGTGGAGCCGAAGCGGTTCTTGGCCGCGCGCAGTATGCGGTAGCTCATGGCGCGGTCGCCCTCGAAGTACAGAACGCAGTCCACCATGTGCTCAAGCACCTTGGGGCCGGCAATCGCGCCCTCCTTGTTGACATGGCCGACGACAAAGCAGGTGAAGCCCTGACCCTTGGCCAGCTGCATTATCGCCATTGTGCAGTCCTTGACCTGACTTATGGAGCCGGGGCCGGAGGTGATGTCGCCGTTATAAATAGTCTGCACGGAGTCGATTATCACAATGTCGGGCTTCACGTCTGTGATTGAGGTGATTATGTCGTCCAGCCGCGTTTCCGCCAAGACGTAAAGCCCGCCGCTCTCCACGCCGAGGCGCTGGGCGCGCATTTTCAGCTGTCGGGTGCTCTCCTCGCCGGTGACGTACAAAATGCGCTCTCCGCTCACAAGTCCGCAGATTTGCAGCAGCAGCGTGGACTTGCCTATGCCCGGCGCGCCGCCGACCAGCACAACGGAGCCGCGCACCGCGCCGCCGCCCAGTACGCGGTCAAGCTCTCCGAGGCCGGTGGAAAAGCGCAGCTCCTCCTCGGTACTCAGCTCGTTTATCGGCGTGGGCAGACTGCGCCGCCCCGCCGCCACCGTGCCGCGTGTCTTGGGGTTCTCGGCCTCGGCCTCAACAAGCGTGTTCCACGCCCCGCAGGACGGACACTGCCCGAACCACTTGCCCGTCTCGTTCCCGCAGTCTGTGCAGTAAAATTTTGTTTTTGACTTCATGTATTTGTACCTCGTTCGGCATATTCTGTGTATAAAAAAATTATAGCATAAAAATGCGAACAAGTCTACTGCACAACAAAACGAAAGCTCTGCTCTATACAGAAAAGCTGTACAAAGAGCGGAGCTTTTTGGTTTATTTTGCATTCCCTGCCCTACGCCGCCGACCAGTAGCGCAGGAAGACGGACGCCATTGCCATTGCTAATTTCAGCCTGTAGCCGTTGTCGGCGAGCTTTTCCGCCTCTTGCGGGTTGGAGAGGAAGCCGCACTCTGCCAAGACCGCGGGGCAGGTTACGCTGCGCATCAGGTACACCGAGTCGGGCGCGGGCGCGGCGACGCGGCGGTTTTCAGGGTTGAAGCTCTCAACAAGCTGGCTGTGCAGCGCCTCGCCGAAACCGCTGCTGCCCTCCGCCGCGCCGTACAGGACGAGCGTGCCGCTCGGGCGCGGGTCGGGATAGGCGTTTTGGTGTATGCTTATGAGCACGGCGTTTTTAATCGAGTTTATCAGCAGCAGGCGGTAGTTCTGGTCCCAGACCTTTTTTTCGGCAATGCTCGCGCTCTCGTCGGGGTAGTTCAAGTCCAAGGCGGTGCGCGTCATCACCGTCTCCGCGCCGCAGAGCGAGGCCAGAGCCTCGAGCCTCAGCGCAATGGCAAGGTTGACCTCGTTCTCCGTCATGCCGTCTGCGGACGAAGCGCCGCCGTCCAGACCGCCGTGGCCGGCGTCTATCACCAGCACGGGCAGCTCGGCGCGCGCCGCGGCGACACTGTCCGCCGCCTCCACCCTGCCCGCGGTCGCTGCTGCAATTATCGCGGCTGCGGCGGCAAAGAGCAGGAGCAGAGCGGCAATTATCCGCCGGCTTTTCAAAAAATTATGCAGATAAGCCCGCCGCTGCCCTCGTTGATAATGCGCTGGAGCGTCTCCCGCAGCTTATTGCGCGTTGTCTCGGGCAGGCGGGTTATTTTGCCGGTTAGCCCCTCCTCGGCTATGTCGTAGAGCGACTTGCCGAAGATGTTGGACTCCCAAATGCGGCTCGTGTCACCCTCATAGCCTTGGAGCAGGAAGCTGACTATCTCCTCGGAGGCCTTCTCCCCGCCCAGCGCGGGCGAGACTTCGGTTTCTATGTCGGTCTGTATCATGTGAATGGCGGGCGCGCCGGCCTTGAGGCGCACGCCGTAGCGCCCGCCTTGGCGAACTATCTCCGGCTCTGCAAGGCGCATTTCCTCCGGCGTGGGCATGACTATGCCGTAGCCGCACTTTTTCACGTCCTCCAAAGCGGCGTGGACGCGCTCATATTCCGTTTTCAGCCCCGCCAGCGAGCGCAAAAGCTGCACCAAGTCGCCGTCGTTTTGTATTTCAAAGCCGCTCTCGGCGCTTATCGTGTCGTAGTAGAGAGAGCGCGGCAGGTCAATCGTCAGCGCGGCCTCGCCCGTGCCGAAGTTTACGCCGGTGAGCTTCGCGCCGCTGACGTACCGGCACTCGCGCACGCTGCACGGCATTTTTTCCACATCGCTGAGACGGTAGAGCTCGCGCGAGGACTTCAAAACGGAGGCAAAGACCTCGCTTTTTACCGCGCAGTCGTTGTCCAGCGCGTCCAGCCACTCCGGCAGATAGATACTGACGCTCTCCAGCGGAAATTCGTACAGCACCGCGCCCAGCACGGCGGTCATGTCCTCCTCGGTCATGGCGGCGCAGTTGACCGGCAGGCAGCTCACGCCGTACTTGGCGCTCAGCTCTCCCGCCAGCACAATGGCGCTCTCGGACTTCGGCTCGGCGCAGTTGAGCAGCAGTATGTACGGCTTTTCGCTGACGCTCAGCTCGGCGGCGGTGCGCTCCTCGGCCTCCACGTAGCTCGCGCGCTCTATGCCGCAAATGCTGCCGTCGGTCGTCACCATAACAGTTAGCGACGAGTGGTCGGCGATAACGCGCCGCGTCCCCTCCTCCGCCGCCTCGGAAATGGGAATTTCCTCGTCGTGCCACGGCGTCATAACCATGCGCTCGGCGCCGTTCTCCGTCACGCCGACGGCGTCGGGCACTATAAAGCCCACGCAGTCCACAAGACGCACGGCGCAGCTTGCGGCGTCGTCCAGCGCGATGACGGCGGCCTCCTCCGGCACGAACTTGGGCTCCGCGGTCATTATCGTGCGTCCGGAGCCGCTCTGCGGCAGCTCGTCTCGCGCCCTCTCGCGGGCGTAGACATCGGTTATATGAGGAATAACCAGAGTCTCCATAAAGCGCTTGATGAATGTGGACTTGCCCGTGCGCACGGGGCCGACAACGCCTATATAAACGCTGCCTCCCGTGCGGCAGGCAATATCACGGTAAACAGAAGCTGTTGACAAACTATCATCCTCCTTTTTTATCGGCATCACTGAAAAATATGAAAAATGGGACAGGATTATTCTTTGCAGGAGAGCAAATATGTGCTATAATACATTATTATTCCTGCGAGGAGGCAAAAAACTATGAAATTCTGCAACTTTTACACGCCCGAGGGGCGCGTTGCCACGGGGCTTGTGCGCGACGGCTTGGTTTACGACCTTGGCGACAGGGTGAGCCTGCGGCAGATTGTGCGCGGCAACAACCCAGCCATAAAGGGCGAGCGGGTGGCGGCGGAGGCGGACACGCCCAGCTACCCCGCGGACAGCGTCAAATACGCCAACCTCACTTCCCCGAGCAAGATTGCCTGCGTTGGCCTCAACTACAAGCGCCACGCGCAGGAGACGGGCGGCAAGGCGCCGGAGCACCCCGTGATTTTCAGCAAATTCAACGACTCGCTCTGCCCGCACGAGACCGAAGTGCCCCTCCCCCGCTGGCAGCGCTGCTTTGACTACGAGGCGGAACTGGTGATAGTCATGGGCAAGGAGGCGTGGAACGTCAGCGAGGAGGAGGCCGACAAGCATATCTTCGGCTACACTGTCGGCAACGACCTCAGCGCAAGGGACTGCCAGTTTCTCTCCAACCAGTGGCTCATAGGCAAGACCTTCCCCTGCTTCGCGCCCGTGGGGCCTTGGGTCGTGACTAAAGACGAATTCAACCCCGACGACCACCACCGCATTGTCTGCCGCAGAAACGGCGAGATTGTGCAGGACGACTATACCGACGGCATGATTTTCTCCTGCCGCCAGATAGTCAGCTTCGTTTCGCGCTACTGCCGTTTGCAGCCGGGCGACCTCATATTCACCGGCACGCCCTCCGGCGTAATTTTGGGCAAGGCCAAGGGTACGCGCGACTGGCTCGTGCCGGGAGAGACTCTCGAAGTCGAGGTCGAGGGCATCTGCACGCTGAAAAACAAGCTGATTTGAGAGCTTTTCACGCCGTTCCCTTGGCGCACATACGACCCGTGTGGTCAAGCTCATACTCCCCTGTCAGCAGCAGCTCGCTCACAGGAATGAGCTTATAGCCGTCGGCGAGCAGGGACTCTATTATCCCCGGCAGCGCCTCCGGCGTGTGCTCGGCGGCGTTGTGGAAAAGCACAATGGAGCCCGACGACACTCCGCCGAGGACGCGGGAGCTTATTTCCTCCGCAGAAAGCCCCTTCCAGTCGAGGCTGTCCACGTCCCACTGTATGGCCGTGAGGCCGAGGCTCTCCACCGTCTCGATAACATGGTCGTCGTACTCGCCGTAGGGGCAGCGGAAAAGCGTGGGGCGCACGCCGGTTATGTCCTCCACCTTGTCGCAGCCCGCTTTGAGGTTCGCGGCAATCTCCTCGGAGCTGAGAGAGGAAAAGTGCGTGTGGTCGTCGGAGTGCGTCATCACCTCCATACCCGCGTCGTGCAGCGCCGCGACCGCCTCGGGGTAGCGCTCCGCCCAGTCGCCGACGACAAAGAACGTCGCCCGCGCGCCGTAGCTTGTGAGAATATCAATTAGCTGCTGTGTATCCTCCGCGCCCCACGCCGCGTCGAACGTGAGCGAGACGGCCTTGTCGTCGCGCTGAACGCAGTAGACCGGCAGTTTGCGCGCCGTCGCCGAGGCGGTTATGGCCGCGGGAGCGTACACGGCGGCGAGTATGGCCGCTGCCGTGAGCGAGGCCAGCGCAAGGGCGCAGATATAGCGGTGGCGCTTTATGAATTTACAAATTGTTTTCAAGCTGATTGCCTCCGTCCTTGAATTTTGGTTAATAGTATGCATTTTGGGAGCGAAAAATCAGCACTTTTATGGCGGCGGGAAAAAATAAATTAACAACAAGTGTATTGATTAACATTCGAGGTTAGAATATAATTGTTCGTATGTTCAAAGTAAACCTAAGGAGGAAAAAACTATGCCGGACCTACAGATGCAGGAGCTGTTTGACGCAATGGACAAGTGGTGGCGCGCCGCCAACTATCTCTCCGCGTGCCAGCTCTACCTTTTGGACAATCCGCTTTTGGAGCGGCCTCTTGAGCGCAGTGATGTTAAGAAAAAAATTGTCGGGCACTGGGGCACCGTCCCCGGGCAGAACTTTGTCTATACCCACCTCAACCGCCTGATAAACAAGTACGACGTAGACATGATTTATCTCTCCGGCCCCGGTCACGGAGGCAACGCCATGGTCGCGCAGGACTGGCTGGACGGCAGCTACAGCGAGGTCTACCCCAACATCGGCCGCGACAAGGACGGGATGAAAAAGCTCTTTAAGCAGTTCTCGTTCCCCGGCGGCATCTCCAGCCACGTCGCGCCGGAGACCCCGGGTTCCATTCACGAGGGCGGAGAATTGGGCTACTCCATGTTCCACGCCTTCGGCGCGGTTTTCGACAACCCCGACCTCATTGCCGCCTGCGTTGTGGGCGACGGCGAGGCGGAAACGGGACCGCTGGCGACCTCGTGGCAGAGCAACAAGTTTATTAACCCCAAGTATGACGGCGCGGTGCTGCCCATTCTGCACCTGAACGGCTACAAGATTGCCAACCCGACCATACTCTCCCGCACGAGCGACGAGCAGCTGCAAAAATACTTCGAGGGCTGCGGCTGGGAGCCGATATTCGTCGAGGGCAGCAACCCCGGCGTTATGCACCCGAGAATGTATAGGGCGCTGGAATACTGCTACGCCAAAATACGCGAAAACCAGCGCTTTGCGCGTGAGGACGGCGAAAAGGGCCCGTGGACTTGGCCGATGATAATTCTCCGCACACCCAAGGGCTGGACGGGTCCGAAGGTCGTGGACGGCAAGAAGGTCGAGGGCACATTCCGCGCGCATCAGGTGCCGATAGATATGTCCGGCGAGGACCACCTTGAGCTGCTGGAGGCTTGGCTGCGCAGCTACAAGCCGGAGGAGCTGTTCAACCCCGACGGCTCGCTGAAGGAGGAAATTGCCCGCCTTGCGCCCAAGGGCAACAGACGCATGGGCGCGAACCCCCACGCCAACGGCGGCTTGCTGCTGCGCGACCTCAAGCTGCCCGACTTCCGCGACTACGCCCTCGACGTCCCCGCCCCCGGCGCTGTCGAGGCTCAGGACATGATTGAGCTGGGCGCTTTTGTGCGCGACATTTTGAAATTGAACGAAAACGAGCGCAACTTCCGCGTTTTCGGCCCCGATGAGACGCAGTCCAACCGCCTCGGCAAGGTGTTCGAGGTCACGAACCGCGACTGGAACGGCGAAATCACCGAGGACGACGAGTTCCTTGCCCCCGACGGCCGCATTATGGACTCCATGCTCAGCGAGCACGCCTGCCAAGGCTGGCTGGAGGGCTATTTGCTGACAGGCAGACACGGCTTTTTCAACAGCTACGAGGCGTTCATTCGCATTGTGGACTCCATGGCCTCCCAGCACGCCAAGTGGCTCAAGGTCACGAAGCAGCTGAAGTGGCGTATGCCCATTGCCTCGCTGAACTATATTTTGTCCAGCAACGTCTGGCAGCAGGACCACAACGGCTACACGCACCAAGACCCCGGCTTCATCGACCACGTCTCCAACAAGAAGGCCGACGTTGTGCGCATCTATCTCCCGCCGGACACGAACTGCCTGCTCAGCTGCTTCGACCACTGCATACGCAGCCGCAATTATATAAATGTTATGATAACTTCCAAGCACCCGCGCCCGCAGTGGCTGACGATGGAGCAGGCCGTGAAGCACTGCACTCAGGGCATAGGCATATGGCAGTGGGCCTCCAACGACGCGGGCTGCGAGCCGGACATTGTCATGGCCTGCTGCGGCGACGCGCCCACGCTGGAGACGCTGGCGGCGGTGTCCATTCTGCGCAAGAATTTGCCGGAGCTGAAAATCCGCGTTGTCAACGTCGTTGACCTCATGCGCCTTCAGGACAGCACCCAGCACCCTCACGGCCTCGACCAGCACAGCTACGACGCCATTTTCACCAAGGATAAGCCCATTCTGTTCGCTTTCCACGGCTATCCGTACCTCATTCACCAGTTCACCTACCGCCGCGCGAACAAGAACCTGCACGTGCGCGGCTATAAGGAGGAGGGCACCATTACAACGCCGTTCGATATGCGCGTGCAGAACGACATCGACCGCTTCCACCTTGTAATCGACGCCTGCAAGCTCATTCCCTCGCTCGGCAACAGGGCGTCCGCACTCATTCAGGACATGAACGATATGCTCGTGGAGCACAACGAGTATATACGCGAGCACGGCGTAGATTTGCCCGAAGTGCTCGACTGGCGCTGGGATTTAAGTACACAGGCATAAGAAATCACAGCTCCGACGGCTCCACGCTCTCCCTTGCGTGGAGCCGTTATTGCAAATACAACATCTATTGATAGCTCTATAAAAAAAATGTATCAATTAAAAAGACTTTTTTATTGACTTTGCATTTGCTATGCCTTAAAATGAATAGGGTAATTTGTATTCAACACATTGGAGGATAAAAATAATGGCGAAATTTATTACGGCTCAGGAAGCCGCGGCCTTGATTCCCGACCATGCCACAATAGCTGTCGGCGGTCAGGGTCTTGCCGGCTGGCCGGAGGAAATCGGCTTGGCTATCCGCGACAGCTTCAAGGAGACCGGCCACCCCTGCGACCTCAACGTAAAGCAGGGCTGCGCCATGGGCGACTGGAAGACCCGCGGCATAACCCACCTCGGCGAAGCGGGCCCCGGACTTGTCACCAGATGGTCTGGCGCTCACATGGGCAACGCCTTTGCCCTGCGCGACCTCGCCGACCAGAACGAGCTGATGATGTACTGCCTGCCTCAGGGCGTTATTGTCAACCTGTGGCGCGAGATTGGTGCAGGCCGCCCGGGACTTATCACCAAGGTCGGCTTGGGCACGTTCGTTGACCCGCGCGTTCAGGGTGGCAAAATCAACGACCTTGCCAAGGAAAAGGGCGAGGACTTGGTGGAAGTCGTCAACTTCAACGGCGAGGAGTACCTTTTCTACAAGGGCTTCAAGCTCGACGTGGCGCTGGTGCGCGGCACTACCGCCGACGAGAACGGCAACATCACAATGGAGCACGAGAGCCTGATAAACGAGGGCATGGCAATGGCCACCGCGGCCAAGAACTCCGGCGGCATAGTCATCGCGCAGGTTGAGTACATAGCCAACTCCGGCACGCTCAACCCCAAGGACGTGCGCATCCCCGGCGTTATGGTCGATTACGTCGTGCAGGCCACCGACCCCGCCAACCACTGGCAGACCGAGGGCGTTTACTACGAGCCCGCCTTCTCCGGCCAGATTAAAAAGCCCCTCGCGGCTATCGAGAATATGCCCTTCGATGAGAAGAAGGTTCTCTGCCGCCGCTGCGCTATGGAGCTGAAAAAGGGCTACGTCATCAACCTCGGCGTCGGCATTCCCGCTGACATGGCGAAGATACTCAACGAGGAGGGCTACCTCGGCTGCGTCACAACCAGCACGGAGGTCGGCAACTTCGGCGGCGTCTCCTCTGCCCTGCCCAACTTCGGCGCGGCCTACAACGCCGAAGCCAGCGTTGACCACGGCGCAATGTTCGACTTCATCGACGGCGGCGGACTGGATATGACCTGCCTCGGCATCGGCGAGATTGACGAGGAAGGCAACAACAACGTCTCCCACCTCGGCAAGATGGTCACCGGCCCCGGCGGCTTCATCAACATAACTCAGGCCACGCCGAAGATTATATTCTGCGGCACATTCATGGGCAAGGCCAAGCTCAAGGTCGGCGACGGCAAGATTGAGGTTCTGGAAGAGGGCAAAATCCGCAAGTTTGTGAAAAAGGTCAAGCAGATAACCTTCGCCGGCAAGTACGCGGGCAAGGACCAGACTGTCCTCTACGTCACCGAGCGCGCCGTGTTCCGCCTTATAGACGGCAAGGTCACGCTGGTCGAGATTGCCCCCGGCATGGATTTGGAGAAGGACATTCTCGCCAACATGGGCTTCAAGCCCGAAATCTCCCCCGACCTCAAGGTCATGGACCCCGGCATCTTCTGCGAACACTGGGGCGGCCTTGGTAAATACATTGAAGGCTAAAATCACACCAAATATACGAGGAGGAAAAACTATATGATTTTGTCTGAGAAACATCAGATGATGCGGAAATTCTTCCGCGAATTCGCTGAGACAGAGTTCACCACAGAGCTTCTGGATGAGCTTGAGGCCACAGGCGAATTTAACTGGGAAATTTTCCACAAGATTGCGGCTGCCGGACTGACCGGCACCAAGATTCCCGTCAAGTACGGCGGACAGGGCGGCGACGCGCTGGCCTACACGCTGATGATGGAGGAGCTTGCCCGCCGCAGCGCCGTTTTAGCTATCTACGCCAACACCTCCAACTCTCTGGGCGGCGGCCCGCTCATGTTCTGCGGCACTGAGGAACAGAAGCAGAAGTACCTTGTTCCCGTTGCCAAGGGAGAGAAAATCATCGTCTTCGGTCTGACCGAGCCGGGCGCCGGTTCCGACGCCGGCGGCACGCTCACCACCGCCGAGCAGGACGGCGACTACTGGGTGCTCAACGGCCGTAAGACCTTCATCTCCGGCGCTCCGTTTGCCGACTGGTGTGTTATTTACGCCAAGACCGACCCGACCCAGAAGGGCAGCAAGGGCATTTCCATGTTCATAGTCGATATGCACCTGCCCGGCGTTTCCACCGGCAAGCCGGAGAGCAAGATGGGCATCAAGGGCTACCCCACCAGCGACGTCATTCTTGAGAACGTCCGCGTTCACAAGTCCGATTTGCTCGGGCCTCTCCACAAGGGCTTCACCACCGCTATGAAGACCCTGAACGGCGGCCGTCTCGGCACCGGCGCTCAGGCTCTGGGCATCGCCCAGCACTGCCTTGAGGAGGCCACCCAGTACGCCAAGGACCGCAAGCAGTTCGGCAAGCCCATCGCCAAGTTCCAAGGCGTCAGCTTCCAGATAGCCGACATGGCTATCGAGATTGAGGCCGCCCGCCAGCTCCTGTACCACACCGCTGTCGCAATGGACAACAACGACCCCGAGACCGGCAAGCTCTGCGCAATGGCAAAGTACTACGCCTCCGAAATGTGCAACCGCGTCGCTTACAAGGCCGTACAGATTCACGGCGGTTACGGCTACATCAGCGACTACCCTGTCGAGCGCCTCTACCGCGACGCACGTATCACCAGCATCTTTGAAGGCACCTCTCAGGTCATGCAGATTGTTGTCTCCGGCGCTGTTCTGGGGAAGTAAGGAGGATATAAATGAAAGCATTTGTCTGTGTAAAGCAGGTTCCCGATACGTCAGGAAAGGTCGCCGTCCGCGACGACGGTATTCTTGACCGCGCCTCTATGGCGACCATCACCAACCCCGACGACATGAACGCCGTGGAAGCGGCGCTCAAGGTCAAGGACGCCACCGGCTGCAAGGTCATTGTTGTCTGCATGGGCCCGAACCCCGCCGCCGGTATGCTGCACGAAATTCTCGCTATGGGCGCGGACGAGGCTATTCTCATCAGCGGCCGCGAGTTCGGCGGCTCCGACACCTTCGCCACCAGCCAGATTATTGCCGCCGGTATCCAGCACTACGGTCTGGACGATGACGACATCATCTTCTGCGGACGTCAGGCCATCGACGGCGACACCGCTCAGGTCGGCCCCCAGATAGCCGAAAAGCTCCATATTCCTCAGATTTCCTACGCCGCAGACGTCGCTGTTGACGGCCGCAAGGTCACCGTCAAGCGTATGCTCGAGGACGGCTACATGATGATAGAGACCAAGGCTCCCTGCCTTATCACCTGCATCAAGGAGCTGAACACCCCGCGCTACATGTCCGTCAAGGGCATACTCGAGTTCGACCAGAAGCCCTACTATGTCTACGACTACAACGAGCTGAAGGACGAGCCTCTGATAGACCCCGACACCATCGGTCTTAAAGGCTCCCCGACCAATGTTTACAAGTCCTTCACGCCTCCCCAGAAGGGCGTCGGCCGTATGCTTGAAGGCTCCGGCAAGGAGACCGTTGATGAGCTTTTCGGAATACTGACCGGAAAGCACATCCTTTAATAGGAAAGGAGTACTGAAAATGGCATTTGATTCTAAAGACATTGCCGCGTTCAGCGATGTATGGGTATTTTGTGAGCAGCGTGACGGCAAGCTGATGCCGACGGACTTCGAGCTCGTCTCCGAAGCGCGCAAGCTCGCCGACGAAAAGGGCTGCAAGGTCTGCGGCCTGCTGCTGGGCGATAACGTAAAGGGACTTGCCAAGGAGCTTGGCGGCTACGGCGCCGACAAGGTCTATGTCATCGAGCACCCCACCCTCAAGACCTACACCACCGACGCTTACACCAAGGCTATCTGCGATATAGCCGAGGACCTCAAGCCGGAAATATTCCTCATCGGCGCTACCTATATAGGCCGTGACCTCGGCCCGCGCTGCGCCGCCCGTCTGCGCACCGGCCTTACCGCCGACTGCACCCACCTCGACATCGACACCGCCAAGTACGTCCAGTTCCTGCGCGAGAGCTCCACGCTCGACGTGGACAAGATGAAGTGGGACTACGAAGACCGCGGCCTGAAGATGACCCGTCCCGCATTCGGCGGCCACCTGCTCGCCACCATCATCTGCCCGCGCTTCCGCCCGCAGATGTCCACCGTCCGCCCGGGCGTTATGAAGATGAACGACTTCGACCAAGCCAAGGCCGACGCCTGCGAGGTCGTGGAGTACAAGGTTGACATTCAGGACTCCGACCTTGAGACCAAGGTTATTGAGGTTGTCAAGTCCACGAAGAAGCTCGTTGACCTCATCGGAGCCGACATCGTTGTCTCCGTCGGTCACGGCATCAGCGCCGACGTCCAGAAGGGCATCGAGCTGGGCACCGAATTGGCCGAGGCTCTCAACGGCGTTCTGGGCTGCTCCCGCGCTGTTGTTGACGCCGGCTGGCTGAGCGCCGACCATCAGGTCGGACAGACCGGCAAGACCGTCCACCCGAAAATCTACATCGCCCTCGGCATTTCCGGCGCTATCCAGCACAAGGCCGGTATGCAGGACAGCGAGCACATCATTGCCGTCAACAAGAACCCCGACGCCCCGATTTTCGAGGTTGCGGACTACGGCATCACCGGCGACCTGTTCAAGGTTGTCCCGCTGATGATTGAGGCTGCCAAGGCTATAAAGTAAGCCGAGCATAATAACGACAAAAAACAGGAGGACATAGCGCCTCCTGTTTTTTATTTCAGCTTTTCAGCTTATTTGAGGCCGTTTTCGTAAGCCTCTATCATCTTGCGCACCATCTGGCCGCCCACAGAACCGGCCTCCTTGCTGGTCAGGTCGCCGTTGTAACCGTCCTTCAGGTTCACGCCGACTTGACTGGCAGCTTCCATCTTGAAGCGGTCCATAGCCTCGCGGGCGTTGGGGTTCATAATGCTGTTAGAATTCTTAGCCATTGCTGATTACATCTCCTTTGCTTTTTCGTTGGGAGTTGTCCCGCTTATATAATCTGCAAAGGATTTTTTAATATTCTGCCCTGCGGGTGCAAAAATATTTCCTCAAATTCAAATTAACAGCGCTATTTTAAAAGATAAGCAATCGCGGCGGCTAATTGCTCGTCGGAGTCCGTGCCCTGGGCGGCCGCCACGTCGGGCGTCAGACCGCCGGTTTTCACCAAATCGACGCGGTTTGAGGTCAGCGCCATGAGCGTGGAGATGTGAACGGCGCTGCCGTCGCGGAGAAGGTATGTCAGCTGGGAGCGGTTTTTGCCGGTTGTGTTCTCGCCCACGAGCGTGGCCCAGTCGTACTCCTGAAGCGTGGCGGCGAAGAACTCGGCGGCGGAGTAGGTTTGAGCGTTGATGAGCACGGCCATCGGCATTTCCACGCAGCTCGCCTCGCTGGTATAGACCGTCTCCTCCCCGCTCTCATCTACGCTGACATATATGTCGCCCTCCGGCAGCAGATAGTCCAGCAGCTCGGTCAGCTCGGTGAGCAGCCCGCCGGGGTTGGTGCGCACGTCGAAGATAAACGCAGCGGCGCCCTCCCCTGTCAACTCCTCAATCGCGGCTATCGCGTCCGCGGCTGCGCCGGTTTCAAAGTTGTTGATGTCAATGTAGCCTATGCTGTCATCGAGCATAGTATACGCGACTGGGCTGTAGTAGATTGTGTCCAGCGCGAGTGTGACTGTCTTCTCCTCGCCGTTCGACAATATTCCCAGCTCAAATTCGCCCTCCTGCTCGCCCAGCAGCGCCTTGAACTCGGCGGTTGTCAGGCCGCGCAAATCTTCGCCGTTCAGCGAGACGATTACATCGCCCTCCGCAATGCCCGCGCCCTCTGCCGGTGAGTCCTCCGTCACCGCGTACACCGCGAAGCCGCCCGTCTTCTCGTCGGGCGCGACGGTTACGCCTATGCCGCCGGAGGTGTTGGCAAGGGTTTGCCTGTACGCCTCGTAGCGCTCGGCGGTCATGTAGTAGCTCCAGCTGTCGCCGAGAGTGCTGACCATGGCGGAGGCCGAGGCATCGGAGAGCTCGCTTAGGTCATAGTCGCCAATATAGTGCTCCTCAATAACGTCCAGCACCGCGTTTTGTTTGCTCAGCACTTCCAGCCTCGCCACGCCGCCGCAGAGCCACAAAACGCAGCCCGCGCAGGCGGCGAGCGTGAAAAGCATTGTCAGCAGTATTATCAAAAGAGTTTGCGTTGTAAAAATTCGTTTCATTATCGCGCTCCTGATAGAAAATATGCTCCGAAACGCGCCGTTTAATTCCTTCGGTGCGCTTCGGAGCCGAATATATTGCTTTGCCGAACTTAATAATCCGAGGCGTAGGAAAAGCTCATGCCGGAGAAGTAGCTCAGCGGGTCCACATTGGAGCCGTTGACGCGGATTTCAAAGTGCAGGTGCGGGCCGGTGGAGTTGCCGGTGGAGCCGACGTAGCCTATCGTCTGCCCCTGCGACACGGTGTCGCCCGCGGAGACGGCAATGGAGCTCATGTGCGCGTAGAGCGTAGTCGTGCCGTTGGAGTGGTAGATGACGACATAGTTGCCGTAGCTTGAGCTGTACTCGGCTATGGTCACGGTTCCCGCGGCGGCGGCGGAGATAGTCGCTCCGGCGGAGGCGCCAATGTCAACGCCCGCGTGGTACTTGGTGGTGCCGAA
Source organism: Oscillospiraceae bacterium (assembly GCA_021202845.1). Lineage (GTDB taxonomy): Bacteria > Bacillota > Clostridia > Oscillospirales > Oscillospiraceae > JAJQCF01. The sequence continues at coordinate 220,322 of JAJQCF010000031.1, forward strand.
TATCGGGTGCACGCGGTAGCCGAAGCGCGAGGTTAGGTAAGTGCAGCTCTGGCACGGCCAATAGTAGTAGCCGGAGGACGTGGTTACGGTGGTGGTCGTCGTGGTCGTGGTTGTGTTGTTGGCGGCAGCCGCGGCGGCGGCAGCGGCAGCAGCTGCTGCGGCGGCGGCCTCCTGAGCTTCCAGCTCCGCTACCATTTCGTCAATGCGCGACTGAATGGAGCTGCGCTGTGCCTCGCCCTCCTCGTAGGCGGCGGTGTACTCCTCGATGTCGTTTTCGAGGTCGGCAATCATCAGGCTGGCGGCTTCAATCTGCTCTTCCAGCTCCGCCTTTTCCTCCTCTAACTCGACTAACTTGTCCTCGTAGAGCGCCAAAGTGTCCTCGTACTCCGCCTGCGTGGCCTCCAGCGCCTCGCGCGAGGCTATGTACTCGTCCTCAACGGACTGGTCCCACGCCATTATGTTGGTTATATCATCCCAGAGGGAGAGAAATTCGGAAAAGCTCGTCGCTTGGAAGAGCACCGTGAGGTAGTCCCACGTGTCGTTTTCCTCCATAGCGCGGACTCTGGCCTTGTAGCGGTCGTAGTAGTCCTGCTCCGTTTGCAGAGCCAGCTCCACCTCGCGCTGCTTTTCCTCGACCATTTCGGTGTAGAGCTCAATCTGCTCCTCGATGACCTCAATGTCTTTGCGCGTCAGCTCGTTCTGCTCGTCCAGAGCCTCTTTTTTCTCCAGTACGGAGGACATTTCGTCCTCCAAAGTGGAGAGCTGCTCGGATATGCTGTTCTGGCGGCTTTTTATCTCGTCGCGCTCGGCTTCCAGCTCGTCTATCTGCGACTGCGTAACCGCCGAGGCGAACGTGGAGCCGATAACTCCTATGACGAGCGAGCCGAGCAGCAGCACGGCCAGCAGTATGGCAACAAAGGAAATAAACTTTTTATTATGCATTTTGCGCTCCTTTGAGAAATGTTACACCTTGAGGTAGTTGCGGATTGCCACGTTGCTGCCGAACACGCCGACAACAAGTCCGATTATGATGAACACTGCCAGCATCGGCCACATCAGAGTGGCAAAGGGTATTACGGAAATCAGCGCGCCGATGAACGAGGCGGACACCTTGCCGAACAGCTCCGCGTACAGCAGCCATTCCAGCACAAAGGCCACGCCGCCGCCGACAATGCCCAGCAGTAGACCCTCAATCACGAACGGGCAGCGGATGAAGAAGTTGCTCGCGCCGACCATTTTCATAATGGCAATTTCCTCGCGCCGACCGTAGGTGGCGAGCTTGATAGTGTTGGCCATGATGAACACGGAGACGATGAAAAGAATGATGATGAGCACAACAGAGATAATGCTGACCACATTGCGCACGGAGATGAAGCCCTGACTTATCTCTTGGTGGTAGTTGACCTTGGCGACGCCGGTTATGTCCATAACGCTGTCCGCCGTCTCGGACATGAAAGAGATGTCATTGAGATAAATTATGTAGCGGTTGCGGAAGAAGTCCGAGGTCACATCCTCAAACGTGGAGCCGCTTTCCTCATACTTTTCCACAAACAGCTCCATAGCCTCCTCGCGCGTGACGAAAACGACCTCGCTGACGTTGTCAACGGACTCCAGCCGCGGCTGCAGCGCCAGCGCCTCCTCGTCCGTGAGGCTGTCGTCCACAAAGGCGAGAATTTGGTTTTCCTGCTCAAGCTGCTCTATCACGTAGTCCACGTTGACGGCCAGCAGCGAGAATGTGCCCATTATAAGCAGGCATGCGACGATGACCGTTACCGAGGCAAAGGACATGAAGCCGTGGGTGAATATGCTCCTGACGCCCTCTTTGAAGAGGTAACCGATTCTGTTAATTTTCATAAGCGTAGTACCCGTCCATTCCGTCGCTGATAACCGTTCCCGCGTCTATGGAGATGACGCGGCGGGAAAAGGCGTTCACCAGCTCCTTTTCGTGTGTGACAACCAGCACCGTGGTGCCCAGCTCGTTAATCTTTTGCAGCAGCAGCATCAGCTCCAGCGAGCGCGCGGGGTCAAGGTTGCCGGTGGGCTCGTCGGCTATAATGAGCCGCGGGCTGTTGACAATGGCGCGGGCTATGGCAACGCGCTGCTGCTCGCCGCCGGAGAGCTCCTGCGGCAGACGGGTCTCGCGCCCTTCCAGCCCCACTAACTTGAGCACATAGGGCACGCGCTCTCTTATCTCCCGCTTAGAAGCGCCGACAACGTGCATGGCGAAGGCCACGTTTTCGTAGACGGTCTTGTCCTCAATAAGCCGGAAGTCCTGAAATATTACGCCAAGAGTGCGGCGGAGTTTGGGCAGGCGGCGGCGCTTTATTGTCATCATGTCGAAGCCGTTGACGTTCACTTCCCCGCTGTCTGCCCTGACCTCGCCGGTCAGGAGCTTGATGATGGTGGTTTTTCCGCTGCCTGACGGTCCGACAAGGAACACAAACTCGCCCTCGTCGATGTCAAGCGTCAGCCCGTTTGCGGCGTGAGTCCCGCTGGACTTGTACGCCATGCACACGTCGTTCATATGAACCATTTTTTAATCCTCCGTTATGCCAAGGGATGTCTGCCGCGGCGCGCGGCAGGGTGGGTGTTAAAGTGGCTGCCGTTAATGAATTTTGTTCTGCGAGTTGAGGTACTTCTTCACCATGAGCGCCACCTTGAACACGATGGCGTGGTCGAACTCGCGCAGGTCAAGTCCCGTGAGCTTCTTGATTTTCTCCAGACGGTAGATAAGCGTGTTGCGGTGGACGAACAGCTTGCGGCTCGTCTCGGAGACGTTCAGGTTGTTTTCAAAGAACTTGTTGATGGTGTAAAGCGTCTCTTGGTCAAGCGACTCGATGGGGCTCTTTTTGAACACTTCGGAGAGGAACATTTCGCAGAGCGTGGTCGGCAGCTGGTAGATGATGCGCCCCAAGCCGAGGTTTTCGTAGTGGATTATGCTCTTGTCGTCGTCGAAAACGCGGCCCACGTCAATGGCGACCTGCGCCTCCTTGTAGCGGTCGGCCAATTCCCGCAGGTGGTGGGCGGTGGTGCCGATGCCGATGACAACCTTGACGCCGAGCTCACGGAACATGGCCTTTTCTATGGACTCCGCCGCGGCGTTGAGGTCGGCGGCATCAAAATTCGGCGACATCTCCATGATGATGACGATGTCCGTTTCGTTGACGGAGAGAACAAAGTCCTTCTGCTTTTCGGGGAACATTCCCTGCAGGACCTCGATGGCCGCCACGTCGGACTTGTCTATCTGGCGCACAAGGAACACGGTGCGCGGCACGTCGGCGGTGAAGTGCAGCTCCTTTGCCCTGACGTAAACATCGCCCGGCAGAATGTTGTCGGAGATGATGTTTTTAATAAATGTAGTCTTGTCGTGCTTTTCCTCATAGTTCGTCTTGGCCTCGGCAATGGCGACGCCGGCTAAAATGCAGATGCTGCGCGCCATGCTGTCGTGTCCGCTGACGAAAACGGCGTAGTCGAACTTGCCTTCCACGCCGCCCAAGAGCTTGTAGGTGCGCACGTTCGTGGCGAACACCTGCTCCGGCGACTCGCTTATGCTCTGGAAGTCGTCCAGATAAGAACCTATCATCGACAGTTCGCTGCAGGCCACAACAAAACCTTGGCTGTCCGCTACCCCTATTGTGCGGTCAGTCGCATCCTTGAGCTGAATGATAACGCTTTGAAAAATCCTGCTTGACATATTAAATCCTCCCTTTGTATCATTTTTGTATCATGTATGGTGCAACTTTTTGCCTTTGGTAGAATTGCTATGTAAATCGCTAATTGACATAATACGATATTTCTGTGCATTTTTCAATAGAAATCGTAAAATTTTTTGAAAATTTTTTGTTGCGGGGCGTTAAATAGCCCAAATTTCGGGTGCTAAATTCGCTTTTTTGCCCGAAGCGTAAAATTATTTAAGCAGATTTTGAGAAAAAAGACGAAATTGCCTGCCGCCTTTTTATCGTCATTTTGACGTATCATTATGAAATATCAGCTCCCGCTCCGCCTCGGTGAGACAGCGCCACTCCCCTGCCGCCAGCGTTTCGTCCAGCCAAAGCGCGCCGACAGCAAGCCTCCTGAGCGCTCTGACGGGCTTGCCGCGGGAGGCCAGCATTCGCTTCACTTGATGGTACTTGCCCTCTCTGACGGCCACGAGCGCCGTGGAGGGGGCTTCTATCGTCAGCTCCGCGCTCAGGCAGCGCGTGCCGTCGCCGAGGACTATCCCCTGCCTGAACGCTTCTGCGTCGCTCTCGTCCAAAACGCCCTCCACCTCGGCGCGGTAGAGCTTGCGCACGTTGTGGCGCGGGGAGATGACGCGGTGGGCGAACTGCCCGTCGTCCGTGAGCAGCAGCAGTCCCTCCGTGTCCTTGTCCAGCCGCCCCGCCGGAGCCACCCCGCGGCGGCGCAGAGCCTGCGGCAGCAGCTCCGTTACGCACCGCTCCCGCGCGTCCTCGGTGGCGCTGATGTATCCCGCGGGCTTGTTCATCATTATGTAAACCAAACCTGTGAGGATTTCCGCGCCGTCGAGAGTGACATTGCCGCGCTCCGGCTCAACCTTCGTCTCTGGTGCTGTTATCACTGCGCCGCCGACCGCCACGCGGCCCGCTCTTATCGCCGCCGCCGCCTCGGAGCGCGTCAAGCCGCTCGCCGCTATCAGCTTGTCCAGCCTCGTAAGGGACATTTCCTGCGCCTCCCTTTCCGCTAATTCATATATGAAGTATATCATAATCCGCCGCGCTTGTGAATAATAATTGGACAAAGGGGTGAGAAAATGCTTATAAAATCCATAAAGCTCAGCCGCAATTCCGCGGTTTTCGGGGTGGTTATGGCGGCGCTCGTGCTGGTCGGCGTACTGCTGCTCGCGGGCGCGGCGGGCAAGCGCGGCGGCGCGCTCTCCGGCGGCAGCGAGGAGGCGCGGGCGGAGTTTTTGCAGCGCTACGGCTGGCAGGCGGAAACGCCTGCGCTCAGCGAGGAGAGCGTCATCATTCCGCGCGAATTTTCCGACGTGATGGAGCAGTACAACGACTTGCAGCTCAGTCAGGGCTTCGACTTGCGCGACTACGCCGGAACGGAGCTGACCGTCTACTCCTACCGCATAGAGGGCTTCGACGGCGAGGAGGAGGTCATAGCCTCGCTCTACGTCAGCGGCGGCAGGATAGTCGGCGGCGACGTACACTCCACCGCGCTGGACGGCTTCATGGTCGGCGTGACAACAGGCAAGGCGGCGTGAGATGCCCAAAAAATTACCCCTCCCGCTTTTTCGGCGAGAGGGGTATGTGCTTATGCGTTATTGTTTTAGTCCCAGCCGTAGGTGTAGCTGCTGCTGCCGTATACCTCGCCCACGGTGTGGAGCGGAACGCCGTGCTCGGTCAGCCACGCCACGGTGCGCTCAGCGTCGAGGGTGACGTTCACATAGCAGCTGTCGTAGCCGTAGCTGCCCGGGGAGACCTCGTCGTATGCGTTAATGGAGATTGACGCGCTGCACACGGTGGCTTCATACTCGTCGTCCTCAATAATCCACAGTCTGCCGAGCGTGTTGTCGGCGATGTCGGGGACAATGCAGGTGTTGAAAAGCTCAGCCAGCTCCTCGGTCGTAAAGTAGAGGTCAACCCTATAGAACATAGAGCTGTTGTCGACGTCAAAGGTGACGTAAGGCTCTATATAGTTGTTGTTTTCATCGTACATATACTTTTTCACGCCTTCCAGCTCGTCAGCCGTCACGCTGACATAGACGCTGCCGTAGTTTATCGTCCGCTCCGTGAACGCAAAGTCAAACTCCGCGCGCTGGGCTATGGCCTCGGGAGAGTTCATAATTTCCTGAAGCAGCCGCGCGTTGGCCTGCGTGCTCTCATCGCTTGTGAGATACGGCACGTTGTAACTGCGGTTTATTGTGCCGCCGCTTTTCAGCTTGTAGCTTATATCAAAATTGCAGTACCACCAGTCGTCCGAGGCATCGGCGTATATTTCCCAGAAGTGATTCGCCAGCTCCTTGTCCTCCAGCGCGGCGGCGTGCAGGGCTGTGGCGGAATTTATGATGTCGGGGTCGTCGAATGTAAAGTAGTAGCCGCTGTAGCTGACGGTGACAGTCTCCACCTTGTCCGCGTCGGGTATGCGGCTTTCTATGCCGAAAAAGTCGAAGCCGAAGGCGCAGACGAGTGCGATTATGATGACGGCGGACGCGCCGTAGCCGCGCCAAGCGCCCTTGAACACGCGGAAGCTCTTGGCCATGAGCATTGCCGAGCCGAAGAAGCCGACGAAAGCGCCCACCAAAGCGAAGATTATAATGCCCGCCAGCATGGAAGCCGTCACGTCGCTGCTGTAGCTGTAGAAAAGCTCGGTGGCGAACAGCGCCAAAATGAGCGCGCAGCCGAAGGTCATGCAGTATTTAAGAATGGGGCGAAGAATTTTCATGGACACTATGTCCGTCGCGCACTCCATGCTGCGCCTTTTATAGAGCAGCGCGGCGGCGGCGAAAAATGCCAGACCGACAACGGCGTAGATAACCGCCACGCGGAAGCCATAGAGACTGTAAACCCCGTAAGTGCTGTAGGCAGCATCGGTATTTATGGCGCTGGCGGCTGTGCTGTAATCTACAGTGTGGGAAACTACGGTGTAGGAGATGTTATCTGTCATGTTGAAAAGCGGCGTGAGCCACTCCACAGCCGAGGGAACGTTGCCCAAAACGAAGCCGTAGATAAGCTCTGCACCCATGCAGACGCAGCAGTAGTAGACACACAGCGCGGTGAACTGGAGCACGATGTAGGCAAAGGCCATTGCCACGGCGTTGCCCGTGAGCTGGGCGCAGAACACCGCGAAGCCGTAGAAAAACACGAACGTCAGCGACAAAAGGCCGAACAGCTGCATTGCAGCCGCCGCGTCCGCCGCGCCGTAGGCGGCGCTGACCGCCAGCATAATGAGCGAGACGACGAGGTTGACCAAAACCATCATCACCAGACCCGCCGAGGTGAGCGAGACGAACATCGCTCTGCGGTTCACCGGCAGCGAGGCGTAGCCGGAGGTGGAGCGGGCGTTGAACATGAAGCTCCAGACCAAAACTGCGGTCGCAAGCGCCGCAAACATACTGACAACGCCGGCAATAGTAGTGTAGTTAATAAGCTCGTTATGCACTCTGGCGGCGTACTCCGCGGCGGTCAGCTGGTAATACTGCCAGTTGTCCAACTGCGTGGCGAAGGGCACAATGCCAATCAGCACCCACGCAAGGAAGTAGCAGACCCAGAGCGGCCAGAAGCGGCAGATAGTCTTTATAAATATTGTACGGTTAAAGAATGATGTTTTTGACTTCATAGTCCGCACCTCCCAGCTCGTAAATAAAAATTTCCTCCAATGTAAGCGGCAGAATGTCCAAGAACAGCGGCTGCGCGGCGGCAAGGCGGTTCTCCACCTCGGCGGCGTCCCCGCGGATTATTACGGTGTGCAGCCTGCCGGTAGAGCTGTCGTTGACAACGTCCAGACCCTGCGGCAGCGCGGCGCCGTCCGGCAGCGCGACCTGCACCTTGACAATGTTGTCCTGCAGCTCCGCCAGCGAGCGCTCCAGCAGCATTTTGCCGTGGTCGAGTATGCCCACGTGGTCGCAGACGTCCTCCAACTCCCGCAGGTTGTGGCTGGACACCAGAACCGTGGTGCCGTGCTCGGCGACGTCGGACATGATTATGCTCCAAATCTGGCGGCGCATGACGGGGTCAAGGCCGTCCACAGGCTCGTCCAGCACCAGCACGTCGGCCTGAAAGCACATACTCAGCCAGAACGCGGCCTGCTTCTGCATACCCTTGCTCATGCGGCGAATGGGCTTTTTCTCGTCCAGCTCGAATACCTCGCGCAGCTTTTCGTAGCGCTCGGCGCTGAACTTGGGATAAATGCCGCGGTAGAAGCGCATCATGTCCCTGACGCCCGACTGGGTGAAGTAAAATATATCGTCCGGTATGTAGGCAATGCGCGACTTGACAGCGTCGTTTTCGTAAACCGGCTCGCCGCACACCAGCACCTCGCCGCTGTCCTGACGGTAAACGCCGGTGATGTGGCGGATTATTGTGCTCTTGCCGCTGCCGTTTGGCCCCACAAGGCCGTAAATGCCGCCCGCGGGCGCGGTGAGCGTCAATTCGTCCAGAGCCTTGAAGCTGTCAAAGGTTTTGGTGACGGAACGGACTTCAATCATGCTTTTCACTCTCCTTGATTCTCTTGATGAGCTGCTCGCGGCTGACGTTCAAAAAGTCCAGCTCGGCAACTATGGTGTCGAAGCGCTCCAAAAGCTCGTCGCGGCGGGCGGTGTCGATTTCGTAATTCTCCTCCACGAACGAGCCGCGCCCGGCCATGGAGTAAATCCAGCCCTCCTGCTCCAGCTCGCGGTAGGCGCGCTGAATGGTGTTGGGGTTGATGGCAAGCTGTCCCGCAAGCTCGCGCACGGAGGGCAGACGCTCGTCCGGCTTGAGCGCGCCGCTGACAATCTGCCGCCGAATACTGCCCTTTATCTGCTCATAGATGGGCCGCGCGTCGCGGTGGTTTAGGCTTATCATACTGCTTTCACCTCACATAAAATTCTGCTGCAGCAGGTTCCGTTCTAACTGTATTATTCGTCATAGCACACTGATAATACACGATATTTGCCCGTCTGTCAAGTGCTTTTAAAAATTTTTCACGCCCAAAGCGCCCGTATTTTAAATTTGACAAACGGCGGCAATGTTAATATAATACCAATGTATGCCGCCATTTTCGGCGGCGCGCCGATTACTTACAAACAAAGGAAGATTAAACGACATGGGTATATATGAAGAGCTGCAAGCCAGAGGGCTTATTGCGCAGGTTACGGACGAGAGCGAAATACGCGAGCTTATTAACAACGGCCGCGCCACGTTCTATATCGGCTTCGACTGCACCGCGGACAGCCTCACCGCTGGACATTTCATGGCGCTCACGCTTATGAAGCGGCTCCAGCAGGCCGGAAACCGCCCCATTGCTCTCATTGGCGGCGGCACGACCATGATTGGCGACCCCTCCGGCCGCACGGATATGCGCAAGATGCTCACCAAGGAGGACATAGACCACAACGCCGCCTGCTTCAAGCGCCAGATGGAGCGCTTCATAGACTTCGGCGAGGGCAAGGCCATGATGCTCAACAACGCCGACTGGCTGCTGAACCTGAACTACGTGGAGCTGCTGCGCGAGGTCGGCGCGTGCTTTTCCGTCAACAATATGCTGCGCGCGGAGTGCTACAAGCAGCGCATGGAAAAGGGTCTCAGCTTCCTTGAGTTCAACTACATGATAATGCAGTCCTACGACTTTTACCATATGTTCCAGCACTACGGATGCAATATGCAGTTCGGCGGCAACGACCAGTGGAGCAATATGCTCGGCGGCACGGAGCTGATACGCCGCAAGCTGGAAAAGGACGCCTACGCCATGACGATTACGCTGCTCACCGACTCGCAGGGCAAAAAAATGGGCAAGACCGCCGGCAACGCCGTCTGGCTCGACCCCAACAAGACCAGCCCCTACGACTTCTACCAGTACTGGCGCAACGTGGACGACGCGGACGTTATGAAGTGCATACGTATGCTGACCTTCCTGCCCTTGGAGCAGATTGACGAGATGGACAGCTGGAGCGGCAGCGCTCTCAACCGCGCCAAGGAGATTCTTGCGTGGGAGCTGACAAAAATGGTTCACGGCGAGGACGAGGCCAACCGCGCGCAGAACGCGGCCAAGGCGCTCTTCAGCGGCGGCGGCGACGGCGCGGCGGTGCCCACAACGGAGCTGACTGCCGACGACTTCACCGACGGCGCGGTAGACATAATAACCCTGCTCGTAAAAACCGGCCTCTGCCAAAGCCGCGGCGACGCCCGCCGCAACATCCAGCAGGGCGGCGTAACGGTGAACGACGCCAAGGTTACAGACATAAACGCCGCCTACACCCTCGCCCAAGCCACTGAAGGCCTAACCCTCCGCCGCGGCAAAAAGAGCTATAATAAGGTTGTAGTGAAGTGAACGAAAAAATGAATAATAAAGAGGAGACTGTAAATATGGATAGCGAAAACACGGCGGAGGTCAAAATTTCCGAGCTGCTGGGCGAGGCACTGGATGAATTGGAGCCGCCGGAGATTTACAACCGCTTTATGAAGCACCTTGTAGCGGAGGGAGCGGACGAGGACGCGCTGGCGCAGTTCTGCTTGGATATGGCGCAGCTGAGCAACCAGCTCATCGCCGAGCGCTGCCTGACGGGAGCATACAAGATTACGCGCGTGCTGGCTGAGTACTGGCAGTACTCCGAGAGCCAGAACCTGCTGGGCGTCATGTTCAGCTGCGGCGCAGGCGTGGAGCAGGACGACGCCGTGGCCATGTACTGGTTCAACAAGGCCGCCGACCAAGGCCACGAGGCCGCTAAGGTGGACTGCGAGGGCATCTACAACGCCTACAAGCAGAACCTCTCGCACGACGACTTTGACGACGTGCTGCACGCCGTTGTCACCATGTGCGAAAACGGCAGCGTATATATCCCCCTTGACCCCGCCAAGGCCGAGTACTGGCTGGACAGGCAGACGGCGGAGAACCGCGAAGCGGAATAACGCAAGAAAAAATGAGAGCCGTGCTGTGCGGTTCTCATTTTTGTTATTTTGCTGTTTTGCGGCCTACCCGTTCAGCAGGTACACGGCGAGGTTGAGGTATCCCGCGAACACGAGCCATACGGCGTAGGGCAGCTGCAGCCGCGCCGCGCACTTGGATTGGGCGCGAAAGAGGCTAATCATCAGCAGCACGAGCGCCAATAGGAACAACAGCCAGAAAAAAGCCAGCAGCCGCGCGCCGAGGCGAAAGAAAAATATGCTCCACAGGAAGTTGACGGCCAGCTGCACCGCGTACACCGTGAGCGCGCTCCCCCGCTCGTCGCCGCCGCTGCGCCAGACGAGCGCGGCAGAGATGCCCATGAGTATGAACAGCGCCGTCCACACAACTGAAAATACCCAGCTCGGCGGCATCAGCGGCGGTTTAATCAGTGCGTCGAACTCCCGCATGGAGTCGTAAACCGCGAACGCCGACACCCCGCCGACGGCCAGCGCGATAATTATATTGACGATGAACGCCCTGTGCTTTGTCCAAAAAGAAGCCATGTCCCCGCCCTCGTTTCTCGTTTTTTTAATTCTATGCACGGGGACAGCCTTTTATTCCGCGCTCTAAACCGCTCCGCGGCGGCGCGCTCGGCAGTCAATTCTATAAAAATTATAAAAATTTGCGCTTTTGGCTCTGTTATTCGCAACATTTTGCTTAGAATCACTTGACATTTTCTAAATATGTCTATATAATAGTCATAAATTAAGGAGTATTTTTCGTTGTGCAGTTGACTACGCTGACAGACAACGAGCTGCAGGCTCTTGCGGCTTCGGGTAATACGGATGCGGAAAACGAGCTGGCCATTCGCTACAGCCGTTTGGTGAGGGCGTGCGCCAGACCGTACTTCCTTGCCGGAGGCGACAGCGAGGACTTAACGCAGGAAGGTATGCTGGGTCTGCTCACGGCAATACGCCGCTTTGACCCCGAGGCTAACGACTCGTTCCGCTCTTTTGCAATGGTTTGCATACGCAGCCGTATACTAAGCGCAGTCAGAAACGCAGCCCGCTTGAAACATATGCCCCTTAACAACGGAGTTTCGCTTGACGACATCCTCTCATCAGAACTTGACAACGCCTCAGCTTCGCAGTTGCAAACCAGAACGCCGGAGGAACTTATTCTGGCAAGAGAAAGCGCAAACGATTTTCTTGCGGCCTATTCACGGTACCTGTCACCGATGGAAAAGAAAACCCTGTCTTTATATTTAGACGGTATGTCATATGCGGAAATTTCACAAAGACTCGGATGCTCACTGAAATCGGTGGACAACGCTGTGCAGCGCATCAGGCGCAAATTGGCACAAAAACTTCAAAATGGCGACAACAGCTGAATGCTGAGCGCAATACAAGCCCGCAAGGGCGAATCAAAGAGAGGAACTCACATGTACGAAGACAAGACCTTAGTATGCAAAGAATGCGGCAACGAATTTGTGTTCTCCGCCGGAGAGCAGGAATTCTACGCGGAACGCGGATTCCAGAACGAGCCCCAGCGCTGCAAAGCCTGCCGCGACGCCCGCAAGAACAGAGAGCGCGGCCCGCGCGAGTTTTTCACCGCCACCTGCGCTGCCTGCGGCGGCGAGGCAAGAGTCCCGTTCGAGCCCAAGAGCGACCGTCCCGTGTACTGCAGCGACTGCTTTGCAAAGATGAGGGAAGCTCAATAAGGGACTGCATATACAGTCACCCGAAAATTGAGACAAACGGCATCCGGATTGATAACCGGATGCCGCTTGCTTTTTGGCAAGCAGCAGCACGCTTATCCTCCCCCACCGTAGGCTGTTATGAAGCCGGTCAATGTGCGGCTTCTAAACTAAGCACCGATTTAAGTCGGAGCGTATAGTTTTATCCGAGTGATTTATTTACTTATAGCTATAGCTTTAGTTTTAGTTATAGTTTTAGCTTTATCTATAGTTATAGTCTTAGTTTTATTTTTATAAGGTTAGGCTTAGGTTTTCGCTCGGCGTTCTTCGTTTTTGGTAATTTATTGATTGAAAAGCGCCGCGCTTTATGTGAGCGGACGAACGCTGTAAAATCTCCGAAGCAGGCGTAACAAGCGGCATTTTTGATTTTACGCAGGCAGAACATACTTTCCATATGTTGAGCTGTTGAAAAGTATATGATTTTTGTCAAGCGCAGCCAAGCCGCCGCGCAAAAAGATTTCAGTTTCTTTCGGTTTTCCCGCGCTTTCTGCCGAAATATTTTCATAAGCACTAATTTTCCCCTCGTTTTCTGCCGTTCGCTTTAATTTTTGCGGTCGGCTGACTTATCTGTACTTACGATTACGTGAAAACGCGCGAATTGTCAAGGGGAAGTTTGCGTTAAATTACAAGAAAATCGACCTGTAAAATGTCGGCAAGCAGTTATCAACAGCTTTTCAACAGGTTATGCACATGTTTTCCACAGGGTTTTTAACAGCCTGAACGGCCGTTTTTTCCCATGCTCAGCCACACCATGAGGGCGGCTAAGTCGGCGGGCGAGACGCCGGAGATGCGGCCGGCTTGGCCTAAACTGACGGGGCGGACACGGCTGAGCTTTTGCCGTGCCTCCAAACGCAGGCCGGTTATGGCGGAGTAGTCTATGTCCTCCGGCAGACGGCGCTCCTCCATGCGTGAAAATTCCTCCACCTGCCGCAGCTGTCGGCGTATGTAACCCGCGTATTTCAATTCAATCTCCACCTGCTCGCTCACCTGCCGCGGCAGCGCGGGGCGCTCGGGGTCGAAGGGCGCGAGGTCGGCGTAGCCTATCTGCGGTCGGCGTATCAGCTCCGCCAGCGTCGCTCCGTCCGTTACCGGCGCGGTGCCGCGCTCGGTCAGTACGGCGTTCAGCTCCTCGGATGGCGCAAGCCCCGTGTGCTCGAGGCGAGCGAGTTCCGCCTCCACCTGCGCGTACTTCCGCTCCACCTCCCGCAGCCTCTCCTCCGGCACCAGCCCCACGCGGCAGCCTATGGCCGCGAGGCGCTTATCCGCGTTGTCCTGACGCAGCAGCAGACGGTACTCGGTGCGCGAGGTCATCATACGGTACGGCTCGTCCGTGCCCTTTGTCACGAGGTCGTCAATGAGCGTGCCGATGTAGCCGTCCGAGCGGCGCAGCACCAGCGGCTCGCGGCCGGAGAGCTTAAGCGCGGCGTTTATGCCCGCAATTAGCCCCTGCGCTGCGGCCTCCTCGTAGCCGCTGGAGCCGTTGAACTGCCCCGCGCCGTAGAGACCGGATATTTTTTTCGTTTCCAGCGTCGGCAGCAGCTCCGTCGGGTCAACGCAGTCGTACTCAATGGCGTAGGCGGGGCGTGTGACCTCGGCGCGCTCCAGTCCCGCAATGGTGTGCAGCGCCGCTAACTGCACTTCCTCCGGCATACTCGAGGAAAAGCCCTGTACGTACATCTCCTCCGTGTTCAGCCCCATTGGCTCTATAAACAGCTGGTGGCGCGGCTTATCGGGGAATGTCATAATTTTTGTCTCAATGCTCGGACAGTAGCGCGGACCCACGCCCTCGATAACGCCGGAGTAGAGCGGGCTGCGGTCGAGGTTGGCGCGGATTATCTCATGCGTGCGCTCGTTTGTGTATGTCAGGTAGCACACGGCGAGGTTACGCAGTTTTGCGGGGTCGGTGGAAAAAGAAAACGGTTCCGGCTCCTCGTCGCCGGCTTGCAGCGACATACGCGAAAAATCTATGCTGCGGGCGTTGACGCGCGGCGGAGTGCCGGTTTTGAAGCGGCGGAGGGACAGACCCATTTCCCGCAGACGCTCAGCCAGAGGACCCGCGGGAGCAAGGCCGTCGGGACCGCTGTCGCGCACGCACTCACCAGTTATCGTCCGCCCGTGCAGATATGTGCCGGTGGCGACAACAACCGCGCGGCAGCCAAAGCGCGCGCCCGTGGCCGTGGTAACGGAGCAGACGGCGCCGTTCTTTACGCCGATGTCCACAATCTCCGCCTGACGCACGCGCAGGTTCTCCTGCCGCTCCAGAGTGAGCTTCATCACCTCTTGGTAGCGGCGGCGGTCGGCCTGAGCGCGCAGGGAGTGTACGGCGGGACCCTTGCCGCGGTTGAGCATACGGTACTGAATACACGCCGCGTCGGCAGCCTTGGCCATTTCGCCGCCGAGGGCGTCAATCTCGCGCACAAGGTGACCCTTGCCCGTGCCGCCAATCGCGGGGTTGCAGGGCATATTGCCCACGGCGTCCAAGTTGACGGAGAAAACAATGGTGTCCGCGCCGAGCCGCGCCGCCGCCAGCGCCGCCTCAATGCCCGCGTGTCCCGCTCCGATAACGGCAATGTCGCATTGCCCTGCATCAAAAATAGTCAAAATATCGCCCCTCGCGTATAAAAAATATCTAACATAACAAATAATCCAAACCGTGTCGAAACTCGGTTCGGATTACTTGTTGGTGCGAGAGAGGAGACTTGAACTCCCACGTCAGTTGACACACGCCCCTCAAACGTGCCTGTCTACCTGTTCCAGCACTCTCGCATATTCCCTTTTCGCGCTGCCTTGTTTTCAACAGCATTTATGATTATACCAGAATTATGACTTTTGTCAATAGTTTTTTTCATTTTCTTTTTGAGGGCTGCACCGTGGCTATAGGTGCAGCCCTCTGTGCGGTTGCGTTACTCCCCCTCCAGACGTTTAACCTCGTCCAGAGGTATGCCGGTTAAGGCGGCAATGTCCTCAGGTGCAGCGTTTTTGAGCATTTGCTTAATTAGCAGCTCCACACCCTCTTTAGCTCCTTGCAGCTTGCCTTGTTGCAATCCTTGCTGTAGGCCTTCCTCTCTGCACTCCCGCGCTATATTGTGCAGTTCAATATCCCAAATCCGTTGCTGCTCAAATAATGTCGTCATAATGTCAGTGACCTCCTTTTGCCGCGATTCCAAGAACGATTTCAGTATGCCTCGTTCTGTGCTTATTTTTATTGCCTCGTCCAAAGCCCGTTTATTGTGGCCGTATGTCTTTGCCTGCTTATCGAAAATTTTGCTGAACTCAATGTACTGGTCCAAAATATCTCCCGAGCCGTCGTCTACCAGCACCTTGACCGTTATCTCCGCCGAACCGTCGCCTCCGTAAAGATCGGAGAGCTTGAGCGTGTCCGGCACGTCCTGCTTATCGCCGGTGTAGACAACGTACAATTCCGGCTTAGGTATTGATACCGGCTTTTCTCGGTAAAGCGACAGCTTGTGCTCCGTTACGTACTCCTTATAAGTTGAAGCAAGGTACATTAGCATACGCAGCGGAATATTTTCGGAGAACGTGGACTGCGCTTCGACAAGGAAGATAAGTTTATCTCTCACTTGTATGCCCAAGTCGTTGTACTGCCCGATGACCATTACGTTCTCCAGCGTCACCAGCTTGAAGTCCTCTTCCTTTACATCCGTGTCCTCAGGGTGTAGCTGGAGATACAGCGCCTTTGTGTACTCCGGCTGCTTGAACATAAAAGTGAAGATGCTGTCCTTGATTTCTCGCTTAGGCTCCGTCATCGCGGTCACTTCCTTCTATATTGTATTATATCAGATTTTCAAACAGATACAAGATAAATTTCCTGAAAAATTAAGGCCGTGCGAGTGCTTTTGATTTATCTGCGGAGGTCAAAAGGTTTTGGTTGACACCCGGCGCGGGGTCATGTAGAATAAATTAAACAAAATCTTTTGAGGCGATTACATGAGCAACAACGGCATACCGAAAATTTTGCGCGACTTTCTCTCCTACCACGAGACTATCAAGGGGCACTCGCAGGAGACGGTGGACGAGTATCTGCTGGATATGCGCACCTTTTTTCGCTTTTTGAAGTTAGACCGCGGGCTGGTCGGCGACGGGACGGACTTTGAGGACATTGATATCTCCGACATCGATTTGGAGTTTGTGCGCACCGTGACGGCAACGGAGGTCTATGACTTCCTCAGCTACCTGAGCCGCGACCGCGTGAAGAGCAAGCGCAGCCGCTGCAGCGAATACGGTCTCTCCCCTGCCACGAGGGCGCGCAAGCTGGCGACGATAAAGAGCTTTTACAAGTACCTCACGGCCAAGGCCAAGCTGATTACGGAAAACCCCGTTAAGGACTTGGACGCGCCCAAGGTGCCGCGCTCGCTGCCGAAGTACCTGACGCTGGACGAGAGCAAGCGGCTTTTAGAGTCGATAAACACGCGCAACAAGGCCAGAGATTACTGCATAATCTGCATTTTCCTCAACTGCGGACTGCGAATTTCCGAGATTGTCGGGCTCAACCGCTCCGACGTACGCGGGGACAACCTGCGTATCCACGGCAAGGGCGGCAAGGAACGGGTTGTGTACTTAAACGACGCCACCTCCGCCGCGCTCAACGACTACTTGGCCGTGCGCGACGACATAGAGGCTGACGGAGAGCCGGCGCTCTTTCTCTCCAACCGCCGCGCGCGCATGAGCCGCGAGGCCGTACACGCAATGGTGAAAAAGAGCCTCGCCGCCGCCGGACTGGACTCCGAAAAATACTCCGCGCATAAGCTGCGCCACACCGCCGCCACGCTCATGCTGCAAAACGGGGTTGACGTGCGCACGCTGCAGGAGGTGCTGGGTCACGAACACCTGAACACGACGCAGATTTACACCCATGTTGACAGCTCGGAGCTGCGCACGGCGGCGCTGGCAAACCCCTTGGCCGGTTTTTCTCCCAATAAGCCCACGACGGAGGACGGCGGTCACGACGACCATGACGCTTAAAATTCTCTCTGCAAAGGAAGGCCTTTTATGGTTTTTTCCAGTCTGATATTTATATTTCTCTACCTGCCTGTTGTACTGTTAATATATTATATTTTCCCCGCAAAGTGGAGAAATTTATGGCTTTTTATTGTAAATCTCATATTCTACGGCTGGGGAGAGCCGGTGTATGTTTTCCTCATGCTGGCCTCAATCGCCATGAACTACGCCGCGGGTCTGGCCGTGGGGAGACTGCGGGAGGTCAGTCAAAACAAAAGCAAGGCCGCGCTGGCGGTCTGCATTGTACTGAACATCGCCCTGCTCGGCTTTTTCAAGTACTATGACCTCTTTGCCGAAACGCTGAGCCTCCTGCCGGGCGTCAGCATAGCCCCGCTGGGGCTGGCGCTGCCGATTGGCATATCGTTCTACACGTTCCAGTGCATGAGCTACCCCATTGACGTCTACCGCGGCGACGCGCGGCCGCAGCGCAATTTCGTCAGCTTCGGCACCTATGTCGCGCTGTTTCCCCAGCTCATCGCGGGGCCAATCGTGCGCTACAAGGACATAGACGACCAACTGCGCAGCCGCGTCTGCGATGTGGAAAAGTTCTCGTCCGGCGTGCGGCGCTTTGTCATCGGTCTGGGAAAAAAGGTGCTGATTGCCAACAACATCGGCCTGCTCTGGGATATTTACTCCGCCTCCCCCGCCCTGACGACGCTCGGCGCGTGGCTGGGGATTTCAGCGTTCACGCTGCAAATTTACTTTGACTTCTCCGGCTACTCCGACATGGCTATCGGCCTCGGCAGAATGCTGGGCTTCGAGTTTGCGGAAAACTTCAGCTACCCCTACCTCTCCCGCAGCGTGACCGAGTTCTGGCGGCGCTGGCACATCAGCCTCGGCAGCTGGTTCCGCGACTATGTCTATATCCCGCTCGGCGGCAACCGCTGTGGGCGGGCGCGGCAGCTGGTGAATATTCTTGTTGTCTGGACGCTGACGGGCTTCTGGCACGGCGCGAACTGGACGTTCCTGCTCTGGGGCCTTTACTACGCGCTGCTGCTCATTATTGAAAAGGCGTTTTTGCTGCGGAGGCTGGAGTGCGCGCCTGTGCTGGGTCATATTTACACGCTGCTGGCCGCGGTGTTCGGCTGGGTGCTGTTCCAGCTGGACAGTCTGCCGGAGGCCGCCGCCTACTGCGGGGCTATGCTGGGCTTCGGCTCCGGCACGGCCTGCGCGGATGACATATTTTATCTGCGCAGCTACGCCGTGACGTTTATTGTCGCCATAGCCGCCGCCACGCCGCTCGGCAGCAGGATATTCGCCAAGCTCCCGCCGCGCGTGAAGTCGGCCGCCGCGCCCGTTCTGACGGCGCTGGTGCTGCTGCTCTCCACGGCCTACCTTGTTGACGCAACCTACAACCCGTTTTTGTACTTCCGATTTTGAAGGAGCGGACCATGTCAAGAACCTCTCAAATAATGCAAACCGTGATATTCGCCGCCTTCATCGGCGCGGGTCTGCTGCTGTTTTTGCTTCTGCCGAAGCGCGATTTTTCGCAGCAGGAGAACCGCTATCTGGCCTCCGCACCCTCGTTCAGCCTTGAAGCGCTGGCCAGCGGCGAGTTTACGCAGGACTTTGAAGAATACGTTACCGACCAGTTCCCGTTGCGCGACGGCTGGATAACCGCCAAGGCCGCCTCCGAGCTGGCCGCGGGCAAGGGGCAGAATAACGGCATATTCCTCTGCGGCGGCGACACGCTCATCGAGCCATTTACCGCGCCGGAGAGCGCAAAGCTGGACACGGCCGCGAGCGCCGTCAACGCGCTGTGCGGCAACGTCGATGTCCCCGTTTTTCTTGCGCTCGTGCCCACCGCGGCGGAGATTTGGGCGGACGCGCTCCCCTACGGCGCCGCCAACGACAGTCAAAGCGAGATTATCGACGGCATATACTCCGCCGTCTCCGCGGAAACGGTTGACATCTGCTCCGCGCTCGCCGCGCACGCCGACGAGGACATATTCTACCGCACCGACCACCACTGGACGACCCTCGGCGCTTACTACGCTTACGCCGAGATTTGCGCGGCTATGGGACTTGAACCCACGCCATTGAGCGACTACACCCCGCGCACCGTCACGGAGGAGTTCTGCGGCACCAGTTACTCCGCCTCCGGCTTCACGTGGGTCGAGCCGGACAGCATAACCGTCTACGCCGAACAGGGCGGCGCGGTCGTCACCAACTACTCCGGCGGCGAGGCGGCGGCAGGCGCGCTGTATGACGAGAGCTACCTGACCGTCAAGGACAAATACTCCTACTTCTATGGCGGCAACACTCCCCTGCTGACCATTGAGACGGAGGTACGGGACGCGCCCTCAATTCTCATAATCCGCGACTCCTACATGGACAGCCTGAGCCCCTTTATGCTGAACAATTTCTCGGAAATCCACATTGTTGACCTCCGCTACTACCGCCTGAGCATTGCCGAGTACATCGAGGAGAACGACATAGACAGCGTGCTTGTGTGCTACAGCCTCGCCAACTTCTGCACGGACACGAACCTGTTCCTCATGGGGCTGTAGGTGAGAGTTAATAGAATATCAATAAACTTTACAAGCGGTAATAATTCTGCTATACTTATCATAGGATAAAGAAAGGGCTTTAAGGTGGAAAATGCGTTCCCATGCGCCGCATACCTTATGTAATGGGCAAAAGAGATGCCGGGAGTGACGCTCCGGCCGGAGCCCGTCTTTGGGGGACTATGGAGACATAGTCCCTTTTCTCATGCCTTGCGCACATCAAAAATAGCGTAATTAAGGGGTTCAAAACCGGCGGGATTTATGATATACTATTATAGTTTGCGGCTCTCCTCTGCCGCGGATGTGAAATTTGCGATTCAGGAGCTGAATATATGATAACTGTTGAAAACATGAGCCTGCAGTTTGGCGGGCAGGTGCTGTACTCCCATGTTGACCTCAAGTTCGAGCGCGGGAACTGCTATGGCATTATCGGCGCGAACGGCGCGGGCAAGTCCACGTTTCTGCGCATACTCTCCGGCGAGGAGGACTACACCAGCGGCAATGTGAGCATCGACCCCAAGGCGCGCATGAGCGTGCTCAAACAGAACCAGACGATGTACGACGAGTACACCGTTATGGACACCGTGATAATGGGCAACCCCAAGCTCTACGAGTGCGGCAAGGAGAAGGACGCCATTTACGAAAAGGAGGACTTCACCGACGCCGACGGCCTGCGCGCGGCGGAGCTGGAAGAACAGTTCGCAGAGCTGGGCGGCTGGGAGGCGGAGAGCGACGCCTCGCGCATACTTCAGGGTCTGGGCGTTTCGCCGGAGCACCACGACACGCTGATGTCGGCAATGGACCCGCGGCTCAAGGTCAAGGTGCTGCTGGCGCAGGCGCTGTTCGGCGCGCCGGACATCATACTGTTAGACGAGCCGACAAACAACCTCGACCTCGCCTCCGTCGTCTGGCTGGAGGACTTCCTCATGGACTACGACGGCACGGTGCTGGTTGTCTCGCATGACCGCTACTTTTTGAACAACGTCTGCACGCACATCGTCGATATCGACTACGGCAAGATTAAGATGTACGTCGGCAACTACGACTTCTGGTATGAGTCCAGCCAGCTCATGCAGAAGCTGATTAAGGACCAGAACAAGGCCGCGCAGCAGAAGATTGAGGAACTGCAGAGCTTCATACAGCGCTTTTCCGCCAACAAGTCCAAGTCGCGTCAAGCCACGAGCCGCCGCAAGCTGCTGGAAAAGCTGACGGTTGAGGAAATGCCCGCCTCCTCGCGGCGCTACCCGTGGGTCGGCTTCAAGTGCGAGCGCGAGCCGGGCAAGGACAGGCTGTTCGTCGAGGGCGTGAGCAAGACCGTGGACGGCGTCAAGGTGCTGAACAATGTCAGCTTTATCATGGGGCGCGAGGACAAGATTGCCATAATCGGCGCCAACGAGATTGCCATAACCACGCTGTTCAAAATTCTTGCCGGCGAGCTTGAGCCGGACGAGGGCAGCGTCAAGTGGGGCGTTTCCACAACGCAGTCCTACTTCCCCAAGGACCACGAGAGCTACTTCGCCGGTCACGACGAGAACCTGATAGACTGGATGCGCCAGTTTTCCACAGATAAGCGCGAGAGCTACCTGCGCACGTTCCTCGGGCGTATGCTGTTCTCCGGCGACGAGGTTTACAAGAGCGTCAAGGTGCTCTCCGGCGGCGAAAAGGTGCGCTGTATGCTGAGCAAGATGATGCTGGAGGGACGCAGTGTGCTCATGCTCGACCAGCCGACGAACCACCTCGACCTTGAGAGCATCGCCGCGCTCAACAACGGCCTTGTGGCTTTCCCTTACAACATAATCTTCACGAGCCACGACCACCAGCTCACCCAGACCGTGGCCAACCGCATAATCGAGATTACCCCCGACGGCATCATCGACCGCATGGTGAGCTACGACGATTACATGAAGCTCTACAAGGACGCCGATGAGTAAGGCGGGCGCAAAATAATACAAGTTATAAATAATTTTCCTTGACAGCGGAGCAATCCGGTGTTAGCATAAATTTGATACAGAAATGGAGGCCAGTTCATGGAATTACAGGAACTAAGAGATAAAATTGACGTTATAGACGCCCAGCTTCTGCCGCTTTTCAAAGAGCGCATGGCGCTGTGCAAGGACATCGCCGCGGTCAAGGCGCGCGACAGTCTGCCCGTGGAGAGCAAAAAGCGCGAGCGGGAGATACTTGCCGCCGCTATGGAGGACAGCGGAGAGCTTGAGCCGTATGTCCACCGCTTTTTCACCACGCTTTTCGAGGTCTCGAAGGCGTATCAGGACAAGCTCTGCGCCACCGGCAGCAAGGTGCGCGACCGCGTGGAGCTGGCGCTGGCGGAAAAGCCCGGTCCGTTCCCCCAGAGCGGCATGATTGCCGTGCAGGGCGTGGAGGGCGCTTACTCCCAGCTCGCCGCGGAGCATATGTTCCCGCGCGGCACGCCGGTTTTCTTCAAGACCTTCGAGGGCGTCTGTGACGCCGTTATCAGCGGACTTTGCCAGTACGGCATTCTGCCCATAGAGAACAGCTCCAACGGCTCTGTGCGCGAGACATACTCGCTCTTGCAGCACAAAAACGTCAACATTGTGCGCTCCACGCGCCTTTGCATACGCCACGAGCTTATGACCCGCCCCGACGTGAAGTTGGAGGACATTACGGAGATTTACTCCCACGAGCAGGCCATCGGCCAGTGCAGCGAGTATCTGAAAACGCTGGGCAACCGCGTGAAGATTATCCCCTGCGCCAACACCGCCGCAGCCGCGGAGAAGGTTGCGCACAGCACCGCGCCCATTGCCTCCATATCCTCCCACGCCTGCGGCAAGCTGTACGGCCTCGTGCCCGTCAACAGCGAGATTCAGAACAGCGACAACAACTACACGCGCTTCATCTGCATCAGCCGCAAGCCGGTCATCTACCCGGGCGCCGACCGCATAACGCTCATTCTCGCCACCCAGCACAAGCCCGGCGCGCTCTACGAGGTGCTTTCCAAGTTCGCCGCGCTGGAGATGAACGTAATCAAGTTGGAGAGCTGCCCCATTGTCGGCCACGACTTCGAGTTCATGTTCTTCTTCGAGATTCAGGGCAACGTGACCGAGGGCAACGTGCTGCCCATGCTGGAGAGCTTGGAGCACATCTGCGAGCGGTTCTATTTCCTCGGAAATTACAGCGAGGTCTGACTTTCCGCGCAAAAACCGAACATATCAGCGGGACTGCCGTGCGCAGCCCCGCTTTTTTGCTGTCTGACATATAAAAAGGAACGCCCGCCGAAGCGGGCGCCCTTGTAGGGAAAGATTTGAGATAAGAACTTTACTTATTTTGTTGAGTCGTAGCGATACAGGAAGGTTACAACCTGTGCGCGTGTGCAGGCATCGTCGGGCGAGAACGTGGTGTCGCTCGTGCCGGTGGTGAT
>JAJQCF010000034.1 GCA_021202845.1 Oscillospiraceae bacterium
AAGGTGGACTATGTGAAGATAATAAAATAGGAGAGAAAACAAAAAATGCAGCCGGAGGCTATCCGACTGCATTTTTTTCGCACCCGCGCTCCGCGGGGTAATGAACGGTTTGGGATTCTATTATAAATGTTTGTACAGCCCTTCGCTACTCCGCGCGCTCTGTCAGGGCGCAGGTTAGGGCTATTGCGGCCAGCGCTGTTACCATCAGCATGACCGACGTATATGTGCCGCTGGCGTCGAGGAGGGTGCCGGAGACTGATTCCAGCAGCGCGGCGCAGCCCATTGCGATGTTGGAAACGGCAAAGTTCTGCGTATAGTATTTCGAGCCGAAGCAGTTCTTGACAGAGGCCGCGTAGGTGCTGCTTGAGCCGCCGTAGGCGAAGCCGCCCAGCAGCAGGCCGCAGAATATGAGCGTGAAGAGGCCGTTTACCGTGCCAAAGCACAGCAGCGCACCGGCAATGAGCATAAGAAATGCCGCGGAGATAAATATTCTCCGCCTGCCCAAGCGGTCAAACGCCGCGCCGACAGCAATGGAGCCCAGCCCGTTGGCCGGCGCAATGAGCATGGACACCAGTACCGCGCCGCCGTAAAACTCCGCCATGCTCGCGTTGTGGTCCAGCAGCGTGAGCCCCGCTGTGCGCAGAGCTACGTTCCAGATAAGCAGCCGCCTGAACGTGCCGGAGCGCAGCATCTCACGCGGCGACTGCCCTTCGCCGCTGCCTGCCGTTTCTGTCGTCAGCGGCGGCGTCATGCTCCGCGGGTCGCAAAGCACCAGCGCCGCGACCGCCAGTATGACCGCGCCGAATACAGGAAATACATATTTCACGCCCACCGCGGGCAGCAGCCGCTCCGCCGCGGCGGCGAGCAGCACAGACGACGTCCCGAGCGCCATGTAGAGCGCGCCGGAGATAGTCCCGCTGCGGCGCGGGAACCACGGGATTGTGCTCGACTGCACCGTGCCTATGCCGATTCCGATGCCGGTGGCGGCGAACACGCAGAAAAATATAAATGCCAACGCAAAGCTGAAGCGGGGATACTGAACCGGCAGAAGCGCAAAGCCGCCCATACCGAACGCAACCAGCAGCGCAAACAGTCCATAGAGCTTTCGCGTACTCATCCTTTTGAGCAGTTGGCCTGAAAGTATGATTCCCGCGCAGGTAAAGAGATTGTGTATGCCGAAGATAAACGAGAGCATTCCCTCTGTCCAGTCAGGGAAAAACTCTAAAAAAGGGTTGCGCAGCACAGACCAGACGAACAGGCTGCCAAGCAGCAAATTTGAGATTATCCCCTCGGCGGCGACAAGCCCGAGGCTGCGAGTTTCTGTTTTCATAGCGCCGTACCTTTCTTCGGCACGAAAAGCGAGCGCATATCCGCCTTTTCCAGCGTCAGCAGCTTAATTTTTTTGTCAATGCCGCCCGCGTAGCCGGTCAGACTACCGCTTGTGCCCACAACTCGGTGGCAGGGCACGATAATGGAGATTTCGTTGTGCCCGACCGCGCCGCCGACGGCCTGCGCGGACATACGCGCCAAACCGCGGCGCTCCGCAATCTGTTTGGCAATTTCGCCGTAGGTCATGGTCTTGCCGTAGGGAATGGTGCGCAGTATGCCCCAGACCTCGTTTTGGAAGGCCGTACCCATGAAGTGCAACGGCACGTCGAAGTCCGGCTCACGGCCCGCAAAGTAGATGTCCAGCCAGCGCGCGGCCTCGGCGAGACAGGGCGTCTCCCTCTCCTCACGCTCTTTATCCAAGAGCTTGGCAAAAT
The DNA here is from genome assembly GCA_021202845.1 of Oscillospiraceae bacterium. Lineage (GTDB taxonomy): Bacteria > Bacillota > Clostridia > Oscillospirales > Oscillospiraceae > JAJQCF01. The sequence continues at coordinate 1,764 of JAJQCF010000034.1, forward strand.
ATTTTTGTCCCTCGAACCACAGCCCCGTGAGGCCGACCTCGTCCGCCGCCAGCAAAATCCCGCCAAGCGGCGAGGCGTAACGACAGGTGTACTGCATAGCTGTCTCCCTTTTCGTTTTATAATTAATTTACTTTTTTTCGCGTTTTCGCTGTTTTCGGGGCGTAATCCCTCATGCCCTCGACCGCGCCGCCCGCGACCGCCCAGAGATACAGGCTGGCAACGCTGCAATACGGGCTGTAGCGCCTGCGGTATTTTTCAAAAAGCTCACGGCTTATCGCTCTGTGGTGGTAGACCATGCGCAGGCCGCGCTGTATTGCCAAGTCGTCAAAGCTGAAAACGTCGGGGCGCTGGAGGCAAAAAAGCAGAATCATCTCCGCCGTCCAAACGCCGATACCACTGAGCTTCACTAACTCGGAGATGGCCTCCGCGTCCGACATGGTCGGTATTTTTTGCAAATCAAATTCTCCGCTTTGCACCTTGCGCGCGAAGTCGGTTATGTACTCCGCCTTGCGGAACGTGATGCCGCACGACTGAAGCGCGTCTGCGCCGACGGTGAGAACGGTGTCGGCAGTCACCTCGCCAAGCTCCGCGCACATACGCCCCCACACGGTGGTCAGCGCTTTGGTGGAGATTTGTTGACCGATAATTTGGTGAACGACTGCGGAGAACAGGTCCGTGTCCACCGTGCGGCTGACGTGCCCGACCGCGTCAATCACCGCGCCCAAGGTCTTGTCCCGGCTTTTCAAATATTCCGTTTCGACGCTTCCGTACTGAAAATCCACAGTCTGCACCTCCGCCTTGGTTACTTGTTTTATTATACCGCTCTGCTTGTTTGCCGTCAATCGAATATAAAAATTTGCACAGGCGCCCGAGAGCGCCCGCGCAATAGGGGGATAGGAAAGAAATGAAAATAGAGAAATATCGTATTTATCAGGCGCTCTCGGCGCGGCACTCGGAAAGGTTGCGGTGCAGCAGCTCGTGCTCGCGGCCTTTGAGGACGGTGGCATATAGCATTTCCGCTTGGGTGTTTTGCTGGGAGGCGGCGACAACGCTCACACTGTCGATGTGATAAAGTCCGTCGCTGCGCTCATCGCGGCTGCGCAGGGTTTCATAGCTGTCGGCAACCTGTCCGCCGCCCATAACGCAGCCGCCCGGGCAGGCCATGACTTCTATCAGGTCGTAGCTCGCTTTGCCGGACTTCACCTGCTCCAGCACGCGCGCGGCGTTGGCAAGTCCGCTGACGACGGCTATGCTCACCCGCCCGCCTGCAAACTCGACAGAGGCGGTCTTTATGCCGCTGCTGCCGCGCACGCCGCTGCGCTCAATCCAGCTAAAGTCCTTGAAGCCCAGCTTGGGCGAGAGGTAGCGCAGCACCGCTTCCGTCACGCCGCCGGTCGCGCCGAACAGCGTGCCGCCGCCGGAGCCGAGGGCAAAGGGGTCGTCCGCCGCCGAGGTCGGGCAATTCTCGCGCGTCAGTCCGGCAGTGCGCATCATCTCTATCAGCTCCGAGGTCGTGAGGGCTATGTTCACGTCCTGCCTGCCGTGCGTCATGGACTCGCTGCGCAGTATTTCCGCCTTCTTCGCCGTGCAGGGCATTATCGACACGGACACCACGCGCCGCCCGTCACCGTGCGCGGGGTCGGCGTACCACTCCTGAAGCACCGCGCCCAGCATCTGCTGCGGGGAGCGGCAGGTGGAGATGTTTGCCGCCAATTCTGGGTACTTCTCCTCGCAGAACTTGACCCATGCGGGGCAGCAGCTTGTCAGCAGCGGCAGCCGTCCGCCGTTTTGCAGACGGTCAAGAAATTCGTTTGACTCCTCAATAACCGTGAGGTCGGCGCTGACCACGGTGTCCAGCACCCTGTCCGCGCCCAGCTGCCGCAGAGCGCCGACTATGTACGGCAGCGCGTTCTCGCCCTGCGCGAAGCCCAGCTGTCCGCCCAGCCCCACGCGCACGGAGGGCGCAATCTGCACGACCACCATTGTCTCGGGGTCGGCCGCGGCAGACTGGAAGCGCTCTATGTCGGACTTTATTTTCAGTGCGCCGTAGGCGCAGGCCGCGCGGCACTGTCCGCAGCCGACGCAGCCGCTCTCCAGCATACCGCCGCGCTTGGTGCGCACAAGCGTCTCGCCGTTCACCGTGACAATTTCCAGAACGCCTATGCCCTGCACGTCGCGGCAGGTGCGCACGCACTCTCCGCAGAGCTCACAGCGGCTGCGGTCAATCTCCACGCTGGGCGAGGAGAAGTCCGGCGCGGGCGGGGAATAGAGCTTGGAGGCGTAGTAGCGCTCCTCAATATGGCAGTCGTTATTCTTGTATATCGTACACAGCAGCGTGCGCAGCTGGTAGGAGCCCATGTAGCCGTCGCAGCCGTTGTCGCAGCTGGTGAGAATGTTGGCGTTGGACTCCGTCCAGCCGTAGTCGGGCGCGCCCGCCTCGGGGTACCACCAGCCGAAGTCGCAGTTGATGACGCGCTCGTCCATGTCCGGCTCTAACTTGGCCTTTTGCGTAATGCGCCCGCGGAATGTGCGGATATACACCCAGTCGCCCTCGGCAATGCCGTGCTTGGCGGCAGTGGCAGGGTGCATACGCACCAGCGGGAACGGGTACATACGCCGCAGCGAGACTATTTGGCGGTTGTTGGATATAAAATACTGCTGTCTGCGGCCGCCGGTTGTGAGAATATAGGGGAACTCACGCTTCAAGTCGGGGCGGCTGACGGGCGTTATCGGCGGCTCTATCCAGTCCGGCAGCGGGTCGCCGCCGCACTCCTCCAGCTCCTTGGAGTAGAACTCAAACTTGCCCGTCGGCGTGGGAAAGCCGCCGCGCTTTTCATAGTTGCGGTAGGTGCGCTCCGGCGTGTAGTAACCCAGACGGCTGAGCTTGTCGAACGTCATGCCCTTCAGCTCCGGAAAACGCGTGCTCATTTCCGCCAGCTCCGCGTCCAGCAGCTCCGTCTGGCTCTCCGCGCCGTAGTCCAGCCCCATGCGGCGGCAGATGCCGATGAACACCTCCTCGTCGCTGCGGCACTCGCCCACCTGCACAACCTTTTGTTGGCAGAGTATGGTGTGCTCGGCGAACTCCGGCATGGTGAAAACGCAGTTGACCTCCGGCCAAAGCGCGGCCGGCAGCACTATGTCCGCCAGCTCCGCCGTGGGCGTCATAAAAACGTCCATGCAGACGAAAAACTCCAGCTCCTCCAAGCTGCCGCACACTCTCTTGCTGTCGGGCAGGGATATGAGCGCGTTGTTGGCAAACGACAGCATTGCGCGGATTTTATAAGGCCGCTCCATGCGTATGGCGTCCAGCACCTCGTGCGGGTGGGCGTAGGGCTTGAGGTAGCGGCAGGGATAGTCGTTTATCAGCTTGTCGCTGGGCTTTATGGGGTCGCGCTTCGTGGGCACAATGTGCTTGCTCTCCACAAAGCCGCCCGGCACATCGTAGCTGCCAAGCAGCGCGGGCAGCATATAAATTGCGCGGCAGGTCTGGGTGGAGTTGAAGCACTGGTCAACGGCGCAGCCCCACTCCAGCGACATCGGCGTCTCCCGCGCCATCATGCGCGCCGCCGCGTAGAGCTGCTCCTTGGGAATCCACGTCGTGCGCTCCACTCTGTCCGGCGTGAAGGCGGCGCAGCGCTCGCGCAGCTGTTCAAAACCGTATGTCCACTTTTCCACAAACTCGTGGTCGTATAAGTCCTCGGAGATGATTACGTTTATAAGCCCCAGCGCCAGTGCGCCGTCCGTGCCCGGGCGCAGACGCAGCCAAAGCTCCGCGTGTCGGGCGGCCTCGGTGTACTGCGGGTCGATGACGATGAGCTTCGTACCCTCCTGCGCGCAGCGGCGCGGGTGCCACTGCAGCTCGCCGTCAGCACCGCTGGTCGTCGGGTTCGCGCCCCAGACGACAATGCACTTGGGGCGCGTCTCGCCGTAGTAGTCCACGCAGCCGTAGGTGCCGGAGGAGGAAAAGCCCGCGTTCTTGCGCGGTCCGAGGCAGATGAGCGCGCCGGCAGACGTGATGTTTGGCGTGCCCAGCGCGCACGTGAAGCGCCAGAGGTAGGGCACAAGGTGCCGACCCGTACCCGTTATGGCGGAGATGCACTCGGCGCCGTACTTTTCGCTCAGCTCGCCGAGGCGCGCGGCAATGGTGTCCAGCGCCTCGTCCCACGAAATTTGCTCCCACTTGCCGCTGCCGCGCGGCCCGATGCGTTTCATGGGGTGCAGCAGGCGGTCGGGGTGGTACATCTGCTCTATTATAGAAATGCCCTTGGGGCAGGCGTGGCCTTGGTTCAGCGGAGCTTCGGGGTCGGGGCGCACACGCACCACGCGCCCGTTTTCCACGGTGAGTATATGTACGCAGCCGCCGTGGCAGCCGCGGCAGGCCGCTCTGAACTCTTTCTGCATTATTATTTCCTCCCAATACTCATAGTCGCTTTTGAGTATGGATATATTATAAATCAGCGCTATGCATACGTCAAATGAATGTTTTCAATATATAATATAGATATATTGAATGATTACGGGCAAAACAAAACCGCACCGGAGGCTAAAGCCTTGCGGTGCGGTTTTGCTTTATTATTCTGCGCGGCGCTCAGTCTACCACGTAGGGCAGGAGAGCTATCTGGCGGGAGCGCTTGATAGCCAAGCTGAGCTGGCGCTGGTGCATGGCGCAGGTGCCGGTGGCGCGGCGGGGCAGAATCTTGCCGCGCTCGGAGAGATAGCGGCGCAGGCGCGCCGTGTCCTTGTAGTCCACGTATGTGCACTTATCCACGCAGAACTGGCAGACCTTTCTGCGTCTGCGATTTTTGTTGTTCTTATCGTAAGCCAAGGCTGATTACCTCCTTCAGTTAAAAAAGTTCAAAACGGCAAATCGCCGTCCGTGTCGGACAGCTCGGAAAAGGCGGAGCCTGACGGCGCGGGGGTGAACCCGCCCGCCTCGGAGCGCTGGGCACCGGAGCGGTAGTCCGTTCTGGGAGCGTCGCCGTCGCGGCGTTTGCTCTCGCCAAAGTATACGTTGTCGGCAACAACTTCGGCGTTGCGGCGCTTGTTGCCCTCGCGGTCGGTCCAGTCACGTATCTGGAGCCTGCCGGAAACAACGGCCATGCTGCCCTTGAAGAAATACTTTGAAACAAACTCGCCTGTTGAACGCCACGCGACAACATCAATGAAGTCGGTCTGGCGCTCGGTGTCGCGTCCGCCATAATCGCGGTCAACGGCCAGCGTGAAGCTGGCAACGGGAATCTGCGACTGGGTGTAGCGAAGCTCGGGGTCACGGGTCAGGCGACCCATGATAACGATGTGGTTGAGCATTCTTGCGTTTCCTCCCTTACTCGCCGCGGAGAGTGATGAGAGAGCGAATCACACCGTCGGTAATGCCGAATATGCGGTCCAGCTCAGCCGGGAACTCCGGCCCACTGGTGAACTTGACGAGCACGTAGTAGCCCTCGGTGAGGTAATTGATTTCGTAAGCGAGCTTGCGCTTGCCCATCTCCTCAATTTCATCGAGCGTACCGTTGGACTCAACAAGTGTTTTGAACTTTTCTACGAGGGCGGCGGTCTCCTCCTCCGTAAGGCTGGGGTTGAGGATGAACATTGCCTCGTACTTTTCAGTAGATTTTGCCACTTTGAGCACCTCCTTCTGGACAAATGGCCCCTGATTTCCCAATAGGGGCAAGGATAATAACCCGTCCGCCAAGGACAGGCTAAAATATTATACACCAATTTACGCCAAAGTCAAGCATTTTTTCACGGGTTACGGAGAAACACGCCGGCAAAATACAAGAACTCCCTCGGTACCGCTTTTCGAGGGAGTTTTGGTGGAGACTGACAGACTCGAACTGTCGACCTCACGCGTGTGAGGCGTGCGCTCTAACCAGCTGAGCTAAGCCTCCGTATTTGGTGACCCGTACGGGAATCGAACCCATGTTACCGCCGTGAAAGGGCGGTGTCTTAACCGCTTGACCAACGGGCCTAATGCTCAGGGCGGGCTGTTGCCCGCCCCGGCTGGTGGTAGCGGCACCTGGATTTGAACCGGGGACACTACGGGTATGAACCGTATGCTCTAGCCAACTGAGCTATGCCGCCAAACGCGAAAAATATTATAGCCCAGATGCCGCCGCTTGTCAAGCCTTTAAATGAATTTTTTATTCGGGAGTAATTTTAATCCACAAACTCATATTTCAAAACGTGACGTGTCCGGCATCGGGTTAAGCAAACCGACTCCTCACATCACACCGCAGGAATTGCTTCGCAAAGCGCTATTGTACTCATGAATTTTCAGTAAACATTCATTACAATTTAAAAAGCATCTTGACTTTTGGGGCAAAAGTGATAAAGTATTCGTATAGTCCACAAAACAATTATAATTGGAGGCAATTACATATGTTTGACAAGCTGACTGCAATGCTCAAGGCTGACCGCAAGACCATCGTCTTTACCGAGGGTCCCGACGCGCGTATTCTGGACGCCGCTGCCAGACTGCTCAAGGAGGACCTCATGGGCGTTGTCCTCGTGGGCAGCGAGGCCGAGGTCAAGGCTGCGGCTCAGGCCGGCGGCTACTGCATCGACGGCGCACAGATTATCGACCCCGCCACCTATGACGGCATGGACGCTATGGTGGAGAAAATGGTCGAGCTGCGCAAGGGCAAAATGACTCCCGAGGACTGCCGCAAGAACCTGCTCAAGGGCAACTACTTCGGCACCATGCTCGTCAAGATGGGCGTGGCCGACGCTCTGCTGGGCGGCGCAACCTACTCCACCGCGGACACCGTGCGCCCCGCGCTCCAGCTCATCAAGACCAAGCCCGGCAACACCATCGTCAGCTCCTGCTTCATTATGGAGCGCGAAGGCGAGCTGCTGGCTATGGGCGACTGCGCCATCAACATCCACCCCACCGAGGACAACCTTGTTGAGATTGCGCAGGAGACCGCCAAGTGCGCCAAGATATTCGGCATCGACCCCAAGGTCGCTTTCCTGAGCTTCTCCACCAAGGGCTCCGCCAAGGACGACGAGGTCACCAAGGTGCAGAACGCCGTTGCCAAGGCCAAGGAAGTCATGGACGTCCCCGTGGACGGCGAGATGCAGTTCGACGCCGCCGTCAACCCCGAGGTCGGCCAGCGCAAGTTCCCCGGCTCTCAGGTCGCCGGACAGGCCAACACTTTCATCTTCCCCGACGTCACCTCCGGCAACATCGGCTACAAGATTGCCGCCCGCCTCGGCGGTTTCGCCGCTTACGGCCCCATACTGCTCGGCTTGAACGCGCCCATCAACGACCTCAGCCGCGGCTGCAACGCCGAAGAGGTCTACAAAATGGCCATCATCACCACCGCTCTGGCCTGAGCGCGCGGAGATAGCTTACACCACACTTAAACACACTGTATGCAATGTTACGCGCCTCATCGTGCGTAACATTGTGTTTCTTGGAGAGATTTGAGCATGGGCTACGCCGTTGTTGTCGGCTGTATAAATATAGATTTGTGGGGTCGCTCGTTCCGTCCGCTGACGGAGCGCGACTCCAACCCGGGCGAAATACGCTGCTCAATGGGCGGCGTGGGGCGCAACATTGCGCACAACATGCGCCTGCTGGGCATGGACGTGAAGCTGCTGACCGCCATAGCGGACGACCGCTTTGAGCGCGACATTGACGACAGCTGCGCCGCGCTGGGGCTGGACATAAGCGGCTCGGCGCGCGTAAGGGGCGGGAGCAACGGCTGCTATATGTTTATATCCGGCCCCGACGGCGATATGCGTCTGGCGGTATCGGATATGTCCATCGCCGAGAGCATAACGCCGGAGCTCATTGACGCGCAGCTGGATATGCTCTGCGGCGCGGAGCTGATTGTCATCGACGGCAACCTGCGCGCCGACACCATAGAGCGCATTGCCTCGCGCGTGAGCGCGCCTATTTTCGCCGACCCCGTCTCTGCGGCCAAGGCGCCCGCGCTCGCGCCGCATCTTGATAAGCTCTACGCCGTGAAGCCCAACGGCTTGGAGGCGCGGACGCTGACAGGCGAGGCTGACCCCCTGCGCGCCGCCGCCGCGCTGCACGCCGCCGGTGTACGCCGCGCCTACGTCACCGCGGGAGCGGTCGGACTGGCCGTGGCCGCGGAGAGCAGGAGCTTCACCGTGCCCGCCATGCCCTGCGCGCTCGTGAACGCCACGGGCGGCGGCGATGCATTCATGGCCGCGCTCTGCCGCGCCTACACTGACGGGCTGGACGCGGAGGCTTCCGCGCGCTTTGCCCTTGCCGCGGGCGCACTGGCCGTGGAGTGCGCGGAGACAATAAACCCCGCCATGAGCCTTGAGGCCGTGCAGCGGAGGCTGGAAACTTACAACTCAGGAGGAAAAGACGAATGAGCGAACTGAACAATTATCTTGACATAGCGCCCGAGGTGGCCGCAGCGCTGGCCGCGGGCAAGCCCGTTGTGGCGCTGGAGAGCACAATAATTTCCCACGGAATGCCCTATCCGCAGAACGTGGAGACCGCACTTGAGGTTGAGCGTGTCATACGCGAAAACGGTGCAACGCCCGCGACTATAGCCGTTATAGGCGGCCGCTGCAAGGCGGGACTGAGCGCGGAGGAGATTGAATATCTCGGCAGCCGCGGCATGGAGATAACCAAGGCCAGCCGCCGCGACTTGCCCGTTATAATAGCCCGCGGCGGCGACGGCGCAACCACCGTCACCACCACCATGATGATTGCACAGATGGCGGGCATAAAAGTGTTTGCCACCGGCGGCATCGGCGGCGTACACCGCGGCGCGGAGACGACAATGGACATCTCCGCCGACCTTGAGGAGCTGGCGCAGACCCCCGTTATGGTTATCTGCGCCGGTGCCAAGAGCATTTTGGACATCGGCCTGACGCTGGAGTATCTGGAAACAAAGGGCGTACCCGTCATCGGCTACGGCACGGACGAGCTGCCCGCGTTCTACACCCGCTCCAGCGGCTTCGGCGTGGACGCGCGCGCCGACTCGCCGGAGGAGCTGGCCGCCATATTCAAGGCGCAGCGCGCTCTGGGCTGCAAGGGCGGTATGCTGGTCGGCAACCCCATTCCCGAGGAATACTCCATGCCCGCCGACGTTATAAACGCCGCCATTGACCAAGCCGTGCGCGAGGCCGCCGAGCAGGGCGTCCACGGCAAGCTCGTCACGCCGTTCCTGCTTGCGCGCGTGAAGGAGCTGACCGGCGGCGACAGTCTGGACAGCAACATCCAGCTCGTTTACAATAACGCCCGCCTCGCGGCCAAGACTGCCGCCGCCATAGGCTGAAGCGTTTGCGTTAAAACGCCCCCGCAAACCGAGACTTATATGCGATGATAGATATTTCCGTAAAAGACTTAAAAAAAGCATATTCGGACGGAGTTGACATACTCGCCGGACTGAGCTTTGACGTTCAGGAGGGCGAGCACGTCGGCATACTCGGCAAAAACGGCGGAGGCAAGACCACGCTGTTCCGCCTGCTGACCGGCGAAATTCAAAAGGACGCGGGCGAGATATTTATCGCGCGCGGCAAGCGTCTCGGCGTTGTGTCGCAAATTCCCGTCTACCCGCCGGAGTACACCGCCGAGGACGTGCTCAAAACGGCGCATGAGCGCGTGCGCTCTATAGGCCGCCGCATGGCGGAGCTGGAGCGCGCCATGTCCGCCGGTGACGAGAGCGTGCTTGGCGAGTATGACCGCCTTTCCGCGGACTTCCAGCGTCTCGGCGGATACGACACGGACTTCGAGCGCGCCCGCGTGGCCAACGGTCTGGAAATAAACGAGGAAATGCGCGCGCAGCGCTTTGACAGTCTCTCCGGCGGGGAGAAGACCCGCGTGAACCTTGCGCGGCTCATTCTTGAGGACACAGACATTCTGCTGCTGGACGAGCCGACGAACCACCTCGATTTGCGCGCCGTGCAGTGGCTTGAGGACTACATTCTGCACTTCCGCGGCACCGTGCTCGCCATTTCGCACGACCGCTGGTTCCTTGACCGCACGGCGCAGAGAATAATCGAAATAAAAGACGGCAAGGCGGACTTCTACGCGGGAAACTACAGCTTCTTCGTCACCGAGCGTCAGCGCCGGTTCGAGGAGCAGCTGCGCATTTACGAGAAAAATCAGGCAAAAATAGACCAGCTCACCAAGGCCGCGCAGGATATGCACCTCTGGGCGTTCATGGGCAGCGACAAGCTCCATAAGCGGGCTTTTTCTATGGAAAAGCGCATAGAAAAGCTGCAAACCGTGGAAAAGCCGCGCACGGAGCGGCAGCTCAAGGCGCGCTTTGCCTCCGGCGAGTTTTCCGGCGACGAGGTGCTGGTTTTGGAGGACGTCAGCAAGTCCTATGGCGGCAGGGAGCTGTTTTCCGGCGTTGACTTGCTGGTGGAGGGCGGCGAGCGCATTGCCCTCATCGGCGATAACGGCGCGGGCAAAACGACGCTGCTGCGCCTCATCATGGGCGAGGAGCACCCCGACGGTGGGCGCATATACCGCGGCCCCTCTGTCCACGTCAGCTACCTGCCGCAGATAATCCGCTTCGACGTGCCCTCGCGTTCGCTCTACGACACCATGCTCTGGTCGGAAAAATGCTCTCCGCAGGAGGCCCGCGACCGCCTTGCCGCGTTCAGCTTCCGCGGCGAGGACGTGTTCCGTCCCGTGGGCGCGCTCTCCGGCGGCGAGCAGAGCCGACTGCGCCTTTGTATGCTCATGCGCCGCGAGACGAACCTTTTGATACTCGACGAGCCCACGAACCATTTGGACATAGCCTCGCGCGAGTGGATTGAGGACGCGGTGAGCGACTACGACCAAGCGCTGCTGTTCGTCAGCCATGACCGCTGGTTTATCGAGAAGTTCGCCACGCGCATCTGGTACCTAAGCGGCGGGAAAATCACGGACTTCCGCGGCTCGTTCACGGAGTTCAGCGACTGGCAGAGCCGCCGTGCCGCCGTGCGCGCCGCGGAGCGCAGCCGTCCCAAGCAGGAGGCTGCCGCGCCGCCGCCGAAAAAGCCGAACGCCAAGGCGCGCGAAAAGCAGCTTGCAAAGTTAGAGCGCGCCATAGAAAAAACGGAGACCGCCCTTGCCGAGCTGGGCGAGCGCGAGAGCGAGGCCGCCAGCGACTACAAAAAGCTGCTGGAGCTGGCCGCGGAGCGCGAGGCGCTGGAGGCGGAGTGCGAGGAGCTGTACCGTCAGTGGGAGACACTCAGCGAATGAGACGTATGCTCAGGTGGCTAATAGCGGCGGCGCTCTGTGCTCTGGCAGGTGCGGCAATGATGCCGACACCCATGCGCTTCACGGGCGCCCTGCTGCTGGCCGCGGCGCCTGCACTGGCGCTCTGCGGTCTGCTCTGGCCGAAAAAATGGGCGCGGCGGGCAATAATCCTGCTCGCGGCGGCGGCCTTTGCCGCCCTTGGCGCGGCTGAGATAAAAGTAATTTCATACGGACACACCGACAGCGCGGCCGAGCCCGACGCGGTCATTGTTCTCGGCGCGGGAGTTTACGGAACGACACCCTCGCTGAGCCTGACCGTGCGGCTTGAAGCCGCGCTGAATTATATTGCGGACAAGCCCGACGTACCCGTCATAGTGTCCGGCGGTCAGGGCGACGGCGAGGACATAACCGAGGCGCGCTGCATGGCTGACTGGCTCATTGCCCGCGGCGTGGACGCGGAGAGAATATGGCTGGAAGAGCAGTCCGCCTCCACCGCGCAGAACATAGCCTATTCCAAGGCGCTTTTGACCGCAAACGGCATCGACCCCGACGGCAGCATTGCCGTTGTCACCGCCGACTACCACCTCTACCGCGCCTCGCTCTACTGGGACGGCGACGGCATGATACCCGTGTCGGCGAGCATGACCGCCCGAATGTGGTACATAACTGTCAACAGCTACATACGCGAAGCCTTCGGCGTGCTGTGGCTGCTTGCGGAAAGGTGCGTCTCCGCCCTCGGGTGAGGCGCAAAGCATACACAAAACTTTTGAGAAAAGGAGAAACCGAACATGAACGAAGTGAAAAAACCGAGAAAACCGCTGATATTCTACTACGTCGCCGTGCTGCTCGCGCTGATGCTGTTCAATATGCTGGTTGTGCCTTGGGTGAGTCAAAACCAGATTATTGAAGTGGACTACGGCACGTTTGTGTCCATGCTCGGCAACGGCGAGGTAGGCCGCGTGGAGATTCAGGAGCAGGCAACCTTATAATGTTCACCGACACGGAGGAAACCGCCGTTTACAAGACCGCAATGGTCGGCGACCCCGACCTGACCTCGCGCCTGCTGGACGCAGGAGTGTCCTTCTCCGGCGAGGAGATTGAGCAGACCTCCACGCTTGTAACCCTTCTGATGTGGTTCCTGCCGCTCATCATTTTTGTGGCAATCGGTCAGGTAATGTACAAAAAGCTCCTGAACAAAGCCGGCGGCGGCGGCAGCGCCATGACGTTCGGCATGGGCAAGTCCAACGCCAAGGTCTACGTGCAGTCCACGGACGGCATCAGGTTCTCCGACGTGGCGGGCGAGGAAGAGGCCAAGGAAAACCTTACGGAGATTGTGGACTACCTGCACAACCCCACGAAGTACAAGGAAATCGGCGCTTCCATGCCCAAGGGCATACTGCTTGTCGGCCCTCCGGGCACGGGCAAGACCATGCTGGCCAAGGCCGTTGCAGGCGAATCTAACGTGCCGTTTTTCTCCATATCCGGCTCTGAGTTTGTGGAGATGTTCGTCGGCATGGGCGCGTCTAAGGTGCGCGACTTGTTCCGTCAGGCCAAGGAGAAAGCGCCGTGCATAGTGTTCATCGACGAGATTGACGCCATAGGCAAAAAGCGCGACGGCCAGCTGGGCGGCAACGACGAGCGCGAACAGACGCTGAACCAGCTCTTGACGGAAATGGACGGCTTCGAGGACAACACGGGCGTTATCATTCTCGCGGCCACGAACCGCCCTGAGTCGCTTGACCCCGCGCTGACGCGCCCGGGACGCTTTGACCGCCGCGTGCCGGTGGAGCTGCCGGATTTGCAGGGGCGCGAAGCCATACTGCGCGTCCACGCCAAGAAGATACGCATAGCCGACGACGTGGACTTCAGCAAGGTCGCGCGCATGGCCTCGGGCGCCTCCGGCGCGGAGCTCGCCAACATCGTCAACGAGGCCGCTCTGCGCGCCGTGCGCGACGGCCGCAGCTTCGCCACGCAGTCCGACATGGAGGAGAGCGTGGAGGTCGTCATAGCCGGCTACCAGAAGAAAAACGCCATACTCACCGACCGCGAAAAGTGGATGGTCGCCTACCACGAGGTCGGCCACGCCCTCGTCGCCGCACGGCAGACAAACTCCGCGCCGGTGCAAAAAATTACGATAATCCCCCGCACCTCCGGCGCGCTGGGCTACACCATGCAGGTGGAGGAGGGCAACCACTACCTGATGATAAAAGAAGAGCTGGAAAACAAGATTGCCACGCTCACCGGCGGCCGCGCGGCGGAGGAGGTCAAGTTCGGCACCATATCCACCGGCGCGGCGAACGACATTGAGCAGGCGACAAAGCTCGCCCGCGCCATGATAACCCGTTACGGCATGAGCGGCGACTTCGACATGGTGGCGATGGAGACGGTAACGAACCAATATCTCGGCGGCGACACCTCCCTCGCCTGCTCGCCCCAGAGCCAAGCGGAAATAGACCGGCAAGTGATAGAGTTAGTGAAAAAGCAGCACGAAAAGGCAATACAAATCCTAACGGAAAACCGCGAAAAGTTAGACGAAATATCGCAGTATCTCTACGAAAAGGAAACAATAACCGGCGAGGAATTTATGACAATTCTAAACGCCTGAACGCTAAACACAAAAGAGCGGGCAGCTGCAACACCCAGCCGCCCGCTCTCTTTATATACTTTATTTTCTCATTCCTCGCAGTTATGTAAAATTTATTCGTTTTCTGATAAGCTAATAGCTAAAATCTCTTGTAATTACAATGCTTTCAGGGTTTTTGGCATTTTGGAGGAAAACCGCCGACAACAAAAAGTCGCACAAAAAGTCGCACATTCGCTTTGAATTTAAGCGCTGGCACGTTTGCCAGTGCTTTATCATTCGCCCTCGGCTTTATCGAGAGCAGCGCGCAAAACGTTTCCAGCGTTGCGTATATCGTCAAAATTTACATGACTGTAAGTATTCAGGGTAATAGACACGTTGGAATGGCCGAGCCGCCGAGAAACAGAAGTAACGTCCCCGCCGCCAAGAAGCGAAATGCTTGCGCAAGTGTGCCGCAGTGCATGAGGATGGAAATTTTTAACATTATACTTTTCACCGAATTTTCGGAAATACGCCGAAACATTTTGCGGCGACATCGGCTGCGCGTCAAAACCCCTCGTAAAGCAAAACGCGCTGATTGCTCGCTCTGATTGTTCCAAGCGGAGCTGACGCAACAAAGACAGTGTTTCAAAACCAATGTCAACAACACGGCCTTTTCCGCTTTTTGGAACGGTGATATACACGCCGCCTTTATTCTCGGAGTATTGGAGGTTTTTGGAAATTTCGATAGTGCTGTTTTTGAAGTCGATGTCTTGCCACATGAGCGCGGCGGCCTCGCCGCGCCGCATGCCACTATCAGCAAGCACATGAATAAAGCAGCGCCATTTTAGCGGCTCGTTTTCCAAGCATTTGAAAATATATTGCACTTCCCTAACGCTGTACGATGTCGGCTCTGATTTTGTTTTTTCGCCGCGCTTCGGCTGCGGCCTCGGTACTTTCAGCATGGGATTATTTTCAATGACGTCATTCAAATACGCCATTTTGAAAACGCTGCTTAGAAGAACGTAAAATTTAAGAGTGCTGGAATAAGCATGATTCCGTTGAAAATCAAGAAGCAGCTTTCCTATCATAGCGGAGTTTATTTCGGGCAAGGCGAAATCTCCAAGCACCGGCAAAATGTGGAGGTCTAAAAACAGCTGATAGCTTAGTCGAGTGTTTTCTGCAAGGACTAAAGCCTTTGAGGGCATAAACACGCCGTTTGCGTATTGCTCAAAGGTTTTGACTTTTGCGGCCTCGGCGGCTGCTATTTTCGCGGCTTCGATTTTCTCCCCGCGGGTTTGCAATGTGCCCGCCGCAAGCTCATTTTCGAGATTGGCGGCAAATTTCGCCAGCTCACGTTCTGTTGTTTTGGCGCTCCAGCTCGGTTCTGGCCTCCAAGATTTTGTTACGCGCTTGCCGTGGCTGGAGGCTTGAACTTTGTAAACCACAGCGCCGCGGCTGTCAGTAGTTTTCTTAATGCTTGCCAATATAATCCCTTCATTTGGCTGATGATACCTATAGCATACCACATCAAGATGTGAAAGGCAAGTGGAAAGTATAAAAAGTAATAACTGTAAATATAATTCGCAAAATTAAAAAACTAAATCTAAAAAATTTACAAAAATTAAAAGACCCCCGTTTAATCAAACTTTTGATTGATTATGAATAGTTTCAGAATTTAGATTGCACAAGAAATTCAGAAAACTAAGGTTGTAAATTTTTTGTTAACAGCCCTGAAAAGGTATTGATAGCTATCCAAACAGTTGATAGAATGGAGCTGTAGTAAGAAATTACTAACACTAATTTTTGGAGGTATTCTACATGGCAGAATACAGACAAACCACCGTACCATTTATGTCAATCAATGCCACAGCGGCGGTCACAGGGCTATCGCGCAACTTCATTCGCACGGGCTGCATTGACGGAAAAATCCCCCACGTAAAAAGTGGCTGCAAGTATTTGGTAAACGTGCCAAAACTGCTTGCAATGCTTGACTTGGAGACGGAGGTGAGCGGCGAATGAGCCCCAAAAACGAAAATGTCTCTGCTGCGACTGGCATTACAGCAGAGACGGAGAATCCTTCCTATCCATTAGTTATCGATAGCTTTATACTCCACGATGATTGTACGCTTGATTTCCGAAAAAGTCAAGAAACAGATGATTCCATTTTACTTGACTATCTCGGAATTGGCGCAAAAAACGCTTTGACCGCGGCGCAGCTCGCGAAAATGCTCGGAACACGCAAGCGCGCGATAAGTCTTGAAGTTGAACGGTTACGGCGCAAGGGTTTTCCAATTTGTGCAAGCGGTGCTAATGGCTCGGCGGGTTATTTTCTGGCCGCCGACACCTTGGAGCTTGCGGAGTACTGTATAAGCCTTGCTGCCCGTCTCAAAAACATTCGTGCGACGCTGGCCGCGGTTGAGGCAACGTGTTCGCGGCTGAGCCGCTCGGAGGGCTGACAATGGCGCAGAGGAGTGGTGTGTTGTTATATTTTGATATTCGTCCTGTAATTGAAAAACTGGACGACGCCTCCGCGGGCGCGCTTTTCAAAAGCATTCTGAATTACGCCGAAAATGCAGTAGCTCCTGACTTTGCTGAAAACGAAAAACTTGACCTTGTTTGGGCTATGCTGCAACCGCGTATCGACAAAGACGCCGAAAACTATCAAGGGAAATGCAAGAACAAGGGTTACGGCGCGTACACGCGTGAAGAAAGGCGACACGGGCGCAAGCCGCTATCGCGTGATGATTGGCAGAATACGACGGCGCCCGAGCCTGACATCACCTATCAAATGACATCAAATGATGATTTTGATTATCAAACGACATCATTTGATACCAACTCAACTACAGCTCAACATCAAAACAACTCAACACAACTACAACGCAAGAGCAACACAGAACAAAACAACACAGGCTCCGCGGCGGCTGCGCCGCTGGAGACTCTCCCGCCGCCGAGTAGCGTTAATGAGGTGAGGACTTTTGCCGATAGAGAAAACTTGCCAGATGACAGCGAGCAGTTTTTCAATCATTACGCGGGCCTCGGCTGGAAAAACGGCTCTAATCAAACGCCAATAGCAAACTGGCAATGTTTCTATCGCAAATGGGTTAATAACAAATGGTTTGAGAGCAAAAGCGCAGAATCCGCGGCCGCTCCGCCTGAAAATATTGATTGGAATAAAGAGCGGCGGCGCATGGCATCTGTATACGCCGTTTTGAGCGGCGAACGTGATACATAGCTGTCATTTTGCGGAAACATTAAAAAGCTGACGTTTTGCCGCAAAATCAGCGGTGCTTGCGGCCGTAATTTTTACGGTGCTAACGGCTTGATTTGCTCTATGACGCGTCAGATTTGCTTGTGTTCGGTTTTGTGTGTTTGCGGCTATAGTTACATACTAAAAACCGAAAAGCGGTTACAAGCGATTTTGGCGCGTTACAGAGGGCATTTAGCGATTTTAACGAATGGAGGTTATTTTGGGTAAAAGTTCACAGGCAAAAGGCAGAAAAGCCGAATTGGAACTTGCTGGCATTTTGCGCAGCTACGGTTTTGAAAACGTCCGAGCGGCTCCGCCGCTAAATTTTGGAAGCGTACCTGACATTATCGGCCTGAAAAATGTTCACATTGAGGTCAAACGGTGTGAAACTGCGCGCTTGTCCGATTGGCTGAAACAAGCCGACGCCGATTCCACGCGATTCGATGACGGCATTCCCGCCATTTTTTGGAGACGTAACCGCTCGGCGTGGTGCGTTATAATGGAGCTGCCGCGCTGGATTGAGCTTTATAAAAGCGCATATTCAAGAAAAAATTGATTGAAAGGAAAATATACAAGTGAGTAAATACAGCAGCTATGCAATAAAATTAAACCGTGCTTTTGCGGAGGCGGCCGAGAAAACCAACGCGGCGTTGGCGCTTTACAAACAGGCCGAGAAAAACCGCGGCATTAAATACAGGGGCGAGGGTGACTATCAACGAGCAAAAGACAATCTAAAAAATGTGCAGCGCGAGGCGTGGCCGACATTTTGGGGAATCCGCGACCAGTTGACAGAGCAGCTAAAAGCAGAAATTGCCGCTGACAATGTGCTTGACCCCGCCGCAGTTGACAGTAACGCGGTCACTCTTTTGAACAGTGGCGTAGCAACCGCAGCCGACGTCGCAGCTTTGGCCGAAAAATACTCTGGCAATCGGACAATGCTGCGCCTTTGCGGAGCCACGGCGGAGCGGCTTGCAGCCGACGAAAAAGACCCCGCAACGCTTCGACAGCTTAACTTGATTGCGCATAATGCGCGGGGCGATACGACAACGCTGGAGGCGTGGAACAACCTTTGCGGTGCGTCGCGTTACTACAGCTCTGAGCTTCACCCTGATTCCGATGTTGCGAGCATTGTGGCAATGGCTGAGCGCTGGAACAACGATTCAGTGCAAGCCGCTCTGAGCGAATTTTAATTTTCAATGCGGATTCCTCCTACCGTTTGCGAATGGTAGGGGGAATTTTTTACAGCGCTGTAAACCCGTGTCAGCAAAAAAGTCGCACAAAAGTCGCACGGCTCAACTTAAAATAAGCTGATAAACCGAATTTTAAGACATAAAAAGATATAACAAGTAAAATAGAAAAAGCGCTGATATATCAAGCGCTTTTTCTATAATTTACGAAAAGTTACATCAAGAAAAATAAACCCTTAAAATAACTCGCAGTGATTAAAAATCTTCTTATCCAGCGCGTAGATGCGTTCGGAGAAGTGGTTGGGTTTGACTTTGGCGAGCTCTTCGCTGTATATTTCCATGCGGCTGTCTATGCGGTCTATCAGGGACAGCAATTCCGCTTCGGCGCACATGGGGACTATGGCGGAGCCGAAGTCGGGTTCGCCGTGGTGGGAGAGGACAAGGTGCTCCAGCAGCACGGCCTTTTGCTCCGGCACGCCGAGCTCGCGGCATAGCTCAGAGGCCTCCAGCGCGCCCATGAAGATGTGGCCTAAAAGGTGCCCCTCGTTGCTGTACTCCGCCACAAGCCCCAGCTCCGAAAAGCGGAACTCACGGTACTTGGCGATGTCGTGCAGCAGCGTGCCTGTCAGCAGCAGGCCGCGGTCAACTGTCTCCGCGTACATTCCCGCGAGGAAGTCCGCTATACGCAGCATATTCGCCGTGTGCATCAGCAGTCCGCCCAGAAAGCCGTGGTGGAAGCTCTTGGCCGCGGGTATGCTCTGCAGCACCTCTCCCCTGCGCTCCAGCGCCAGCAGCGCGACGGCGCGGTAGTCGGCATCGTCTATGCTCTCCAGCAGCTCACGCAGCCCGCGCATGGTCTCCTCGCGGTCTATGGGCGCGCACTTCACGAGCCTGCCCACGTCGTAGCTGTCGCGCTCTCCCGCAAGGCGCAGGCGGTCTATTATCAGCTGCGGGCCTCCGCGGTAGGAGCCGACGCGTCCGCGAATTTTTACGACCTTGCCCACGTCGTCGCCGTTCACGGGGCCGGCGTAGTCCCACGCAACGGACTCGATAAAGCCGCCGATGTCGGCGAGCGAGCCGCTGAGAAACGGCTTGCCGGTGTTGGCCACGCGCACGGCGGCGCTGCGGAGAACGTAAAAGCCCTCGACCTCGTCGCCCGGGCGCATATCCGTAATGGATTTGTTGTATTCCATGCTCTTGCCTCCTCGTGTCTGTTTTCAGTATTGCAGCAGCGGCGCGCTGCCGTCGTCGCTGCCCTTGGCGACGGAGCGTATTTCCGCGGTGTAGGAGTACCCGTTTTCCAGCTGTACGTTGACGCTCTCCCCCACTTTGTGCCCTAAAATGGCCTTTCCGAGCGGAGATTCCTTGCTTATGAGCCCTTTCAGCGGGTCACAGCGAACTGTAGTCACCACCTGCACTGTTTCGCTCTCGCCGTCGTCGGGCAGCCACAGCTCGACGGAATCGAACAGCCCCACCTCGTCTGCGCCGGACTTATCCTCGTAGACGCGGGCGGAGGCTATCATGCGCTCAAGGTAGCGTATGCGGCTTTTGTTGCGGTTCTGCGCCTGCTTGGCCGCCTTGTATTCGTAGTTCTCACTGAGGTCGCCGAAGGCGCGGGTGCGCTTGACCTCCTCTATCAGCTCAGGCATGAGCTTTGAACGGCGCTCGTCCAGCTCGGCCTGCATTTTTTCGATATCCTGTTTTGTCAGTTCGTCATTCACCGAATGAAACCTCCCCAAAACCGAAACCCGCGGTTGCAGTAAGCAGCCGCGGGATGCGTCTTTTTGCGGTGTGTGCTCACACCAGTTCTATAACGGCCATCTCGGCGGCGTCGCCGCGGCGGGGGCCGATGCGGGTAATGCGGGTATAGCCGCCGCTGCGCTCAGCGTACTTGGCGGCAGTCTCGTCGAATACCTTTTTGGCAACATCCTCGCGCGTGATAAACGCGAGAGCCTGACGGTAAGCGGCAAGGTCCTTCTTCTTGCCGAGAGTTATCATCTTCTCGGCCATCGGGGCAATTTCGCGGCAGCGAGTCACAGTGGTCTCCATGCGGCCATTGTCCAGAAAATCCGTGACCTGCTGGCGGAGCATGGCCTTGCGCTGGGCGCTGGTCTTGCCGAGCTTTCTGTTACCGGACATGTCGGTGTTTCCTCCTTATTGAGTATCGTTGTTGTTCGCTTCCTCGTTGGACAGGCTGAGACCCATC
Source organism: Oscillospiraceae bacterium (assembly GCA_021202845.1). Lineage (GTDB taxonomy): Bacteria > Bacillota > Clostridia > Oscillospirales > Oscillospiraceae > JAJQCF01. The sequence goes on from JAJQCF010000034.1 coordinate 22,152, forward strand.
ATAGCGAGCTTGAGTTCAACCTCCTCAAGCGACTTGCGTCCGAGGTTGCGAACCTTAATCATTTCGTCTTGTGTTTTGCTGATAAGGTCCTCGACCGTGTTTATGTTTGCTCTCTTGAGGCAGTTGAAGCTGCGGACGCTGAGGTCAAGCTCCTCAATAGTCATCTCCAGCACCTTGTCGCGCGGCGTCTCGACCTTTTCCACAACGGTGGAGTGGGCGGCCATAGACTCGCTCAGGTCGGTGAAGATGGTGAAATGGTCGCAGAGAATCTTTGCGCCCAGACTTAGAGCGTCTCTGGCGGATATTGTCTTATCCGTCCAGACCTCTATCGTCAGCTTGTCATAGTCCGTCTGGTTGCCCACACGGGTGTTTTCCACGGTGTAGTTGACCTTGAGAACCGGCGTGTAGATGGAGTCAACGGGGATTGTGCCGATGACTATCTGCTGGCCCTTGTTGTGCTCGGCGGAAACATAGCCGCGTCCGTGGGAAAATGTCAGCTCCATGCTCAGCGAGGCGTCGGGACCGAGAGTTGCGATGTGGAGGTCGGGATTGATTATCTTGACCTCGCTGTCGGCTTTTATGTCACCGGCTGTCACTTCGCCCTCGCCGGAGGCCTCGATGGAAACGGTTTTCGGGCCGTCGCTGTACAGCTTGGCGATTATGCTCTTGACGTTCAGCACAATTTCCGTAACATCCTCTTTCACTCCGGGGATGGTGGAAAACTCATGCTGCACGCCGGCAATGCGGATGGAGGTTACTGCGGTGCCCGGCAGTGAGGACAGCAGCACTCTGCGCAGCGCGTTGCCAAGGGTGGTGCCGTAGCCGCGCTCAAGAGGCTCCACAACGTACTTGCCGTAGGACTCGTCGGCGGGGGCTTCGATGCACTCAATGCGGGGCTTGTTGATTTCAATCATGTGTGAATAATACCCTCCTTATTACTTCTGTGCTTGGCACGTTTCAGTTCAGCTTACCAATTGAGGGTGTAATGTCTTACTTGGAGTACAGCTCGACGATGAGGTGCTCTTCAATGGGCAGGTCGATATCATCTCTGGCGGGCATCTGGGCGATGCGGGCCGTGAGGGTGCCGACATCAGTCTCAATCCAGCGGGGAGAGGTGCAGTAAGCGCCTTCCTCCTTGACAGCCTTGAACTTGGCGCTGTCGCGGCTGGTTTCCTTGACGGCGATTACGTCGCCGGGCTTTACAAGGTAAGAGGGAATATTCACCACGCGGCCGTTGACGGTGAAGTGACCGTGGTTCACGGCCTGACGCGCGTCGCGGCGGGTGGAGCAGAAGCCGGTGCGGAACACCACGTTGTCCAAACGGCGCTCAATGAGAATGAGCAGGTTCTCGCCGGTCTGGCCGGGCATACGGCTGGCCTTTTCGTAGTAGAGGCGGAACTGCTTTTCCAGAATACCGTAGACGAACTTTACCTTCTGCTTCTCGTTCATCTGCAGGGCATACTCGCTCTGCTTTCTTCTCATCTGACCCTTGGGGTTGCGCGTGGTGGTCTTCTTGGCGTAACCCATAGCGGCGGGAGAGATTCCGAGTGCCTTGCAGCGCTTTGCTACAGGCTGCATATTCTTTGCCATTTGCTTTTACCTCCTTAAATCAGACGCGGCGGCGCTTGGGCGGGCGGCAGCCGTTGTGGGGAATGGGGGTGACGTCCTTAATCATAGTCACCTCAAGCCCTGCGGTCTGGAGGGCGCGGATGGCGGCCTCGCGTCCGGAGCCGGGTCCCTTGACAAAGACCTCAACGGTCTTGAGGCCGTGCTCCATAGCTGCCTTCGCTGCGGTCTCGGCAGCGGTCTGGGCGGCGAAGGGGGTGGACTTCTTGCTTCCACGGAAGCCCATTCCGCCTGCGGAGGCCCAAGAAATGGCGTTGCCCTGAGTGTCGGTGATGGTCACCATTGTGTTGTTGAAGGAGGAGCTGATATGCACCTGACCCTTCTCGATGTTCTTGCGCTCTCTGCGGCGAGTGCGCACAACCTTTTTAGCTGCTGCTTTAGCCATTTACATATCCCTCCTTTACTTCTTCTTGTTCGCAATAGTGCGTTTCGGACCCTTGCGGGTGCGCGCGTTCGTCTTGCTGCGCTGTCCGCGGACGGGCAGGCTGCGGCGGTGGCGCTGGCCGCGGTAGGAACCGATTTCTATAAGGCGCTTAATGTCCAGCGCGGTTGCGCGGCGCAGGTCGCCTTCCACAGTGTAGTTCTTGTCTATGCACTCGCGCAGCTTGGCCTCGTCCTCCTCGGTGAGGTCCTTAACGCGAGTATCGGGGTTGATACCCGTTTCAGCAAGTATTTTGTTTGCGCTGGAACGGCCTATGCCGTAAACATAGGTGAGGCCGATTTCAATGCGCTTATCCTTCGGCAGGTCAACGCCGGCTATTCTTGCCATGTTTAGCAATCATTCCTTTCGTTATTTTTCAGTTATCACGAATTTTCAGCCCTGTCTCTGCTTATGCTTGGGGTTGGGGCAAATTACCATAACACGTCCCTTGCGCTTTATGACCTTGCACTTTTCGCACATGGGCTTGACGGACGGTCTGACTTTCATTGCGTGCTCCTCCTATTTGCTTCTCCAAGTGATGCGTCCACGGGTCAGGTCGTATGGGGAAATCTGCACCGTGACTTTGTCACCGGGGAGTATTTTGATATAGTTCATTCTTAGCTTGCCGGAGATATGCGCCAGTATTTCATGGTCGCCTCCGATATTGACTCTGAACTGAGTGTTGGGCATTGCTTCGAGCACTATGCCCTCCAGCTCGATCATATCATCCTTTGCCACGTTTTCGCTTTCCTCCCCGTCTTATATGTCGTCCGCAAAGGTGAGAATTTCGGCCTCACCGTCGGTAATAAGGATGGAGTTTTCGTAGTGCGCCGAGAGGCTCCCGTCAGCGGTGAGGACGGTCCAGCCGTCCGGCAGCACTTTAATCTCCCAGCCTCCGGCGTTTATCATGGGCTCGACCGCGATGGTCATGCCCTTGACAAGCCTCGGGCCGTGGCCGGGGCGGCCGAAATTCGGCACCTCCGGCTCCTCATGCATCTGGGCGCCGACACCGTGTCCGACATAGTCGCGGACAACGGAGTAGCCGTTCGCCTCCGCGTGAGCCTGCACGGCCGCCGAAATATCGGAGACGCGGCAGCCCGCTCGCGCGTTCTTGATGCCCTCGAAAAAGCTCTGCCTTGTAACAGCTATCAGCCGCATTGCCTCCTCGCTGCAGCTTCCGCAGGGGAAGGTTGCCGCGCAGTCGCCAACGTAGCCGTTCAGGGTGGCGCCGACGTCAATGCTGACGATGTCGCCCTCCGCAAGGCGTCGCGTTCCGGGTATCCCGTGGATGACTTGGTCGTTTATGGAAATACAAGCGCTGGCGGGGAATCCGCCGTAGCCGAGGAATGTTGGCTGGCCGCCCGATTTCCTGATAAAGTGGAAAATCTCTTTGTTGATAGTCTGAGTGCTGACGCCCGGCTCGACCATTTGACCGGCGAGCGAGCGCGCCGCCGCCGCCAAGCGGCCGGCCTTGCGCATCAGGTCTATCTGGTGGTCAGATTTGACGATGATCGACATACTGTCACAGCCCCAGCGCGTCCGTAATGGCCTTGGTGGTGGCCTCTATGCTCGGCTGGTTCTCCACGCTCGAGAGCTTGCCGCGCTGGGCGTAAAAGTCCTTCAGCGGCTCGGTCTCCTTGTGGTAAACGTCCAGTCTGGCCTTGACGGTTTCGGGAGCGTCGTCGCTGCGGATGGCAAGCTCGCCGCCGCAGGCGTCGCAGACGCCATCAGTCTTGGGGGGCTTGTTGACGACATGGTAGCTGGCGCCGCAGTCGCGGCAGACGCGGCGACCGGCCATACGGTCTATAATCGTCTCGTCGCTGATTTCTATGGAAACGGCGCGGTCTATGTCTATGCCGTTGGCCTCCAAAGCCTCGGCCTGCGGTATGGTGCGGGGCATTCCGTCAAGAATGTAGCCGCCCGCGCAGTCCGGCTCGGCAAGGCGCTCGCGCACGATGCCGACGATAACCTCGTCCGGCACCAGACGTCCGCTTTCCACATACTGCTTTGCCTGAAGTCCCACGGGGGTGCCGTTTTTCATGGCGGCGCGCAGGATATTGCCCGTGGAGATGGTGGGAATGTTATAGCGCGCGCTGAGTATCTCGGCCTGCGTGCCCTTTCCGGCGCCCGGTGCGCCCAAAAGAATCAGTTTCACGTCTCGTTACCTCCGAAATCACTCAAGGAATCCCTTGTAGTGGCGCATGAGCATCTGGTTCTCGAGAGCCGTAATGGTCTCAAGCGCAACGCCCACGACGATGATGATGGATGTTCCGCCAAGCGAGATGCCGGAAGTGCTGGCAACATCGCTGAAGTGGCTGATTATATAAGGGGTGACGGCAACGATGCTCAGGTATATGGCGCCGAACAGAGTTACCTTGTTCAGAACCTTCTGAAGGAAATCGCTGGTGGGCTTGCCCGGGCGGTAGCCGGGGACGAAGCCGCCGTTCTTCCTGAGATTGTTGGAGACCTCGATGGGGTTGAACTGTATCGTGGAGTAGAAATAGCTGAAAAACAGAATCAGCAGGAAATAGATTAGCGCATAGAACAGTCCGCTCGTGTCAAACAGGTTCATAAACCAGCCGTCCGTCTTGCCGATGAAGGCGCCGATGGTGGCGGGCAGAGCCGCTATGGACTGGGCAAAGATGATGGGCAGAACGCCGCTCATGTTGACCTTCATGGGCAGATGAGTGGACTGACCGCCGTACATCTTGCGGCCGACAACGCGCTTGGAGTACTGCACGGGTATGCGGCGCTCGGCGCTGTTGACGATGACGATGAGGACTATTATTACCAGCGCGCCCAGCAGCATGAGCACAAGCGCCCACCACGCGAGCGTTCCGTTCATAAGGTTGGAGACCATAGTGATGATGCTGGTGGGGAAGCGGGAAACAATGGAGGCAAAAAGTATGATGGAAATACCGTTGCCTATGCCGAACTCGGTAATCTGCTCGCCCATCCACATGATGAGCACGCTGCCGGCGGTGAAGGTGAGGACTATAACAATGCCCTGCCACACGCCGCTTTCTGACAGCAGGCTGTTCGCGGAGATGAGGTAGTAGTAGGCGTAGCCTTGCAGAAGGCCGATAGCCAGAGTGGAGTAACGGGTGATTTTCTCAATCTTCTTCTTACCCTCTTGACCCTCCTCCTTCGCCATGCGCTCAAGGGCGGGAATGGCGATGCACAGGAGCTGGATAATGATGCTGGCGTTGATATACGGCTGAATGCTCAGCGCGAATATTGTGGCGCTGGAGAACGCGCCGCCGCTCATTACGTTGTAAAGACCAAGTACGGTGTTTTCAATCTGGGTGAAGTAGTTCTGAAGCAGAGACACATCCACATACGGCACCGGAATGGAGTTGCCAACTCTGTAAAGAAGAATGATGAATATTGTGAAGAGCATTTTCTTGCGCAGCTCATCAATCTTCCAAGCGTCTCTCAATGTTTGCAGCACTCAGACCACCTCAGCCTTTCCTCCGGCGGCCTCTATTTTCGCCTTGGCCGACTCGGAGAAGGCATTGGCCTTAACGGTGAGGCTCTTTGTCAGGTTGCCCGCGCCGAGCACCTTGTAGCCGTACTCGCACTTGGACAGCACGCCCGCTTCCAAAAGGGCGTGGACGTCAATCTCGGAGCCGTTTTCAAAGCGCTCCAGAGCGGAGAGGTTCACACTCTCAAGGGGCTTGGCAAAGATGTTGTTGAAGCCTCTCTTCGGTATACGGCGGGCAAGGGGCATCTGGCCGCCTTCAAATCCTATACGGACGCCGCCGCCGGAGCGGGCTTTTTGACCCTTATGTCCGCGGCCTGCGGTCTTGCCGTTGCCGGTTGCGTGGCCGCGGCCCTTGCGCTTGGCCTCATGGGTGGAGCCCACTGCGGGTGAAAGCTCATTCAGTTTCATTTCGGCTCCCTCCTTCATTCTTCTTCTGTGACCTGCAGCAGGTAGCCAATCTGGGCTATCTTTCCGCGGGTCTGGGGATTATCGGGCTGCACGGTTTCGTTGCCAATCTTGTGCAGTCCCAGTGACTGGGCGGTTGCGATGTGCTTATCCAGCCGTCCGTTCAGGCTCTTGACGAGCTTGATGCGCAGTTTTGCCATTGTTCAAGCCCTCCTTATGCCTTTATATCGTTCACGGCCTTGCCGCGGACTGCCGCAACCTGCTCAGCGGAGCGCAGGTTTGCGAGGCCGTCCATCGTGGCGGCAACGACGTTCTGGGGATTATTAGTGCGCAGGCACTTTGTACGGATATTGCGGATTCCGGCAGCCTCCATGACTGCACGCACCGCGCCGCCGGCGATAACGCCGGTGCCTTCGGGGGCGGGCTTGAGCAGCACGCGGCCTGCACCGAACACACCGATTACCTCGTGGGGAATGGTGCTGCCGTCCAGAGTGACGTTCACGAGGTGCTTTTTGGCGTCCTCAAGTCCTTTGCGGATTGCCTCGCTGACTTCGGCGGCCTTGCCGAGGCCGTAGCCAACGCGGCCTTTGCCGTCGCCGACAACGCACAGTGCGGAGAACTTAGCCACACGGCCGCCCTTGACGGTCTTTGATACGCGGTTCAGGGAAACCACCTTCTCGATGAACTCGCTGGACGCCTCTTCTTCACGGCGTCTGTTGTTTCTCTCGTATGCCATGTCGTTTCCTCCTCCCCTCAGAATTTCAGGCCGCCCTCGCGGGCGCCCTCGGCCAGCTCCTGTACGCGGCCGTGGTAGATATAACCGCCGCGGTCAAACACGACGTTCTCGATGCCCTTGGCAACGGCACGCTCGGCAACTGTCTTGCCGACAAGGCGCGCGCCCTCCTTGTTTCCGCCGGAAACGGCAAAGTCCTTTTCCACGGAGGATGCGGAAGCCAGAGTTACTCCGGCCACGTCGTCGATAACTTGGGCGTAGATATTCTTTTCGCTCCTGAAAACGCAGAGGCGGGGACGCTCGGCAGTGCCGGAAATCTTGCTGCGCACTCTTGCGTGGCGCTTTTCGCGCTGAGCCTTTGTATTAGGTCTTTTTATCATTTAGGCACACCTCCCCTTATTACTTCGCGCCGGTCTTGCCGACCTTGTGACGGACAACCTCGTCGGCATACTTGATGCCCTTGCCCTTGTAAGGCTCGGGAGGTCTCTTGCCGCGCACGTCAGCTGCGAACTGGCCGACAAGCTGCTTGTCGGTGCCGTTGATAACAATGGTGTTCGCGTTGGGCACGTCGATAGTAATGCCGGGAATTTCGGGAACGGTCACTTGGTGGGAGAAACCGACGTTCAGCACAAGCGCGTTGCCCTCCTTGGCGGCGCGGTAACCGACGCCGTTGACCTCGAGGGTCTTGGAGAAACCTTCCGTAACGCCCTTGACCATGTTGGCGATAAGGGTGCGGCTCAGGCCGTGGAGGCTGCGGTTCTCCTTGTCATCGTTGGGGCGAGTCACGCGGACGACAGCGCCGTCCACCTCAACGCCCAGCTGGGGCACTATATTGCGCTCCAGAGTTCCCTTGGGGCCGGTCACGGTGACGTGGTTATTCTCGTCAACCTTGACGGTAACGCCGGCGGGGATGGCTATGGGGGCTTTTCCGATTCTGCTCATCTTAAAACCTCCCTTACCATACGAACGCAAGGACTTCGCCGCCAACGTGCTCCTCACGAGCGCGCTTGTCAGTCATAATGCCCTTGGAAGTGGAAATGATTGCGATACCAAGTCCCTTGAGGACGCGGGGCAGCTCGTCGGCGCCGGCGTAAACGCGCAGGCCGGGCTTGCTGACGCGGCGGAGGCCTTGAATGGCCTTCTCCTTGCCGGGCAGGTACTTGAGAGTGATGTGGATAACGCCCTGAGTGCCGTCGTCAATGAGCTGATAGCCCTTGATGTAGCCCTCTTCAAGAAGAATCTCGGCAATGGCCTTCTTCATCTTGGAGGCAGGAACGTCCACGGTTTCGTGTCTGGCAGTGCCCGCATTGCGGATACGTGTCAGCATGTCTGCGATTGGGTCTGTAATCTGCATTGTGTTTCCTCCTGTATCAGAGATTACCGCTGTGTGCGGTTTAAGCGGCGAGGTTCCGAGTGAATACATGATTCCCCACGGCCTTTCGCCGTCTTGCGCCGGGGTAAAAGGTTATATATGAAAAGGTTCCGATAAGCGCGCCGCGGCGGGGCGGCCGTCTGGCGGTCACCCCGCGGTGGCTGGCTTTACCAAGAAGCCTTTTTCACACCGGGAATCTGGCCCTTGTAGGCGAGATTGCGGAAGCAGATTCTGCAAATGCCGTAGTTGCGCAGGTAAGCGTGGGGACGGCCGCAGATTTTGCAGCGGTTGTAGCGGCGGGTGGAGAACTTTGCCGGACGCTGCTGCTTGATTTTCATCGAAGTCTTTGCCATAGCTTAATATCCTCCTCCCTCTCAGGTGCGGGTCACGAAGGGCGCGCCGAGCAGTCGCAGCAGCTCGCGGCCTTCCTCGTCGGTCTGGGCGGTCGTGGTGACGGCAATGTTCATGCCGCGCAGCTTTTCTATCTTGTCGTAGTCTATCTCGGGGAAGATAATCTGCTCCTTAACGCCGAGGCTGTAGTTGCCGCGTCCGTCGAAAGCGTCTGCGGAGATGCCGCGGAAGTCGCGGACACGGGGCAGAGCCACGTTGAACAGGCGGTCAAGGAACTCCCACATACGGTCCTGACGGAGCGTGACCTTAACGCCGACCTTCATGCCCTCGCGGAGCTTGAAGTTTGCAACGCTCTTCTTGGCCTGAGTTGCAACGGCCTTCTGGCCGGTTATGGCGGTGATGTCCTTTATAACCGCGTCCAGAGCCTTGCTGTTATCCTTGCAGTCGCCGCAGCCTACGGAAACAACTATTTTCTCAAGGCGGGGAATCTGCATGGTGGACTTGTACTGGAACTTTTCCATAAGGGCGGGTGCGACCTCGTCCAGATACTTTTGCTTCATTCTGTTCATATCAGTTCACCCTCCTCTCACAGATTTGCGCCGCATTTTTTGCAGACGCGGACGCTCTTGCCGTCGTTAACGGCGTGACCCACGCGGGTGGGCTTGCCGCACTTGGGGCAGACAACCTGCACCTTGCAGGCGTAAATGGGGCTCTCGACCCTGATTATGCCGCCGCGGTCGCGCTGGTTCTTCGGCTTGCGGTGCTTGGAGGAGACGTTCACGCCCTCAACAATAACCTTGCCCGCCTTGGGGTCGGCGCTGAGCACCTTGCCCTCTTTGCCCTTATTGCGTCCGGACAGGACTATGACCTTGTCGTCTTTTCTAACATTCATCTTACTTCAGCCCCTCCATTATATGACTTCGGGAGCCAAGGACAAGATTTTCATGTAGCTCTTGTCGCGCAGCTCGCGGGCCACGGGCCCAAAGATACGTGTTCCGCGGGGGTTCTTGTCCTGCTGGATAAGAACGGCGGCGTTCTCGTCAAAACGAACGTAAGTGCCGTCTGCACGGCGTACGCCGCGGTTGGTGCGGACGATGACGGCCTTGACCACGTCGCCCTTCTTGACCTGACCGCCGGGAGCCGCCTTGCGCACGGAGGCCACGATGACGTCGCCTATATTGCCGTACTTGCGCTTGCTGCCGCCCAGAACGCGGATGCACTTGATTTCCTTGGCGCCGGTGTTGTCGGCAACCTTCAGATAAGTTTCTTCCTGAATCATTCCGGCACCTCCTTACTTGGCCTTCTCTATGATTTCCACCACGCGCCAGCGCTTGTCGCGGCTGAGCGGGCGGGTCTCCATGACTCTTACGGTGTCGCCTATGCCGCACTCGTTCATCTCGTCGTGCGCCTTGAGGCGGTAGGTTCTCTTTATAATCTTCTTGTAGACCGGGTGCGCTACGCGGTCAGCAACGGTGACAACGACCGTCTTGTCCATCTTGTCGGACACGACCTTGCCCACGCGGGTCTTGCGGGAAGTAGTTCTTGTTTCGCTCATCTCGGCTTCCTCCTCAGCTCTGCTTCTCGCGCAGGACGGTCTTTACGCGGGCTATGTCGCGGCGTACTGCGGAGATTTTTACGGGGTTATCGAGGTTGTTGGTAGCGTGCTGCATACGAAGCATGAACAGGTCCTTTTTCAGCTCTGCGAGCTTTGCCTCAAGCTCGGCGGAGGACAATTTGCGTATTTCTGCTGCCTTCATCTCATTCACCACCGTTCTCGGAATCGGGCTCGCGGGACACGAACTTCGTCTTGCAGGGCAGCTTGTGTCCGGCAAGGCGCATGGCCTCGCGCGCTACATCTTCAGTGACCCCGCCGACCTCGAAGAGGACGCGGCCGGGCTTGACCACGGCCACCCAGTACTCCGGGGAGCCTTTGCCGGAGCCCATGCGGGTCTCGGCGGGCTTCTGGGTCACGGGCTTGTCGGGGAATATCTTTATCCAGACCTTACCGCCGCGCTTCATGTAGCGGTTCATGGCCACACGGGCGGCCTCTATCTGGTTGCTGGTTATCCAACAGGGCTCGGTGGCAACGAGGCCGTAATCGCCGTATACAACAGTGTTGCCTCTGGTGGCCTTGCCCTTCATACGGCCGCGCTGCTGGCGGCGGTATTTAACTCTCTTCGGCAGAAGCATTTAAGCGTTGCCTCCTTCCCTTGGTGTGCGGCCGCCCTGACGCGGCGCTCCGTCGCGTCCTCCGCGGCCCTGTGCGCGGTTGCCGTCGCGGCCTCCGCGTCCGCGTCCGCCCTGACGGCGGTCTCCGCGGCGGTCGCCTCTGCGGCGGTCATCACGGCGGCTCATGTCCATGGTGCGCGGGGTGGTGCGCAGCGTCTGGCTGAGTATCTCGCCTTTGTAAATCCAGACCTTGACACCGACGCGGCCGTAGACGGTCGCGGCCTCGGCAAAGCCGTACTCGATGTCGGCGCGGATGGTCTGAAGAGGAATTGTGCCCTCGTGGTACTGCTCGACTCTGGCTATTTCGGCGCCGCCGAGACGGCCGGAGCACATTACCTTAATGCCGAGCGCGCCGAGGCGCATTGCGCGGCTGATAGCGTTCTTCATCGCGCGGCGGAAGCCTATGCGCTTCTCCAGCTGCTGGGCGATGTTCTCGGCCACGAGCTGGGCGTTGGTGTCCGGCGAGCGAACCTCAACAATGCTCAGCGCTACGGGCTTGTTTATCATCTTCTCGACGCTCTGGCGCAGGCGCTCTATCTCAGCGCCGCCCTTGCCGATGACAACGCCCGGACGGGCGCAGTGAATGAATATGCGCACCTTTGCGTTGTCGCGCTCGATTTCGATGTTGGGAACGCCTGCGGAATACAGGGTCTCCTTGAGGTATTTGCGAATGTTGTAGTCCTCAACAATGAGGTCGCCGACTTTGTCGGGGCGCGCATACCAGCGCGAGTCCCAGTCCTTTATGACGCCGACGCGGAATCCGTGAGGATGAACCTTCTGTCCCATATACTCTGCCTCCTCCCTCAGTCTCTCTCGGCCACGACCACAGTGATGTGGCTGGTGCGCTTGTTTATACGGTACATACGGCCCTGTGCGCGGGGCATTCCGCGCTTAAGAATGGGGCCTGCATTCGCGTAGGTCTCGGCCACGTAGAGCTTTTCGCGGTCAAGCTCGTGGTTGTTCTCCGCGTTGGCAACGGCGCTGTTGAGCACCTTGAGGATATACTCGCTGGCGGCCTTGGGTGTGTTCATAAGAATGGCCTGTGCGGTGGGGATATCCTTGCCGCGGATAAGGTCGCAGACTATGCCGACCTTTCTCGGAGATATGCGCACATATCTCATTTCAGCTTTGGCTTGCATCTTGATATCTCCTCCTTATTTGCCCGTCTTGCTGCCAGCGTGGCCGCGGAAGGTGCGGGTGGGCGCGAACTCGCCCAGCTTGTGGCCGACCATATCCTCGGTGATGTACACGGGAACGTGACGGCGGCCGTCATGCACGGCTATTGTGTGTCCGACGAAGGACGGGAAAATGGTGGAGGCGCGCGACCAAGTCTTTACGACCTGCTTGTTGCCGCTCTCGTTCATGCTGTCTATCTTCTTCAGCAGCGACGGCTCCGCAAAGGGGCCTTTTTTAACACTTCTGCTCATGTTTTCTCCATTCCCTCCTTACTTCGCGTTGCGGCGCTTGACAATGAACTTGTCAGTGCGGTTCTTAGTCTTGCGGGTCTTGTAGCCCAGAGCGGGTTTGCCCCACGGGGTTACAGGTCCGGGACGGCCGACGGGCGCTCTGCCCTCGCCGCCGCCGTGCGGGTGGTCGCAGGGGTTCATGACGGAACCGCGGACGGTCGGTCTCCAGCCCATGTGACGCTTGCGTCCGGCCTTGCCGATGGAGACGTTGGCGTGGTCGATGTTGCCGACCTGACCGATTGTCGCCATGCAGTTGATGCGTACCTTGCGGTACTCGCCGGAGGGGAGGCGGACAGTTGCCATGTCGCCTTCCTTAGCCATGAGCTGGGCGGCGACGCCGGCGGAACGCACGAGCTGTGCGCCGTGACCGGGGTAAAGCTCGATGTTGTGGATAATAGTACCCACGGGGATGTTTATCAGGGGCAGTGCGTTGCCGGGCTTGATGTCGGCAGCGGCTCCGGCTTCAACGGTGTCGCCGGCCTTGAGGCCGACAGGCGCCAGTATATAGCGCTTCTCGCCGTCGGCGTATTGCAGCAGGGCAATGAACGCGCTGCGGTTGGGGTCGTACTCAAGGCGGAGCACCTCGGCGGTGCCGGCCTTTTCGCGCTTGAAGTCGATAACGCGGTACTTCCTGCGGCAGCCGCCGCCTCTGTGGCGGACGGTTATGCGGCCGTAGCTGTTGCGGCCGGAATTCTTTTTCAGCGGCTCTATAAGGCTCTTTTCCGGGACAGCGTGCTTATCCACACCGTCGAAACCGGAGACTGTCATGTGACGCCTTGACGGAGTCGTAGGCCGATATACTTTTATAGACATTCTCTGGTTCCTCCCTTATGACATATTCTCGAATATTTCGATATTCTTGGAGTCCTGACTGAGCTTGACAACGGCCTTTTTCCAGCTCTTAGAGTAGCCGGAGGGGTAAGCGCCGTTGCGCTTTTTCTTGCCGCGGACGTTGGTGGTAGTCACCTTGATAACGCGCACGCCGAAAATTTCTTCTATCGCGCCCGCAATCTCAACCTTGTTGGCGTCCTTGGCGACCTCGAACACGTACTTTTTGATGTCCATGTCCTCCATAGACTGTTCGGTGATGACAGGGCGAATGACTATATCGTAAGCGGTTCTCATGCGAATACCTCCTCGATTTTCTCCAGAGCCGCCTTGTCAACCACGATGCAGGAGTTATTGAGCACCACGTAGGGGTTGATAAGGGTGGCCGCGGCGGTATATACGCCGGGAATGTTGCGGGCGGACTTGACAACAGCCTCGCTGCCCTCACCCGTTACAACAAGGGTCTTGCCGGTGGCTCCAACCTTGTCGAGCAGGGTCTTGATGGTCTTTGTCTTCGGCTCGTCCATTTTCAGGCCGTCGATGACAATAATTCCGCTCTCCTGAGCCTTAGCGCTGAGCGCGCTCTTGAGCGCCAGACGCTTGACCTTTTTGTTGAGGCGGTAGCTGTAGTCGCGGGGCTTGGGGGCGAAAGCTACGCCGCCGTGCGTCCACACGGGCGAGCCCTTGTAACCGGCACGGGCGCGGCCTGTGCCCTTCTGTCTCCAAGGCTTTTTGGTGGAATATGAAACCTCGCCCTTAGTGAGCGCGCTCTGGGTGCCCTGACGCTGGTTGGCAAGATAGTTCTTGACCGCCGCGTGCAGAACAGCCTCGTTGGGCTCGATACCGAAGACGGCCTCGGAGAGCTCATATTCGCCGACCTGCTCGCCGGCCATGTTGTACATAACTGCTTTAGGCATTTACACTCTCTCCTTTCGCTTACTTCGTGCGGGCGCTTGCCTTCTGCGGGTTGACACGCGCGCTTGCCTTCTGCGGGTTGAGGCTGATGCCTGCCGCAGCGCCCTTCTTGACGGGCTGGGTCTTTACGGTGTCCTTCAGGTACACTATGCCGCCCTTGGGGCCGGGTACCGCGCCGCGGACGACTATCATGTTCAGCTCAGCGTCAACCTTGACAACGTCAAGGTTCTGCACTGTGACCTGCTCCACGCCCATGTGACCGGCGCCGATATGTCCCTTGAATATGCGGCTGGGGTCGGAGCTGGAGCCCATAGAACCGGCGTGGCGGTGAACAGGGCCGCCGCCGTGGCTGGTGGGGGTGCGCTGTGCGCCGTGGCGCTTGATGGCGCCTTGGTAGCCGTGGCCCTTGCTGATGCCGGTGATGTCCACCTTGTCGCCCTCCGCGAACACGGCCGCGGTGACGGCGTCGCCGACGTTCATATCGGCGGCAGACTCAAGGCGGAACTCCTTAAGGTGCTTTTTTGCCGGTGCGCCCTGAGCGTCAAAGTGACCTTTCATGGGCTTGTTCAGCTTGCGCTCGGTCTCGTCCTCGAAGCCGAGCTGGACGGCAGCGTAGCCCTCTTTTTCCACCGTTTTCTTCTGCGTGACCACACAGGGGCCCGCCTCGATAACGGTTACGGGGACTACCTTGCCCGCCTCATCGAAGACCTGCGTCATGCCGACCTTCCTGCCGATGATGGCTTTTTTCATTGGGTATTTCCTCCTCTAAGGTTATTGGTTACCTCGCATGGCTCTGCCCCATTGGGTAAGGCGGCCGGAGGCTGGTAACTTAACCCGCCCGACTGTTGTGATTTTTCGGGCTTGGGTCGTTGAAAAGATTTTTGAAAATGTATTCGCTTACAGCTTTATCTCAATTTCCACGCCCGCGGGAAGCTCCAGACTCATAAGAGCCTCGACGGTCTTCTGGGTGGGGTTAATGATGTCGATAAGGCGCTTGTGGGTGCGGCGCTCGAACTGCTCGCGGCTGTCCTTATATTTATGGACGGCGCGCAGTATGGTGACGACCTCCTTCTGCGTGGGCAGGGGGATGGGGCCGGACACCTTGGCGTCGGTGCGCTTGGCTGTTTCGACAATCTTCTCCGCGGCGGAGTCGATGAGCTGGTGGTCATAGGCCTTGAGGCGTATGCGAATCATTTTGCTGGCTGCCATTGTTTTTCCTCCGATTTCGATATTTTTAATGCTCTGCGAAGTCGGCTGAGTTTTTTGAACACTGCGCCGTGCGTATCAGGCTCCCGACGAAAAAACAAACCGGCGTATTTCTGACCGGTTTGGCTCCCCGTCCGGACGATATACGCGCCCTGCGGCGCCGTTCGGAAAGCTCTTACCGCCCGATTGTATGCGTCTCACTTGAGCCGCAACGGACATACTCCACGGAAGTTACCGGGCAGGCAAGGCCCGCAATCTCCCGTTTCATCGCATTTTTGCGCGCAATAATCCTTTTTCACGTCACGCGCCTTGTTAGAATACCATTCCTGAGCGTTATTGTCAAGAAAAATTTTCTGCGTTTTGCAAAAAGTTTTTTAGTGAATTTGATGCAAAATGCCGTCAGTGTAAAAAACGCGCCGCAAAATCAGCTTTGCGGCGCGCAGATTTAATGAAAATTGCCGGTTTTCAGGTGCCAAGGTAGGCGGCCTTGACGTTTTCGTCGTTGAGCAGCTCCTCGCCGGTACCGGTCATGGTTATGCGTCCGGTTTCCAGCACGTAGCCGGTGTGGGCGGTCTTGAGCGCCATGTTGGCGTTCTGCTCAACCAGCAGAATAGTGACGCCCTGCTTGTTTATCTCCTTGACGATGTCGAATATGCCCTTGACTATCAGCGGGGCAAGGCCCAGCGAGGGTTCGTCCATCATCATCAGCTTGGGGCGGCTCATGAGCGCGCGCGCCACGGCCAGCATCTGCTGCTCGCCGCCCGATAGCGTACCCGCGAGCTGCCAAGAACGCTCCTGCAGGCGGGGGAAGAGGTCGTAGACCCACTTTATGTCCTCGCTCAAATCATCGTTGCGCAGGTAAGCGCCGATGCGGATATTCTCCAGCACCGTCATGTCGGGGAAAACGCGGCGGCCTTCCGGCACGAGCGTTATGCCGCGCGAGACAATGTAGTTTGTGTCCTTGCCGGTGATGTCCTCGCCGGCAAACTCAACGCTGC
Organism: Oscillospiraceae bacterium; assembly: GCA_021202845.1. Taxonomy (GTDB): domain Bacteria; phylum Bacillota; class Clostridia; order Oscillospirales; family Oscillospiraceae; genus JAJQCF01. The sequence goes on from JAJQCF010000034.1 coordinate 38,186, forward strand.
CCGCGGCGGGCTTGACAAGGCCGACAATGGTTTTCAGCGTCGTGCTCTTGCCCGCGCCGTTGGCGCCGATAAGCGTGACTATTTCGTGCTCGGGCACCTCGAACGTAATGCCCTTGACGGCCTCAATGCCGCCGTAGTTGACCTTCATGTCCTTGATTTTAAGCATCCTCTGCCACCCCCAGATAAGCGTCGATAACACGCTGGTCGTTGCGCACCACGGCAGGCTCGCCCTGCATAATGACAGAGCCGAAGTCTATGACGTAGATTCTGTCGGAAATGCGCATAACGAGGTCCATGTGGTGCTCGATGAGAAAGACCGTGAGGTCGTGCGTATCCTTTATTTCGCGTATGAACTCGGCCAGCTCTATTGTCTCCTGCGGGTTCATGCCGGCGGCGGGTTCGTCCAGAAGCAGCAGCTTCGGCTCGGTGGCCAGCGCGCGGGCAATCTCCAAGTGACGCTGTAAGCCGTAGGGCAGCGAGCCCGCGACCTCGTTGGCGAGGTGCGCCAGACCTTGCTCCTCCAGCAGAGCCATCGACTCCTCGCGCATACGCTTTTCCTCGGAGTGGTTCAGGTGCAGGCCGGAGGTGAAAACATTCTGCTTGGCGCGCATATGCTTGGCGATAAGCACGTTTTCAAACACGGTCAGCGCGGAGAACAGGCGGATATTCTGGAATGTTCTCGCAATGCCGAGGGCGGTTATGCGGTCAGGCGTGGGATTGAGAACCTTTTTTTCGGTGTAGAGGCTGCCGTTTTCGCCCTGATAGGCGGCCTTCATTTTTCCCGCGGGGTGGTTGCAGATTATGGGCTTGCCCATGAACTCCACCATGCCGTTTGTCGGCTCGTAGACGCCGGTGATGCAGTTGAAGGCGGTGGTCTTGCCCGCGCCGTTCGGCCCGATAAGCGCCACAATCTCGCCCTTGTCAACGTGCAGCGAAAGGTTGTTCACGGCGACAACGCCGCCGAACTGCATGGTTACGTTTTCAACATTCAGAACTCTATCGCTCATTTTGCCACCTCCCCGGTTTTTGCGGCTTTTTTGGCCTTCATTTTGCGGCTCAGAGCTATAGCCACGTCGGTAAGCTCTTTGTCGCCCATAATGCCGCGGCGGAAGAACAGCACTATAATCATAATAACAATGGAGAACACGACCATGCGGAAGCCGTTTTTAGCCAGCGGCAGTATGAGGTTTCCTGTCGCCACGAACATAATCCACCAGACCATCAAGGCGGCGGCCACCGCGGCCAGCAAGGCCATTGCCCACTTTCTCTTCTTCGTCTTCATCTCGTGACGGATGAGCAGCACCGCGCCGCCGACAACGACAATGGCAAACACAGCAAGGAATATAACTCTGGAGGGCGCGCCGACGGAGGTGAACACGACCTGACTGTCCAAAAAGCGCAGCCACCACTCCGAGCAGGCGACATAGAGGAACGTACCTATGCAGGAGCCGGATATGGAGCCGATGCCGCCGATAACCATGATAAGAAGTATCTCGTAGGTCATGGAGGAGGTGAAAGTCTTGGCCTGCGCCTGCGTGGCGAACATGGCGAAGAGCGCGCCGCCCACTCCGGCGAAGAACGAGGAAATCATGAAGCTCAGGCGCTTGTGGTGAGCAAGGTTGATGCCCATTGCCTCGGCTGCAATCTCGTTCTCACGAATGGCCTTGAACGCGCGGCCGTAGGAGGAGTTGATGAGCATACAAATGACGACGATGCACGCGCCCGCGATGAGGAACGGGAAGAACGTGGACAGGCGCAGTATTACCTCGCCGTCGGCGTTGGTGATGTTGAAGTCGGAGAACGTGGGGAAGCTCTTGAGCGCGTTGGCGCCGTTGGTGACTTTGCCCAGCGCGTTCCACTGGAAGATAGCGCGGATAATTTCACCGAAGCCCAGTGTGGCGATTGCCAGATAGTCGCTCTTGAGGCGCAGCACGGGCAGACCTATCAAGAACGCGACGAACGCGGCCACGATGCCCGCGGCGATGAGCGCCAAAATTACGCCGAAGAATGTTGCGGCATAGCCCTCGCCGAATATGGAAGCGAACATATCGGGGAAGGAGAAGTTGAGCGCCGCGCCGTTATAAAGATAGTATATATTCTCGCGGTCGGCGACGGGTATGGTGAATATGGCGTAGGTGTAAGCGCCCAGCAGCATGAAGCCGGACTGGCCGAGCGAGAACAGTCCCGTAAAGCCGTTGAGGACGTTCATGCTGACAACGACGAGCGCGTAGACAGCGCCTTTTTTCAAAACGGTAAACAGCATGTTCGTGGGCTTGAGCGTATTTTCCAAAATGATGACGAGCACAAGCAGCAGCGCCAAGCACACGAAGGATGTCACCAGTGTTTTCTTGCCTTTTGTTCCAACCATTATATTCGCCCCCTCAGACCTTGTCGGTGGTCTTTTCGCCGAACAGACCGGTGGGCTTGACCACGAGTATTACTATAAGGAGAGCAAACGTGAAGGCGTCGGAGAAAACGCTGAAGTCCGAGCCTTTGACAAGGCTCTCCACAATGCCGATGATAAACGCGCCTATGACCGCGCCGGGCACGGAGCCGATGCCGCCGAACACCGCCGCAACAAAGGCCTTAAGTCCGGGCATTGCGCCGGAGAGCGGGACTATGGAGGAGTAGTTCGTGAAGTAGAGCATGGAGCCGATGGCGGCGAGGAACGAGCCGATGACGAACGTCATGGAGATGACGGAGTTTATCTTGATGCCCATGAGCTGGCTCGTCTCAAAGTCCTTGGAGACGGCGCGCATGGCCATACCTATCTTGGTATGATTTATAAGCTGAGTGAGGGCAACAACAAGGATGATAACGAGTATAGGCGTCACGATGGTGACATACTTGGTGCTGGTGCCGAAGATAGTGACGGTGTTGCTGAGGAAGGGCAGGCTGGGGTACATCTGGGGCAGACCGCCGGTTATGTAGGTCGCGGCATTCTGCAGCAGGTAGCTGACGCCGATAGCGCTAATCATGGAAGACATACGCGGGTACTGGCGCAGCGGCGCGTAGGCCACGCGCTCGATGAGGAAGCCCAGCACGGCGGTGAGAATCAGCACGAGAACCATAGTAACGGGCAGCGGCAGGACGGTGCTCATGTAAATCATAATAAGACCGGCCACCATGAACACGTCGCCGTGGGCAAAGTTGATGAGGCGCAAAATGCCGTAGACCATAGTGTAACCAATGGCGATTAGGGCATACTGGCCTCCCAGTGAAATTCCTGAAATGAACAGTGATACAATGTACTGCACAGGGAAACCCCTTTCTATTTTGAAAAATGAGTTCGTTTCGGAGCTGGCTGTCTCAAAAAAGCCTGACGGCCGACTCCGAAGCGGCCCCATTTTCGGCGTCTTGGCTCAATGTCTTTAAGACGCCGGTGCCTGACGGGGCGTTTTCAGCCCCGTCAGGCGGTTTTTTCTTATTTTATGTTCGGCAAGCCAAATCCGTCTCAGCCGACGGTCTGGATAGCGCCCAGAACCCAAGAGCCGGATTCCGCGTCAGCCATCTTAACGAATGCGGAGTCACGCTGCGCGTCGCCGTTTTCGTCAAAGATAATCTCGCCGGTAACACCGGTGTAGCTGAAGTCAGGGTCGGCCAGAGCCGCCTTGATGTCGGCGGGGTCAACGCTGTCCGCGTACTGGATAGCAGCAATGGCGGTGTTGTAAGCGTCGAAACCCATGACGGAGGTAGCGGAGATTATGTCGTTGCCGCCGTTATTGGTGATGCGGGTGGAGTCCTCGTTCAGCCAAGCTCTGAAGCCCTCGTCGAACTCCTCGTCAGCGCCTTCCTGATAGAAGGTGGTGATACGAAGGTCAACGTTGCCCTCAACCGCGGAGGCCAGAACGGAGTTGTTGTCCAGCGTGTCGCCGCCGAGGACTATCATATCCGCGCCCATGGAGCCGGCCATGTTGAGTATCTGCGTGGAGTAGGTGACGGAGACCGGGCAGAAGATGAGGTCGCAGTCGTTGGTTATAGCCTTGTTGATATAGGTGGAGAAGTCGGAGGTGTTCGTCGGGAAGGTGTCGCTGATGACAGTGCCGCCGAGCTCTTCAAAGGCCTGCACGAAGTAGCTGATAAGGCCGGTGTCGTACTCGTTGCCCAGCTCGCCGAGGCAGTAGACGCTGGTCGCGCCCAGCTCGCTGGCGGCGTAGTTGGCGAGGACGGTGCCTTGGAACGGGTCAAGGAAGCAGATGCGGTAGTAGTAGTCGTTGCCCAGCGTGACCTGCGGGTTGGTGGAGGTCGCGGCTATGGCGGCAACGCCCGCGTCGCCTATGGTCGGGCCGCCCGCAATGCAGACGCTGGAGCCGTAGGAGCCGAGGACAACCGCAACGTCCTGACTGACTATTTCAGCAGCGGCGGAGGGAGCCTTGTCAACAGTGGAGCCGTTGTCGGCGTAAACCATTTCTATGGTGTACTCAACGCCGCCGACGGTTACGGTCGGGGTGAGATAGTTGGCGTAGTCGTAGCCGAGAATCTCCTGCTTGCCGCCTGCGCCGTTGTCGCCGGTCATGGCCTCGTAGATGCCGATGCGGATAACATTGTCGCCTGTCGCGGCGGCGCTGTCATCGGAGCCGTTGTCGGCAGAGGTGTCCGCAGCGGCAGAGGACGTGTCCGAAGTGGATGCGCTCGAGTCGGTTGTGGTGGTCGTGGAGCTGGAAGAGCTGCCGCAGGCGCACAGTGTGAGCGCCATGCAAACCACGAGCATGATTGCAATAAACTTTTTCATCGTTGTTGCCTCCTGTTTGTTGTTTAGCAAATGTCCATGTTGCGTGGACACTTGTTTTTCATGGTAGGCATTATACCTTAAAATAAGTTTAAATGCAATATCTAAAGCTCACAAATCGGCTCGGATTCGGTCTGCATATTTGACAAATCGGTTAAAACCTCGCGCCCCGAGCGTGTCCGTGGGCAGCAAACGGGTGTCCTTAGAGCAAAGGCGGAGGGGCAAACGCGCTGGTGCCTCTCCGCCTCAAGTACGGACTATATGGACAGATTACTCAACAGTCTGCACGGCTGCAAGCGTCCAAGACTGGTTGGCGATGTCAACCATCTTTATGTACGCGGTGTCGCGCACGGCGTCGCCGGTCTCGTCGAAGACTATCTCGCCGGTCACGCCGGTGTAGCTGAAGCCGTCGGCGCCCAGAGCGGCCTTGATGTCGCCCGGCTCAACGCTGTCGGCGGCAATAATGGCGGCAATGGCGGTGTTGTAGCCGTCGAAGCCCATGACGGAGACAGCGGCTATGGTGTCGTTGCCGCCGTTGTTGGTCAGGCGGGAGGAGTCCTCGTTCATCCAAGCCTTGAAGCCGGAGTCGAACTCCTCGTCAGCGCCCTCCTGATAGAAGGTGGAGACGTATATCTCAAGGTCGGTGCCCTCGGCAGCGGCGATAACCATGTTGCTGTCAAGGGTGTCGCCGCCCAGTATGGGCATATCAAGACCCATAGAGCCGGCCATGGTGATTATCTGCGTGGCGTAGGCTATGGACACGGGGCAGAATATAGCCTCGCAGCCGTTGGAGACAGCCTTATTTATATAAGTAGAGAAGTCGGAGGTGTTGGTGGGGAAGGTGTCGCTGACAACCTCGCCGCCCAGAGCCTCGAAAGCTATGGTAAAGTAGTTGATAAGGCCGGTGTCGTACTCGTTGCCAAGTTCGCCGAGGCAGTAGACCTTGCTGAAGCCCAGCTCGTTGGTGACGAAGTTAGCCTGCGCAGTGCCTTGGAACGGGTCAAGGAAGCACACGCGGAAGTAGTAGTCGTTGCCGGAGGTGACCTGCGGGTTGGTGCAGCTCAGTCCGATAGCGGCAAGACCTGCGTCCTCGAACGTGGGGCCGCCTGCTATGGAAACGCCGGAACCGTAGGAGCCGAGGACGACGCACACGTCGTTGCTCACGAGCTCTGCGGCGGCGGTGGGAGCCTTGTCGGCGGTGGAGGCGTTGTCGGCGTAGACCAGCTCAATGGTGTACTCCACGCCGCCCACGGTGACGGTCGGGGTCAGGTAGTTGGCGTACTGCGCGCCCAGCATCTCCTGCTTGCCGCCCGCGCCGGAGTCGCCGGTCATGGGCTCAAACACGCCGATGCGGATTACGTTGTCGCCGCTCGCGGCAGTGTCGGCAGAGGCGCTGTCGTCAGTGGAGGCAGAGGCGTCGGAAGAGGACGTGTCTGCGGAAGTGTCGGCTGTGGTGGTGGAAGAGCTGCTGCTGCCGCAGGCGCAGAGGCTCAGCACCATGCACAGCGCAAGGACAAGTGCAAGGAACTTTTTCATGTTGGATTTTCCTCCTTAAAATTTTTGCTCCTGTATTCTCATACGCGCAGTCCGTCAACCCGGCAGACGCGCATACACTGTATATTGTAATATCATTCGCGCCAAAAAGCAACAAAAATTCAACAATTATTTTAAATATTTTATACCGCGGGCTTTAACGGCGCGGTTTTCGCTTCACAGCATGACGGGCGAGGTCAGCCAGTCGGCCCCCGCGCGGCGCTCCTGCGGGGCGGGGCAGCCCAGCGCCAGCAGGTCGTCCGCGGCGCACTCCAATTCAAAGCAGCGGCGGCAGCTCTCGTCCAATTTCTTCACCGAGGCGGGCTTTGTGATAACCGGCAGCGCGCTGCGCCCGTCCATCTCCCGCAGCAGCTCCCGCCCGCGCGCCGTGGCCGCCAGCACGCGGATATACGGCACGTCGGCGGCGGTGTCGGCGGCGGTTATGCCGATTGCCGCGCACATCAGCATACGCCGCAGTCGGCTCATGGCGTAGCGCTTCGTCCCCGCCGCGGCCAGCACACCGTCCAGCGTCGGCTCCGTGCGCGCGGCGCGGCAGAGGCGGTTTTCCAGCCCCTCGGAGGCGCCCGCCAGCGCGGCGAAGCTCTCCGGCGGCAGCATACGCAGGCGCGAGAGCAGCGCCGTCTCCATTCTGTCCGCGCTTACGGGTCCCCTGCCCTGCCGCGCCTCGCGCCGATAAACTTCATCCGCCGCGCTCGGCACGCAGTCCGATATGCTCCGCCCCGCCGCCAGCCGCGCGCGCAGCTCCGAGGCCGAGGGCAGCTCGCTCGTTCCTCTCTCGTCGTGCCGCGCGCCGCGCCGCGCAACTGTGAAAGGCTCCATGCGGCTGCGCAGGTAGTAAATAGCCTTGATGTACTCCACCGCCAAAATGTCGTTCGGGCGGCTCACCGCTGCGGCGTCCTCCCCCGCGGTCTGCGCCAGCGCCCTCTGCCGCGCCGCAGCGTAGGATACGCCGGATGCCAGCTCGCGCTTTATCAGCTCGTCCGTCGCCGGCTCCATCAGCGCCCGCGCCGCGCGCTCCAAAAGCGCCAAGTCGCCGCACTCGCTGCCGAAACTGAGGCAGTCCACCGCGCCTGTGGCCTCCAGCACCTCCACGGCTCCGCGCGCAAAGCCCTCCGCAGAGCAGAGCGCCTTCGCAGCCGGCAGCTCCAGCACAATGTCCGCGCCGCACCTCGCCGCCGCCTCAGCGCGCGCGAACTTGGAGAAAACCGCCCACTCGCCGCGCTGCACGAACCCGCCGCTCATAACGCAGACTACGGCCGTATCCGCGCCCAGCGCGCGCCGCGTTTGCTCCATATGCCACAGGTGACCGCTGTGAAACGGGTTGTATTCGGCTACAATGCCCGCAACTGTCAATCCCGCCACTCTCCTTTTGTTGAAAATAACTCTTGTTTTTTTTGAAATAAATATTAAAATAGTATTGGTTTATTTTATTATAGGCTCATTATAAATTCTTTTCTCCGCTAATTCAATTATTTTGTTTGCTAAAGGAAGGGTAAGACCATGAAAATTCTCATCATCAACGCCGGAAGCTCCTCGCTGAAGTACCAGCTCATGGACATGGACAGCGAAACCGTTATGGCCAAGGGTCTTTGCGAGCGCATCGGCATCGACGGCAAGTTCACCTACAAGCCCCAGATTGAGGGCAAGGCCAAAATAGACGCGGCGGACGTTCCCATGCCCACTCACGCCGAGGCCATCAAGGCCACTCTGGACGCCCTTGTTGACCCCCAGAACGGCGTTATCGCCAGCATGAGCGAAATAGGCGCCTGCGGTCACCGCGTTCTGCACGGCGGCATGGAGTTCACCCAGAGCTGCCTTGTTGACGACAAGTGCATCGCCGCCATCAAAAAGTGCTTCCCCCTCGGGCCCCTGCACAACCCCGCCAACCTCACCGGCATTCTTGCCTGCCAAGACGTTATGCCCGGCGTACCCCAGATTGCCGTGTTCGACACCGCTTTCCACCAGACAATGCCCGAAAAGGCTTACATCTACGCCCTTCCCTACGAGTATTTTGAAAAGTACCAGTGCCGCCGCTACGGTTTCCACGGCACCAGCCACCGCTACATCGCCCGCCATGCGGCCGAGTTCATGGGCGGCGACCCCGCTAAGCTGAAGATTATCTCCTGCCACCTCGGCAACGGCAGCTCCCTGTGCGCCATCGACGGCGGCAAGTGCGTTGACACCAGCATGGGTCTGACCCCGCTGGCCGGCGTGCCCATGGGCACCCGCTGCGGCAGCGTTGACCCCAGCGTTATCAAGTACATCTGCGACCAAGAGGGCATCACCTACGACGACATGGACACCATTATGAACAAGAAGAGCGGCGTCCTCGGCGTCTCCGGCGTCTCCTCCGACTTCCGCGACCTCGGCGACGCTGCCGAGCAAGGCAACAAGCGCGCCCAGCTCGCTCTGGACATCTTCCACTATGAAGTGGCCAAGACCATAGGCGCTTACGCCGCAGCCATGAACGGCGTTGACGGCATTGTGTTCACCGCCGGCATCGGCGAGAACAGCCCCTACACCCGCGCGGAGATATGCAAGTACCTCGGCTACCTCGGCGCGGAGCTCGACCCCGAGCTCAACGCCCTGCGCGGCGACAACCGCTACATCTCCACCGCCGACAGCCGCGTGAAGCTCATGGTTATCCCCACCAACGAAGAACTCGTCATAGCCCGCGACACCGTGGACATCGTGAACTCGCTGTAATTACATCATAGCAGAATAACATATAATAAACTAATAAACTTCAAGCGCTGCGTCTCCGCAGCGCTTGTTTTTATCTTTTAAGTCACACCTCGTCCAGCGCGCCGCTGGCGAATATTATTTTGGCCAGCGCGGCCGCGCCCTCGGCGTTCAGGCGGCAGCCGGTGCGGTCGAACCAGTCGCGGCGGGCGGAGGATATGGTGTGGAAATCTATGACGGAGGCTCCCGCGTCCAGTCCCGCTCGCAGCGCGGCGGCGGCAATCTGCTCCGTCTCGGCGGCGCGGGGCGCCGTATCGCGCGCGCTCCCCCGCTCCGGCGCGAACACGCAGGGCGGCGTCACAACTATAACCCGCGGCGCGCTCGGCAGCCCGATATAGGCCTGCGCCAGCGACAGGAGAGCGCTGTAAAACTCCCCGCCGCCGTGCCAGTTATCCTCACGGCTGTCGTTCGTGCCCAGCATCAGCACCACCGCGGCGGGCGAGGCGCAGAAGCTGCGGCGGCAGGCACGCGAGGCGATGTACGGCCTGCGGCTCCACGCGGTGGTGCAGCCCGCGCTGCCGAAGCTGCCGACCCGCCACTCGTCGCCCAAGAGCGAAGCCAGCACCGCGGGGTAGCTGCGGCGACAGCGGTTTTTAACTCCGACGCCGAGCGTCTGCCCGTCGCCCGCACAGACGAGGGTGCGCCCTCCGCTGCCGTAAAATCGGCTCCGCGGCAGTATTCCCCGCCGCCGCAGCACAGCGTATACGAGCGCCGCGGCGAGCACAGCCGCGCACAACAGGTACTTCAACACGTTTATAAAAGCGCTCTCGCTCAGGCGTTGCCGCCGTGTATCGCCTTCATGCGGCGGGAGTGGTCAAGAATGCTCTTGCGCAGGCGCAAATTCTCCGGCGTGACCTCAAGCAGCTCGTCGTCCGCCAAGAACTCAAGGCACTGCTCAAGGCTCATCTGGCGCGGCGGCACAAGGCGCAGAGCCTCGTCCGAGCCTGCCGCGCGCATATTCGTCAGCTGCTTGCGCTTGCACACGTTGACGGAAATATCCTCGTTCTTGGGCGAAACGCCGACGACCATGCCGCCGTAAACCGGCGTGCCCGCCCCGATAAAGAGCTGGCCGCGCTCCTGCGCGTTGAACAGGCCGTAGGCCACCGCCTCGCCGGTCTCGAACGCCACCAGCGAACCGGTCGCGCGGCGGCTGAGCTCACCCTTGAACGGCGCATAGCTGTCGAAAACGCTGGCCATTATGCCCTCGCCCTTTGTGTCGGTCAAAAACTCGTTGCGGTAGCCGAAAAGTCCGCGGCTGGGAACAAGATACTCCAGCTTCATTCTGCTGCCGAGCGGCGTCATGGACTGGAACTCGCCCTTGCGCGCGCCGAGCTTTTCCATGACCGCGCCCATGTAATCCTGCGGCACGTCCACAACAACGCGCTCTATCGGCTCGCACTTTTTGCCGTCAATGGTCTTGTACAGCACGCGCGGCGGGGAGACTTGGAACTCGTAGCCCTCGCGGCGCATGGTTTCTATCAGAATACTCAGGCTCATTTCGCCGCGTCCGGCCACATTGAACGAGTCGGTCGAGCCCTCCATGTCCTCCACCTTCAGCGAAACATCCTTCAGCGTCTCGCGGAAAAGTCTGTCTCGCAGCTGGCGGGAGGTGACGTACTTGCCCTCGCGCCCCGCAAACGGCGAGTCGTTGACGGAAAACGTCATTTCCAGCGTGGGTGCGGAAATCTTCACGAACTCTATCGGCTCCACGGCGTTCGGCGCGCAGATGGTGTCGCCTATAGTCACGTCGCCGATGCCGCTCATGGCGATTATGTTTCCGGCGGTGGCACTCGTAACGGGCACGCGCCCCAGTCCCTCGAACTGGTAGAGCGACACGGCCTTGGCGCGCTTGGCGGGAGCGTCGGGGTCGTGGTAGTTGCAGACGGCAATCTCCTGATTCTGGTTTATCGTTCCGCGCTCAATGCGGCCTATGGCAATGCGCCCGACGAACTCGTTGTAGTCGATGGAGGAAACGAGCATCTGGAAAGGCGCGGTCTCGTCGCCCTCCGGCGCGGGTATATACTCCAAAATTGTCTCAAAAAGCGGCTTGAGGTCGGTGCCCGGAACCTCCGGCGAGTAGCTGGCGGTGCCGTTGCGCCCCGAGCAGAACAGCATGGGCGAGTCAAGCTGCTCGTCCGTGGCGTCGAGGTCCATGAGCAGCTCCAGTATTTCGTCCACGACCTCGTGTACGCGCTGGTCGGGGCGGTCAACCTTGTTCAGGCAGACGATGACGCGGTGTCCCAGCTCCAGCGCCTTGGACAGCACAAAGCGCGTCTGCGGCATGGGTCCCTCGGCGGCGTCCACAAGCAGTATGACGCCGTTTACCATTTTGAGGATACGCTCAACCTCGCCGCCGAAGTCGGCGTGACCCGGGGTGTCCACAATGTTTATCTTTGCATCGCCGTAGCGCACGGCGGTGTTCTTGGCCATAATGGTGATGCCGCGCTCGCGCTCGAGGTCGTTGGAGTCCATAACGCGCTCCACAATCTCCTGATTCTCGCGGTAAACGCCGCTCTGCTTGAGCATTTCGTCCACAAGCGTGGTCTTGCCGTGGTCAACGTGAGCAATAATGGCAATATTTCTAAGCTGATACATTGGCTCTTAGTCCCTTTCCTGATTGATTCTGTGTCCGACTAAATAGTATATAATTTTTACGTCCCATTTGCAAGAAGTTTTTTAAAAAAGAGTGAAAACTCGGCGCGGTGTCAGCAAACATAGCTTTTACGAGATTGTCATCATGCCGACTTATGCGCATAATATGTTGACATATACGTGAATTTGCGCTATAATTTGCGCAGAAAAAGGAGGCGCATATAATGTCTAAAGTGAGTACAAACATCAGCCTTGACGCCGATTTGAAGAAGGCCGGTCAGGAGCTTTACGCCGACCTCGGCATGGACTTGAGCACGGCTGTCACCATTTTCATCAAGCAATCGCTCCGCGTTCAGGGGCTCCCCTTCGCCGTGACCCGCGACAACCCCAACGCGGAAACCGCCGCCGCCATGAATGAGTATTACGAAATGAAGGCTCACCCCGAAAAATACCCCCGCTACTCCTCCTTCTCCGAGGCAATGGCCGAGGTTCTTTCTGATGCTTAAGGTTATCCTATCCAACCGTTTTCGCAGGGACTTGAAGCTCGCCGCCAAGCGCGGACGCGACCTCAAGCTCCTTGACGACGTTGTTACGCGGCTGGCGCAGCAGGAGCCGCTGCCGGAGAAAAACCGCGACCACAGTCTGACCGGCGACTACATCGGCTTTCGCGAATGTCACATCCAGCCCGATTGGCTGCTCATTTACCGCGTAGACGGCGAAGCGCTGATACTGTTCCTCTCGCGTACAGGAACGCACTCCGACCTGTTCTTTTGAGCGCAGTGTTTATTTGAGATAATCGGCAAAAAGTCTTGACAACCGTGCGTAAAATGCTATAATAAAAATATAAGAGGCTCCGTCGATAGACGGTTCGGCCTAAAGTAGTGCTAAATCAAAAAATGACCGCTTCCTTTTGGTCGAGGGCGGTCATTTTTTATTATGTATCTGCACATACACAGACATAATAGTGGCAATTAGTATGCCGAGCTGAATGAGGTCGGAATAACTAACCACATGGCATCCCCCCTTTGCGAGGAAGTGCCAAACCGCCTACCGAATATCTTGGAGCCTGCCCTCAAAAGGGCAAACCTATTGTATAAAAGCAGCAGAAAAATGTCAAGAAATTTTAAAATTCAGCGCCGGTGTCGGGGTTTCCGACGCCGGCGCTGCGGGTTATTTATACGGTGGTTTCCTGCGGGGCGGGCTGCTCAGGCTCAGGCTCGGGGAGGGACTTTTTCTTGCCCTTGCGGCCGCGCTTTGTGCCGTCGAGATTCTCGCGGCGTATCAGCAGGTAGAACGGCGGGAGCATGAACATTGCCAACAGTGTGGAGGCCACGAGGCCGCCGATTATAATGTAGCCCATGTCCTTCATCATGCTCATGCCGCTGTCGTTGTTGAATATCATCGGTATCATGGAGATGATAGTCGTCAGCGTTGTCATCAGTATCGGGCGCAGACGGGTCGTACCGGCCTCGACAAGCGCCTCGCCCAGCGGCATTGTCTGCCGCAGCTGGTTCGTACCGTCAACAAGGTAGATGCCGTTGTTGACCGTTATGCCCATCAACATGAGGAAGCCCATAAGTCCGGTGACGCTCAGCGGTTCACCGATGAGGAACAGGAACAGGAACGAGCCGATAAGCGAGAAGGGTATGGTTATCATAACCATCAGCGACAGGCGCGGGGAGCTGAACTGCAGCGCCATGACAAGGAACACGAGGAATATGCCTGTGGCGAGCGCCTGCGCCATGCTGCTTATGGAGTCGCTCTGCATGGACTGCAGCGAGGACTGGGCAACGGCCACGCCCTCGGGGAAGCTCAGCTCGTCTACCGCGGCGTTTATCGCGTCCTCCGCGGTGTACAGAGAGGCCGCGGTGGTTGTGGCGGTCAAGGTAACGGTGAACTTGTCGTCCTGACGGTAGATGCTGGGCAACGAGGTGGAATACTCGATAGTCGCCACGTCGGAGAGGGTGATATACTTTCCGCTGTTTGTCAGCAGCGGCTGGTCCATCAGCGCGGAAACATCCTCATACTTGCCCTCGGGGTACTCTATCACAACGTCGTATTCCGTGCTGTCGTACTCTATTGTGGCGGCGGTCACGCCGTTGAGCATATAGTAGACCTGCGCGGCGAGCGAGGCTTGGCTCGTTCCGGCGGCCAGCGCCTTCTGCGCGTCTATAATCAGCTCGCCCTTGACTTGGCTCGTGTTAAATTCGTTCGTGACGTTTATAACTCCGCCAGTCTCACGCATGACGCTCTCCACCATTGAGGCGGCCTCCTGCAAGTTGTCAAGGTCATCGCCCTCAAGCAAAACCTCAACCTCATTGCCGGAGCTTATCATGCTGCTCATGCTGGAGCTGGAATAGGCCGAAACGGTCAAGTCCATGCCCGCCGTACTGCCGAACTGCTCCGTATAGAACTCTACCGCTTCCTCGCTGCTTCGCTTGCAGTTGTCGACGGCGTAGGCCGTGAACGACGCGGTGTTGTCGGAGATTTGCAGCATAATTCGGTCAAAATACTCGTCTTCCATCAGCGCCGTCTCCAGCTCCTGTATGCTCTCGTCGATGACCTCAACCTTCGTGCCGGAGCGGAACGTGGCGTCAAGTGTTATGCTGCCGTCATAGTCGCTGTTGAACAGCACGAACTCTAACTGGGAGGCTATCATAAACGCGATAACGAGAATTATCACAGCCGCGCCGACAACGGTTTTCGGGTGACGGAGGAAGCGAGGCATAATGCGGCGGTAGCCGCTGCGCATACGCTTCATCAGGCGGTTCATGGGTATATCGTCCTTGGAGACGGGCTTCATCAGCACGAACAGCAGCGGGACTATTATCACGGAGCAGATGAGCGAGGAGAGCAGCGTCAGCGCAATCGTCCACGCCAGCGGTCCGGCCATCTGTCCGACCATGCCGCTCGTGAGGCCGAGTGGCAGGTAGACGACGACGCTGGTGAGCGTACCGGCAATGACGGACATAACCATTGTCGTAGTGCCCTTCACGGCGGCGTCCTTCAAGTCCATACCGCCGTCATGGTAGCGCATACAGCTCTCTATGATAACTATGGCGTTATCGACAATCATGCCTATGGCAATTATCAGCGACGTGCCGGTGACAAGGTTAATGGAGTATCCCGCCAAACTCAGGCACATGACCGCCAGCAGTATGGAAAGCGGCATACTGATTGCCACGATAAAGCTCGCGCGCAGACTGCCGAAGAACAGCAGCAGAATTATCATCGTCAGCACAACGCCTATGATGAGCGTTTGCACCACCTGCGTCAGCGTGTCGGTTATGGTGTCGGCCTCGGAGCTGATTATTTCAAAGTCCAGCCCTTCGGCGCTGTACTCGTCCAGCACGTCGTCCACCGCGCCGCAGACATCTATAGTGGAAGCGCTGTCCTGCTTTGTCACAGACAGCAGTATAGTCTCCTCTCCGTTGAAGCGGACAACGGAGTCGGATTCCTCGGTGTCGAAGCCGTTGTAGACGGTCAAATCCTTCAGCGAAACTATGGCGCCGGTGGCAGTCTGTATGGGTATGCTCAAAATTTGCGGAGAGTCCAGCTCAAGGTTGCCGGAGGTGGTGAGGGCAATGTCCTGTGTGCCCATAGACACGTCGCCCAGCGGCATATCGAAGTCCGCCGCGGCAATGGCGGAGACGAGGGAGCTTATTGTCAGACCGTACTGGTTCATCGCCGCCTCATCCAGCACCAAGCGGAAGTACTCCTCGCTGTCGCCCATAAGAGTGACCTGCGCTACGCCCTCTGTGCTCTCAAGGTCGGGGACAAGGTCGTTTTCCAGTATCGTGTGGCCGTCGCTGCCCTCGGCGTAGGACACGGAGATGTACATGGTGGCAATCATGTCCATGCTTATCTCCATAATTGTCGGGTCGCCGCAGTCGTCGGGCAAGTCGTCGGACAGCGTATCCATCGCCGAGCGCAAATCCATGTACGCCTCGTCCATATCGATGCCGTAATTATATTGTATGCCGACCATACAGTAGTTGTCGAAGGTGTAGGAGATGATAGAATCCACGTCGCTCAGAGACTTGACGGCATCCTCAATCTCCTCGGTGACGATACTCTCAATGCTGTCGGCGTCAGCGCCGCCCCACGTCACCATTACCAGCTCCATCGGCATATCCATGTCGGGGAAGTATTCCAGCGGCATGGAGGCCAGCGAGACGGAGCCGAAGACTATAACCGCGATAAGTACCAGAAATATCCTCGTCGGGTTATTTACAACAGACCTAATAAACTTCATCTGCGCCCTCCCGTCACTCCGTTTCGGCGTCCGAGGCAAGGCGGACGGCGGCGCCGTCTCTGAGGTTGCTCGACCACGTCACAATGACCTCGTCGCCCTCGCTGAGACCTTCGGAAATGGCGACCTCCTCGGTCGTGTAGCTGTCAATTTCCACGTGGGTGCGCACAGCGGCGCCATCGGACATTATGTAAACAAACGCCTCGCCGTTTTCGTAGTAGAGCGCGTCAACAGGGATTATTATCACGCTGTCGGAGTAGTGCGAAACGGTTGTCAGCGTGACGGAGAGGCCGTCGGGCAGGCTCTCCGCGCCGTAAATCATGGCCTTAACCTTGAACATTCCCGTTGTGGAATCGACCACGTTGCTCAGCTCCGCCACGTAGCCGCTGTACTCTATGCCGGCGTTGCTGATGCTGACGGGCTGGCCGATTTCAATGTTGCGGCGCACCTCGTCCGTGACGTAGAACGATACCTCGCGGTTGTCGCCGGTGGAGATGATAAAGGCCACGGAGCCGGAGCCGACGAAGTTGTTTTCCGTCACGTTGACGGCCTCAACGGTGCCGGAAATGGGGCTTGTTATGTTGTAAAGGGAGAGCTGGTACTGCGCGGAGTCCACGCCGACCTGCGCGGCCTGTATGCCCGCCTGCGCGGAGCTTAACGTAGCCTGTGCCGCGTCAACCGCCGCCTGCGCGGAGGTCAGGCTCTGCTGCGCGGAGTCAACTTCCACCTTGGACGCCGCGCCTATCTCGTAGAGCGCCGCGGTGGTGTCGTAGTTGTCCTGAGCCAAGCTGAGGGCTTGCTGGAGGAGCGTCAGCTCGCTGCCGCCGTAGTTGGCGACGGCGCTGGAGTAGCTCTCGCGCGCGCTGTTCAGGCTGGCGTTGGCGGAGCTGAGGCTGAGCTGGGCGCTCTCGTCGTCCACGCGGCAGAGCTGCTGGTCAACCTCAACGGTGTCGCCGACGGAGACGTTGACCTCCTCCACGTTGCCGGAGACGAGCGTAACAACGCTCACGGTGTCGTTGGAGGTCACGGTGCCGACATAGGAAGTCGAGGTTTGCAGCTTGCCGATGGCGGCAGAGGCGGTTTCAACGGTTATTGTGGAATCCATTTGCTCCTCTACGACCTCGGAGCCGCAGCCCGCGAGCGTCAGCACACAGGCCGCGCAGAGCACTATTGCGCAGAATTTTTTCATTAAATTATAACTCTCCTTACTTTCACTTCACTGGGTTTTTGCGGGGTTTACACTATGCCGTACTGTACGGCGTTCTGGTAGGCGAGACGGGCGGAGAACAAATCCAGCCACGCGCTGTAGACGTCGCTCTCGGCGGAGGCCACGCTGTCCTCGGCGTCGCGCACGCTGTTGAGGGAGGCCGCGCCGTAGCTGTACTGCGTCTCGGCGGTCGCCAGCAGGGTCTTCTGGTACTCCAGCGTCTCCAACTTGCTCTGGTAGACCTGCTCGCAGTCGGCGAGTGCGTCGTAGAGCGCCTTGAACGAAGTCTCAAAGCTCTGGTAGGCGGACTGCCATGTTATCTGCGCGGCGTTCCAAGTGTGCTCGGCCTGCACGCGCAGGTATTCGTTAATACTGTTGACGCGGTAGTCGTCCTGCGCGTCGTCCCAGACCTCGGCGGCGTCGTCCAGCGTCACGTCAGCGCTGCGCAGCGTCCAGCTGACGGCCTTGGCCGCGGCGAGGTCGGCGTCGTAGTCTATGGCGCTCCAGTCGGTTGTGTCGTCCGTGGGCAGCGCGCCGAGGGTCAAATCGCCGGTCGGCTCCGCGCCTATCAGCGTTTGCAGCTGCGCCTTGTAGGTGGCGATGTTAGTGTTCAGCGTTTGCAGCGAGCTGACGGTAGTGGCGCGGGTCTGCTCCAAGGCGGTCACTGTCTGGGCGGAGACTTGGCCGAGGCTGTGGCGCAGGTTCAGCTCCGTCAGGCTGCGGTCTATGGTGGCAATGCCGCGCTCAACGTCGGCCGCGGACTGCTCAAGGCTCAAAAGCGTTATGTACAGCGTCTGACCGGCGGCCACGAGCTGGTTGGCGCTGTCGCGCAGCTGCCAAGCGGCATCCTCGTAGTTCTCCTGAATCTTGCCGTCCATGAGGTCGTCGAACGTCTCGCGCAGGGTGTCATAGGTGTTGGCAACGGTGGTCGCGTCGAGGCCGTATTCCAGCATATACCACTCGGCTGTCGCCAGAGCGTTCAGCTGGTCGCGGAGGTTCTCGGCCATGTCGTCATAGTTGACAGCCTCGATGCCGCTTATGCTCTCGGCGATTATCTGTCCGCTGAGGCTGTTCTCGCGGATTTCGGCCTCCAAGTCCGCCCACTCAATGGCGCTGACGGTCTCGGCGCTCTCGGCTGTCTCGGCGGCGGTGTCAACGATTATTACGTCGGCCAGCGCGGGGGTGGCAGAGAGGGAGCAGACCAGCGCCGCGGCGAGTACGGCGGATATTAGTTTCTTCTTCATAAAAAATCATCTCCTATAAAAATAAAAACGGGGTTGGCGTTACATTTATTTTAAGACGCTTGTTAAGTTGTCCTTGACAAACGTCACGTTGTTTAGTATAATCACACAGTGCTATAAAGTCAACAGACTGTTTATTTTAATTTGTTGCGAAGTAAACAAATTTTCTGCGATTTGCTGCAAAAGCAACAAAATCGGCAAAAGTGTTGGAGCTGCATCATGGAAAACCAGAGAATAAGAGTGACAAAAACAATTTTAAAAGACGCGCTGCTGCGCCTTCTGCATGAAAAGCCGCTGGACAAAATAACGGTTTACGAGCTGTGCCAAGAGGCGGAGATAAATCGCTCCACGTTCTACAAGTACTACGGCAGCCCGCAGGACTTGCTGGAGGACGCGGAGGACGACTTTTTTGCGGAAATGCAGAATAATCTGCGCAACATTGAAAAAATGGACACGGACAGGCGGGTGCAGGCGCTGGAATATCTGTTCAGTCAGCGGGACACGTTCCGCGCGCTGGTGAACGCGGCGGGGGAGACTCGCTTTGTGGAGCGGCTTTCGGAGTTTTTGCCCGCCTCGGAGAGTATAAAACAAATATTCGAGAGCGAGCGGCTGACGGAGGCGCAAAAGCGATATTTCAGCCTCTTTTATGCCTCGGGCGGCTACGCCATAATCCGCAGCTGGCTCTTTGCCGACGACCCCGAACCGGCGACGGAAATTGTGCGCTTAATAGAAATACTCACAAACCACGGCGCGGGCGGTCTGTGAGTATAATACAGAATATATATTTATTTAGTTTTGCAAATTTGTGTCCAAATTGTAAACTTTTCAGGTTATTTTAAGGTTTCTTAGGCCTCGCGGCGCTCTGCCGCGGGGCTTTTTTGCGCGGCGGCGAGGCGGGAGACGTGGCGCACAAGCTCAATTTGCAGCTTGCGGTCCATTAAATACGCGACTATGGCGTCGTTCAGCTCCGTGTCGTAGGGCGCAAGTTCCGCGGCGCGGGCGCAGAGCAATTCCAGCGCGCTCTCGTCGCCTGTTGTCTTTATGCGCTCCAAGGTGCTTGCGGCGAGGGTGCGGAACATCTCCGCGTACTGCCGGCGGTAAACGTCCAGCCACGGGGCTGGGGCAGTGAAGGCCAAAAATTCGCCGCCGTATAGCTCCAGCGCCTCGCCGCAGACGGCCACGGCGGTATCGTCGTCCGGCGGCAGACCGCGCTCGGCGCGGCAGAGGGCGGCGAACTCGTCGCAGTCGAACGTCAGGCGGTAGTCGCTGTTGAGGGCGAAGCGGCCGCCGTAGCAGAGCACAAGGCCGCCGCTGCGCTTGTCGTCCGTGACGGGCTCCAGCAGCTTACGCAGGCGGCTGAGGCGCACGCGGGCGTTGCCGCTGCTGGTGGCGCTGCCGTCGGGCGCGGCCCAGAGCACGGCGTCCAGCTCCTCCATGCTGACCTCGCGGCCGCGGTTGACGAGCAGATATTTCAGGAGCGTCCACGGCAGGGACTCGCGCTCGCGCCGCTCGCCCACGCGCACCGCGCCGCGCCGCAGCTCCACCGCGCCAAAGAGCCGCACGGCGATTTCCGGCCTTTCGGTGTTGAAGCTCCCCTTTCGGATATCCGACATAATTTTCTCCTTAGTGTGTCAAAAAACAGGGAGACAGAACGGTGTTAAGGTTCTGCCTCCCCTCGCGGTTAGTTAGCTGTTAAGCTATGTAGGACTTAGTCCTCGGATATCGTAACGCCGATGCTCTCAAAGTAGGTAACTGCCTTAGCAATGTCGGGGTTAACCGCTATCACTGCAACTGCTTCTGCGCTCATGGAGTTGTCAACAGCATCGTCCTCAGTGAACACCCAAACGAGGTCGCCCTCGCTGGCCGCGGTTGCGCTGCGGCTGCTGGTGGACTTAACGCGGGTCTTCTCATAGTCGTCGGCAAGCGCGAACACATAATCCGCTTCGCCGTCGCCGTCAACGTCAACCTCAATGCTGTCGCTGGCCTTGGTGGTTACAACGCCGGCATAGATGAAGTAGTCATCGCTGTAGTTGATGAAGCTGTAGCCGCTCGAAGAATCGGTGTAATCGCTTGCAGCATAGAAGTCGGTGTAACCGTCGGAGTTGACCTCAATCCAACCGGCTTCGTAAGTGGTGAAGTCGCTGCTGTCGTACTCGTCATCGTCAAACAGGTAGCTCACGACAGAGCCTGCAACATAGAAGTCGTAGTACGTGCCGTCGCTGACACTGTCGCCCGTGCCCTTGTACATAGCATAGACAAGGTCGTCGCTGGTCGTTATATCGTCACCGAACACATAGATGTAGGTCAGACGGGTCTGGGATGTGCTGGTGAAGATAGCCAGAACCGGCGTATCGTATTCAGCATCGGGGAAGTTGGCGTATCCGCTGTAGGTCTTGGCATCGTCAACAAGCACGAGCTTGGTGCTGCTGGTAGCATACTTGGTGCTGCTGCCGAGCGTTACCGCAGTAACGTCGTCAACGCTGATGTAGCTGTACTGCTCAGCCTTGGTGCCGATGCTCTTCAGGGTGTAGTAACCGCTGCTGTTCACGGTGTAGGCAAAGATTTTGCCCTTAACAGCAGCAACAATGTCATCGGCATCGTCGTCATCGAGGAGCGGCATAGCGCTTCCCTCTATGGTTACTTTAGCCTTGGTGTCGCTATCCTCGTTGCTTACATTCAGGTATACGGTATCAGTTGTACCGTCAGTGAACTGAACCTTAACCTTGACATAAGCATCGTCAAAGCCGTCATATGCCTCTGCGCTCGCGCTCTTGACATACAGATAGTTCTTGGTAACACTGCTGGAACTGGATTCGTCCGCTGACTCAAAGCCTATGAGGTTGCCATAGGTGTCAAGATAGAGAACAAACGTATCGTCATAATTCTTGTCGCTGTAAGCGGTGGACATATCATCGCAGCCGTAGCCAATGCTTCTGCTGAAGGAGCTGGAGTAATTGTACTTGGTTCCGTCAACTGTGACAGCGCTGCTTGCATAAGCGGTGGGAACGCCCTCAACAGAAGTAGCTGCAACTATAGACTGGGCAACATCATCATCGTCTGCGCTCCAAGTTACTATAACCCAGTCATCCTCTTCAAAGCTGGAAAGGTTGGAAGCGGCATCGCTGTCGATGGTTATAGTCGTTGCATCGCCGTCGTTCAGGTAGGCGTCCAGCGTAAGCTCGATATCGCCGTCGTCATCGTCAACATCGGTGACCTGAGCCAGATAATCGGTTATAATAATAGCCTGTACGTACTTGTCGCCGTTGCCGTCGGTTAAAACATAAACCTCCATGTACTGGCCGCGGGCAACCAGAGTATCGTCATCGTTGCTCTTTTCGGGAGCTTCGAGGCTTGTGGTTTCCTCACCGTCAACGATGTATGTCCAGTCGTAACCGGCAATTGTCTTGCCGACAGTGCTGTAAACATCTCCGGAGGTAGCCTTGCCGGTAATTGTGTAGTCGATGTCGTCTGTTACATAGTCGTCGCTGATTTCGTCTCCGTCAGACTGCCAAGTGTAGTAGGGACGACCGAAAGCATCTTCAGATTCGTCATTGGTCTTGGTAAGGTCATAGGTCTGGTAACCTATGGTGTACTCGTAAGCAGTCTCGTCGTTGTCGTCATCATCAATGTAGCTCTCATACTGATAAGAGCCCTTGACGGTGGTGCTGATAGCGTTCAGAGCGGAAGTGCCGACATAGTATTCGCCAAAGGTGTCGTTGTAGCTGACCTGCGCAACATTCACAAGAGCGTTGAAGGTGTACAGAGCCATCTCATCACGGGTGATGGCGGTGTTGCCGCTGAGGGAGCCCTCCTTGTTCTTGTAGAGGCCGAGGGAGCCTGCGGAAGCTGCAACGGACACAGCCCAGCTCGCGCCGGTGTACTCGCCGTTTACGCCGTAGCCGAGGGTGCAGAGCAGCATCTTGCCGAACTGGTAAGCGGTGACTTCGTCGTCAGGGTTGAAGTTGCCGGTGCCGTCGCCGTCGATAATGCCGGCGCTGGCGCAGTAGGCTATGTAGCCGACAGCCCAGTGGGTCAGGGGCACATCGTCAAACGGAGCGCTGGTAGCGCTGAGGGAAGATGCGGTCTCTGCGCCGAGCGCGAGGTAGGCGATAATCTTCGCCGCCTGAGCGCGGGTCATGTTTTCACTGCCGTTAAAGGCGCCGTCTGTGCCTTCCAGTATGCCTATGCCGGTGAGGACATCGACAGCCTCAACATAAGTAATGTCATCAACGTCTGTGTAGTCGGACAGGCTCGCGGCGCTTGCCGTTACTGCCAGAGAGCAGACGAGGGACACTACCAGCACGAGGCAGAGAAGGCGTTTGAAGTTCTTCTTCATGGTGGGTGTTTCCTCCTTAAAATGTTTTCCGCGTTCCGCGCGGAATTTTTATATGCACAAGCCCCTCTTTTTCCGCGGGCTTTATGCCTTAATTAAAAATTCCGTCTTGCTTTTTCACCCACCATATGCTATATTAAAAATGTAGGTTACTCCCGCAAGTCGGCGCGCTTTTCGCAAATCATAGGATTTGCGACAGCATATCACCGACTTTTTTCCAATTCAGAAGCTCGCCGCAAGGCGCTCCACCAGGCTCCGCATTGCTGCCATTGACGGGTGTACATACGTATTCAAAGTTACACTGACATCGGAGTGACCCAAAATACGGCTGAGAGTTTTCGGGTCACAGCCAAGTTGAACACACTTAGTGGCAAACGTGTGGCGCAGGGCGTGAAAGTTCACGTCCTCCACTCCCGCCATCTGCAAAAGGCGCTTGAAGTGGTGCTGCAGCGTCCTCGGTTCCATAAAAAACCGCGGGTTGTTTGTCAGCACATAGTAATCCGGCCTGCACCGGTGCTCTGCCACTTCCGCCAGCAGAGACGCGGGCAGCGGGATTATTCGGCATGAGCTGCGGCTTTTCGGCGCGTCCAACACCACAATGGTGCGCCGGTTGTCCCTCTCGCCGAAGTCGGGGTTCAGAATACGCTGCACAGTCCTGCGGACGGTTAGCAGCCCGTCAGTTGAGATGTCTCCCCATCTCAGCGCGCAAAGCTCGCCGATGCGCAGCCCCGTGTACATACAAAGCAGTATTCCGAACGCCTCCGCGCCCTCCGTTTCCTTGAGCAGCTTTTCCAGCCGGCCCCACTCGTCCTTCCCCAGCACGCGCGTCTCCTTACTCGCGCGCCGCGGGGAATCCAGCGCGTCCCAGCCGGAAAAAGGCACTCCCCGCCTCTCCGCCTGCTCAAGCGCGCCGCGCAAAACCGTTACAATGCTGCAAACCGTGGAGCCTGAAAGAGGCGGCTCCCCTTCTGTGCCGTAAACCTTGCGGTTCAGGAAGTCGGACACCGCCTCACGTGTAAGCTGGGTGACCGCAAGGCCGCCCAGCTCATGTTTTATGTGCTTTTCAGCCACGCGGCGGTAGGTTGAGCAAGTCGAGCGCTTTCGCCTTTCAGCGCAGCGCTCCAGCCACAGTTCCACTGCGTCCCAAACTGTCATTTCATCCCGCGCCGGCGGCCTTCCGCGCGGGTTCGGGTATATTCTGCTTACAGTATAAACCATCGGCACACTTCCTTATAAAAAAATTATGCGGAGTTACTTCCGCACTGTTACATTTTGATTACGACTTGCCCGAACGCTTGACAATTCGTTTTTCTATGCTAAAATACAATCAAGGCTGTCGCAAATCCTATGATTTGCGACAGCCCCCTATTTTTTGGCTTCTTCTTTCGTTATACGCCCGCTTCTCGACGACTCCGAGAGTCATTATACAGATATTTTGTATCCAATCCATGAACAAACTGTAAATATCCCGCAAATTTATCGGCTTATTCTCTTTACACAGATTTAACATTAACACGGTTTCGGATTTGATAATATGCGTGTAAAATCTAATTCAGGCATTTGTAAACTCTATCTTTAATAAATAAAAAAGAGTTAGGTGTTAAAAGTGGATATTTTCTCTGTACTTATGCTAATCGGCGGACTTTCGTTCTTCCTGTTCGGAATGAAGGTTATGTCTAAAAGCCTCGAGCGCATAGCGGGCGGCCGCTTGGAGGCCATGCTGCAAACGGTCACCAACAACCGCTGGCTCAGTCTTGTGCTGGGCATAGTAATCACCATCGCCATGCAGTCGTCCTCGGCCTCCACCGTCATGCTGGTCGGCCTCGTCAACTCCGGCATAATGCAGCTGGGGCAGACAATCTCCGTCATCTTCGGCGCGAACATAGGCACAACGCTCACGGCGTGGATTCTCTCCCTCTCCGGCATCGAGAGCGACAACATTTGGGTGCAGATGCTCAAGCCCGAGAACTTCTCCCCCATCGTCGCCTTCATCGGCGTCATTTTAGTGATGTTCTGCAAGAACGACCAGAAACAGAGCATCGGCAACGTCTGCGTCGGCTTCGGCGTCCTCATGTACGGCATGACGATGATGTCCGACGCCGTCAGCCCCGTGGCCGACCTGCCGGAGTTCGCCGAAATGCTGGTGAAGTTTGAAAACCCGCTCGTCGGCCTGCTGATAGGCACACTCTTCACCGCTGTTATCCAGTCCTCCGCCGCCACCGTTGCCATCCTGCTGGCGCTGAGCATATCCGGCGGCATCACCGTGGGCATTGCGCTGCCGATAATCCTCGGCCTCAACATAGGCACCTGCGCCACCAGTCTTATTTCCAGCATCGGCACCAACGTCAACGCCCGCCGCGTCGCCGTTGTCCACGTCACGATAAAAATTATCGGCGCGCTGCTGTTCTTGGTTGTTATATTTATAATGAAGTACGTGTTCCGCGCCGCCCTGCTCGACCGGCCCGTCAGCGCCGCCGGCATAGCCATGCTGCACAGCGCGTTCAACATCGTTATTACCGTAATTCTCATGCCCTTTGACAAGCAGCTCGTAGCTCTTGTGCAGCGCATGGTGCCCGACAAGTCCGGCTCCCACGCCCTCGCCGCCGAGGAGGTTCTGCACCTTGACGAGCGCCTGCTGCGCAGCCCCTCCGTCGCCATACGCGAGTGCAACAACGCCACCATCCAAATGGCGACCTTGGCCCGCGCCAGCATTTCCTACGCCCAGCAGCTCTTTGACGGCTACAGCGCCGCCACCGAGGAGCTGGTGCGCCAGACGGAGGACGAGCTGGACATCTGCGAGGATAAGCTCGGCACCTACCTCGTCAAGCTCTCCGCCCGCGGACTGAGCCAGCGCGACAGCAAGACCATCTCCAAAATGCTCCACGTAATAAGCGACTTCGAGCGCCTTGGCGACTACGCCGTGGATTTGCAGAAGGTGGCCAAGGAAATGCACGTCAAAAATATCCGCTTCGACCGCTCCGACATGGATGTTCTGGTAAAGGCGCTGGGAGAAATCCTCGACATGACAATGGACTGCTACGCGCGCGACGACTTCGACGAGGCCGCGCGGGTGGAACCGCTCGAGCAGGTGATAGACGGGCTCGTCAACCGCATCCGCTCCAAGCAGATAGACCAGCTCCAACAGGGCAGCAGCACGATAGAAATGGGCTTCATACTCTCCGATTTGCTGACGAGCTACGAGCGCATCTCCGACCACTGCTCCAACGTGGCTGTGGCGGTAATAGAAGTCGAGCACGGCAGCTTCGACACCCACAAGTACCTCAACGGCGTAAAATTCGGCAGCAGCGAGTTCAAGACGATTTACGAGGCGTATGAGGAAAAATATAGGCTGACGGGGGAATAACATCCGGCTGAATACTTTCAGCGGCGTTTGCTTTATGGCGCTATTAGGAACAATAATTGGACAATCTGCGGAAATAGGTGTAAAAATATAGAGTTGCGACAGGCTCTGCGCGCGGCGGCTGCGGGGCGGCGCATAGCGGCGGGCGTTTCGGCGTTCTGTCCGCGGCCTGCGGCTCGGACGCGCGGCGGCTGTCGATTTTGGGAAGAATGGGTTGGATTATTGACCCGTTCTTCCTTTTTTCGCGCCGCAACGTGAAAAAACACTAAAGCCGCGGACGATATTCCGCCTAATTTCGCACCTTTGACAAAAATTAAGAATGGGTGTTATTCTCACTTGAATTGCGCGATTTAATGTGATAATATAATCAATAATGCCATGCAGCCGATGGAGGCGCATGGCATTAGTATAAGCAAAACCGCACTTAGCGCCTCGCGCGTGAGGGAGGAATGTTAATGAATATGGAAAAAAGAGGCCTGCTGGACCCGTCGTTTGAGCACGACGCCTGCGGCATCGGCGCCGTTGTTGATATAAAGGGGCGGAAAAGCCACGGCATTGTTGACGACGCGCTGAAAATTGTGGAAAAATTGGAGCACCGCGCCGGAAAGGACGCCGAGGGCAAGACCGGCGACGGCGTGGGTATTCTGACCCAGATTTCCCACCGCTTTTTCTCCGCGGAGTGTGCCCGCTGCGGCATTACCCTGCCGGACGAGCGGGACTACGGCGTGGGAATGTTCTTCTTCCCCACCAACTCCCTCAAGCGCTCAAGGGCAAAAAAGAGCTTTGAACTGGCCGCCAAGCGCGAGGGCATGGAGTTTTTAGGCTGGCGCGCCGTGCCGACCGACCCCGACGTGCTGGGCACCAAGGCGCTGAACGCCATGCCCGCCATTGAGCAGGCGTTCGTCCGCCGCCCCGACGGCGTGGAGCAGGGACTGGACTTTGACCGCCGTCTCTACGTCGCGCGCCGCGTTTTTGAGCACTCCAACAGCGACACTTACGTTGTTTCGCTCTCCAGCCGCACCATAGTCTACAAGGGTATGCTCATGGTCGGCCAGCTGCGCCGGTTTTATCTGGATTTGCAGTCGGAGGAGTACGACAGCGCAATCGCCATGGTTCACTCACGCTTTTCCACCAACACCCAGCCGGCGTGGG
The DNA here is from genome assembly GCA_021202845.1 of Oscillospiraceae bacterium. Lineage (GTDB taxonomy): Bacteria > Bacillota > Clostridia > Oscillospirales > Oscillospiraceae > JAJQCF01. Next base: position 65,349 of record JAJQCF010000034.1, read on the forward strand.
AGCGCGCACACCCCAACCGCCTCATTCTGCACAACGGCGAAATCAACACGATACGCGGCAACATAGGCCGTATGTCCGCGCGCGAGGAGACGATGACGAGCGAGCAGCTGGGCGGCGATATGTCCAAGATTCTGCCGGTCATTACCCGCAGCGGCTCGGACTCCGCCATGCTGGACAACACGCTGGAGTTTTTGATGATGAGCGGAATGGATTTGCCGCTGGCGGTGATGATAACCATACCCGAACCGTGGCAGCGCGACGGCGGCATCTCCGAAGAAAAGCGCGATATGTACCAATACTACGGCGTGATGATGGAGCCTTGGGACGGACCGGCCAGCATACTCTTCTCCGACGGCGACTGCCTCGGCGCGGTGCTGGACAGAAACGGCCTGCGCCCCAGCCGTTACTACGTCACGAGCGACGATAGGCTCATCCTCGCCAGTGAGGTCGGCGTGCTGGACATTCCGCCGGAGAAAATCATACTCAAGTCCCGCCTGACGCCGGGCAAGCTGCTGCTGGTGGACACCGTGCAGGGTCGCATTATCGACGACGAGGAGCTGAAGCACCGCTACGCCTCCGCCCAGCCCTACGGCGAGTGGCTCGACCGCTATTTAATCCGTCTTAAGGATTTGTCAATACCAAACAAGAAGGTACCGATGTACTCGCGCACTGAGCTGCCGAAGATTCAAAAGGCCTTCGGCTACACCTACGAGGACGTGCAGTCGGCCATACTGCCTATGGCGCGCACCGGCGGCGAGCCGACGGCGGCCATGGGCGTGGATATTCCCCTCGCCGTGCTCAGTGAGCATGACCAGCCGCTTTTCAACTACTTCAAGCAGCTGTTCGCGCAGGTCACGAACCCGCCCATAGACTCCATACGCGAGGAGTGCGTCACCGACACCGCCGTTTACCTCGGCGACGACGGCAACCTGCTGAGCTGCCGCGCGGAAAACTGCCGCAGCCTGCGCGTCAATAACCCCATACTGACCTCCACCGACCTGATGAAGATACGCGAGATGAAGGTCCCCGGCTTCCACGTGGAGACGGTCAGTATGCTCTACTACGTCAACACCCCGCTCAAGGGCGCGCTCGACCAGCTTTTCCTCTCCGTCGAGCAGGCCATACGCGCGGGAGCAAACATTATTATAATTTCCGACCGCGGCGTTGACGAAAACCACGTTGCCATACCCTCGCTGCTGGCCGTTTCCGCCATTGAGCACTACCTAATCCGCACAAAAAAGCGCACGGCGGTCAGCCTTGTGCTGGAATCCGCCGAACCGCGCGACGTCCACCACTTCGCCACGCTCCTCGGCTACGGCGCGCGCGCAATCAACCCCTATCTGGCGCACGAGACGATACACCAGCTCATCGCCGAGGGACGCTTGGACAAGGAATACTCCGCCGCCGTGGACGACTACAACGAAGCCATACTGACCGGCATCGTCAAGATAGCGGCCAAAATGGGCATTTCCACCATTCAGTCCTACCAGTCCTCGCAGATTTTCGAGGCCGTGGGCATCGACCAAAACATTATTGACGAATACTTCACCGGCACCGTCTCCCGCGTGGGCGGCGTCGGGCTGCGCGAGATAGGCGAAGTGGTGGAGCACAACCACGCCACGGCCTACGACCCCCTCGGTCTCGGAATTGACCACACGCTGGACTCCACAGGTATGCACAAGTCCCGCGCCGGTCAGGAGGACCACATGTACAACCCGCGCACCATTTATCTGTTGCAAAAGGCCGTGCGCACCGGCGACTACGAGACGTACAAGCAGTACGCCGACCTTATCGACTACGAAAACAAGCCCCACACCCTGCGCGGCCTGCTGGACATAAAATACCTCGCCGAGCCTATACCCTTGGACGAGGTGGAGAGTGTGGAGAGCATTGTCCGCCGCTTCAAGACCGGCGCCATGAGCTACGGGTCAATATCCAAGGAGGCGCACGAGTGCCTTGCCATTGCCATGAACGCGCTGGGCGGCAAGTCCAACACCGGCGAGGGCGGCGAGGACCCCGACCGCTACACCGTCGGCCCCGACGGGCTGAACCGCTGCTCGGCTATCAAGCAGGTGGCCTCGGGGCGCTTCGGCGTGACGAGCGAATATCTCAGCCACGCGGTAGAGATTCAGATAAAAATGGCGCAGGGCGCAAAGCCCGGCGAGGGCGGACACCTGCCGGGCAAAAAGGTGTATCCGTGGGTGGCGAAAACGCGCTTTTCCACCCCCGGCGTGGCGCTCATCTCTCCCCCGCCGCACCACGACATTTATTCCATTGAGGACTTGGCGCAGCTCATCTACGACCTCAAGAACGCCAACCGCGGCGCGGACATCAGCGTCAAGCTCGTCAGCGAGGCCGGCGTCGGCACCATAGCCTCCGGCGTTGCCAAGGGCGGCGCGCAGGTCATACTCATCTCCGGCTTCGACGGCGGCACGGGCGCGGCGCCCAAGTCCTCCATCGCCAACGCCGGACTGCCTTGGGAGCTGGGCATTGCAGAGGCGCACCAGAGCCTGATGCAGAACGACTTGCGCTCGCGCGTGCGTCTGGAGGCGGACGGCAAGCTGATGAGCGGGCGCGACATCGCCATTGCATGTATGCTGGGCGCGGAGGAATTCGGCTTTTCCACCACGGCGCTCGTCAGCATGGGCTGCGTGATGATGCGCGTCTGCAACCTCGACACCTGCCCCGTGGGCATAGCCACGCAGAACCCAGAGCTGCGCAAGCGCTTTTCCGGCAAACCGGAGTACGTGATAAACCTCATGCGCTTCATGGCGCAGGATTTGCGCGAGCACATGGCGCGCCTCGGCATACGCACCGTGGACGAGCTTGTCGGCCGCACGGACTTGCTCCGCCAGCGCGAAAAGGCCGTCAGCCGCCGCGCGGAGCTGGTGGATTTGTCCAAAATTCTTGATAATCCCTTCGCCGGAGCGGGCGCCAAGACACACTTTGACCCCGCGGACTGCTACGACTTCCGCCTTGAGGACACCGTGGACGTGCGCGTACTGGAGAAAAAACTCTCCCGCGCTTTCAAAAACGGCTCCCGCGCCGAGGTTGAGCTGGACGTCAGCTCCACTGACCGCGCCGTGGGCACGATATTCGGCAGCGACATAACCCGCCGCTTCGGCTCCTCGCTTGCCGACGACACCTACGTTGTCAACTGCCGCGGCGGCGGCGGACAGTCCTTCGGCGCATTCATACCGCGCGGACTGACGCTGCGGCTCGTCGGCGACTCCAACGACTACATAGGCAAGGGACTTTCCGGCGGCAAAATTATCGTCACCCCGCCGGAGGGCGTGCCGTTCGACCCGGGCGAGAACATCATCGTCGGCAATGTGGCGCTCTACGGCGCTACCTCCGGGCGCGCGTTCTTCCGCGGCGTGGCGGGCGAGCGCTTTGCCGTGCGCAACTCCGGCGCTTACGCCGTTGTTGAGGGCGTCGGCGACCACGGCTGCGAGTACATGACCGGCGGCCGCGTCGTCGTGCTGGGGCGCACCGGCAAAAACTTCGCTGCCGGTATGTCCGGCGGCATTGCCTACGTCTGGGACAGAAAGCGCGACCTCTACCGCCGCATAAACAAGGGGCTTGTCTCGATGGAGCCCGTCACGGGCAAGTACGACATCGAGGAGCTACGCCAGCTCATTGCCGAGCACGTAGAGGCCACCGGCTCCGAGCGCGGACGCTATATTCTGGATAACTTTGAGGCCGAATTGCCTTACTTCAAAAAAATACTGCCGCGCGACTATGACCGCATGGTCAGAGCCATCGGGCAGTATGAGGAAAACGGAATGACCCGCCAGCAGGCGGAAATTGAGGCGTTTTACGCCGTCATAAACGGAAAGGAGGGCGCGTGAGATGGGAAAGCCCAGCGGATTTCTTGAATTCGAGCGGGAGCAGAACCCAGCCGAAGCCCCGCTTGAGAGGATTAAGCACTGGAACGAGTTCCACACGCCCCTGCCGCGCTCCGAGCGCCAGCGTCAGGGCGCGCGCTGCATGGAGTGCGGAGTGCCGTTTTGTCAGTCGGGCGTGGAGCTTGGCGGCGCAGTCACCGGCTGCCCGCTGCACAACCTTATCCCCGAATGGAACGACCTTGTCTACACCGGCTGCTTCGAGCAGGCACTGGCAAGGCTGCTGAAAACCTCCAATTTCCCCGAGTTCACGGGCCGCGTCTGCCCCGCACTGTGCGAGGCGGCCTGCACCTGCGGACTGCACGGCGACAGCGTGACCGTGCGTGAAAACGAGCTGGGAATAATCGAGGACGCCTTCGCCGCCGGACTTATGACCCCGCGCGTCATCACATGGCGCACAGGCAAGCGCGTTGCGGTCATCGGCTCCGGCCCCGCCGGCCTCGCCTGCGCCGACAGGCTGAACTACCGCGGCCACTCCGTCACCGTATTTGAAAAATCCGACGCGGCGGGCGGGCTGCTGATGTACGGCATACCGAACATGAAGCTGGAAAAGAGCGTCGTCGCGCGCCGCATAGAGCTTATGCAGGCCGAGGGCGTGGAGTTTGTGCTGAACGCCGACATCGGCGGCGCGGTGAGCGCGCAGGAGATAATGTCCTCGTTCGACGCCGTTGTGCTCTGCTGCGGCGTCGGCAAGCCCAACGATGTCGCCATGACGGGCCGCGAGGCGGGCGGCATACACTACGCGATGGACTACCTGACCGCCGCCACGCGCGCCGTGCTCTCCGGCAGCGAGAGCGCTCTCAGCGCCAAGGGGCGCGACGTTGTCATCATCGGCGGCGGCGACACGGCCAATGACTGCGTGGGCACCGCGCTGCGCCAAGGCTGCCGCTCCGTGACCCAGCTCATCCGCCGCCCCAAGGGGCCGGAGACGCGCGCGGAGGATAACCCGTGGCCGGAGTGGCCGCGAGTTGTCAAGACCGACTACGGTCAGGAGGAGGCCATAGCCCTGTTTGGCCGCGACCCGCGCCGCTACTCCACCACGGCGAGCGAGGCCGTGACCGGCGAGGACGGAAGAATAAAAGAGCTGAAAATAATCAGCGAGGGCAGGGAGGAGACTATACCCTGCACGCTGCTGCTGCTGGCCTCCGGCTTCAGCGGCTGCGAGGACTACATCGGCAGCGCGTTCGGCGTGGAAATGACCGCGCGCGGACGCATAGCCACAGCGCCCGACACGAGCGCCACGAGCGTAGAAGGAGTGTTCGCCGCCGGCGACGCCCGCCGCGGCCCCTCGCTTGTAGTCTGGGCCATAACCGAAGGCCGCCAAGCCGCCCGCGACGTGGATTTGTACCTGATGGAGTATACGAATTTGACGTGAGGGAAGGAAAAACTGCCAAAACCCGACGGCGCGGATTTTGCATCCGCGCCGTCGGTAATTATTTTACTTGCACCTATATTGTGAATATATACAAATTACTAATGATATTTTTGTGGTAAATGCCATTCTATAGTGTGTTGACAACCGCGGAAATATTGATAAAATTACTATACAAGTTGATAGAGTGATACATCTTTGAAAGTTGTGCAGCGTTTGCGTAAGTCCGAGCTTATCGGACTTTTTTACGCAAACGCTGCTTTTCATTTACCGAAATAGAGGTGTTTTGATGGCTGCGCTGCCAATAAACAACAAAATCCGGCACAGGCAGCTTCGGCTGCTGCTGGCGGGGTTGTTTGCGGCTATGGTTGTAATTTTCCTTATCTCCATGACACAGGGCATATACCCGTTGTCGCTCCATGAGATTTTTCAAATTATCGGCTCATTGCCGGGATTTTCCACTATTGGCCTCTACGATGAGACTATTTTCCCGATGCCGGCGGACAACATCACACACATATTTTTCACCGTGGATTCAGCTTCTATCTTGCGCTGGTCCGCCCGAAAAAAGGCGCGGCTCATGGCAGTATGGCCGGCATAAAGCTGAACGTCCTGCCCATCTTGATGACCTTTAATTTTGCTCTACCCCAACTATTGACACAGAGCCATTAAAAACAGAAAAAACGCCTTAGGTTACCCTAAGGCGTTCGGGCAAAGGTGATACACCTTCGCTGGCAGGGGAAGAAGGCTTCGAACCCTCGGCCTACGGTTTTGGAGACCGCCGCTCTACCAGCTGAGCTATTCCCCTATATGGTGGACCGTCAGGGACTCGAACCCCGGGCCGACCGGTTATGAGCCGGTTGCTCTACCAACTGAGCTAACGGTCCTTATAGCAGTGTTGCCGCCACCAAAAAGTGGCGGCAACCAAAGGCTACTGGCGCCTCTTGTAGGACTCGAACCTACGACACCGCGGTTAACAGCCGCGTGCTCTACCGACTGAGCTAAAGAGGCTCGAAACGTGAGCCCAAGTATACCTCAGGCTCACTCTCGATGTTGGCGTCGACCTATTTTTCCAGTCCGTCTCCAGACAAGTATCGTCGGCACTGGTGAGCTTAACTGCCGTGTTCGGAATGGGAACGGGTGGACCCTCACCGTTATTGACACCAACTGATGGTACACCATCAGGGACTCGAACCCTGGACACCCTGATTAAGAGTCAGGTGCTCTACCAACTGAGCTAATGGTGCATATGGTGACCCGTGGGGGAGTCGAACCCCCGATTGGGGCGTGAGAGGCCCCCGTCTTGACCACTTGACCAACGGGCCGTTGGCATTATTAAATCCAAGGTCATCTTTGTACCCTGAAAACTGAACAAAGATAAGAGGCGTAAAGGGAAGGCAGCCTGCATAATCATTGTAGGTCAAGCCCTCGGGTTATTAGTATCGGTCAGCTTAACACCTCACGGTGCTTACACCTCCGACCTATCAACGTCATAGTCTACGACGACCCTTACTCCTTTCGGATGGGAGATCTTATCTTAGGGGAGGCTTCACGCTTAGATGCTTTCAGCGTTTATCCCGTCCCGACGTAGCTACCCAGCTGTGCCGTTGGCACGACAACTGGTGCACCAGAGGTCAGTCCATCCCGGTCCTCTCGTACTAAGGACAGCTCCCTTCAAATCTCCTGCGCCCGCAACAGATAGGGACCGAACTGTCTCACGACGTTCTGAACCCAGCTCGCG
>JAJQCF010000003.1 GCA_021202845.1 Oscillospiraceae bacterium
CCCCTCGACAACCCCGCCCCAATGGCGGAGTTTATAATGAGAGAGGCAGGGATGACGGAGTTCCCTGCGGCAAGCGGAGTGAGCGCCAAAAATCTCCCCGAAATTTAAAATTTTAAAATAGTTGACAAACTGCGCTATGTGTGTTATATTAACCTCGAACCGAATATTGGTTTCCGAGCCGCGGGGGCTAAAAGTTTTGCTCATGTTCCTTCGGCCTAAGCCTTTGGGCTTACGGGGTGGACTGCCGGAAACGGCGCCGCCTTCCTGCTTTGAGAAGGAATCAGCCTCCGCGCGGGGAGCGCTGTGCGTTAGAATATAACGCCTCGTCTTTACTGCGCTTTACCTTGGATATATTCCCGGGTCGCTTTGAAATTCTCAGAGCGACCCGGTTTTTCTTTGCCGTGTTGAGCGCCAAGCAGGGAAAAACTACGCCGGTTCAGCGCATGACCGGCGACAACGCGACCACAAAGCTCACCAGCTGCCATATCGCGGCTCCTCTTTGCCGCTTATATGGGCGCGTCCGCGGGTCTGCCCTCCCAAGGGCCCGCGGATAGCGCACCAAGCGTACGCCGAGCTTCAATTCGCTGTTTTATATCCGCCGCTCCCACGGCGGATTTTAAGCAGTCCCCGCAGCCGAATGGGGCGTGGGGAGGCCAAGCACGATAAACGGAAGGAGAAATTCAACAAAATGAAAAAACTTATTGCACTGGCTCTTGCACTTGCACTGGTGTTCTCGCTCGCCGCCTGCGGCTCCAGCTCCACCACCACAACCACCACCGAGGACACTGCCGCCGCCACCGAGGCTCCCGCAGCGACCGAAGCTCCCGCCGAGGAGACCGAGGAGCCCGCTGAGGAGACTCCCGAGCCCTATGAGCTGATAGTCTTTGCCGCCGCCTCCATGACCGAGACACTGACCGAGATTAAAGACATGTACGAGGCCGAGAATCCTTGGGTCACCATTACTTACAACTTCGACTCCTCCGGCACCCTCAAAACCCAGATTGAGGAAGGTGCCGACTGCGACATCTTCATCTCCGCCGCTCAGAAGCAGATGAACCAGCTGGACATCACCGCTGACGCCAGCGTCAACACCGACGGTCTGGACTACGTGCTTCAGGGCACCCGCATCAACCTCGTGGAGAACAAGTGCGCTCTGGCCGTTCCCGAGGGCAATCCCGCCGGAATTACATCTTACGACGACCTGTTTGAAAAGCTCGCCGCGGGCGAGGTGTTCCTTGCTATAGGCAACAGCGACGTCCCCGTCGGCCAGTACACCGAGAGCATCTTCGCTTACTACGGCGTTGACATGGACTCCGTCGCCTCCTGCCTGACCTACGGCTCCAACGTCAAGGAAGTCACCACCGCCGTCAGCGAGAACACTGCCGACTGCGGCATCATCTACGGCACTGACGCTTTCTCCGCCGGACTTGAGGTCGTGGAGTACGCCACCGCCGAAATGGCCGGAGGTCAGGTCGTCTACCCCGCCGCCGTGCTGAACATCACCTCCAACGAAGAGGGCGCTCAGGCCTTCCTCGACTACCTCACCACCGACGAGTGCGTCGCCGTGTTCGAGGCTGTCGGCTTCGCAATGGCTGACTGAGAATAAAAACCACAACCGCAAAAGCTGCGCCCTGCGGCGTAATCGGACCTCCCGAACAGCTAAAAACTGTTTGGGAGGCCGCAGTCATATTATCAAGCATATTTTTATAGAAAAAAGGAGGCCGGTTATGGACCTGTTTCCGCTTTGGAACTCGCTGCGCGTTGCCGCAATATCCACCGTAATTATCTTTTTCATGGGAATTTTCTTCGCCTATTACATTGCCAAGCTCCCGCGTCTGCTCAAGGGCGTTATGGACGTTATACTGACGCTGCCGCTCGTGCTGCCGCCCACGGTTATGGGCTACCTGCTGCTGCGCGTATTCGGTCCCAAGCGCATTATCGGCGCGTGGGTGCTGGAAATGTTCAACATAAAGCTGACCATGACATGGTGGTCGGCCATTTTCGCCTCCGTCGTCGTCGCCTTCCCTTTGATGTACCGCACGGCGCGCGGGGCGTTTGAGTCGTTTGACGAGACGCTTGCCTACTCCGGCCAGACGCTGGGGCTGCGCAACAGCTACATATTCTGGCGCATCAGGATGCCCTACTGTATGCAGGGCATCGTCGCCGCCACCGTGCTGGCCTTCGCCCGCGCGCTGGGCGAGTACGGCGCCACGAGCATGATTGCCGGCTACACCCCGGGCAAGACGGCGACCATATCCACCACTGTCTACCAGCTCTGGCGCACGAACGACGACGCGGGAGCCATGCAGTGGGTGCTGATAAACATTGCCATTTCCGCTGTCGTGCTGCTGGCTGTGAATATGCTAGAGCGGCGCTACGGCAAGACGACGAAAAAGCGTACGCCCCGCGCGCCGACGCAGACAGACGCGCTGCCGAAGGAGAGCTGAAATATGGCACTGAACGTAGATATAGAAAAGTCCCTCGGCGACTTTCACCTGAACGTCTGCTTCGAGGCTGCCGACTGCGAGGTACTGGGACTGTTGGGAGCCTCCGGCTGCGGCAAGAGCATGACGCTGCGCTGCATCGCGGGCATCGTTAAGCCGGACAGGGGCAAAATAGTCCTCGACGGGCGCACGCTCTTTGACAGTGAAAAGCACATCAATCTGCGCCCCCAGCAGCGCGGCGTGGGACTGCTGTTCCAAAACTACGCGCTGTTCCCCAATATGACCGTGCGCCAGAACATATTAGCCGGAGCCAAGAGCGAGCCCGACCGCGCCAAGCGCCGCGAGGCCTGCGCCGCGCTGGTGGAGAGCCTCGGCCTGACGGGGCTGGAGAACCACCGCCCCGCGCAGCTCTCCGGCGGCCAGCAGCAGCGCGTGGCGCTCGCGCGCATACTCATCTCGCACCCCAAGCTGATAATGCTCGACGAGCCGTTTTCCGCGCTGGACTCCTTCCTGCGCTGGCAGACAGAAATGGAGATTTCCGCGTTGCTGCGCGAGTTCGGCACGACGACGCTGCTTGTAAGCCACAACCAGAAAGAGGTCTACCGTATGTGCGACAAGGTGTGCGTTGTCAGCGCGGGCAAAAGTCAGCGCATCACAGACGTTGACACTATGTTCGACCACCCCGAGACTACCGCCGCCGCGCTCTTGGCCGGCTGCAAGAACTTCTCCGCGCTGCGCCGCCTTGACGATACGCACATAGAGGCCGCGGACTGGGGCGCGGTGCTGACCGTAGACCGCGAAATTGCCGCCGACATGACAAACATAGGCGTCCACGGCTACCACTTCCGCCTCGCCTCGCCGGACGAGGACAACGTGATAAAAACCACGGTCGAGCGCATTGTGGAGGACACGGACTGCGCCGTAGCAATGGTACGCGCGGGCAATCGCCGCATAAACGTGGAGCTGCCGCGCTCCGACTACGCCAAAGCCTGCGCTCTGAAAGAAGCGTACATACACGTAGACCCGCAGGACATAATGCTGCTGAAAGACTGACGGCGCGCGCAGCTATTGGGAGGATATAATATTTGTCAAGCAAAAGGACAAACCGAGCGCCCTACATAGGCTCGGCCATGCTCTGCGCCTTTGCCACGGGTCTGCTCTTCACTTGGTCGTACTTCCGCGAGCCGCTGAATGAGCTTTTCCCGATGTGGACATCGGCGGATTTATCGACAATTTTCAGCTTTCACAACACAATACTCTGCGGCGCACAGATAATTTGCGGCGCTTTTGCCAGAAAAATTGCCGCGCGAGTGCGCATGATTGCCTCCGCCGTTTTGATAGGTCTGGGACTGACGCTGTTTTCGTTTATTCCCGTTGACGACCCCTCCACGGCCTTTGTTCTGGCGTTCATCGGCTTCAGCGTCATCGCGGCAATCGGCGTAGCTATCGGCTTCACCACTTGGGCGGGGACGTTCATCATGTGGATTCCCGAGCGTCCGGGGCTCATTTCCGGCCTCATGCTCATGCTGTTCGGCTTCACGCCGCTCGTTTACGGCGCAATCGCCAGCGCGATTATCCCCGCAATCGGCATTTTGGCGACAATACGCACCCTCGGGCTGCTGTCCACGGCACTGATGCTGGTCTGCACTCCGTTTGTCAGGCCGCCCAAGCAATCCGACTGCCTGCCGCCGCCGCGGGTCATCGAGGCCAACAAGAACGACGTCAGCTACACGGCAGTTCAAATGCTGAAAACGCCCATATTCTGGCTGATATTCATATTCAACGTCGTTATGCGCGCGGCGGGGCTGATTTTCGCCGACCACGCCTCCGGCATCGCGCTCTCGTTCGGCGTTTCGGCGCTGTTCGGAGTGCTGTACTCGCCGGCCAATGGCATTGCCAGCTTCGTTTCCGGCAACCTCGTGGACATGATAGGCTCGGCCAAGACGATGCGCGTATTCTCCGGCCTGCTTATGCTGGCCTGTGTGCTGCTGTTTTTCGCCAGCTGGACGCTGCTGCCGGTGTTCGCGCTGATAGGCATAGTGCTCTGCGGCTTCTCCTACGGCGGCAACGCGGCGGCCAACGCCACAAGCGTGCGTCTGTTCTTCGGCTCGGAATACTATACATTTAATTACACTCTTACAATGCTGAGCATCTTCTTCGCCTCGCTGATATGCTACGTCGGCGGTCTGGTGGTCGACGCCGCAGGCGGCAGCTACTACGGCATCTACACCCTGACCTTAGTCCTCGGCGCAGTGGGCTTCGTCTGCACCCTCCTGCTGGCGGTGTGCGTCAAACGGAGAGAAAAAGCGGGAGCATAACGTAAAGGCAAAAAAGAAATCCCGACCCTTGGAGGCGCGTCCGAGAGGGTCGGGATTTTGTTGCCGAATGGCGCAGAAATTTCTTGACAGTTTTCCACATTCCGTATACAATATGCTTGCCTCAATTTTGAGGCCTTGGGCGTTGCCAAGCGGTAGGCGGTTAGTCCCTCTTCTCGCAAATCCTTGCGAACAGGAGGGAGGAAACTTCTTTCTTGCCCTCCGGAAAGGAGGGTGATGCATATGGTTACATACGCAGATTTTTTTGGATTCTGCCTCGTAATTATCGGCATAATCAATCTGTTTATACAGATAAAAAAGAAGTAATCGCCGTACTCCGCATAAGTCGGGCGATTACTTCAAACTACTTATGATGGGCTGACCGCTTACCGGCAGCGCCCTCGTACTTTTATTATAGCATTTCACCCGCGGTTGTCAAGTGAAATTCTCTTGCCGTTCACACCATTTTCTCCTGCTTGACCTTGTGGTCTATGATGTGGCGGGAGGCGAGTTCTTGGCGGATTTCTTCGGGGGTTATGCCGGCCTCGGCCATGAGTACCAAGACGTGGTAGGCCAAATCGGCTATTTCGTACACCGTTTCGCGCTTGTCGGCGGCCTTGGCGGCTATGATGACCTCGGTGCACTCCTCGCCCACTTTTTTCAGTATCTTGTCCACGCCCTTTTGGAACAGGTAGCTGGTGTAGCTGCCCTCGGGCAAAGTGGCTTTGCGGTCTTGCAGCAGGGCGTAGAGGCCGTCAATGGAAAATTCGCTCAGCTCCTCGCTGTGCCAGACCTCGTCGTTGAAGCACGAGTCCGCGCCGGTGTGGCAGGCGGGGCCGTCCTTTTCCACCACCACGGTCAGCGCGTCGCGGTCGCAGTCGGCGGTTATGGAGACTATGTGCTGCACGTTGCCGCTCGTCTCGCCCTTGCGCCACAGCTCTTGGCGCGAGCGGGAGAAAAAGCACGTCCTCCCCTCGCGCATGGAAATTTCAAGGCTCTCGCGGTTCATGTACGCCAAAGTCAGCACTTTTTTACTGTATGCGTCCACGACAATGGCGGGGATAAGCCCGCGCTCGTCAAATTTCAATTCGTCAATATTCAGCATTTTTATAACCTCACTGTTATTCCGTTGTCGCGCAGCAGCTGCTTGAGCGCGGGTATTTCCACCTCGCCGAAGTGGAATATCGACGCCGCCAGCCCCGCATCCATGTCGGGTATTTCCTTAAATAGCTCCAAGAAGTCCTCCGCGCAGCCCGCGCCGCCGGAGGCTATGACGGGCACGCTGACCGCCTCGCGCACCGCGCGCAGCATCTCGATGTCGAACCCGCGCTTGACGCCGTCGGTGTCTATGGAGTTGACGACGACCTCTCCCGCGCCGAGGCTGACGCAGCGGCGTATCCAGCTCACGGCCTCCATGCCGGTGTCGTCGCGCCCGCCGCGGGCAAAAACGCGGAACTCGCCGTCCACGCGCTTGGCGTCCACGCTGAGGACGACGCACTGGTCGCCGTAGCGCCGCGCGGCCTCGCGCACGAGGTCGGGATTTTTTATCGCGCCGGAGTTCACGGAGACCTTGTCCGCGCCGCATTTGAGCACGCGGTCAAAATCCTCGACGGTGTTTATGCCGCCTCCGACGCAGAGGGGAATGAATATTTTCGAGGCAGCGGCGCGGAGAATGTCGGTAAAGAGTGCGCGCCCCTCCGCCGAGGCGGTGATGTCGTAGAAAACCAGCTCGTCCGCGCCGCAGCGGGAGTAGTAGTCCGCCAAGTCCACGGGCGAGGAGACGTCGCGCAGGACGAGGAAGTTCACGCCCTTGACCACGCGGCCGTCCTTAACGTCCAGACAGGGTATAATTCGTTTTGTAATCATTTTGCAGCCTCAATCGCTTTCGCCAAATCTATCGCGCCCGTGTAGTACGCCTTGCCGATTATCGCGCCGGCAAGACCCATGTCCCGCAGCGCCGTCACGTCCTCCAGCGCAGAGACGCCGCCGGAGGCAATGAGCGCCATGCCGAAGCGCGCGGAGAGCGCCTTATAAAGCTCACGGTTCGTACCCAGCATAGCTCCGTCGCGGCTTATGTCCGTGCAAATGACGGTCTGCACGCCCAAGTCCTGCAAGCGGGCGAAAAAGTCCTCGCAGCGCAGCGCCGTCTTTTCCGTCCAGCCCTTGACGGCGACAAAGCCGTCGCGTATATCCACGCCCACGGCCACCGCCGCGCCGAACTCGCGCAGGGCAGAGCGCAGAAACGCCTCGTCCGTGACGGCGGCTGTGCCGAGAATGACGCGGTTCACGCCGCTCGACAAGTAGCGCTCCGCCGTCTCCATGCTGCGTATGCCGCCGCCGACCTCGACAAACATTCCCGTGGCGGAGACAATGCGGCAAATGGTATCCAAGTTCGGGGTGCCGCCGTCGCGCGCGCCCTCCAAGTCCACAATGTGAACCTGTCCGCTGCCCGCCGCGGCAAAGTCCTGCGCCACGGCCACGGGGTCGGGATTATATACCGTCATGCGCTCGTAGTCGCCCTTGTACAGCCGCACGGCTTGGCCGCCGACTAAGTCTATCGCGGGAAAGATAAGCACGCCCTCACCTCATTTCACAAAATCCGCGGAGAATTTTCATGCCCACCTCGCCGCTCTTTTCCGGGTGGAACTGGCAGCCAACCACGTTGCCCGCGGCGGCGGCGGCAGTCAGCGGCAGGCCGTAATCCGCCGTGGCAACAAGGCTCTCGCCGCAGTTTGCCGCGTAGTAGGAGTGGACAAAGTAGACGTGCTCGCCTTCGCCGACGTACTTGAAGATAGGGTGCTGCCGCTCGAAGTGCAGCGCGTTCCAGCCGATATGCGGAATGCGCAGGTTTTCCGGAATTGCGCCGCGCATGGGTACGACCTCGCCGCCCAGCAGCCCCAGACCCGCGTGCTCGCCATACTCAAACGAGCGCTCGAACAGCAGCTGCATACCGAGGCAGATGCCGAGCAGCGGCTTGCCGCTCGCCGCGGCCTGCTTAACCGCCGCGTCCAGCCCGCTTTGGCGCAGCTTTTCCGCCGCGTCGCCGAAAGCGCCCACGCCGGGCAGCACAACGCGGTCGGCGGCGGCTATCGCCTCGGCGTCGCGCGTGACAGCCGCCTCCTCGCCGATAAAGCCGAACGATGAGCGCAGCGAGAACAGATTGCCCACGCCGTAGTCAACAATGGCGGTCATTTTCACAGCACTCCCTTTGTCGAGGGCACAGCGCCGCTCGCGTCTATTATCTCTGCCGCCGAGCGCAGCGCCCGCGCCGCGGCCTTGAACATGGCCTCTATTATGTGGTGGCTGTTCTCGCCGTCAAGCTGGACGATGTGCAGCGTCAGCCCCGCGTTGTGCGCCAGCGCGCGGAAAAACTCCTGCGCCAACTCCGTGTCGAAGTCACCAACGCGCGGAGCGGGTATGTCGGCGGTATAGCGCAAAAACCCGCGGCCGGAGATATCAACCGCGGCCAGCACCAGCGCCTCGTCCATCGGCAGCGTGATGTCGCCGTAGCGGCGTATGCCCGCTTTGTCGCCCAGCGCCTCGGCAAAGGCGAGGCCGAGCGCGATGCCTATGTCCTCGGTGGTGTGGTGGCCGTCAACCCAAGTGTCGCCCGCGCACCGCACGCTGAGGTCGAACCCGCCGTGGCGGGCAAAAAGCGTCAGCATATGGTCAAGAAAGCCGATGCCTGTTGAAATTTCGCCCTGACCGCTGCCCTCAAGGCAGAGCGAGAGGGTAATTTGGGTTTCGGCGGTGTTCCTTGTAATTTCTGCCTTTCTCACTTGGCGTTTGCCTCCCCTAAAATTTTATCCACGGCGGTCAGCAGCGCGTCCATCTGCTCGCGTGTGCCGACAGTTATACGGACAAAATTTTCAATTTTTGCGTCGGAGAAGTGCCGCACAAGTATGCCCTCGCCGCGCAGACGCTCATACAGCTCGCGCCCGCCTATCGCCCCGCTGCTCGCCAAAAGGAAGTTGGCAGCGGAGTCGGTGACGAAAAAGCCGCGGCGCTCCAGTTCCGCGCGCGTGTACTCGCGCGTGGCTATAATTTTCCGACAGTTAGCCATATAATACCCGTCGTCCGCTATCGCCGCCTCGCCCGCGGAGAGCGTCATGCGGTTCACGGCGTAGGGGTTGGTGGAATATTTTATCTTCTTCATGTCCGCTATAAGGCCGCGCCGGCCTATGGCGAAGCCCAGCCGTGCGCCCGCCATGCTGCGGGACTTGGAAAATGTCTGCGTCACGAGCAGGTTTTCATATTTATCGACAAGGCTGACAGCCGACTGCGCGCCGAAGTCCACATACGCCTCGTCCACGACGACGACGTAGTCGGGGTTGGACTTTATAATCTCCTCCACCTGCTCAAGCGGCAGGGCAATGCCCGTCTGCGCGTTGGGGTTGGCTAAGAACAGATTGCAGCCGAGCGCGAGATATTTTCTGTAGTCCAGCGAGAAGTCGCTCTCCACCGGCAGTTTTTTGTAGGGCACGCAGTGGAAGTTGGCAAAGACCTCGTAAAAGCCGTAGCTAATCTCGGCAAAGGCCGCGCCGCGCCCGCCGTCGCAGAAGGCGGTAAAGGCGAAGTTCAGCAGGTCGTCGGAGCTGTTGGAGACTATAATCTGCTCTGCGTCCACGTCATAGCGCTTTGCCAGCGCCGCCGTCAGCGCGGTGCAGTCGGGGTCGGGGTAGAGGTTCAAGTCGCCGACAACCGCCGCGTTCACCGCCGCCACGGTGCGCGGCGAGGGCGGATAAGGCGATTCGTTTGTGTTCAGCTTAATGTATTTTCTGTCGCGCGGCTGCTCGCCGGGGGTATACTCCTCCAGCGCGCTGAAGCGCTCACTCAAAAATCGGCTCATGCTTTCAGTCCTCTGTTCTGATAGTGACGCTTTTGGCGTGGGCGTGCAGGTCCTCCGCGTCGGCAAAGTAGGCCACGTCGTCAGCAATTTTCATCAGCGCCTCGCGCGTGAAGTAGCTGAACTGGCTCTTTTTCACGAAGTCGTCCACGCTCAGCGGGCTGGAAAAGCGCGCCGTACCCATTGTCGGCAGCGTGTGGTTGGGGCCGGCAAAGTAGTCGCCCAGCGGCTCGGGGCAATAGCGCCCCATGAAAATGCTGCCCGCGTGCTTGACCGCGCCAAGGTAGTCCAGCGGGTTATCCACGCACAGCTCAAGGTGCTCGGGGGCAATCTCGTTGGCAATGTCCACGGCCTTTTGCAGGTTGTCGGCAACGATGATTTTGCCGTTCGTCTCGATGCTGGCGCGGGCAATCTCCTCGCGCGGCAGCACGGCGAGCTGCTTTTCTATCTCAACGGCAACAGCCTCCGCCAAGGGACGGCTGTCGGTGACGAGCACGGCGGTGGCAAGGCGGTCATGCTCGGCCTGCGACAGCATATCCGCCGCCACAAAGTCCGCGCGGCTCGCGCCGTCTGCCACGATAAGAATCTCGCTGGGACCGGCTATCATGTCGATGTCCACCTGACCGTAGACCTGCCGCTTGGCCTCGGCGACAAAGGAGTTGCCGGGGCCGACAATTTTGTCCACCTTGGGTATGCTCTCCGTGCCGTAGGCCAGCGCCGCAACGGACTGCGCGCCGCCGGTCTTGAAAACGCGGTTCACGCCCGCCACGCGCGCCGCGGCCAAAATTATCGGCTTGAGCACGCCGCCCTTGGCGGGAGAGACCATAATTATCTCGCCCACGCCCGCCAGCACCGCGGGAATGCAGTTCATCAGCACGCTGCTGGGGTAGCTGGCCGTGCCGCCGGGGACGTAAAGCCCCACGCGCTCCAGCGGCGTTATCTTCTGCCCCAGCGAAACGCCGTCCGCGCCGTTGATGATAAAGCCCGTGCGCACTTGGTGCGAGTGGAAAGCGCGTATGTTCTCCGCGGACTTTTGCAGCACGTCCATGAAGCGCTGCGGCACGGCGGCCACGGCGGCGTCCCACTCCTCCGGCGTGACCTCCAAGCACTCGGGGCGGCCGCCGTCGAACTTGTCGCAGTAGTCGAGTATGGCGGCGTCTCCGCGCGCGCGCACGTCGGCAATTATGTCGGCAACAACGCCCTCCACGCCGCTGACGGTCATGGTGCGGGCAAAAAGCTCGCTCGCGGGGACTTCGCCGTAATTATATATCTTAATCATAATTATTCCAGCCTTTCAAACCTTTTTGCCGACGGCAGCGAGGCCGTCCGCTATTTCGCAAATTTTTTCGTGCTTGAACTTGTAGCCCGCGCGGTTGGCAATGAGCCGCGCGCTGATGTCCACAATGGTGTCCAGCACCTCCAAGTCGTTCTCGCGCAGCGTCGTCCCCGTCTCCACAATGTCCACAATAACGTCGCTGAGTCCGAGAATGGGCGCCAGCTCTATGGAGCCGTTGAGCTTGATAATTTCAATCGGCCTGCCCAGCGCGTCATAATGTCGGCGGGCGATGTTGGGGAACTTTGTCGCCACGCGCAGCGTCCTCGCCACGTCGTCTCTGTAACCCCGCGGCCCCGCCACGCACATTCGGCAGCGCCCCATTTTCAAATCCGCCAGCTCATAGACGTCGGGCGTGTACTCCAGCAGTATGTCCTTGCCGATTACGCCCAAGTCCGCCGCGCCGCGCTCGACGTAAATTGCCACGTCGGAGGGCTTGACCCAGAACAACCGCACGCCGTTTTCGGGGTTTTCAAATACCAAGCGGCGGCTGTCCTCCATAGCGCCCGGACAGTCGAAGCCCGCGTCGCGCAGCAGAGTGCACGCCTTTTCGCCCAGCCTGCCCTTTGGCAGAGCTATGTTAATTGTTTGCGTCAACCGGCACCAGTCCTCTCTCCGTCATTTTCATCAGGCTGCGGCAGCGGATACTGCCGCGCTCCCGCTGTGCGCGCACGCTGCGCCCCGACTCGGCAATGCGCCGCATTTCCGGCGCCAAAAGCTCCGTCACGGACTCGTCCTCGTAGAGAATCAGCGTGTCCACGTCGTATTCACGCTCGCGCTCGCCGAGCCGTTCGAGCAAATCGAGATATATGCCGAAACCGATAGCGCCGCAGTCCTTGCCCAGCTTCTGCATCAGGTTGTCGTACCGCCCGCCGGTCAGCACCGCCGAGGGCACGCCGTCCACAAAGCCGTTGAAGATGACGCCGTTATAATATTCCAGCTCGTTCGTCAGCGAGAAGTCCATTTGCACCTTATCCGCGGCACCGAACGCCTTCAGCACGCCGAGAATGACCTCCAATTCCGCACAGGCCGCAGCCATTTTTTCGTTGCGGCACATCTTCTTCAGCTGGGGCAGGCACTCCTCCGGCGAGCCGAACATCGTCGTCAGGCTCTGCAAGTTCTTGGCCACGCTCTCGTCCGCGCCGGAGAGGGCGCAGACCTCGCCCACACGCTCCGCGTTCTTGTGGCAAATCTCCTTCAAAAGCTGGTGTCGGTACTCCTCGTCGGGAATCTCGTCCAGCAAGCCGGAGATGAAGCCCATGTGGTTCAAATCCAGCACGCAGCTCTCGCTTATCTGCGCCAGCGAGCGCGCGGCGAGCATGATGACCTCGCCGCAGATGTAGCCGTCAACCGCCCCGATGCACTCCAGCCCCGTCTGCGTAATCTCCGTGAAGCCGCCGCCGTGGGCGGGGACGCGGTAGACGTGCTCGTCGTAGCAGACCTTTTCCGTGTTCTCCGCACCGCCGCGGTGGTTCTTGGCAATGGAGAGCGTCACGTCCGGCTTGAGCGCCATCAGCCGCCCGTTGAGGTCGGTGAAGGTGATGACGTTCTGGCTGACAAGAAACTTCCTGTTCTCGGCGTAAAGGTCATACTCCTCGAAGCGGCTCATCTTGTAAGGCAGATAACCGTACTGCCTGTAAAGCTGCCGCAACAGCAGCACAAACCGCTCCTCGTTTTTCAAAATATCGTCCATAGAATTTTCACCATACTTTAACTTGCTAATGCGCTAACATACTACCGTATTATAACACCGCTTCGCCCAAAGTCAAGCCCCTCGCGCAGTTTTGTAGCATTATACCATAGATATGCCGTGAGAGCTATAATTTTTTACCGATTGCTGCATCACGCTCAATTATCCATGCAAATCTGAGAAAATGTATTGAGGAATTGGGGTATGAAGCGGAAAGAACAGTGAAGGCAACAGGAAACGGCACGTAAGTCACAAATAAGTGACTCTCGTGCCGGTATTGCTTTTTCAATTTTTAAAATCAAGAATTTTCTACCGCAGCCTTAACTTCCCGCCCTATGCTGTCGGCTTGGAGGATGGCGCTGTATATCTCATCCGCTGTTATGCCGCGCTTGAGGCTGTGGGAGGGGCGGTCGGGGGCTGCGGCG
>JAJQCF010000028.1 GCA_021202845.1 Oscillospiraceae bacterium
ACAGCCCCGCGCTGAGCAAAGCCGCCAAACGCGGAACAGCGCCGCAGCTCGTCTCCTTCCACCAGAGTATAAAGACAGCGAGCAGCACGGCGCAGACAGATGTTGCAGTAATATATGAAAACTTTTTGATAGTTTCGTTCATTTTGTATACAATGCCCTTACTTTTTTTACCCTCCTGTTTTTATTATAGCATATTACTTCGGCTTGTCAATCGAAAAAGTCCGTTTCCGCTCCGCCGCTCACTCCGACAGCAGCTCCGCTATGCGGTTGTAGTAGTCCTCGGCGCGGAGGCGGAAGTTTTTCTCCATTTTTTCGGCCTGTGCCTCGTTGGGGGCGAGGAGGCGGAGGTCGAGGATGCTGCCCACGCCGTCGGAGAGAGCGAGGTACACGGTCACGCCGTTTTCGCCCTTTTCGTGGTTTGCGAGTATCATCGCTCTGCGGCGCATGGCCTCGGCCACGGGTTTGGCGGCGCGGTCGGCCTTTTTGCGCACGGAATAGGGCAGGCTGCTCTCCAGCACCTCGCCGTTGCGGCTGCCCTTGGCGGTGACGGAGTACAGCCCGTCGCTCTCCTCAACGTGCGCCGTTTCCACCAATTCGGAGAGGTAGTGCTTGTATTCAAAGTAGTCCAGCCCGTTGTCTATCAGCACCAGCTCCGCCAGCGCCTCGGCGTCAATGGGCGCGGGCAGCCTGCGGAGTATGTAGAGTATGAGTATTTTGATGTCGGCCTCGCCGTGTATGAAGCCCCAGCCTTCCTGATTCAGCATTTTGCGCCGCCTCCCGCCGCGATAATTTTATGCAGTAAAGCCATTATAGCACAAAAAAAGCGCGCAGTCCATACATCGAAAAAATGTCCTCACGGCGACACTTTATAGGGTCAATTTTAACCTTGACTTTTTCGCTTATGTGTGCTATAAGATATGTGTTTGCGAGGGAACTGAAAAGTTGAAAAAGGTAAGACCTGACCTCTTGACCTGTCGGCTAATACCGGCGTAGGGAAGCAATTTCTTACGCCGTTTTGCGTCTGAAAGAGCTTTCATTTTTGGAGGCTCTATTTTTATTTTACAGGAGAAAAAGAACTTTTTGCGGGGAGGGGGTTACAGCATGGATTTTGAAGCCGCAATTTTTGACTTGGACGGTACGCTTTTGAACTCTATGGACGTTTGGGAGCAGATAGATATTGCATTTTTGAAGAAGCGCAATTTACCTGTTCCGGCTGATTATGTGACGGAAATCTGCGCCCGCAGCTTTGAAGAAGCGGCACGGTACACGATTGATTTATTTGGACTTGCGGAAAGTGTGGGCGACATTATTGACGAGTGGAACGATATGGCAGCATATGAATACGCCCATAACATAAAACTGTTTCCCTACGCTCTGGACTATTTGCTTCATTTGAAAGCCAATGGGATAAAGCTGGCTGTTGCTACCGGGCTTCCCAGAGAATTATTCCTGCCCTGCCTTGAAAACAATTCCGTTTTGGGATTGTTTGATACCCTTTGTTCCACAGACGAGGTAGGGCGCGGCAAGGAATTTCCAGATGTGTTTGAGCTTGCGGCAAGAAGATTGCAGGCAGCCCCGCAGCGCTGTATTGTATTTGATGATGCACTTCCGGCAATCAAAAGCGCAAAGCAGGCAAACATGATTGTCTGCGGTGTGTATGATAAATATTCTGCTATCCATCGGACAGAAATAGAACACATTGCAGATTACTATGTTTTCGATTTCAAGGCAGCGCCCCTCCCACGCAAAGGAGTATGACCATGGCAGAATTAAGAAATTTATATAACGGAGAACAAAAAAATCCCTCGGCGGCGCCGTTTTGGCGCTGTCGAGGGCGTTTTCGCTTATTGGGGGGGATTACTTCTTGCCGAGGTAGCTTGTCAGCAGCTCCTGCAGCAGCTCGTCGCGGTCTATGCGCGTTATGAGGCTGCGGGCGCCGTTGTAGTTGGTGATGTAGGTGGGGTCCTCGGAGACGATGTAGCCCACAAGCTGGTTAATGGGGTTGTAGCCCTTCAGGAGAAGGGAGTTGTATACGGATGTGAGTATCTCCTTCATTTCGGAGCCGCTGTCGATGGCTGTAAATCTGCGCGTGGATTCTTCCATGCCCTTGTCCCTCCTGTAAGGTGTAAGTGAAAATTTGCGGCGGAGCGTTGGCTTCGCCGCTCTTTTTATACTATTATAAATAGCCGAGGGACGATTGTAAAGTTACGTTTTGATTACGAAAACCGACTGTCCTCGTCAGCGTATCACGGCTCCGCACTGTTCGTGCAGCGCGGCGAGTATGGCGGAGACGGCCTCGTCGGCCTCGGCGACGGTCAGCGTCTTTTCGTCGGAGAGCAGCGTCAGCTTGAAGGCCACGGATTTGCAGCCGGGGCGTATCGGCGCGCCGGTGTAGACGTCGAAGAAGCGGCACTCGCGCAGGTACTTGCCTCCGGCGGCGGTTATGACCTCGGCCAGTCTGCCCACGGTGACGGAGCTGTTGCACACCACGGCGATGTCGCGCGTGACGGCGGGGTAGCGCGGCAGCGGAGTGTAAACCGGCACGGCGTCGGCCGCGTTAAACAGCACGTCGAAACGCAGCTCGGCGCAGTAGACCTCGCAGTCCATGCCGTAGGCCGCGGCGACGGTCGGGTGAATCTGGCCGATAACGCCCAGCGTCTCGCCGCCGAGAGTTATCACCGCGCAGCGCCCCGGGTGGTAGCTGGGGTTTTCCGTGCCGGCAGTGAACACCGCGCCGCTTATGCGCAGGGCGCGCAGAATTTCCTCCACCGCGCCCTTGAGCGAGTAGAAGTCCGCGCCGCCTCCGTAAGCGCCGAGGGCGAGAATTTTCGGCTCGTCGGCAAGGCCGTCGGCTTTGGGCAGATATATGCGTCCCAGCTCGTAGAGGCGCACGTCCTTGTTGCGGTAGGCGAAGTTGCGGCTGAGGATTTCCAGCATGGAGGGCAGTATGGTCGTGCGCATGACGGAGGTGTCCTCGCCGAGGGGGTTGAGAATTTTCAGCGTGTCGCGCAGCGGGGAGTCCGCGGGCAGCGAGATTTTGTCGAAGCAGGCGGGGCTGATGAAGGAGTAGGTGATAATCTCGTCGTAGCCCAGCGCGCGGCAGAGCTCGCCAAGGCGGTTTTCCGTCTGCTGCGCCTCGCTGTAGCCGCCGCAGGTGGTGTCGCCGCTCAGCAGCGTGGTGGGAATGTTGTTGTAGCCGTGGAAGCGCGCGACCTCTTCGGCAATGTCGGAGTAGTGCTCCACGTCGCCGCGCCACGAGGGGACGGAGACGGTGCTGCCGCTGAGGGTGAAGCCGAGCTTTTGCAGTATGGAGCGCATTTCCTCCTCGGCAATGTCCGTGCCCAAGAGGGCGTTGATTTTCTGCGGCTCAAGTTCCAGCGAGACGGCGGGGAACGGCTCCGGCACAACGTCGATAATGCCATCTATGACCTCGCCGCAGCCCAGCTGCTCCACAAGCTCGCAGGCGCGCTGCACGGCCTTCAGCGTGTTGGCGGGGTCGAGGCCCTTTTCGTAGCGGGAGGAGGCGTCGGTGCGCATACCGAGCGCGGTAGCGGTGCGGCGCACGGAGACGCCGTTGAAGTTGGCCGACTCGAACAGCACCATTGCGGTGTCGCCGACAATCTCGCTGTTCGCGCCGCCCATGACGCCGGCCACGCAGACGGGCTTGTGTTCGTCGCAGATGCAGAGCATATCCGTCGTCAAAAGCCTGTCGTTGCCGTCGAGGGTCTGGATTACCTCGCCCTCCCGCGCGGTGCGCACAATGATGTGCCCGCCGTCCACGCAGCTGAAGTCGAAAGCGTGCATTGGCTGACCGTACTCGAGCATGACGTAGTTTGTTATATCGACAATGTTGTTAATTGGCCTCACGCCGCTGTTGCGCAGTCTCTCGCGCATCCACTCCGGCGAGGGCTGAATTTTTACGTTGCGCACCATGCGCGCGGTGTAGCGCGGGCAGAGGACGGCATCGGCAATTTCTATGGAGGCGAGGTCGGTTATGTCTCCGCCGCTGCCCTTGATGACCGGCGTGTGCTCGCGCAGAGGACGGTCGAACGTGACCGCCGCCTCGCGCGCAAGACCGATGACGGAGAGACAGTCGGGGCGGTTGGGGGTTATCTCGAACTCAACTACCTTGTCGTCAAGACCGATGAGCGCGCCGATGTCGTCGCCCGGGCGGACATTGGGGTTGGTTATAATCCAAATGCCGTCCTCTATGGCGTCGGGGTAGTCGTGCAGCGTCAGTCCCAGCTCGCTCAGCGAGCAGAGCATACCGTTGGACACAACGCCGCGCAGCTTGCCGCGCTCTATGGCTTTGCCGCAGGGCAGCAGGCTCTTGTGCTTGGCCACGGGCACCATGTCGCCCTGCTTGACGTTCTGTGCGCCGGTGACAATCTGCACCGGCTCCGCCTCGCCTATATCCACAAGGCAGACCCACATATGGTCGCTGTTCTCGTGCCGCCAGATTTCCGTGACACGTCCCGCGACTACGTTTTTAATTTTTTCGGACAGCACCTCGGTGCTCTCCACCTTGGAGCCGGAGAGGGTCATTGCCTCGGCAAAGTCCCTGTCGCTCATCTCCGGCACGTCCACAAACTCACTGAGCCATTTTCTGCTTAAAAGCATTTACTGCCGCCCCCTCTCTCAAAACTGCTCAAGGAACCGCGTGTCATTTTCAAAAATGAGACGCAGGTCGGAAATTTTGTAGCTGCGCAGCGCCAGACGCTCCAGACCCATGCCGAAGGCCCAGCCGGAGTAGACGTCGGGGTCTATGCCGCAGCCGGCCAAGACCTTGGGGTGAATCATGCCCGCGCCCAGAACCTCAATCCAGCCCTCGCCCTTGCAGGTGGGGCAGCCGACGCCGCCGCACTTGTGGCACTGCACGTCCATTTCGCAGCTCGGCTCGGTGAAGGGGAAGTGGTGGGGGCGGAAGCGCGTGACGGTGTTCTCGCCGTAAAGGCGGCGGACGACGGTGTTCAGCGTGCCCTTGAGGTCGGCCATAGTCACGCCCTTGTCTATCGCCATGCCCTCTATCTGGTGGAACATGGGCGAGTGGGTGGCGTCAACCTCGTCCTTGCGGTAGACGCGCCCGGGGGCGATTATGCGTATGGGCAGAGTGCGCGTTTCCATTGCGTGAACCTGCATGGGGCTTGTCTGCGTGCGCAGGCAGACGCGGCTGTCGGGCGTGAAGTAGAATGTGTCCGTCCACTCGCGGGAGGGGTGTCCCTCGTCAATGTTCAGCTTGGTGAAGTTGTATTCGCCCAGCTCCACTTCGGGGCCGTCCAAAATGTCGAAGCCCATGCCGATGAATATTTCCTTTATCTCGTCCAGCACCGTGTACATGGGGTGACGGTGGCCAAGGCGGTACTCCGCGCCGGGTATCGTCACGTCCAGCGTCTCGCTCTTGAGCTTGTGCTCCAGCGCGGCGGCGGCTATGGCCTCGCCGCGCTCGGCCAGACGGCGCTCAAGCTGCGCGCGCACGTCGTTGGCGAGCTGGCCCATTGCGGGGCGCTCCTCGGCGGAGAGCTTGCCCATTTGCTTCAGCACCGCGGTCAGCTCGCCCTTTTTGCCGAGGTACTTGACCCTCAGCTCCTCCAGCGCCTGAGCCGAATCCGCGCTCTCGATGGCCGAAAGAGAACGCTCCTTCAGCTCCCTCAAAAGTTCCTTCATTTACATTTATCCTTTCAAATATTGATGTGACGGTTTTGCTAAGATTGGCTCCGCGGCGCAAAAAAGCCGCTCCGCCCCGAAATTTTTTCAGGACGAAAGCAGCAGCTTCCGCGGTACCACCCGAATTTGCCCGACCCCGATTTTGCCGAGAGGGGGGGTGAGCACACTCTTTTTCCCGTATAACGGCGGGCGCCGTCCCGTTTTTGGCGGGACGCTCGCGGGCGAACCGGACGCAGCGCTTTTCGCGGGCGGCTTTCAGCCTGTGGCACGCCCTCTCTGTCGCGGGCTGATGCGTCATTTTCCCGTTCACAGCGTTTTCACCCGCTTATTATATATCACATTCCGCCGCTTGGCAAGCGAAAAATTGCCGGTTTTTCCGCCCTCGCCCTCCGCGCCGCCGAGACGGATAAAGAAGTGATTACTATTTGTATAATCGCCGAGCGCGCAGGCGGCTGCGCAGTCATAAAATTTTTTTGTCAAGCCGCTTATTGCACAAATTTCGCGCGTCGATTTTTCAAAATCATAAAAAGATTTTTTCGTTTGCGCCCCTTGACACGCTCGGAGAATTGTGCTTTGCAGGGCACTGAGTTTGCCTCAGCTAATTTATTAGAGTTTACATAACATGATTATTTTTTGTCAATGCCGAAAAGTTATCAACAATTCCAACAGAGTTTTCAACAAAGTCGATTTTGGCGAATTTGCGGCGTTTTACGCAGAATTTACACTATGTAGCAAACCCGCAACCGCGCCCTGCGACAAATTTTGCGCCGAGGATTCGGTTTGCATAATCGTTATGCTGCGCGCTCGGGGTGCTTGTGCTTTTCGCGCAGAGAGAGTATAATGTAAGCATGAGAAGAAATTGACGCATTTTGTAAGGGGGCGCAGGGAAATGGATTTCAAGCTGCACGCGCCGTTCAAGCCCACCGGCGACCAGCCGGAGGCGATAGAGGCGCTGACCGCGGGGCTGAACGCGGGCGCGCGCGAGCAGGTGCTGCTGGGCGTGACCGGCTCGGGCAAGACGTTCACAATGGCGGGAGTCATCGAGCGCGTCAACCGCCCGACGCTCGTGCTGGCGCACAACAAGACCCTTGCCGCGCAGCTTTGCAGCGAGTTCCGCGAGTTCTTCCCCGAAAACGCCGTCGAATACTTTGTCAGCTACTACGACTACTACCAGCCGGAGGCGTACATCGCGCACACGGATACATTTATAGAAAAAGACGCCTCAATTAACGAGGAGATTGACCGCCTGCGCCTTGCCGCCACCGCCTCGCTGCTGGAGCGGCGGGACGTGATAGTCGTGGCCTCGGTGAGCTGCATCTACGGCCTCGGCGAGCCGGAGGACTTCGAGAAGATGATGGTGACGCTGCGCGTGGGCGCGACGCTGCCGCCGGACGAGCTGTTCCGCCGCCTGACGGACATACGCTACGAGCGCAACGACATCGCCTTCGAGCGCAATATGTTCCGCGTGCGCGGCGACACGGTGGAGCTGTGGCCGGCCTACTGGCAGTCCAGCGCTATCCGCGTGGAGTACTTCGGCGACGACATTGACCGCATAAGCGAAATCGACCCCGTGACGGGCAAGGTCATCAGGCGGCTCGACACCATACCCGTCTGGCCGGCCAGCCACTACGTGACGACGCACGAAAAAATGGAGCGCGCCGTGCGCGAAATGCGGCGCGAAGAGCAGGAGCGGGTGGACTGGTTCACCGCCCACGGCAAGCTCATAGAGGCGCAGCGCATTGCCCAGCGCACGGAGTACGACATCGAGATGATAACGGAGCTGGGCTACTGCTCCGGCATTGAAAACTACAGCCGCATTATAAGCGGGCGCGCACCCGGCTCGCCGCCGATGACGCTGCTGGACTACTTTCCCGACGACTTTGTGCTGTTCGTGGACGAGTCGCACGTTACGCTGCCGCAGGTGCGGGCCATGTACAACGGCGACCGCGCGCGCAAGGAGAGCTTGGTGGAGTACGGCTTCCGCCTGCCCTCGGCCTTCGACAACCGCCCGCTGAAGTTCGACGAGTTCACCGAGAGAATAAATCAGGTAATCTACGTCTCCGCCACGCCGGGGGACTATGAGCGGAGCCGCGCCGCGCAGATTGCCGAGCAGATAATTCGCCCCACGGGACTTCTGGACCCGCTTATCGAGGTCAGACCCGTAGAGGGGCAGATTGACGACCTCATAGGCGAGGTCAACACCCGCGCCGCGCGCGGCGAGCGCACGCTTGTGACAACGCTGACAAAGCGCATGGCTGAGGACTTGACCGTTTATTTAACCAAAGCCGGCATACGCTGCCGCTATATGCACCACGACGTGAACGCTATGGAGCGCATGGAGATAATCCGCGATTTGCGTCTCGGCGAGTTCGACGCGCTCATCGGCATAAACCTGCTGCGCGAGGGGCTTGACTTGCCGGAGGTGAGCTTGGTGGCTATATTGGACGCCGACAAGGAGGGCTTCCTGCGCAGCGAAACGAGCCTCATCCAAACCGTGGGGCGCGCGGCGCGCAACGCGGAGGGTACTGTTATAATGTATGCCGACACCGTGACGCGCAGTATGCGCGCCGCCATTGACGAGACGAACCGCCGCCGCGCGAAGCAGGAGGCGTATAACGCCGCCCACGGCATTGTGCCGCGCACGGTGGTCAAGTCCGTGCGCGATTTGCTGGAGCTGTCGCCGACCTCCGGCGGCTCGGCGGCGCGGGGCAGGAGCGGCGTGAAGATGACCGAGCGCGAGCGAAAAGAGGAAATTGCCCGTCTGGAGAAGAAGATGCGCGACGCGGCCAAGATGCTGGAGTTCGAGCTGGCCGCCGAGCTGCGCGACCAAATCATACTTTTGCAGGGCAAGAAGTGAGATTGAGATATAAATGGATACGCAAGAAAAGAAAAACGACTTCACCGAGGGCAGCATTGCCGCGGTGATACTGCGCATGGCCGCGCCCATGACCGTGGCACAGCTGGTGAGCGTGCTCTACAGCATTGTGGATAGAATGTACCTCGGCCACTTGGAGGGCATGGGCACAATGGCGCTCACCGGCCTCGGCATAGGTATGCCGCTCATTGTGATAATAAACGCCTTCGCCAACCTCTGCGGCATGGGCGGTGCGCCGCTGTGCTCCATAGACCGCGGCGCGGGGCGCATTGCCGAGGCGGAAAAGCTCATGGCCAACAGCCTGACGCTGCTGCTCGCGTTCGGCGTGGCGCTGACCGCCGTGACGCAGATTTTTCTGCGCCCGCTGCTCTACGCCTTCGGCGCGAGCGACCAGACTTACGGCTACGCCGCGGAGTATATGCGCTTTTACTGCGTCGGCTGCATACCCGTCATGCTGGGGCTGGGTATGCACTCTTTCATCAACGCGCAGGGCTTTGCCAAAATGAGTATGCTGACGACCATATTCGGCGCGGCGGTGAACATTGTGCTCGACCCCATTTTCATATTCGCGCTGGGGCTCGGCATACGAGGCGCGGCGCTGGCCTCGGTGCTGGCGCAGACGGCCTCCGCCGTGTGGGTCATGCGTTTTCTCTGCTCGCGCCGCGCCGTGCTCACGCTGCGCCGCGCGGACATGGCGCCGGATATTAAGCTCTGCGGCAGAATTTTGGCAATGGGTGCCAGCACGTTCGTTATGAACTGCACCGCCAGCCTGATACAGATTGTCGCCAACGTCCAGCTGCGGCTTTACGGCGGCGACCTCTACGTCGGCGTAATGACGGTTGTCAACTCCATAGAGCAGGTGTTTTTCTTGGTGATGAACGGGCTCAATCAGGGCGCGCAGCCCGTCATGGGCTATAACTACGGCGCGCACCGCCACGACCGCCTGCGGCAGGGTATGCACTTCATGTGGAAAACTTGGGTCGGCTACGCCACTGCCGTGACGGTTATAATCCTCGTCTTCCCTCGCCCCTTCGCGCTCATGTTCAGCAGCGACGAGGAGCTGGTGACGCTGGCGGCGCACTCCATAAGGCTCTTCTTCTGCACGTTCATGTTCATGGGTCTGCAAAGCGTGTCGCAGTGCCTGTTCCAGTCGTTCGGCCGCTCGGGCAAGGCCATATTCTTCTCGCTTCTGCGCAAGGCCATTATTGTTGTGCCGCTGACGGTGCTGCTGCCGCGCTGGGGCTTCGGCGTGGATGGCGTGTTCTTGGCCAACGCCGTCAGCTGCGTGCTGGGCGGCACCGCCTGCTTTGTCACCATGTACTTCACCGAGTACAGGCGGCTGGAAAAGTGCTGAAAAGCTCCCGCAGTATAGCAGACGCGTAAAAATTTTGCTAAGTTTCTGAAAAATTCACAAAATTCGTAGTGTTTTTTGCTGAGAAATATGGTATAATTGACCGCATAGGGTGAGACTCAACGCATTCCTGACGGAGGTAACAGGCGTGGAATACGAGAAATACATAAGCTGCGAGCGGCTGCCCGACTATGTTTCCGGCAGCTGCGCCTGCGGCTGGGAGCTGTTCGGCTGCCGCTATGCGGCGGAGCGCGGGGCGTGGCTCTTCACCGTCTATGCCCCCAACGCGGACAGCGTGGAGCTGGTCGGCGACTTCTGCTCTTGGGACGCGGGAGTGCCCATGCAGCGCGGCGAGAGCGGACTGTGGTACGCCTTTTCCGCCGAGGCGCGGCGCGGTCAGGTCTATAAATACGCCGTCACGCACGGAGGCACAAGAGTGCTGAAAAGCGACCCCTACGCCCTGCACTGCGAAACCGGTCCCGCCACCGGCTCCAAGGTCTGGGAGCTGGACGGCGTGCGGTGGACGGACGGCGCGTGGATGGCCTCGCGCGAGCGGCGGGACATTGCCGCCTCGCCGGTGTCCATATACGAGGTTCACTTAGGCTCGTGGCGCAAACGCGAGGGGGAGGTCTACCCCAACTACCGCGCCCTTGCGCCGGAGCTCGCCGCCTACTGCGTGAACATGGGCTATACGCATGTGGAGCTGATGCCGGTGACGGAGTACCCGTTCGAGGGCTCGTGGGGCTATCAGGTGACGGGCTACTTCGCCCCCACCTCTCGCTACGGCACGCCGGAGGACTTCGCCTATCTCATAAACGAACTGCACCGCGCGGGGCTCGGCGTCATCATGGACTGGGTTCCGGCGCACTTCCCGCGCGACGCCCACGGTCTCGCCGCGTTTGACGGCACCGCGCTCTATGAGCGCTCCGACCCCAAAATGGCCGCGCACCCCGAGTGGGGGACGCTGATATTCGACTACTCCAAGGGCAGTGTCAGGAGCTTCCTGCTCTCCTCGGCCTGCTTCTTCGCGCGCAAATACCACATAGACGGCATACGCATGGACGCCGTCAGCTCCATGCTCTACCTCAGCTACGCCAGAGACGACTACGTCCCCAACAGCCTCGGCGGGGACATAGACCTCGGCGCGGCAGATTTGCTGCGGCTTATAAACACCCGCCTGCACGCCCTCGGCGTCATCACTGTGGCGGAGGAATCCACAGCCTACCCCAAGGTGACGGAGAGCGAGGAGCGCGGCGGGCTCGGCTTCACGTTCAAGTGGGACATGGGCTTCATGCACGACACGCTGGACTATATGTCCCTCGACCCCTACTTCCGCGGCGGCAGCCACAACAAGCTGAGCTTTTCCATGATGTACGCCTTTTCCGAGCGCTATATCCTGCCGTTTTCCCACGACGAGGTGGTACACGGCAAAAAGTCCATGTTAGACAAGATGTACGGCGACTATGACCAGAAGTTTGCCTCACTGCGCGCGCTGTACGCCTTTCAGTTCGCGCACCCGGGCAAAAAGCTGACGTTCATGGGCAGCGACTTCGGGCAGTTCATCGAGTGGAACTACAAGCGCGAGTTAGACTGGTTCCTGCTGCAATACCCGCGGCATGACGAGATGCGCCGCTTCTTCCGCAAAATAAATCAATTTTACCGCGCCCACCCCGCGATGTGGGCGGCCGACTGCGGCTGGGAGGGCTTCAAGTGGCTCAACGTGGACGACGCCGACCGCAGCTGCGTGGCCTTCATGCGCATTGCGCCGGAGGGCGAAAGGATAGTCTGCGCCTTCAACTTCACGCCCAAGGTCTGGGAGCTGCAAATCGGCCTGCCCTCGCGCGGGCGGCTGCAGCTGCGCATAAACAGCGACGAGCCGAACTTCGGCGGCACGGGCGCCAAGGTCAAGAAGTGGACGGCAGCGCGCGCGGAGCCGTTTTTGGAGCACCCCTGCTCCGCACTGCTTACGCTGCCGCCTCTGGGCGCGGTTTACTACGAATTTAAAGCCTCCGCAAAAGCTGACTGAGAAAGGAACTTATTATAATGCATGACGCTCTGCAAGCCATACTCCACCACAAGCACCGCACCCAGCTGCCGAATGTCCTCATAGCGGCTGCCGAATGCTCGCCGCTCTCCAAAACCGGCGGTCTGGCCGACGTTGTCGGCGCGCTGCCCAAGTCGCTGGCCAAGCTCGGCTTCGACGCGCGCGTCATCACGCCCTACCACCGCTGCATAAAGGAGAAGTACGCCGATAAAATTGAGCACATCTGGAGCTTCGACTTGCGCCTCGGCTGGCGTACGCAGTATGTGGGGCTTGAAAAAACGGTCATAGACGGCGTGACGGTGTATTTGATAGACAACGAATACTATTTCGGCGACGCCATATACCGCGGCGGGCTGGCGGAGGGCGAGCAGTACTGCTACTTCCAGCGCGCGGTTTTGGAGTGCATACCGTTTTTGGACTTCAAGCCGGAGGTGCTGCACTGCAACGACTGGCACACGGCCATGCTGCCGTTTCTCATAAAAACCCAGTACCAAGGCCAAGCGCAGGGCGCGCTGGGTACGGTGCTGACAATACACAATCTGGCGTTTCAGGGCTGGTTCGGCTTCGACTTCGTCTCCGATATGCTCAGCGTAGACCGCCGCTGGTACACGCCGGAGTACATACAGCACTTTGACTGCGTGAACTTCCTCAAGTCCGGCTGCGTCTTTGCCGACCGCATAACCACCGTCAGCCCCAACTATATGCGCGAGATTCAAACCCGCGAGTACGGCGAGGGGCTGGAGGACGTGCTGCGCTGGCGCTCCAGCGACCTCAGCGGCATTATAAACGGCATCGACACCGCGGTTTTCAACCCCGAAACCGACCCCAATCTCGTGCGCAGCTATTCCGCCGCAACCGTACAAGAGGGCAAGCGCGAAAATAAAACGGCGCTCTTGAACGAATTGGGGCTGAACGCCGACGCGGACACGCCGGTTATCGCCATGGTCTCCCGCCTGACGGCGCAAAAGGGCATAAAGTTAGTGCTCGGTCAGGCCGACGCCATACTGGACGCGGGCGCTGTGCTCATCGTCTTGGGCTCCGGCGACAGCGGCTTCGAGGACGCCATGCGCGACATCGAAAATCGCCACCGCGGACGTATGTGCGCCTACATAGGCTACAGCGAGCCCTTGGCGCGCCGGATATACGCCGGAGCGGACTTTCTGCTCATGCCGTCGCTGTTCGAGCCGTGCGGATTGAGCCAGATGATTGCCCAGCACTACGGCACTCTGCCCATAGTGCGCGAGACCGGCGGACTGCGCGACACCGTGAACCCCTATAACCGCTACACCGGCTCCGGCGACGGCTTCTCCTTTGCCGAGGCCGACGGCGGCGTTATGCTCGGCGTCGTGCGCTACGCGCTGGAGACTTATCAAGATAAACCCGCAATGAGCAGGCTCATTGCCGAGGCCATGTCCCGCAGCTGCGGCTTTGACGGCCCCGCGCTGGAGTACGGCAAGCTGTTCGCCGCCGTCTGCCACGGCGCGCCGCTCAGCGCTTGGGCGGGCAGGGCGTCGCACACCCCGTGGAACGAGGACTGCCGCAAGCCGCTGGGCGCGGTGAGGTGCGGCGAGAGCGTCACGCTGCGCATCGAGGCGGAAAAGGAGATAACCGAGGCCGAGCTTGTGATAGACGGCGAGAGCGTGGCCATGACCTGCCACGGCCCCATTTGGGAGGCAACCGTCACCGCGGCGGCGGAGCCGACGGTGGAGTGGTACTACTTCCGCCTCAACGGCGAGGTGCTGCTGGGCGCGGACGGCGTGAGCTTCGACCGAGTCAAGGCGTTCCAGCTCACGGTCTGGGACGCGGCTTTCTCCACGCCCGAGTGGGCAAAGGGCGCGGTCATGTATCAAATATTCCCCGACCGTTTCTGCCGCAAGGGCTCCGCACCGACCAAGGGCGCGGCCTACCACCGCTCGCTGGGGCGCAGCGTGGAAATGCACAAGCGCTGGGACGAGCCGGTGAAGTCGAGCGGCAAAAACGGGATGTACTACTACCCCGACGACTTCTACGGCGGCACCCTCAGCGGCATAGCGAGCCGCCTGCCGGAGCTGAAAGCAATGGGCGTGGACTGCATATACTTAAACCCCGTGTTCGAGTCGGACTCCAACCACCGCTATAATACGGCAGACTACCTGAAGATTGACCCCATACTGGGCACGAACGCGGCTTTCAAAAAGCTCTGTGCCGAGGCCAAAAAGCTCGGTATGCGCGTCATTATAGACGGCGTTTTCTCCCACACCGGCGACGACAGCGTCTACTTCGACCGCCGCGGCGTCTACGGCGGCGGAGCCTGCTCCGGCGAGACTTCGCCGTATTATAAATGGTACGATTTCAAGGACTTCCCCGACGACTACCGCTGCTGGTGGGGCTTCCGTTCGCTGCCGGAGGTGAACGAGTGCGACCCTGATTGGCAAAACTTTGTCATCGACGGCGACAACAGCGTCATCAAGACGTGGCTGCGCGCAGGCGCCTCCGGCTACCGCCTCGACGTGGCCGACGAGCTGCCGGACGGCGTTATAGCAAAAATGCGCTCGGCAATCAAGTCCGAGGGCGAAAACCTGCTCATCGGCGAAGTCTGGGAGGACGCGACGACCAAGTTCAGCTACGGCAGCCGGCGCGCCTTCGCCTTGGGGCTGGAGCTGGACAGCGTGATGAACTATCCCCTGCGCAACTCGGTGCTGGCGTTCGCGCTGGGAGGTATAGACGCGGGAGAGCTGTGCCAATTTCTCGTGGAGCAAAAATTAAATTACCCCCAGCCAATGTACCACTGTCTGATGAACATGCTGGGCAGCCACGACACGGCGCGGCTGCGCACGGTGCTCTCGCTCGGCATGGACGGCAGCGGCTTAACACGCGAGCAGCAGGCCGAGTTGGAGGTTCCCGAGGACAAAAACGAGCGCGGACGGCGGCTGCAGCGCGTGTGTGCCGCCATTCAGTTCACGCTGCCGGGAATGCCCAGCGTCTACTACGGCGACGAGGAGGGTATGCAGGGCTTCCGCGACCCGTTCTGCCGCAGCCCGTATGAGCAAAAAGAAGGCGAGCTGCGCGGGTACTACGCCGCGCTTGCCTCGGCGCGCCACGGCTCGACAGCGCTCATGCACGGTGACGCGGCCTTCTGCGCGCCCACGCCGGATGTTGTGTGCATACTGCGCTTCGACGGTCAGACAACCGCGCTCTGCGCCGTCAACCGCTCGGAAAACGAGGTCACAATAGTACCCAGAGCGGCGGACTTCATCGGCGCGGCGCGCTCGGAGCTTGGCAGGCTGCCGCTCATGCCGCGCATGACGCTCGGCGGCACGGACGTAATGCTGGCCGCCGAGACAAACGGGGAGTGGACGGAGCTTGAGCTTGGAGTTTGAAACGTATATGCGCCGCGCCCTTGACTTGGCGCGCGAGGCTGCGGCGGCGGGCGAGGTGCCGGTCGGCTGCGTCATAGCCGACGCGGAGGGCAAAATAATCGGAGAGGGGCGCAACCGCCGCGAGGCCACGCGCCTTGTGCGCTCCCACGCGGAAATGGACGCCATAGACATGGCCTGCGCCGCGCGCGGCGACTGGCGGCTGGACGACTGCACGCTGTTCGTCACCCTCGAACCCTGCCCCATGTGCGCCGGAGCGATGATAAACGCCCGCCTCGGCCGATTAGTGTATGCCGCCCGCGACAGCGTCTACGGCTCCTGCGCCGGAGTGCTGAACCTCTTTGCAGAAAACTACCCCGCCCACACCGCAATCTACGCCGGCATAATGGCCGCCGAGAGCGAAAGATTGCTGAAAGAGTTCTTCGGCAGTCTGCGTCAGGAGCAGTGAAATTGAGACGAGCCTGCGGCGTCCGACAAGGAGTATGCAGAGTTCATTTTAGATTAGCTGTCCGGCCACTATCATCTGCATAAAGTCTAAGAACAAAAAAGCGTGCCTCGCGCACGTCTTTTTACCCCTTGACATATACCCCCGACGGGTATATAATACGGTTAATACCCATAAAATCGGTGGACAATGGATTGGCTGCGCGGAGGAGAGCGTTATGGAGCGGAGTTTGGAGATAAAATATGAAAAATTGCTGGACTGCCTGAAGGGCTTCGGCGGT
Source organism: Oscillospiraceae bacterium (assembly GCA_021202845.1). Classification (GTDB taxonomy): domain Bacteria; phylum Bacillota; class Clostridia; order Oscillospirales; family Oscillospiraceae; genus JAJQCF01. The sequence goes on from JAJQCF010000028.1 coordinate 16,016, forward strand.
GCTGCCGTGGCGTTTTCCGGCGGGGCGGATTCCGCGCTGTTGCTTTTTGCGGCGCGGAAGGCGCTGGGGGAGCGGGTGCTGGCTGTGACCGCCGCCTCGCGCATTTTCCCGCGGCGGGAGCTGGCAGAGAGCGAGGCGTTTTGCCGCGAGTACGGTGTGCGGCAGGTCGTTGTTGAGCTGAATGAGGCGGACGTAGAGGGCTTCCGCCAAAATCCGCCGAACCGCTGTTACCTCTGCAAGCGGGCGCTTTTCACAAAGTTCCTTGCCGCGGCGGAGGAAAACGGTTTTGCCGTGGTCACGGAGGGGTCGAACACGGACGACGAGGGCGACTACCGCCCGGGGCTGGCGGCGGTGCGGGAGCTGGGCGTGGCAAGTCCGCTGCGCGCCGCGGGGCTGACGAAGGCGGAGGTCCGCGCCATATCCAAGGCTCTGGGGCTGCCGACGTGGAACAAGCCCTCCTTTGCCTGCCTTGCCTCGCGCTTCGCCTATGGGGAGGAAATCAGCGCGGAGAAGCTGCAAATGGTGGACGCGGCGGAGCAGCGGCTGCTGGACTTGGGCTTTGGTCAGGTGCGTGTGCGCGTCCACGGCGGCGCCGCGCGCATAGAAATCCTGCCCGAGGAATTTGATAAGCTGCTGCGGGTGCGGACAGAGATTTATGATGAGTTTAAGAAGATAGGCTTTGCTTACGCGGCGCTTGACTTGCTGGGATACCGCACGGGCAGCATGAACGAGACGCTGGCAGAGCGGAAAGGAAGCGCGGCGTGCTGAACGAGTTTTCCAGAACGGAGATGCTGCTGGGCAGCGCGGGCATGGAGCGTCTGGCGCGCGCCCGCGTTGCGGTGTTCGGCATCGGCGGCGTCGGCGGCTTCGCGGCGGAGGCGCTGGCGCGCAGCGGCGTGGGGTCGATAGTGTTAGTGGACAGCGACAGGGTCTGCCTCACGAATATAAACCGCCAGATTATCGCCACAAGAAAGACCGTAGGACGCTACAAGACCGAGGTTATGCGCGAGCGGATATTGGACATCAATCCCGCGGCGGAGGTGGAGGAGCGGCGCTGCTTCTATCTGCCGGAGAACGCCGACGAGTTCGACTTCTCGCGTTACTCCTACGTCGTGGACGCTGTGGACACCGTGACGGCGAAGTTAGAGATAATCACGCGCGCGCACGGCTGCGGCGTGCCGGTAATAAGCTGCATGGGCGCGGGCAACAAGCTCGACCCGACGCGCTTTCGCGTGGCGGATATTTATGAGACAAAAATTTGTCCGCTGGCAAGGGTCATGCGGCGCGAGTGCCGCAGGCGCGGCATAACCTCGCTCAAGGTGGTGTATTCCACGGAGGAGAGCGCGGCTCCGCAGGCGGGCGAGGAGACGAGCGACGCGGAGCGGCCCATACCCGGCAGCGTGGCCTTTGTGCCCTCTGTGGCGGGCATGATTCTGGCCGGAGAGGTCATAAAGGACTTGGCGCAGGCAGCGCGATAGGAGGAAAATGCAATGGAAGAATATTCGGAAAAAGCCGCCTGCGAGTGCTGCTGCGGCAAAAAGACAAAGGAGCGCTCGCCGGAGGAGTACAAAAAGCTCATTCACCGCCTGAACCGTATTGAAGGGCAAATTCGGGGCATAAAAGGAATGGTGGAGCGCGACGCCTACTGCACGGACATTTTGGTGCAGTCCTCCGCCGTTGCCGCCGCGCTGAACGCCTTTAACAAGGAGCTGCTCGCCAACCACATCCGCACCTGTGTCGCCGACGACATTCGCAGCGGTCACGACGAGGTCATCGACGAGCTGGTGAACACGCTGCAAAAGCTGATGAAGTAATGTAAATTTTCGGGGAGATTTAGCAATGGAACAGTACACAGTAACCGGCATGAGCTGTGCGGCCTGCTCTGCCAGAGTGGAAAAGGCCGTGAGCCGCGTTTCCGGCGTGACGGCCTGCTCCGTCAGCCTGCTGACAAACTCAATGGGCGTGGAGGGCACGGCCTCGCCGCAGGCGATAATTTCCGCAGTGACGGCGGCGGGTTACGGCGCGGCGCTCAAGGGCGCGGGGACGGAAAAGACTGCGGCCTCCGCCGACGAGGACGCGCTGCGCGACCGCGAAACGCCGGTTTTGAAAAAGCGGCTTATCGCCTCAATCGGCTTTTTGCTTGTGCTCATGTACTTTTCCATGGGGCACATGATGTGGGGCTGGCCGCTGCCGAGCTGGTTCGATGGCAACCACGTCGCCATGGGGCTGGTGCAGCTGCTGCTGGCGACAATCGTCATGGTGATAAACCAAAAGTTTTTCATCAGCGGCGCCAAGGGGCTGCTGCACCGCTCACCGAATATGGATACGTTGGTGGCGCTCGGCTCGTTCGCCTCGTATGCGTGGAGCGTGTATGCGCTGTTTATGATGACCGATGCCGTTGTCAAGGGCAGCGACGCGCTGGTTATGGAATACATGGACGAATTTTATTTCGAGTCCGCGGCCATGATTCTCACGCTCATCACAGTCGGCAAAATGCTGGAGGCGCGCTCCAAGGGCAAGACGACGGACGCACTGAAAAGCCTGATGAGGTTAGCGCCCAAGCAGGCGACCGTCGTGCGGGACGGCGCGGAGACGGCGGTGCCTGTTGAGCAGGTGCGGCTGGGCGACGTGTTCGTGGTGCGCCCGGGCGAGAGCATACCCGTGGACGGCGTGATAATGCAGGGGACGAGCGCCGTGAACGAGGCGGCGCTGACGGGCGAGAGCATACCCGTGGACAAGGCGGAGGGCGACAGCGTCTCCGCGGCGACGATAAACCAGTCCGGCTTCATAACCTGCCGCGCCACGCGCGTAGGCGAGGACACAACGCTGGCGCAGATAATAAAAATGGTCAGCGACGCGGCGGCGACAAAAGCGCCCATTGCCAAGATTGCCGACCGCGTCTCCGGCGTTTTTGTGCCGACGGTCATCGCCATTGCGTTTGTGACAACGCTCGTGTGGCTGCTGTGCGGCCAGAGCTTCGGCTTTGCGCTGGCGCGGGGCATATCCGTGCTCGTCATCTCCTGCCCCTGTGCGCTGGGTCTGGCGACGCCGGTGGCTATCATGGTGGGCAGCGGCATGGGCGCGAAAAACGGTATTCTGTTCAAAACCGCCGTCTCGCTCGAGCAGGCTGGCAAGGTGAAGATAGTGGCTCTGGACAAGACCGGCACAATCACGAGCGGCAGCCCGCAGGTGACGGACATGGTCGCCGCCGAGGGCTGCACGGAGGATGAGCTGCTGGACGCGGCGCTGGCGCTGGAGAGCAAGAGCGAGCACCCGCTGGCGAAGGCCATTTTGCAAAAGGCCGCGGAGACGGGGCGCACCGCCGCCGAGGTGACGGACTTCCGCGCGCTGACCGGCAGCGGACTTACCGCCGTGCGGGAGGGCGAAACGCTGCTGGGCGGCAGCGTGAGGTTCATTTCCGAGAGCTTGACCGTGCCGCCCGCGCTGCTAACCGAGGCCGAGGCGCTGGCGGAGGGCGGCAAAACGCCGCTGCTGTTTGCCAAGGGCGGCAGAGTGCTGGGCATAATTGCCGTGGCGGACACGATTAAGGAGGACAGCCCCGCCGCCGTGCGCGAGCTGCAAAACATGGGGCTCAAAGTCGTCATGCTCACCGGCGACAACGAAAAAACCGCCCGCGCCATAGGCAGGCAGGCGGGCGTGGACGAGGTCGTGGCGGGCGTGCTGCCGGAGGGCAAGGAGGCGGTCATACGCACTCTCCGCTCCGGCGGCGCTGTGGCTATGGTCGGCGACGGCATAAACGACGCGCCCGCCCTCACGCGCGCTGACATAGGCATTGCCATAGGCGCGGGGGCGGACGTGGCGATTGACGCGGCGGACGTGGTGCTGATGAAGAGCAGGCTTTCCGACGTTCCCGCGGCCATTCGCCTCAGCCGCGCGACGCTGCGCAATATTCACCAGAACCTGTTTTGGGCGTTTTTCTACAACTGCATAGGCATTCCGCTGGCGGCGGGCGTGTTCATCTCGCTGCTGGGCTGGAAGCTGAACCCCATGTTCGGCGCGGCGGCCATGAGTCTGTCGTCATTTTGCGTAGTCTCGAACGCGCTGCGGCTGAATCTTTTCAAGATGCACGACGCGCGGCGCGACAGGCGGCTGCGGCATGAAGCCGTGCTGCCGGACTTGAGCGGCGGCGCGGAGGGCGAGCCCACGGCGGGGATAAACGTGACGCTCGCCGTCAAGGGCATGATGTGCTGCCACTGCGAAAACGCCGTAAAAACCGCGCTGGAGGCGCTGCCGCAGGTGCAAAGCGCGGCAGCCGACCACGAAAAGGGCACGGCTGCCGTCAGCCTCAGCGCGGATATAAGCGACAAGGAGTTAAAAGAGTGCGTCAAGGCGGCGGGCTACAAGGTCACGTCCGTCAAGCGCGGGTGAGGCTTTACTTCAAAACAAAAATCTTCAGCTCCGTACCGGCGGGCTGGGGCGGGGAACCGGCAGGGATAAGGGCAATGGCGTTGCAGTCGCAGAAGGACATGAGCGAGCCGTTGCCCTGTCCCTCGTTGGGGCGGAACATGACGCGCCCGTTTTCTGGGAACACGCGGCCGCGGAGATAGCGGAACTGCGGGCTTTTTTTGCCGAACGGCTCCGAGAGCGCGGCCGTAGTCTCCGCCCACTGCAAGTCGCGGCGGCCGCACAGCGCCTTGATGTGCGGCATACCGACCATCAGCAGCGCCAGCAGCGCCGAGGCGGGGTTCCCGCTCAGGCCGAGAATCAGCTTGCCGTCCTTGACCGAGGCAATCATCGCCCCGCCCGGCTTCATGCGCACATTGCGCAGCACAACCTCCGCGCCCAACTTTTCCGCCGCGGCTACGTCGAAGTCGTAGTCGCCGACGGAAGCGCCGCCGGTGGTGAGAACACAGTCGCATTTTTCAAGAGCTCCGCCCAGCGCGGAGGCGATAACGTCGGGGTCGTCGCCCACCATATCAAGGCAGCCGAGCTCCGCGCCCCAAGAGCGCAGGAAGCTGCCAATGGCGAAAAGGGAGCTGTTGTATATCTGTCCCTTTTTCAGCTCCTCGCCCGGGCGCACGAGCTCCGAGCCGGTGCTGATGACGCCTATAACGGGCTTTTTGTATACGTTCACGCGCGTGAACCCTTGGGAGGCCAGCACGCCAATGTGCGCGGGGGTCAGCACCTCGCCGCGCTCGGCCAGCAGCGAACCGGCGGTGATGTCCTCGCCCGCGCGGACGACGTTGCTGCCCGCGGCGAAGGGGGAGAGGAACGTCACCGTCTCCGCCGTGAACTGCACGCGCTCATAGCCGATTGTGGTGTTCGCGCCTTCGGGCATGGGTGCGCCGGTGAGAATTTTGGCGCAGGTGCCCGCGGTGACGGGCTTGGTCGGCGCGCTGCCCGCGGGAATTTCCTCCGTTATGGTGAGCGTAACGGGGTTTTCGGGCGAGGCCGAGGCCGTGTCCTCGCCGCGGAAGGCGTAGCCGTCAAAGGGGCTTTTGTCAAACGGCGGCGAGGCGAGGCGGGCGTAAACGCTCTCCGCCAAAACGCGCCCGCAGGCGTCCATAAGCTCCAGCGTCTCGCTCTCCGGCGCTTTAGCAAGGCCGAGCAGCAGCTCGGCCGCCTCCGGTACGGTAAGTCCTTTTTTTATAGTAATCGCTCCCTTGCAGTAAAATTGTTAGTTCTATATTTTCTATTCTACCCGCAAACCGCCGCAGCGTCAAGCGGTTTTGCAAATAACGCCAAGCGGCGGAGCCTTTGTTTTTGGCTCCGCCGCAGTTTTGCTTTATTCAGTCTCTCACTTGCAGCACTGGTCGTGGTGCGCGCAGCCCTCGCAGCCGCAGGAGCAGCCAACGTGGTGGCGGCGGTTGTAGACGCCGCGGGCTATTATGCCGACCACGGCTGCCGCAATGAGCAGACAGATGATTATAGACGCGAGGTTCATGGGGTATTCTCCTTATTTCGCGGAGACCGCTTCCACGGAGCGGAGGCTGGGGCCGGCTTCGGTATACTTGTTCTTGCGGAACAGGAGGTAGATAAGTCCGGCCAGCAGCAGTACGGCCACTATGGTGAACAGATTGAAGGAGACCTGACCGGCGAAGAGTCCGCCGATTTGGTAGACAATTAGCGCTATGACGTAGGCGTAAATGCACATATAGCCTATAGCCGCCCAAGTCCACTTGGCGTTGTTCATCTCGCGTTTGATGGCTCCCATTGCCGCGAAGCAGGGCGCGCACAGCAGGTTGAATACCATGAAGGAGTAAGCGGTGAGACCGGTGAAGTGCATCGCTATCTCCGCGCTGAGGTTGCCGGGGAAGAGCACGCCCATTGTGCTGACGACTTCTTCTTTGGCGATGAGGCCGGTGATTGTTGCCACCGTCGCCTGCCAAGTGCCGAAGCCGAGGGGCGCGAATATCCAGCAGATTGCGCCGCCGATTACGGCCAGCAGCGAGTCCTCGCTGTCCTCAACCATGCCGAACGAGCCGTTTTCCACGCCGAAGCTGTTCAGGAACCAGAGAATGATTGTGGAGAGAAGTATGACCGTGCCCGCGCGCTTGATGAACGACCAGCCGCGCTCCCACATGGCGCGGAGCACGTTCTTGGCTGTCGGCGCGTGGTAGGCGGGCAGCTCCATGACGAAGGGAGCGGGCTCACCGGCGAAGGACTTGAACTTCTTGAGCATGATGCCGGAGATAATAACGGAGGCGATGCCGATGAAGTAGGCGGAGGTTGCGACCCAAGCGGAGCCGCCGAAGAGAGCGCCCGCGAAGAGGGCGATGATAGGCAGCTTTGCGCCGCAGGGGATAAAGCAGGTGGTCATAATCGTCATTTTTCTGTCTCTGTCCTGCTCAATGGTGCGCGAGGCCATTACGCCCGGCACGCCGCAGCCGGAGGCCACGAGCAGAGGAATGAACGACTTGCCGGAAAGACCGAAGCGGCGGAAAATGCGGTCCATGATGAACGCTATACGGGACATATATCCGATGTCCTCCAAAATAGCCAGCAGCAGGAACAGCACGAGCATCTGGGGAACGAAGCCCAGCACCGCGCCGACGCCGGCCACTATGCCGTCAAGTATGAGCGAGGCCACGACCTCGTTGCAGTTCACGGCGTCCAGCAGGGACTCGACAAGCGCGGGGATACCCGGAATCCAAGTGCCGTAGTCGCTCGGCTCCGGCTCGGCCACGGTCACGGCCTCGGTGAACTCGGCAGCGCCGACCTCGACCGTCTCCGTTTCGCCCGCCTCGTCGTCGTAGAGGTAGATTTCGGATGTGACGTCGGGAGCCTCGGCGGCGAGCGCGGCGGCCATTGCGCTGTCGGCCTCGCCCGCTTCCCAAGCCTCGGCAAACTCGGCGGTGTCAACTCCGGCTTCTTCAGCGGCCTCGAGATAAGCCTCGATGGTCTGGGTAGCCTCGTCAAATGCGCCGAGGTCGTCCTCGTAGCCGTCGCCGCCCGCTATGAACCAGCCGTCGCCGAACAGTCCGTCGTTCGCCCAGTCGGTGAGCGCGGTGCCTATGGACACCGTCCAGCCGCCCATTGCGATGGCGTAGACACAGAACATGACAACGACGAATATCGGCAGCGCCAGTATGCGGTTCGTGACAATGCGGTCAATTTTGTCGGAGACGGTGAGGTTTTTCTTCGAGCCCTTTTTCTTCACCGCCTTGGAGACAACGCCGCTTATGTAGGCGTAGCGCTGGTTGGTGATGATGCTCTCCGCGTCGTCTTCCATTTCCTTTTCGCAGTCGGCGATGTGAGCTTCAAGGTGTTCGCTGAGTGTTTTGTCCAGCTTGAGTTCTTCCAGCACCTTTTCGTCGCGCTCGAATATTTTTATTGCGTACCAGCGGAGGTTCTTTTCATCGACCTTGCCGCTTATGGACTCCTCGATGTGCGCCACGGCGTGCTCAACGCTGCCGGTGAAAACGTGCGGCGGCTCGCTTGTCAGACCCTTTTTGGCCTCCTCAATAGCTTTTTCTGCGGCCTCGATGCAGCCCGTGCCCTTGAGCGCGCTCATCTCCACCACGGCGCATCCGAGGGAGGCGGAGAGCTTGTCAAGGCTGATGGTGTCGCCGTTTTTCTTCAGCACGTCCATCATGTTCACGGCCACCACAACGGGTATGCCGAGCTCTATGAGCTGGGTGGTGAGGTAGAGGTTGCGCTCTATGTTCGTGCCGTCCACAATGTTGAGGATGACGTCCGGCTTTTCATTGACAAGGTAGCCGCGCGCCACGACCTCCTCCAGAGAATAGGGGGACAGCGAGTATATGCCGGGCAGGTCCTGAATTATAACGTCCTTGTGGTTCTTGAGCCGCCCGTCCTTCTTTTCCACGGTAACGCCCGGCCAGTTGCCGACATATTGGTTCGAGCCGGTCAGCGCGTTGAACAGTGTTGTCTTGCCGCAGTTCGGGTTTCCGGCAAGTGCTATTTTGATTTCCATGCTCTGTGATTACCTCCTCTTTGCCAGCACAAACTAAAATTAGTTTTTGCTAACGCTTAATTAAAATTAAAGGCGGATTTATTCCGCGGCCGCCGCGCGGTTAAAAATGCTCTGTGTCAGACGACCTCTATCATCTCGGCGTCGCCTTTGCGTACGCTCAGCTCGTAGCCGCGCACCTGAAGCTCCATCGGGTCTCCCAGCGGGGCGACCTTGCGCACAAATATTTCTGTGCCCTTGGTGATGCCCATGTCCATAATGCGGCGCTTCACGGGGCCTGTGCCGTTGAGCTTTGTGACGGTGACGGTTTCGCCGACCTTTACGTCCTTGAGTGTTGCCATGTCGTTTCCTCCTCTTTTATATGATTTCGCGCCGCGCGGCGCGGGTGTTCACACCATTATGCGGTTGGCCATCGACTTGTCCAGCGCGATGCGGCTGTCCTTGACCTGAACGATTATATTGCCGCTCAGCTGGGTTACAACCGTAACGTCCGTGTCCACGACGAAGCCGAGCTCGGCCAAGTGCTGGCGGACGCTGTCGCTACCCGTTATTTTGCGCACGGTGACTGTCTCGCCGGCGTTGACAAAACTTATAGGCATCATAATCCTGCCTCCCAAGCCGGTATGCACCGGCGCGTTTACACGGGGGTTAGCAATTTCTAACCCTCGCAAATGTAAGTATACGCTAACTCCGCATACTTGTCAACACTTTTTTTCGGCCGCGGAGCGAATTTCGACACGCTCCGCGGACAGGCTCTCAAATCTCCGTCCAGACGCCCGGGGTGAGGAAGCAGAGCAGGCGCGAGGCCACGGGCAGGGAGGTGATGCGCTCAAGGGCGCGGGCATAGGCTGCAAGCTGCTCGGCGTACTCCCGCGCGCGCTCGGGTACGGCGGAGGCGGGTATGCGGTCGGTTTTGTAGTCGATGACTGTTATTTGCCCCTTTTCCACAATCCAGCAGTCAACAATGCCCTGCAAAAGTATTTCGTCACCGACCGAGGCGGAGGCAAAGTAGTCCGCGGCGGGGGTCAGCAGCGTGAAGCGGAACTCGCGGTGAACCTCCTCGGCGGCGAGTATGCGCCGCCCCTCCGGCGAGGCGAAAAGACGCGCGACCGCCGCTGCGTCCACGGCTGCGGCCTCGTCGGGCGTCAGCAGCCCTTCGGCTTCCAGACGCAGAATTTCCGCGCTCACGTCCTCCGCGGAGCCGACCTTGGCGAAATCTATATATTGCAGCAGCGTGTGCGTGGCTGTGCCGCGCTCGGCGGCGGTCAGGCGCGGCGCGGCGTCCGCTGTCGGCAGCCTGAGCGGGCGCGGGGGAGGTGTCAGCAGCCGCTCCGCCTCGGGGTCGGCGTCATCGCGGCGCAGATTTTTCAGCTCCGTGGCCGTCAGCTTGGACGGCAGGCTGACCGACCCCGCCCACGGGTAGCGCCAGTCCAGCGCCTGCCCCAGCTCCGCGCTGCCGCGCGCGGCCTGCTCGGAGGCGGCAAGGCTGTCCGGCTGCTCGCTCTCCTCTGCGTCGGGGTTCACGTTCAGGGTAATGACGCTCTCGTCCGCCAGTGCCGCGGCGGCCAGCCAGACGGAGGGCGAGGAGTCGCGCAGCAGGCAGACGGGAGAGAGCGCCGCCTCCCGCTCGGCGCGCAGCTTTTGCAGCGTCTCCTGCGGCTTTTCCCACGTGCAGGACATGAAAAGCCGCTCCCGCGCGCGGGTTAGCGCCACGTAGAGCACGCGCACTTCCTCCGAGAGCATTTCCCGCTTCAGCACCGCGGAAATGGCCATGCGCGAGAGGGAGCTGTACTCCACGCCGCGCGCCGTGTCCGTCACCTTGGGACCCATGCCGAGGCGCGGGTGCAGCAGAACGCTGTCGCGCAAATCCAGCTTGTTGAACTGTTTGCCCAGCGCGCAGAGGAACACAAAGGGGAACTCCAGCCCCTTGCTCTTGTGTATGCTCATTATCTCCACGCCGCTCGTCCCGTGGGGCGAGGGCTCCTCGCCGCGCTCGGAGAGGGTGCGCAGCCACTTAACAAAGCGGTAAACCCCGCGCCCGCCGGAGCTTTCAAACCTCTGCGCCAGCTCGAACAGCGCCATGAGGTTCTCCCGCCGCGTCTCCGCCTCCGGCATGGCGGCGCAGACTGCGAAAAGCCCCGTCTCGTTTATAACGCGCCAGAGCAGGCGGCTCATGCTCAGCTGCTCCGCGGCGGCGCGCAGAGAATTTAATGTATCCAAAAAGCTCTGACAGCGCCCGCCGCGCTCGGCGGCGCACTTGGTCAGCGCGCCGTAAAAGTCCTCGTCCGGCGCCGCGGCGCGTATCTCCGCCAACTCGTCGGGCGAAAAGGCGAAAAGCGGCGAGCGCAGCACGGATATCAGCGGCACGTCGGAGTGCGGGTCGTCGATTATATCCAGCAAATCCACCGTCACGGAGACCTCGGTGCTGACAAAGTAGCCGCCCGCGCCGCCGGAGCCGGTGGGCACGCCCGCGCGCTCCAATTCCCGACGGAACACAGCGCCCGTCGTCCCGGGGGAGCGCAGCAAAATGGCGAAGTCCTCGGGGCGGCAGGCCCTCTCCGCGCCGTTTTCGCGCACCGGCGCGCCGAGAGCGAGCATATTTTTAATTTTCAGCGCCGTGAAGCGCGCCTCCGCCGTCAGCTTGTCGTCAAACGGGTCGTCGCCGTCGGGGGAGAATATATTAAACTCGGCGGGGCAGTCCGTACCCTCGGGGTAGTCGCGCGCGCCGAAGAGCAGCGCGGCGTCCTCGCCGTAGTCCAGCTCGCCCAGCTCGCGCGTCATTATCTGCCCGAAAACGAGGTTGGCCGCGTCCAGTACGCAGCGGCGGGAGCGGAAGTTTTCCCGCAGCAGAATTTTTTCCGGCGCGTCGGGGGCTGTTGAGCGCAGCTTTTCCAAAAATATTGTCGGGTCGGCGAGGCGGAAGCGGTAGATGCTCTGCTTCACGTCGCCCACCATGAACAGGTTTTCCCCGTCGCGGCTGACGGCGCGGAATATGGCCTCCTGCACGGCGTTCACGTCCTGATACTCGTCCACCATTATTTCCGTGTAGCGCGGGCGCAGACCGAGGGCGAAGTCCGTGGGCGAGCCGTCGGGGCGCACTAACAGCTCTATGGCAAGGTGCTCCAAGTCGGAGTAGTCAAGGCTGTCGGCGCGGCGCTTTTCCGCGGAGTAGGCTTTGTCCAGCTCCAGCGTCAGCTCCAGCAGCGCGCGCATGGCGGGCGCGGTACGGCGAATATCCGACATCAGCGAGGCGGAGGCGGAGGAGAATGTTTTGGACAGCTCCTCGCATATCCCCTTGCACGTCTCGCGCAGAGCCTTCAGCCGCGCGGCCTGCTCGGGGTCCTCCGGCGAGCGCAGGGCGCGCAGCGCGGGCAGCGTCAGCGGCACGGCCTCGTGCGCTTTATCCCAGCCCATGTCAAGGCGGCGGCAGAAGTCCCGCAGCAGCGCCGCGCCCTCGGAAAAGGCGGCGAGATAGGCTTTTTTCAGCTTTTCCCCGCCCGCGGCAATCTCCTGCGCGGCGCGCTCCAGCGTCTCGGCGCACCACTCGGCGTCAGCGTGCGCGGCGGAGAGCAGCTCGCGCCCCCAGACAGTCTCGTCCGCGGCGCAGTCGAGGCTCTCCAGCTCCGCGGCACGCTCCGCCGCCCAGCGTTCGGGGTAGGGCTGGGCGCGCAGCTTTTCATGCAGCGAGAGCACTATATTCGCAAGGCGGCTGTCGTCGCGCCCTGCGCCCACGGTGTCCACCAGCAGACGAAACGGCTCGTCGTCCATTATGCGCTCATAGCGCGCGTCCAGCACCTTTTCCAGCGCACGGGCGCGCATGGCCTCCGCGCGGTCGCCGTCGGCCACGCCGAAGGAGGGCGGGAGGCCCAAAATGTGGCTGCCCTCGCGCAGCAGCGAGGCGCAGAAGGAGTGAATTGTGCCGATGGGCGCGCTGTAGCAGAGGTTTTGCTGGCGGCGCAGCCTGCGGTCGGTCGGGTCGACCGCCGCCAGCGCGCCCAGCGCGGAAATTATGCGCTCGCGCAGCTCCGCCGCCGCCGCACGGGTGTAGGTTATGACAAGGAATGTGTCTATGTCCTTGGGGTCGGCGCTGTCCGTGACGCGGCGCACCAGCCGCTCCGTGAGCACGCGCGTTTTGCCGCTGCCAGCGCCCGCGGAGACGAGCGCCGCACGGCCGCGCAGCTCAATGGCGCGGCGCTGGTCAGTGGTAAATTCAAAGCTCATTTTTCGCCCTCCCCGTTCTCGTTTTCCAGCAGCCCCCAGACCTCGTCGGACTTCATCTTGTGGAGTATGCGCGGCATGTCCGTCTCGCCGTCGAAGCGGCAGGCGCGGCGGTAGTCGCAGAATTCGCAGGCCGAGTCCGTGCGGGAGCGGAAGTAGGGGTCGGCCTCGATGCTGCCCGCCCTCGTTTCCCGCGCCAGTGAGCGGAGCAGCCCCGAAATATGTCGGCTGAGCTGCCCGAAGCGCTCCGCCGAGGCGAGCGCGGAGCCGACGTGCGCGCCGTCTTTGAACTTCACGGGGATAAACTTGGGCGCGGTGCCGTGCTCCATTGCGTTCAGCACGTCCTCGTCGTCCAGCACCATCCCGCTGCGCCGCCGCTTCTTGGCCTTTTCCTCAATTATCTGCTCGTCGGTCAGCTCTGTGGGCGAGGAGATGAGCGCGTCGCGCGCGGGGACATACAGCACTCCCGCGGGCACTATCTCCGCGCCGTAGCGCACCGAGCCGCTGCGCTCCAAGGCAAAGAGGTAGAGCAGCATTTGCAGCCCCAGCCCGTACCACACGTCGGAGAGCGAAAAATCTTTGCGCCCCGTTTTGTAGTCCACAACGCGCAGGTAGAGCTTGCCGCCGTGCAGCCAGCCGTCCACGCGGTCGGCAATGCCCGTCAGCGTCAGCCCCTCGCCCAGCTCTATCGGCGGAATGTCCCCCGCGGCGGAAAAGTCCAGCTCAAAGTCCAGCGGAACGAAGTCAGAACCTCGCAGCTCCTCCGCCATGTCCGCCACAACCGCGCGCACCGTGGCGCTCAGGCGCTTGAAAAGGTAGACAAAGCGCGGGGACTTGTCGCGGAAGTTGTTCAGAGTTTCTTCTATATATTTGGCGACGTATTTATCGCACAGCTCGTCCGTGCGCTCGCGCCGCACGTCGGCAAAGCCGCCCTCGGCCTGTATGTCCGAAGCCACGCCTTGGAGCACAAAGTGCATGAACGTGCCCATTTCCGGCGGTGAAAAGGCCGCGCTGCGGCGGGGCTTGGCCTTGAGGCCGTATTGCAGGAAGTAGGCAAAGCGGCAGGAGGCCAGCTTTTCCGCGCGCGAGGCGGAAAGACGCAGACGGTCGCCGTAAAGACTTTTCACCGCCTTGCCCGAGAGCCGCCCGCGGCCCATTGCCGCCGCCGTTTGTATCCGCTCTAACTCCGCGCCGCGGTCGTTCGCGCGGAAGTATTCCGCCGTCCCCGCGTCGCCCGCGCAGGCCAGCTCGAACGCCGGTTCCGCCGCCAGCATACGGCAGCGCCGCAAATCAATCTGCGTCTCGCTAAGTGAGAATATCTCCGCCGCGCGCGTCACCACGAACGCCGGCTGTGCCGCCGCGCCGCCTTCATCCGCCGTGCAGCGGCTCATGTAAAGCGTCTCCGACGGCAGCGTGAGGCAGTTATACAGCAGCGAAAATTCGCGGTAGAGCCTGTCCGGCGCGCTCTCGCCGATGGGCAGACCGAGACCGGCCAGCGTCTCGCGGTCGCTGTCCGTGAATATGCCCGCCGAGGGCGACGGCATGGGAATCCGCGCGCTGCCGCAGCCGAGCACTATGAGGTGCTTTATGTGGCGGCGGCGCATCCTGTCCATGTCTCCGGCGGAAACGCGGTCGAGCGTCAGCGGTATCGTGCCCACGTCGTAGCCGTCAAGGCAGAGGCAGAAAAGCCGCCCAAATGTCTCCTGCTCCATTTCCATGCCGCCCAGCACCGCCGCGCACTGTTCCAGCGCTTCCACAGTGATGTCCCAGAGCTGCGCCGAGACCGCGGCCTCCTGCTCCATGCCGGCGCTCCGCAGAGCCTCGACCCGCGCGGACATTATCTGCGGCAGCTCCAGCGCGGCAAAATAATCAGCCAGTGCCTTAGCCTGCTCGCGCGCCGTGCCGCCGCGCCCGCCCTCCTGCAATATTTTTAACGGCTGTACCACGCGGCGGCGCAGAGCGTTTATGCGTTCAAGCCGCGCCGAGGCCGCGTCGTCAAATTTTTCGGCAAAGCCCGCGGGGTGCTGCGTCCAGTCCGCCTCGCGGTACCATGCGCTGCCGCGCAGCTGCCACAGCAGCGCGTAGCCGCACAGCTCGTCGCTCTCGTCCGCGCTCAGCCCCGTGAGGCCGGATTTTATGTAGCCGAGCACGTCGTCAGCGTCCCAGCCGCCGGTGACGATGTCGAACGCGGCGCGTATCAGCGCGGGCAGCGGCTCGGCGGAAAGGCTGCTCTTGCGCGCGGTGTAAAGCGGCACGCCGTAGCGCTCGAACACCGCCTCCAGCGCCGCGCGGTAGTCCTCGAACCCGCGCACGGCCACGGCAATGTCCCGCCAGCGGCAGCCCGCGCGCGCCAGCTCAAGGCAGCGCGCCGCCGCGCCCTCGCACTCCGCCGTCACGCTCTGCGCGCTTTTCAGCACCACCGCGCCGCCGCTCTCCGCACGCACAGCGCCAAAGGCGAAAAGCCCGCACTCCACGGCGTCCATAGGCGCGTCGGTGTAGTTTTTCTGCGTTTTTTCTATTGTATACTCCACGCCCAGCGACTGCGCAATGCGCACAAGCTCTCCCGCGGCGCGTTGGCTGGGCTCGAATATTTCGTGCCCCTCGGTCAGCGCGTCACAGGTCAGGCATACCGTGGCGTCGCCGCCGCAGCGCAGTATGGCCGCAATAACGTCCAATTCCTGCCGTGTGAAGTCCGTAAAGCCGTCCAGCCAAAAGCGCGAGCGCGCCAGCGGCGAGGCGGGCAGAGCCGCGGCCAGCTCCGTCAGCGCGTCGGTCGGGTCGGCGTGACCCTGCGCGGCCACGGCGCTGTAGCCCTCGTATATGAGCGCGAGGTCGCGCATTTTGCCGCTCAGTCCTCCGCTGCAGCGCTCCGCTGTCTCCGTGAGCGCTTCCGGCCCGATGCAGGCGGACTTGAGCTCGTCGATAGCGCCCAGCAGCTCGCTCTGCAGCTCCGGCGAGCGCCGCGCGCTGCCGTACACCCTGAGCCTCGGCCCTGCGGCGTCCAGCGCGAGCGCCATGCACAGTCTGCGCCCGCACTTGTCCAGCCGCTGCACTCTGCGCCCGCTTTGCGCCTCCACCCGCTGGGCAAGGCGCGAGAAGCTCAGCACCTCGGCGTGCAGACTCATGCGCTCCCCGACGGCGCGCAGCAGCTCGCGCTCCGCCTCGTGGCTGTACTGCTCCGGTGCCAGCAGCACCATACCGCGTTCTCCGGCAGCCGTGAGAGCCGCAATCTCCGCCATAGCCGCCGCCGTCTTCCCGCTCTTAGCGCGCCCGATAATAATTTTCAGCATTGAAATACCCCGCTAATATACAAAACGACCGCCCGCCAGCGGGAGGCCGTTCTATGGTTAATTTTGAATAAAAACAGCCGAACCGTCAGCCATCGGCACTTTAATATTCATTATAACAATTCAGCCCGCATTGTCAAGAAAAAGCTCAATGCCGCCCACGGCAACAGTACAGAGGACGTTGCCGAGCAAAATGCGTCCTCTTACGCCCGCGCGGCGGCTAAGGTTATTATGGAGCAGGACGAGCCTGTGATATTGGTTGGGCACAGCCTCGGAGGCGCGGTTATATCGCTTTGCGCGGAGATTTGTCCGCAAAAGATTAAGCGTCTTGTTTATATCGCGGCATGGCTGCTGAAATCAAGGTGCAGCGTTGACGGACCAATAAGCATGAGGCCGTTGAACTGGGCGCACAAGAATCCCGAAGCTCCGGCCGCTCAGTATGAGCCTGTTTATACAACGGAAAAGTTTGAATCAATCCCGCGAGTGTATGTCCGCACAACGCTTGATATGTCAATACTGCCGGAAATTCGGGATAAAATGCTTGAGGAGCTGCCGTGCGAACGTGTTTATGCCATTCCATCCGGACATATGGTTCGGCTTTCAAAGCCCGATGAACTGAACGCAGTAATATGACCTGTGCACCTGCCGTATAATTCAGTATTTGCGGCAGGTGCTTTCAAATACTCGCAATTAAGCAAGAAAAGAGAACTAAAACAATCGCTTTCTAAAATTTAGCATACAAATCTGAAAATCCAATTAATTGCTGCGGTTTTGCGTCGAAAACAGCGCCCGCATCACAATAATTTGTATAATTTTTAGTCAATTTGCAATATAATAATCTTCACCATTACCATGATAATGCGCACTGTATTTGCTCATTTTATAAGCTACAATGAGCTTTAACATGAATTTCGGAAACAGGGCGCGGTATTTCTATAAATAGCACCTCCGAAGTTCAATTTGAGTGCATATCACCGACAAACAAAAAGGAGAAAGAGTTATGAACAAAAGAGCCATTTCCATCATTTTTACGCTGGCAATGCTGCTCAACGGTACGGGAGCGCAATTTTCCGTAGACTACGACGTAACCGAGGCCTATATGTGGCTGGTCGAGACGGTTTCGCGGAAGCCATTGATTATTTGAGCGCACTTGCGTGAGGTCACTCGGTAATAGCGCGGCACGAAGCGGTTGCTCTCGTAGAAACGTTTCCCGCGGGCAGAGCAGTCCTTCATTTCCAAAGCAAACGAATTCGGCTGTATTGGGGGGTTGAAGAAATCTGTGATTTATGTGATAATGTCACGGAACTCTCTTGGGAATACTGATAAAATACAATTACAAACAATACAAAACAATACAAAACAAGGAGGAAACGACATGAGCGTTATCAACATCACAAAAAACAATTTTCGTGAGGAGGTTCTGGCCTCCGATAAGCCTGTGCTTTTGGACTTCTGGGCGAGCTGGTGCGGGCCGTGCCGCATGGTCAGCCCATTTGTGGACGAAATCGCCGCCGAGCGCGACGACATCAAGGTGGGCAAGGTCAACGTAGACGAGCAGCCGGAGCTTGCCGCGGAGTTTCGGGTCACAAGTATTCCTACACTGGCGGTTGTCAGGGACGGCAATGTAACGAACCGCGCCGTCGGTGCGCGCCCCAAAGAGCAGATTTTAGCTCTGCTGTGAGGGAGACATTATGAAGGTTGTAATCGTGGGCGGCGTGGCGGGAGGCGCAACCGCTGCCGCCCGAATCCGCCGCCTTGACGAATGCGCGGAAATCGTTATTTTCGAGCGCACGCAGTATATTTCCTACGCTAACTGCGGTCTGCCGTATTATATCGGCGGTGTCATCGCTGACCGCTCCGAACTGACACTGCAAACGCCGGAGAGCTTCGGCGGGCGCTTTCGCGTGGACGTGAGAGTGCGGCACGAGGTGCTGGCAATTTACCCCGAGAACAAGGCGGTTTTAGTGAAGAACTTAGAGAGCGGCAAAGAGTTTACCGAGTACTACGACAAGCTGCTGCTCTCTCCCGGAGCTAAGCCCACGCAGCCCCGGCTGACGGGCGCAGACAGCCGCCGCGTGTTCACGCTGCGCACCGTGGAGGATGCCCTGCGCATACGTGAGTATATTGACCGGCAGCACCCAAAATCCGCAGTGCTGGCGGGCGGCGGGTTTATCAGTCTGGAGACCGCCGAGAACCTGCGCAGGCTGGGACTGGATGTTACGATAGTGCAGCGCCCTATGCAGCTCATGAACCCGTTTGACCGCGACATGGCGGCCTTCATTCACTCTGAAATGCGGCGGCACGGCATAAAGCTGGCGCTGGGGCACACGGTGGAGGGCTTCGAGGAAAGCGGCGGCGGCATAAACGTGCTGCTCCGCGACGCCGCACCGCTGCGTGCGGACATAGTTCTATTGGCAATCGGCGTCACTCCGGATACTACCCTTGCCAAAGAAGCGGGGCTGGCGCTGGGTGTGAAGGACAGCATTTTGGTCAACGACCGCATGGAAACCTCCGCTGCGGATATTTACGCCGTGGGCGACGCCGTACAGGTGAAAAATTTTGTCTCCGGCCAAGCCGCGCTCATCTCGCTGGCCGGCCCTGCCAACAAGCAGGGGCGCATTGCCGCTGACAACATCTGCGGAGGCAGCAGCCGCTACGCGGGAAGTCAGGGCAGCTCCGTTATTCGGGTCTTTGACTTGACCGCCGCCGTTACGGGGCTGAACGAATCTGACGCGAAAACCGCGGGTTTTGACACGGACAAGGTGCTGCTTTCGCCGATGAGCCACGCCGGTTACTACCCGGGAGGCAAGCTGATGACGATGAAAGTGGTCTTTGAAAAGGGAACCTATCGGCTGTTGGGCGCGCAGATTGTAGGTTACGATGGTGTGGACAAGCGCATTGACGTGCTGGCAACGGCAATTCGTGCGGGCATGAAAGCCACCGAGCTGCAGGACCTTGACCTCGCCTACGCTCCGCCTTACTCCTCCGCTAAGGACCCTGTAAATATGGCCGGGTATATTATAGATAACATCGCGCGCGGCGTAGTTAAGCAGTGGTACGCAGAGCAGGCTGACGCTCTCCCGCGCGACGGCAGCGTAACGCTGCTGGACACTCGCACCGAGGCGGAGTACCGCCACGGGCACATCGAGGGCTTTAAGAATATCCCTCTGGACGAGCTGCGCGGGCGCATTGCGGAAATAGAGCGCGGCAAACCGGTCTACGTTTACTGCCAGAGCGGCGTGCGCAGCTACATTGCTTCGCGTATCCTCACCGCAAACGGCTTCGACTGCTACAATTTAGCCGGCGGATACCGTTTCTATGACATTTTAAAAAATGACGGCCTCCTGACTCAAGCTGCCGCACCCTGCGGAGCGGATAAATAATAAGCACAGACAAAAATCCCGCCGCGCATCTCCCCAACCGAGAGGCGCGGCGGCAATATTTATCTTTCAGCCAATTTCCCCAGCTTGTCCTTGTTCGTCAGTTCCACCATGCCGCGGGAGAGCTTTACCATGCCTTCACTCTGGAAGTAGCTGAGCATCCTTGTTACGACCTCGCGCGCCGTGCCCATGTGCTTGCCTATGAGCTCGTGAGTAATTTTCAGTTTCGCGGTGCTCTCCAGCGCGGATTCCTCCAGCAGGAAACCCGCCAGACGGCGGTCGAAGCTCTTCCACATTATCTGCTCCACAAGCCACATAACCTCGGAAAAGCGGCTGGCCATAATCTCATTTGTGTAGTTCGCCAGCGGCGCGGAGTCCGTCATTATCTGCTTGTACACCTCCGCCGGTATCAGCCAAGCCTCGGTGTTCTTTTCCGCTTCAATGGATATGTCGAACTGGATACTGTGCATAATGCACGAGGCGGAAAACAGACATATATCCCGCTCGAACAGGCGGTATATCGTAATCTCTCTGCCCTCGTCGGAAACTATGTACGCCCTCAGCTGACCCGACTGCACCAAAAACAGTCCCGTACAGTCGGCCGCGCCGCTGTGAACGAGCTGTCCTTTGCCGAAGCTCTGCTTATATGCCGCTGTCGAGAGCTCCGTCTGCTGCGCGGCAGTAAGTTTTTCCCACATAGGGAAGTAACCCTTCATCTCCATTGCGCTCATCTTATCCTCACTCCCCGAAAGGCCGTGCCGCGGGCGGCGGGGGTTACGGCGCCGGAGGTGAGCTCTGTCAGGTCGCGGGCGAAGGCCTCGGCGCAGTCGGCGCGCACCATTAGCTCCAGCACCACGTCCGCGGCGAAGCTCGTATCCTCTATTACCGCGCCGTGGCGCTCGGCCAGCCGCCGCACGCGCTCATACAGCGAGTAGGAGCAGGGCACGGAGAGGCTCAGCCACTCCGCCATGCGGCAGACGCCCGCCGCGTCCAGCGCAGCCTTGGCTGCCGCCGAGTATGCGCGCACCAGTCCGCCCGCGCCCAGCAGCGTGCCGCCGAAGTAGCGCGTCACCACGCAGCAGACGTTGACAATGTTCTCTTGGCGGAACACGTTCAGCGTCGGCTGGCCGGAGGTGCCCTGCGGCTCGCCGTCGTCGGAGTAGCGCATTACGCCGTTTTCGCGGACTATGTAGGCGTAGACGTTGTGTGTGGCGTCGTAGTGCTGGCGGCGCATGGCCTCTATGTGCGCCGTGGCCTCGCTCTCGCTCTCCACCGGCCAGACGCGGCCAATGAAGCGGCTGCGCTTTTCCGTAAATTCCGCCTCGCCGAAGCCGAAGGGCTGCAAATATTCCGTCACTGTTCCGCCTCCCCACTGTATACGAACTCACGCAGGCGCGGCCAAAGCTCCTGCCCGATGACTGCCTCTATAATCTGCCCCTCGGCGGTGTACTCCGCGTCCAGCACGGCGGCGTCGCGGTGGAGCAAATCTGCCAATTCTCCGCGCGAGTAGGGAATGAGGAAGCGCGCGCGGCGCTTACCCCTGCCCAGAACCTCGGCCACGCGGCGCAGCAGCTCGTCCGTGCCCTCGCCGGTGCGCGCGGAGATGCAGACGCTGTCCGCCTCGCGCGGCAAGTCCCCGCCGCAGAGGTCGCACTTGTTGAATACCCTGATGCACGGCGTCTGCCCCGCGCCCAGCTGGCTGACTATGCTGTCCACGGTGCGCGCCTGCTCCTGCCACTCCGGCGAGGAGAGGTCGATGACGTGCAGCAGGACGTCCGCGTAGCTCAGCTCCTCCAGCGTGGCCTTGAACGCTTCAATCAGGTGCGTCGGCAGGCGGCGGATAAAGCCCACGGTGTCGGAGAGCAGCGCCTCCGTCACCTCGTCCACCATCAGGCGGCGGGTCGTGGTGTCCAGCGTGTCGAAAAGCCGATTGTTCGCGGGAATGTCGCTGTCCGTCAGGCGGTTGAGCAGAGTGCTCTTGCCCGCATTGGTGTAGCCGATGAGGGCGATGACCGGCATGGCGTTTTTCTCGCGGCGGCGGCGCTGGACGGAGCGCACCTTGCGCACCTCCTCTAATTCCTCCTGTAATTTGGAGATTTTGCGGCGAATATGGCGGCGGTCGCTCTCCAGCTGCGTTTCGCCGGGGCCGCGCGTGCCGATTGCGCCCTCCTGCCGCTCCAAGTGCGTCCACATGCCCATGAGCCGCGGAAGCAGATATTTGTACTGCGCCAGCTCAACCTGCAGCTGCCCCTCCCGCGTGCGGGCACGTTGGGCAAATATGTCTAAAATGAGTCCGGAGCGGTCGAGCACCTTGACGCCAAGCTCCTCGCCGAGCACGCGCATCTGCGAGGGGGACAGCTCGTTGTCGAACACAGCCAGCGTACACTCGTTGGCCTCAATCAGCTCGCGCAGCTCCCGCACCTTGCCCTCGCCGAGAAAGCTGTGCGCATCCGGCGCCGGACGGTTTTGCACCACCGAGGCCACGGCGACGCCGCCCGCGGTCTCCACAAGCGCCTCCAGCTCCGCCATGCTCGCCTCGTCCGAGCTCTCACCCGGCGCAAAGCAGGCCGCGCAAAGCCCCGCCAGCACCGCGCGCTCTCTCTTTTGTTCAATATCCGTCATACCAATCCTCCACTGTCCACATATCTTTCCCTCGCGGGTGAGCTTTGATTCGTTGATTTATAGTATATTTTAATTAGCGGAATCCGTCAAGGGCGGGCGCGGGAAAACGCGCCTCGCCGCGGCAAAAGCCGCTCTGTCCTTTCGCTTCGGGCAGAGCGGCTTTTTCATTTTGCTTTTTCACTGTGACAGCAGCATTCTGTCCTCGTCCAGCGCTTCGCCGACTTTGGACTTGAACAGCTCCAGCATGTCGTTTACCGTCAGGCCGGCGCGCTGGGGGCCGCTGACGTCTAAGACTATGTGGCCGGAGTCCATCATAAAGGTGCGGTTGCCCAGCTCTAAGGCTTGGTGCATATTGTGCGTCACCATGAGCGTCGTAATGGAGTTCTCCGCGACTACGCGCGCCGTTATTTCCAACACCTTTTCCGCCGTGGCGGGGTCGAGGGCGGCGGTGTGCTCGTCGAGCATCAGCAGTCGGGGCGGCACCATTGTTGCCATCAGCAGCGTCAGCGCTTGGCGCTGGCCGCCGGAGAGCAGGCCGACGGGCTGCTTCATGTGGTTTTCCAGCCCCATGCCGAGCGTGCGCAGCTGCTCGCGGAACAGGTCGCGCTCCGCGCGGCTGACGCGGCTCAAGGGGTTGTTGCTGCGCCCCGCCGTGCGCTGGTAGGCCAGAGCCATATTCTCCTCAATGGACATATGCGGCGCGGTGCCGCGCATGGGGTCTTGGAACAGGCGGCCGATGTCGCGGCTGCGCTTATACTCCGGCAGGTAGGTCACGTCGCGCCCCGCTAACTCTATCGTCCCGCTGTCGGGCGGGAACACGCCGGAAATGGCGTTGAAGAGCGTGGACTTGCCCGCACCGTTGGAGCCGACAATGGTGACAAAGTCGCCCGGGGCGAGGTGCAGACTCACGCCGTCCAGCGCGCGGCGCTCATTAACCGTGCCGGCATTGAAGGTCTTGGAAAGATTTTTTACTTTAAGCATTTCCGCCGTCCTTTCCCAGCGAGTGCGTCAGGCGGCGCTTCCAGCCCGGCCACTGGCGTTTGAGGTAGGGGCCGGAAATAGCGATTATGACTATCACGGAGCTGACGAGCTTGAGCATATAGGCCGGCATATCCAGACGCAGCGCGATTGTGTACACCAATCTGAAAATGACAGAGCCGATGACGGCAAAGAGAATACGCAGCCCCATGCGGCCGTGGCCCTTGAGCGTGGAGCCTATGAGCAGGCTGGCGAGGGCGATTGTCACCATGCCGGAGCCGATGTTTATCTCCGTAGACTTCTGGCTCTGCGCCAGCAGGCAGCCGCTGAGCGCCGTGAAGGCGTTGGCCACGCACAGGCCGACGGTGGTGGTGAATATGGGGTTTATGGAGCTGGAGCGCACCATGTCGGGGTTGTCGCCCGTGGCGCGTATGCTCAGTCCGAGGCGGGTGTTGAGGAACCACACGAGGAACAGCGCTACCAGCAGCACCGCCAAGGCGGCAATTATCAGCGTCTGGCAGCCCGCGAGCGGGGTATCCGCCAGTGCGGTTTTGAGCATGGTGAACGCCGTTTCCGCCTTGTTGAGGTTGACTATGGACGAGCCGCCCATTATGGCGATGTTGACGGAGTAGAGGCCGGTGTTGACTATTATGCCGGCCAGCAGGCTCTCCACGCCGAGGCGGGTCTGCAAAAACGCGGTTATCCAGCCCGAGCAAACGCCCGCGGCCATTGCCGCCGGAAGGCTCAGCAGAGGATAGCCCGCCGCAGCTACCATAGCGCCGACACAGGCGCCCATAGTGAAGCAGCCGTCCGTGCTCAGGTCGCAGACGTTCAGCATGGAATAGCTCAGGAACAGTGCCAGCACCGTGAGCGAGCAGATAAGCCCCAGCTCAAAGGCGGTCTGACCCAGCCCCAGCATCGAGGAAACCGACATTATTATAACTCCTTTTTAAAGCGTTATGCACATTGGCATAAGTCGAGAAAACTGCCGCTCGACCGCGGGGAGGCGAAATGGATTACGTTTCGCTCCCCGTCAGTTCCGATAATTGTGTCAGAACCTAAAGCCGAGCGGCAGCAGATAAATTTCAGTCAAGCGTCAGCAGCGCATTGTGTTCCACGCAGGCAAAGATTCGTGTATTGCCTGTCAGCAAAACAAGTCGAGTGACAGCAGATAAGTATCAGTTATGCGTCCGTGACGCATTGACCCCGCGCCCTGCGCGGGCAGTTCTTATCTTGCCTTGCCTGTCGGAAAAACAAGTCGAGTGACAGCAGATAAACGCCAGTCAAGCGTCCGTGACGCATTGGCTCCGCGCCCTGCGCGGCGCGGGTTATTGTTCGAGGTCGTCGAAGCTCTCGGCGGTTACTATGGTGTTGAGCTGGGTGCAGAGCGGCTCGAAAGCGGCAGCTATCTCGTCAAAGTCGAAGCCTATGGTCTCGCAGGTCTCGGTGTTGACGGTGACAATGCCGTTTTCAAAGGTCACGACAGGGTAGGTGGAGATGTCCTCGCCCTCGACAAGAATGTCGGCAATGATGTTGGCGGTCTGTACGCCCAGCTCCGCGTAGTCAACGCCGTAGCCGAGGAACGCGCCGTTGAGGGCGAAGGAGTCGGCGCCGGTGTAGTGCGGGATTCCCGCCTCGGCGAGAGACTCATAAATGCTCAGCTCAGCGGTCATAATAGTGTTGTCGGAAGGAGTGAACACGGCGTCCACGCCGTCGGCAATCAGGGACTCGACAGCCAGCATTACCTCGGAGGTGTTCGTGCCGGTGTACTCCTTGTACTCGATGCCCATTTCCGTCAGCACATCCTTGGCGGTGGCGATAGCGGTGGTGGAGGAGTCCTGACCTACGTCGTAGAGCAGACCCACGCAGTCAATGTCGGGGTCGGCGGCGACCATGAGGTTGATAACTGCGGTCGCGTCAAAGTAGTCGCTCGTGCCGGTGATGTTGCTGCCGGAGGCTTCCCAGCTCGGCATAATGCCGGTGCCCACGGGGTCGGAAACAGCGGCGAATACGACGGGAATCTGGTTGTCCTCAGTCGCGGCCTGCATAGCCATTGCCACAGGGGTGGCGACGCCGACCATGATGTCCACGTCGTCGGCTATGAAGTTGGCTATTATCTGGTTCATAATGGTGGAGTCGGCGTTGGGGTTGTCGTAGGAGACCTCGAACGTCACGCCCATGAACTCGCCCAGAACCTCAAGCTGGCTCTGGATGTTCTCCACAATCTGGTTGAGGGAGGCGTCGTCAACATAGTTGCAGATGCCAACCTTGTAAACGGTGTTCTCGGCAGCGTCGTCGCCGGTGTCGTCCTCGGTCACGTCCGTGTAGGTGGCAGGCGCGGAGCCGCTGTCCTCGGAGGTCGTGGTGGAGGTGGAGGTAGAGGTCGTGGTGCTGCTGCCGGAGCCGCACGCGGCCAGAGTGAACAGCATGGCAAGAGCCATTGCAATGCAGATTAGCTTTTTCATCTTCATTTTTCTCCTTACTGAAATATTTTGCGCTTGTCGGTACGGTAAGCCGCGGAGCTTGGGGAGGCGTTTTCCTCAGCGGTGGGGCAAAACAAAAAAGCCCTATCCCGGAACCACGTTTTTCGTGTTCCTTGGGACAAGACTGTTTTACATCCTGCGGTGCCACCCAAATTGCCTAAAGGCCGCTTGCTGCGCACTTTTAATAATCGGTGCGCCCCGCGCGTAACGGGCGCGGTCCCCGTCAGCTGCTACTCGCTTTCGCTTTCGGCTGCCCTCGCAGGTCCATTCGCCAAAGGCTCCGCTGCCGCCTTCCCATCATCGGCGGCTCTCTTAGAGCTTTGCGCAGAGGCTACTTACTCCCGCTCACAGGTTTACCATATCAGGGTTTATTTTATCCTCAATTTCCACCGCCGTCAAGAGTAATTTCTTCCGAATTGCCGCCGCGCTCGCGCACCCCTTACCGTGATTTCACACAATTTTATCGTCCGAATTGCATGGCGCAGTAATGCATACCGCCGTTTTTGCGCCGTTGTTTAAAGTTTCTTTGCTTTTGCGGGCGCAAAGTGTTGTATAATCAAGTCATGATTTTGCGCTTGGCGGCGCGCGGAAAGGGGCGGAGAGGCGTTGCGGTCGTGGAAAAAGAGCATAAAGACCTATCTGTTTTTAGCCAACTCCCTCATGGTGGTCGTTGTTGTCGGCCTGTTCATGCTCATCTACGGCGTTTTGATAAGCGCCTACGAGTACCACCAGCAGAATGACGACGTCAGCGACCGCGAACTGGCCGACGGCGCTTACGAGCTTGGCGCAATGCTGACGGCGCGCGACTGGGACGCCGTCTCGCTCCCCGAGCTGGAGCGGCTGGGCGGCGAGCTGGAGGACATGGAGTTTTACATCTGCGTCACGCGCGGCGGAGAAACCCTCTACTCCACGCTGGGCGACAGCGAGAGCGAGACGAGCGAGGACATGGAAAAATACTATGTCCCCGACGGCGCGGCGCACATCTACTTTGTGGACGGCATGACCGCCGTAACGCTCTCCGCGGGAGACACGCAGGTATATGCGCTGAACTTCACCGAGGGCGTGATGACAAGCACCTCGCACATCATACTGCTGTATTTGGTGGCCGTGGCGCTCTTTATGCTCATACTCTCCGTGTCGGGGCTCGTCTCCACGCGGCAGCTAACGCGGCACATCATGCGCCCGCTGGATAAGCTCATAACCGCCTCGGAGAGCGTGCAGCGCGGCGACTATTCCCACAGGATAGAATATAACGGCGACTGGGAGTTCGAGAACGTGTGCAGCTCGTTCAACGAGATGCAGATCCAGATACGCGAGAACGAGCGCCGCGCCGCCGCATACGAAAAAGCGCGCACGGACGTTGTGGCGGGCATCTCCCACGATTTGCGCACGCCGCTGACCGCTATACGCGGCACGATAAAGGGTATGCAGGACGGCGTTGCCAAAACGCCGGAGATGCAGAAAAAGTTCCTCGACACCGCCTACCAGCGCACGCTGGAGATGGAGCGGCTGTTAGAGCAGCTGTTCTACTTCTCCAAAATGGAGACCGGAGATATGCCGCTATTTATAGAGACCGTGGAGTGGGGCACATTCTTGGACAGCTATGTGGACAAGCTCCGGCGCGACACCGCCTCGCCTCCGGCGGAATTTATATTGGAAAACAAAGCCGGCGCGGTCTGCTCGCGCATAGACTGCCGCGAAATGGAACGGGCGCTGAATAATATAGTCGTCAACAGCCGCAAGTATGCCGGAGCGGAGCATTTGACAGTGCGCTTTAGCCTCACGCGCGAGGGAGAGCGGGTGCTGCTGCGCATTGCGGATAACGGCAGGGGCGTGCCGGAGGAAAAGCTGCCGCTCATTTTCGACAAGTTCTACCGCGCGGACGAGTCGCGCACACGCCCCGAGGGCAACGGTCTGGGGCTGCACATTGTAAAATATCTGGCCGAGGCCATGCAGGGCACGGTGCGGGCCGAAAATAACGGCGGACTGCAAATTGACATGACATTTCCCATAGCTGAGGAGGGCGTAGCATGAGCGAAAAGTACAAAATTCTGATAGTAGAGGACGACGAGGACATCAGCATGGTCGAGCAGGTGTACCTTGAGAGCAGCGGCTATGAAACCCACGTCGAGCACAGCGGCGTGAACATTGAGGAAATACTGGACAGCGGCAAGTTCGACCTCGTGCTGCTGGACGTTATGCTGCCGGGGCGCAACGGCTACGACATCTGCCGCGCCATAAGGGAGAAGTATACCATGCCCATACTCATGGTGACGGCCAAGACGGAGTCCATTGACAAGGTGCGCGGGCTGAACATCGGCGCGGACGATTACATCACCAAGCCCTTTGACCCCGCGGAGCTGGTGGCGCGCGTGGGCGCGAACCTGCGCCAGTATGAGCGCGGCAGCGCGGCGCATGAGGACGCGGACGAGGTGGTCGTCAACTCCCTGCGCATTATCAAGAGCGCGCACAAGGTGTATCTGGACGGGCGCGAGATTCGCTTCCCCAACCGCGAATTTGAGCTGCTGCTGTTTATGGCGGAGAACGCGAATATAGTGTTCTCCAAGGAACAGCTTTTTGAAAAAATATGGGGCTGCGGCTACATGAGCGACAGCGCCACGGTCATGGTGCATATCAACCGCATACGCGACAAAATAGAGGCCGACAGCAAGAACCCGAAGATTATAGAAACCGTCTGGGGCGCGGGCTATCGGCTGAATAAATGAGTTTTTTACGCAGCGAACGAAGGTTTTACGGAATGTTTATGGATTGTTTATGGTTCAGGGGCGAGAAAATTTAACGCGGTGATGTAAAATAGTCGATGTCGGAATCCCGCGAGATGTTATTCGAGCGCGGGAGCGGAAAGGAAAACTATACTGCCGAATGAAATTTATCGACCACAAAACCTTGGCTGTGTTCTGGGCCAAAAACTGCGGCGCGGAGATGTCGCTTATAAACCGCTGCGCCTTTGTTTTCGGGAACATTCAGCCGGATATGAACGTGCTGACGTTCCTGCACGGGTTCAGAAAACACCAAAAATTCCACGGCCACAACTTCAACAACGTCCTGCCCGTGCTGCTGCGCCTTGTGGAGAGCCGCGGCAAGAGCCCGCTAACAGTCTGCAACTATTACCGCCTCGGCAAGTGCCTGCACTACACGGCGGACATATTCACTTTTGCCCACAACGAGAGCTTCACCGGCGACATAAGCGAGCACCGGCGCTATGAGTTCGCCCTCCACGACCGCCTGACGGAGCGCCTTGACGAGTTCACCCCGCAGATGTCCCCGCTCACCACGAGCGCGGAGATGCTGAAGCGCACGCTCGTGGCCATGCACGACCGCTACCTTGCGGACGGCCCCGGCTGCGCGCGCGACTGCGGCTATATTTTGGGCTCCACAAGAATGTTGATGGAGGCCAGCTTACAGCCGGAGAAAAAGGTTATGCCGTATGCGAATTTTGCTTACAACAGACTGGTTTCTTCCCGAAATTAACGGCGTTGTCACCTCCGTGCTGGGACTGCGCCGCGAGTTAGAGCGCGAGGGTCACAGCGTGCTTATCCTCACGCTCTCCCACGACCGCACCTCGCATCAGGAGGGCAGCGTAATTTATATCGCCTCCGTCAGCATAGACGAGATTTACCCGGGCGCGCGGGAAAGGCTGCGCATAGACCCCGCTTGGCTGAAAAAAATAACGAACTGGTGCCCCGACGTCGTTCACTCGCAGTGCGAGTTCAGCACGTTCGGCATCGCCAAGCGCATATCCCGCGCGCTTGATATTCCGCTTGTCCACACCTACCACACGATTTACGAGGACTACGCGCACTACGTCATTCCCGTGCGTAGAATGGGCAGGCAGGCGGCGCGGCTGCTGACGCGCAAGGCCTGCGGCAGCGTGGACTGGGTCATAGCGCCGACGCGGAAGGTGGAAAAGCTGCTGCTCGGTTACGGCGTCGCCACGCCCGTCTCCGTTGTCCCGAGCGGGCTGAACATGGAAAGATTCCGCCGCGCCAAGGCGCCAAACCGCGGCGACTGGGGCATTGCGCCGGACGAGACGCTGCTGATATACGTCGGACGGCTGGCGAAGGAGAAGAACCTTGACGAAATAATCCGCTGCCTCTGCGCCTGCCGCACGGAGCGCCTTGCGCTGCTGATTGTCGGCGACGGTCCCCACCGCGCGGCGCTGGAGCGCGAGGCCGAAGCCGCGCCGGAGAACATAAAAATCCGCTTCACGGGCGCCGTGCCCTCATCTCAAGTGGCCGACTATTACGCAATGGGCGATTTGTTCGTCTGCGCCTCCCAGAGCGAGGCTCAGGGACTGACATATATAGAAGCCGCGGCCTCCGGCCTGCCGCTGCTGTGCAAGCGCGACGACTGCCTCGGCAGCGTGCTTGTCTCGGGCGAAAACGGCTGGCAGTACGCCGACGAGCGGGACTTCCTCGCCGCGCTCGCCGCTTTCATCTCCGCAGACAAAACCCGCCGCGCCGCTCTCTCCGCCGCCTCCCGCCGCATAGCCGCGCGCTACGACATCCGCACCACCGTCCCGCAGATATTGAACGTCTACGCCCAAGCCGCCGAAGCGCGGCGCGCGGACGAGGAACAAAAAAATAAGGCTATTTAGCAGAAATTATGCCGAGGCGAAAACCTCGGCATAATCAGTATAATCAGTCTTTGTATGCAAACTCGCTCACGGCGGCGTAGTCTGTTACGGTTATGCGGCCGTATTTCAGCTCCAGCCAGCCGCGCGAGGCGAGGGCGGAGAGCGCTTGGTTGACAGTGGCGCGGCTCAGGCCGAGGGCTTTGCCTATAAACTCCTGCGTACACTCCAGCTCGTAGCCGAAAGCGGTCTTTTCGCACTGGCCATAGCGTATGCGGCGGCAGAGGAAGCGCGAGAGCTTTATCTGCGGGTCGAGCAGGGCGCTGTCGGCCAGCTGCTCGCACAGCACTATCACGTCGAACGCCATGTCGTCCATGACGGCGCTGCGGAACTCGGCGTTTTCCGCCATCAGCTTTTCCGCAAGAGGTCGGGGAAATGTGTAAATTACGCTCTTGCGCATAACCATTTCGTTCGCGCGGTGCTTCTCGCGGCGGAGGAACACTCCCGCAGCCAGCGTTTTCTGCGGCCACGTCGTCATAATTATTCTCTCGCGCCCGTCGCTGGCGAGTGAAAAAGCCTGCGTCAGCCCGGATTTGAGGTAGAAAAACTCATCCGCGCTCTCGCCCTGCCGGAAAAGTATTTCCCCCGGCATATATGTCTTGGGCGTGACGAGCGCCAATATGTCTTCGGATAGCTGTGCCAATGCCGCCGCCTCCCCGCATGAATGTGCAGGGCTATCATATCACTTTTCACTGCCGTTCGGCAAGCACTTCTCCGAAATTTTTTCATTTCTGGATTTAATCACGCTGTTGGCGGAGAACACGGCCAGCCCGACCCAGATAAAGCCGAAGCAGACGAACTTCATGCCGCTGACCTCTTCCTTAAATACAAATATGCTGACGAGCAGGCTCACGGTCGGCCAGATGTATTGCAGCACGCCCACGAGCGTCAGCGGCAGGTCGTTTATGCCCTTGCCGTGCAGCCAGAGCGGGAACGACGAGGCAAAGCCGGTGCCGATGAGCAGCAGAATTTCCCACCACTTCAGCGAGACGAGGTAGCCGTCGGCGCCGAAGCTGGTCGCGCCGAGGTACACGAGCGTTATCGGCAGCAGCGTCGTCATCTCCACCGTGAGGGTTATGGCGCTGTCGAGGCCGGAGCGCTTTTTGATAGCGCCGTTGAGGGCGAATGTGAACGCCAGCCCCAGCGCAATCCACGGCACGGAGCCCATTGCCACTGCGTAAATGATAACGCCCACAAGCGCGAAGCCGAGCGCCACGAGCTGCATTTTGTCATACTTTTCGCGGAACACGGTTATGCCGAACAGGAACACCATCAGCGGGCAGATGTAATAGGCCATGCTGGTGTCGGCCACGTGTCCGGCGTTCACCGCCCATGTGTACAAAAACCAGTTCCCCGCCATAACCAAGCCGGAGCACAGCGACAGCAGCACGGTGGAGCGGCTGCGGAACGCGGGGCGAAACAGATAGAGCTTGTCGCTTATGGCAGCAAAAAAGATAGTGAACGGTATGGACCACAGCATACGCTGGCCGAGTATGTACATGTTATCCACGCCGCTGAGAAATTTCCAATAGATAGGCATGACGCCGAATATGATGTTGGCGACCACGGCGATTGTGATGTTAGACCTTTTCAAGAGCAGCCCTCCTTGACATATTAACTCTTTTTATGAGTTAATTATACCTTGTCGGGAGGAAAAATTCTGTAAAGCGCTTGACAATCACAGCTTGTTACGGTTACTGCCGAGGTTTGTGACAAAGGACGGGGAGGCGTGGTTCTTTCAGCGTTTGCGCTTACGCCGCAAGTCTGCTATAATATCCCCGTACGCGAAAGGAGGGCTTGGCTTGGAGGCTTTTAGTGATATTATCATTTCCGCGGCGCGGTGGGCGCTGCCGGTGCTTTCCGTTTGGCTGCTGGCGCGCTGCATGGCAAGTATGCTGCGCGAGAAATACGAGCCGGAGCTTTGGGCTTGGCTGGAGACCTCCGGCGGCGAAACGGCGGCCATTCGCCATTGGGAGTGCATCATAGGCCGCGCCAAGGGCTGCGACATTGTCATCGACCGCGAGGAGCTTGCCCCGCGCCACGCCGCGCTCATACGCGACAGCCGCGGCGTCTGGACGCTCTACTCCCTCGCCGGAGGCGACGCGCTCTCCGTCGGCGGGCGCAGGGACGAGGGCGACGGCATCACCGTGGCCACCGGCGACAAAATCACGCTCGCGGGCGAAAAAGTCGTGTTCCGCGACCTCAGCGAAAAGCAGATTGAGGCCGCCGAGGCGCTCCGCAGCGAGGCCGGAGGCTATATCCGCCCGGGCGTGACGCTCTTTTTGCTCACGGTCATACAGCTGCTGCTGGTGCTGGAGTTCAGCGTCTACGCCGAGACGGAATACGTGCTGCCCATTGCGCTGAGCTTCGCCGCGCTCATCGCCGCCCAGTGGTGCTATTTTCTGCTCATGCGCGCCATAAACCGCTCGGGCTTCGAGCCGGAGACGCTGGCGTTCTACCTCTCCACGCTGGGGCTGGCCGTGGCCGCCGGCGCGGTGCCGGAGGATATGCTCAAGCAGCTTCTGCTGCTGTTTGCGGGAATTTTCACGTTTATAGGCGTCGGCTGGTTCCTGCGTGACCTCGGTAGAGCCAAGGCCATGCGCTGGCCGGTGGGCATTGCCGCCGCCGCGCTGCTGGCGCTGAACGTGCTCATGGGCGAAACGGTCTACGGCGCCACGAACTGGATAAGCATAGGCGGCGTGACGCTCCAACCCTCGGAGTTTGTCAAGGTGGCGTATGTCTGGGTCGGCGCGGCCACGCTGGACAGGCTGTTCCGCAGCCGCAACCTGTTCTTCTTCATCGGCTTTTCCGCGGCCATTGTCGGCGCGCTGGCGCTCATGGGCGACTTCGGCAGCGCCGTGGTGTTCTTCGCCGCGTTCCTCATAATCTCCTTCATGCGCAGCGGCAGCTTTGCCACGGTGTTCCTCGCCATAGCCTCGGCGGTGCTGGCGGGATTTTTGGTGCTGACGGTCAAGCCTTACATCGCCACGCGCTTTGCCGCTTGGGGGCACATCTGGGACGACCCGTGGGACTCCGGCTGGCAGCAGACGCGCGCGCTCTCCGCTGCCGCCAGCGGCGGACTGCTGGGTGTCGGCGCGGGCAACGGCTGGCTGAAAGACATTTTTGCCGCCGATACCGACCTCGTTTTCTGCCTGCTGTGCGAGGAATTGGGGCTTATCGTGGCGTTTTGCGCAATGCTGGCGCTGCTGGCGCTGACGTTCTTTGCCGTGCGCAACGCCGCGCAGGGGCGCAGCAGCTTCTTCGTGATAGCGGCGGTTGCCTCGGCCGCGATAATGCTGGCGCAGCTGGCGCTGAACGTGTTCGGCTGCGTGGATATTCTGCCGTTCACGGGTGTGACGTTCCCATTCGTCTCGCGCGGCGGCTCAAGCCTCATCTCCTGCTGGGGACTGCTGGCGTTTATAAAAGCCTCGGATACGCGCCGCGGCGGCAGCTTCACCGTCCGCCTGCCCGTGCGCGAGGCTCACAGAAGGAGGAGCGAGAAATGAAAACCGTCATGCGGCGCGCCTACGCCGCTCTGCTCGCCGCGGCGCTCATTGTCTGCGGCATGGCGCTCTACACTTACCGCTTTGTCACCGACGGCGCGGACTGGGCGAGCTTTTCCGGCAATCAGGCCGTCTACTCCTCCGGCGTGCTGCAGCTTGGCACGCTCACCGACCGCAGCGGCGTTGTGCTGGCTAAAAGCGCGGACGGCGTCTACTCCTACGCCGACGATTATCTGACGCGCGTGAGCTGCCTGCACGTTGTCGGCGACTACGGCGGCAGCATCGGCACCGGCGCGCTGACCGCCTTTGCCGACCGCTTGACGGGCTACAGCTCGCTCACCGGCCTTGCCGATGACGGCGCGGAGGTCGCGCTGACGATAGACTCCGAGCTGAACGCCGTGGCATACGAGGCGCTGGCGGGGCGCAGCGGCGCGATTATGGTGATGAACTACCAAACCGGCGAAATCCTCTGCATGGTCTCCACGCCCGCCTACGACCCCAACGAGGGCTTTGACGAGAGCGACAGCGCCTACGACGGCGTTTACATCAACCGCTGCATCAGCGCCAGCTACGTCCCGGGCTCGGTGTTCAAGCTCGTGACGCTGGCCGCGGCCATTGAGAACATTCCCGACCTCTACGAGCGCGAGTTTTACTGCTCCGGCAGCGTACAGGTGGGCGACAACACCGTCACCTGCACCGGCACGCACGGCAGCCAGACGGTGGAGCAGGCGCTTGCCAACTCCTGCAACTGCGCGTTTGCGGAAATAAGCCTCGAGCTGGGCGGCAGCGTTATCGGTGAGTATGCCGAAAAGTTAGGCTTTTGCTCCGAGCTGGACTTGAACGGCATCACGGTGAAGTCCGGCAGCTTCGACGTTGACGACTCCGGCTCGTCCTACACCGCGTGGTCGGGCATAGGGCAGTACAACGACCTCGTCACGCCCTACGCCATGCTGCGCTACGTGGCGGCGATAGCGGGCGGCGGGACAGCGCCGGAGCCTACGCTCCTGCTCGGCGAGAGCGGCGGCACGGTCAAGCTGCTCTCCGCCGAGACCGCAGAGGCGATAGGCGAGATGATGAGCTACGCCGTGACCTACTCCTACGGTGAGGCCACGTTCCCCGGCCTTGCGCTATGCGCCAAGAGCGGCACCGCCGAGGTGGGCGACGGCACGTCCCACAGCTGGTTCACCGGCTACCTGACCGACAGCGAGCACCCCTACGCCTTCGTCGTGCTGATAGAGCACGGCGGCAGCGGCCTGCGCAACGCCGGCGCCGCAGCCAACACCGTCCTGCAAGCGGCGGTGGCGAGGGAGTATTGAGGAGGAAACCATATGGAAGACAAGCAAATTGCGCTCAAGCCGTCCGCCGACCCGTTTTATTCCACGGACATATCGACAAGCGGAGTGGGGGAAATTGGAGGGGTGGGGGTTAGTTAGAATTGACTAATAGGGTTTGCAGAAAATTGCATTGTGCGACAATGTTGCAGTGATTAAATTATGCAGGGGGTTATTTTGGACATAACGCCGAAAATTTGGTGGGGAGTTAGCGTGGACAAATCTTTTGCTTGACATGATTTGACGCGAGGGTGTATGATTGAGGCGTGACGTAAGGGAGACCTGACGTGCGGTGCGGAAGCAGAGAAATGTTTGTGAAAAATGAATGAAAATCGTATCCGGCGCGTGACCGGATTTTTCAAAGATGCTTAGTTAGAATATACTAACCGCCCTGAAAACGGAGAGGGGTTATGAGAGAAACGGAGCGTCGGCGGATACGGTGGGCGGCAATGCGGGGCCGGGTTCGCATAAACTAACCTCCCGTGCCGGTCAGCATTTGGTATGCGTTCACGAATAGAACCGAACGGAAAATCTCCCTCTGTAAAAACCACATTTTGCCGCCGGACAAATCCGGCAGAAAGGAGTCAGAAAATGACTGCAAGACGAAACCTCAAACGGGCAGGAGCCCTTGTGCTCGCCCTCGCCATGTGCTTCGCACTTGGCGCAACCGCGCTGGCCGACACCGACGTTGGCACTTACAGCGTGACTATCTATCAAGACGGCACGACCACAAAATCTATGGCAGATGGCTGCATGGGTGACGCAACCGTTACCCTGTCCGGCACAACCTACACTGTATCCATTCCTCTCACCACCATAACAATGACTTACGGTGATTCCACTTACGTCGGAAAAATTACTGATATTGAAATTGAGCAAGCGACAAAATGCAGTGCAGAAGACGATACACTTGTTTTCACTGTATCCAGCGATGATTTTGCGGAACTCACATTCGATGCCACCATGTCTGTCACTGTTACTGCCATTTCCGGCAGCGGCGGGTATACACATGATAATGTTGCCGCCGATATTGTTTTGAGCAAGTAATAACCCCCAACACTGTAGAGGTGCTGTCTCAAAATGGTCTTATAAATCACAAGAGACAGCATCTTCACATTTTCAAATTACAAACATAAAGGAGTAAATATGGATATTAAGATATTCAATTTTAGACGCATAACATCCATTTTATTGGTTGCCGTCATGCTTCTTCTTTTCTTGCCGGCGGGCGTTTTTGCTTCTGATGATGAAGCAAGCGCTGCCGGAGAAAGCGAAACTGCTGCTGTAGAAAGCGCGGAGGCAGAAGCATCAACTGATGCAGACGACGAGACTACAGAAACTGCCGAAGCTGCGACAACAGAGACTGCTGAAAACGAAATGAGCACTGATGAAAGCGGCACTGAGGAAAGTTTGACTATCGAAAATTCTCAAACCGAGGAAACAGAGACATCTGGAGAAAGTGAGGATGCCTCTGCTGCAGAAAATGAAGAAACCTTGATTTCAGTGGCTTCTGCAGAAGCCGAAGAAGATACAGGCGCTTATATTGCGGAGGTTTCATATTCTCTCAATGACAGCACCGAAACAGTTAATGTTGCAGACACAGACAGTTTGGTTAATACGCTGGCTGACATTGACACAAGTGCAGCAGATGTTAAGGTAACGTTTTTGAATGACGTTGAATCCGAATGGGCTTCATACGAAATTCCCTGCTCTCTTGAGATAGACCTGAACGGAAAAAACGTGTATTTAACCGGGTTATCCAGCGGCACGGCATTTACCATTTCGGCGGATTCTAATTATACCCTGACTGTTTCCGACAGTTCTGAATCGAATACCGGCGTACTCAAAACAGACGGTGCGGTGTTTAATACGAATGCAGGCACCAAATTGATTATCAATGGCGGAACTTTCATATCAGAAGGTTCTCGTGTGGTTGTATCTGAAGGCGAGTTGGTTATAAATGGGGGCAATTTTGAGAGTGCAACTGCTAAATCAACAATTCAGTTTCAAGGAACAAGCGCATACATATCAAACTGTGATGTTAGAAACCTCTACTCAAGTTCAACCAAAGGGTTTGGAGCTGCTCTTGAGTTATTGAGTTCCGAATATTGTGAAAGTTTTTATTTAAAAGATTCACAACTAAGTTCCGGCGGCGGAGGTTGTATATACTTCCAGTCACCTCAAGACGAGGTTATATACAATATTGATTCATGCAATGTGGTCGGCGTCTACGATGCGATTTACGTTAAAAATAATGCAACAGGCGGGACCATTAACCTGCTCGGAGACACAACGCTATACAGCGAAAGCGGCGCGGCGGTGGAATTGAGAAAATCAGGAACCGGCCTCACGCTCAATTTTTCTGATACTGTTAAGGTGAGTTACAGTGACGCATCAATTCCCGTATTGCCGAGCAGCGCCGTTGCTGCCTTTCCGGCAGACGAGGACGGAAACCAAATGGTATTTAGTACAGAAGCCGACACCGACGGTTACTACAGCTTTGTAACAACCGCAGGCGTTGTACAATATATGAACGGCTACGAGTATCAAGGTTATCAGTATTTTGGAGACTTTGATGAAACCCTCGCAAGCTCAGAGGAAATTTACAATGCGGGGAATGACGACTCATCTTGGGGTTCAGCGCTGTGGAAGGCGTTTAAAACGGCCTATGAAAACGCCTTGGCAGTGAAAGACAACACCAACGCCAACCAGAACGAGATAGACTACTTCGCAGACGCACTTGCCGCCGCATTGCTTGATTTGAAAGAAAGCAAGGCATCAACAATTAACTTTGACAGTCTGCTCAACGGCGACTACAACGTGAATGTCTCCATGTGGAACATCGGCTTTACAAATTACTCCATGGCAAATGGCGCGATGAACGAAGACGCGGTTCTGCACATCGGCGACGACGGCGCGTCCGTTACTCTCACCTTCCACCCGACAACGGCGCTCTTCACCGTCGGCGCGATGACAAACCTTTGGGTATACGAGGGCGAGAGCTTTGAAGCCGGTTACGCCAACCGCGTTGCGGGAGAAGGGCGCGTTGAGGGCACCTACGGCGACTGGTACACCTATGCCATTGACGACGAGGAAAACCTGACCTACACCACCGAGGCAGCCGAGGAGGACGCCGACGGCGCGCGCCCCGGCAGCGTCACCATTCCGCTCTATTACCTCGGCACTGACAGTGAGAGCAGAAAAATTTGCGTGCGCATCTCCGTTGACGTAATGACAGAAATGGGCGTTGGCGACCAAGACGCGATACTCTATCTGGATTACAGCAGCATATCCGCCGTGACGGACACGCTCAGCACCTCGCTCCGCGTGACGAACAGCGACGGCGAGAGTGCCGAGGACGCAATCACTATTGCCGCAGACAACGAGGGCGACGTGACCCGCACCGTCACGCTGCTGCAGGCGGCGGGCAGCGGCTATGTCCTTAGCCTCGAAAACAGCAATACGGACGCTGTCTCCGCCGTGCTTGGCGAAGCTGCGACCGAGAGCACAGAGATAGAACAGCTTGACATGACCGTGGAGTCCTCGTCCCAGACCCTGACTATCGCAGCGGCGGAGGGACTGGAGGGCACGCAGACCGCAACACTGACGCTGACCGCGACAAACGGCAACGACACGCTGACAAAGACCATAGAAGTGACCGTTTCCAGCGAAAAAGCTGTGAAGGTTGAAAGCGTCACCGTCGAAGACGCGACCGCAACCGCGACCCTCAGCGGCGGCGTTGTGGCGGAAAATGACACCGTGAGCGTCAGCGGCTCCGTCGTCACCGCCGACGCGACTACAGGCAATGCAGACGTCACCGCGGTGAACGTAATAATTCCGCAGAGCGTGGCCGCCGCGGTGCTGGGCGACACCGCTGTTGACACTTACAGCGTGGCTATCTATCAAGACGGCACGACCACAAAATCTATGGCAGATGGCTGCATGGGTGACGCAACCGTTACCCTGTCCGGCACAACCTACACTGTATCCATTCCGCTTACCAGCATCACAATGGATTACGGCGACTCCACCTACAGCGGAACGATTTCTGATATTAAGATTAAGCAGGCAAGTGATTGCGATGTGATAAACAATACACTTGTTTTCACTGTATCCAGCGATGATTTTGCGGAGCTCACATTCGATGCCACCATGTCTGTCACTGTTACCGCCATTTCCGGCAGCGGCGGGTACACACATAACGATGTTGCCGCCGATATTGTTTTGAGCAAGGCATCATCAATGCTGGGCGGCTACAGCTCTCTGGTGCTGGCGACCGACGTCGGCAGCGTAACGCTGGACAGCGATATTCTTGCGGGCATAACCGAGACCGCAACGCTGACGATTGCCGTCAACAGCACTTACAGCAACTATACCGACGACGACGGCCACGTGTTTGTCTGCGGCTATGACCTGACCCTGAGCACGGACTTCAACGGCGGCACGGCGACAGTGAGCGTCCCCTGCGAGAGCACAGATGTTGTTTACGCCTACTGCATAGACGACGACGGCTCCCTTGCCGAGCGCGCGGCGCTGACCGTAGTCAGCGGCTATGCGAGCTGGAGCACCACCCACTTCTCCACTTGGGCGCTGAGCGAAAAAGAGTACACAATCAGCTCCGGCAGCTCGTCCGGCGGCTCTTCCGGCGGCTCCTCCAGCAGCACAAGCAGCAGCTTCCTGAACACCGACGGCAACTACCTTGTGACAATCACACTGTACAAGGAGAGCGCAAACGAGGTTTCCATGGGCGACGTGGCCTTTGAGTACAACCGCAGCGCGCTTGTGACGGTTTCCGGCGGCGAGATAACCTATGTAGAAATTGCCACCAACCCCGTCAAGGTTGACCTGTATGTGAGCGCCATGACCGCGCTGGCTCTCACGAACGGCGGAGACGTAGAGGTTCTGGAGCGCGGCGACTTCTCCACAAGCTACAACGGCACGACCACGAACACATACGAGGACGACAACGGCTACATCAAGCGCGCCAGCTTTGACATGCCCGACGAGGGACAGCCCTCCACGGCGGACTCCGTGACGTATATCGACGTTACCTTTACCGTTCCCGACACGCCGATGGACGACCTCTATGAAGAGCTTGCCGCGCGTATTCAGTTCGACTGGAGTACCGCGACAAAGACGAGCAAGAGCCACCTGACCGCTAACACCTCCACCGCGACAGGAAGCAGCAGCAGCGGCGGCGGAACGGCGACCACGGTTGAGGACATTTCGCTGACCGACAGCGCCACCGGCATCAAACTGGAGACCAACACCAACCGCCTTGACAGCGAGGCGGAGCTGAGAGTTACCGTAGTCACCGAGGGCGACGATTACGACAACGCCGCCTCCCTGATGGGTACAGACGACGAGTGGACGCTGTACGAAATTGTCGCGTTGGTTGACGGCACGGTTACAGCTCCCAGCGGCAGCGTGACGCTGTATATCCCCTGCACCGACGAGGAAGGACTGACCGTCTACCGCATAAACGACAGCGGACGCACCGTCATCAAGGGCTCCGTCAGCGGCAGCTACTACACCTTCACCACCAGCTCCCTCGGCCTGTTTGCGATAATCGGCAGCGTGGCCGACGCGGACGAAATTGTTCAGGTCTCCGAGAGCGGCTTCACGGACATCGTGGGCCACTGGGCGGAGGAGTACATCGAAACGGTTGTGCAGCGCGGTCTGTTCAACGGCACGGGCGAGACGACATTCGACCCCGACAGCGGCCTGACGCGCGGAATGTTCGTGACGGTTCTCGGACGGCTGTACGGCATTGACGCCGAGGCGGAGTTCACCAACGCCTTTGGCGATGTGGACGCCGAGGCATACTACGCGCCGTACATAGCTTGGGCGAGCGAAAACGGCATTGTCAACGGCACGGGTGACGACACGTTCGAGCCCGACCGCGAGATAACCAGACAGGAAATGGCGACCATAATGAGCCGCTACTTCGAGTTCGCGGAAATCACTCCGCTGGACGGCGAGGCGGTCAGCTACGCCGACGACGCCGACATTGCGGACTGGGCGCGCGAGGGCGTTGAAAACATGACGAAGGCCGGTTTGTTCTCCGGCACGGACAAGAACGAATTCAACCCGCTCGGCACAGCAACCAGAGCCGAGGCCGCGACGGTGTTCGCAAGGCTCATAGGCAGCTATGGTCTGTAAACATTCGCACCTAAAGCAAAAACAGTAATCCCAAACACCTTGCCGGACGGCGGAGGGGCAAACCTCTCCGCCGCCTCGGCAGGGCGTAAACCGTTTTCAAAGCCGCAGAGACAGCTTTGCGGCTTTGAAAACAGCTTATGCGGAGGCAGGATAATGAAGGAATTAACCGTAAGACAGATGGAGTATCTCCTGCTGTTTGCAACCCACAAATATTCCGAGGCGGGCATGACGAGCGCCGCGGACGAGTTCGGAGTGACAAAGGCGACGGCCTGCGTCACCGTTGACGCGCTCGAAAGGGCGGGCATGATTACCCGCGGCGAGCTTGGCGAAATCGCGCCCACCGAGGTGGGCGGCGAGATTATAGCGCCGAGGGTGAAGGCGTTCCATATAGTCAGCGGCTGGATGATGGAGCACATGGGTCTGCTGCCGATAAGAGCGGAGCAGGCCGCAAGGACAATAGTCTGCTCGCTGGACGACGATATAATCGAAAAATTCCTTAAATATAACAATCAGCCCGCCGCGCCGAAGTCGGAGAGCGAGGATGCCCTTCTCGAAAATCTGCCATACGGCGTTTATACGGTGGACTTTGAGGTGAGAAAAAAAGGCAGGACGGAGCTGTCTATGGCAAACGCCGGCTTTCTCAAGCCGGCAATGGCTCTGCGGGAAAACGAACGCAGCCTTTTCACGCTCTGCCCTATAAGCATAACGCGGAACATTCGCCTTATGCCCAAACGCTCGGCCATTCTGGAAACGATGTGGTATTACCACGGCGACTCGTGGCGCGAGGCGCAGAGCTCTCCCACGGGAGTGACGATTCCCGGGTACGCGATGCGCTTCGACCCCGTTCGCAAGACAGCAACAGTGCGCGTGCGCATGAGGACGTCCATTTCCCTGCGCTATATGCCGGAGAGCGAGGCGGACATCGTGTTTTTCCTCACCTCATGTGCGGAAGATGAGAAAGTATACTTATAATTACATATACAAATCAGCGAGGTAAAAGACATGAGAGCAAAAACATTTGTATCCGCGCTGCTGTGCGCCGCGCTGCTGGCGGGCACTGCGGCGGTAAACGCAATGGCGCTGCAAACGGGAGCCTACACCGGCAGCGTGACAACCAGCTACTATAACCCCGACACGGGAAATGTTGACGACGGCGGTACGTCCAACGCCGCGCTGGGCGAGGGAATGTGCCGCTCCGCCACCGCAAAAACGGGGCTTGTGGAAATAGACGGCGACGGAAACGTGTGGGTCACCATTCGCCTGCAGCTCCAAAGCAGCTGCAGCAACGTGGCGTTCTACACGCGCACGGGCTACGACAGCTATTCCAAGGTCAGCTACACCATTACCGCCGAGGACAGCGGCAATGACTCCATAGACTACCGCTTTGCGATTCCCAGCGCCGGCACCTACATAAAGGCCACGATGTATGTGACGCCTATGGGGCGCGACGTGCTGTGGTATCTCTGGGTAGACACCTCAACGCTTACTTCCGGCAGCGGAGATTTTGTTGTGAGCATAGACCTTTCCGAATCCGCGGCTCCAACCGAAACAGAGGCTCCCGCGGAGACTGCCGCGCCCGCCGAAACAGAGACACCGGACGAAACGCCGACGCCCGCCGAGACGCAGATGGCGGCTGAAACCGAGTCTCCGGCGGAAACGGCGCAGCCCGCCGCGGCCGAGCAGACCGCCGAGCCTGCCGCAGCCGAGTCTCCGCAGGAGACGACGGAGGCCGTAAGCACGGACGAGGACGACGCGGCGGACGTTAGCTCCGACGTGAGCGCCGCCGCGCCCGTCGAAGCCGACGAAGCCGACGAGGCCGCGAGCTCTGCGGACAGTGCCGACGAAGCGGAAAACGCGGACGAGGAAAGCCCCGCCGTATCCGGCGCTGTAATCGCTGTCATCGTGGTCATAGCCGCCGCGGCAGCAGTCGGCGCGGTATGCTGTGTGAAAAGGAAGCGGTGAGCTATGAGAAGGATTATTCTTGTCTGCATTGCCCTGTCCTTGGCTCTGGCGCTCTGCGCCTGCGTTGACCAGCACCCCGAAGAAGATACAGCGGCGGAAAGCACCGCTGCGGCGGAAAACGCGGCCGCGAATGAAGATGTGGAGGAGCCTGCGCGCATTATAGCGACGTCTTACTCAACCATACTTATATGTGACAAGCTGGGGCTTGACCTTGTGGCCGTTTGCTCAACCTCCGGCGAGCTGCCGGAGCGCTATCAGGATTTGCCCACCGTCGGCACGGCCATGTCTCCCGATGCGGAAGCCATAGCTCTCTTGGAGCCGACGGATGTTATCGGCCCCGACACGCTGGCCGAGACAATAGAGCCTACATATCAGGCAGCGGGGGTGCCCTACACCTTCATAGATTTGCAGAGCGTTC
Organism: Oscillospiraceae bacterium; assembly: GCA_021202845.1. Lineage (GTDB taxonomy): Bacteria > Bacillota > Clostridia > Oscillospirales > Oscillospiraceae > JAJQCF01. Next base: position 59,409 of record JAJQCF010000028.1, read on the forward strand.
AGGGAATGTACGACAGCATTGCCATGCTGGGAGAAAAATACGGCGTGTCGGAGGCCGCCGATACGCTCATTGCCGAATATGAGGAAATTTTAGCGGACTTCCAAACAAGCATTGAGGGCGAGGAGCAGCCGACGGTGCTGCTGCTCATGGGTCTGCCCGGAGCTTACATAGAGTGTACGCCCAACTCCTATGCCGGTTCGCTGCTGGAGCTTGCGGGAGCGGTGAACGTGGTACAGGTTGACGACGAGATGAACTTTGTCTCATGGAACACCGAGGAGCTTTTGGCGCTTGACCCCGATTACATACTGCTGACGGCTCACGGCCTGCCGGAGCTGGCTATGGAAATGTTCGCCGAGGAGTTTACTACCAACGACATTTGGAAGCATTTCAGAGCTGTCGAGGACGGGCACGTATATCAGCTTGACTATACGCTCTTCGGCATGAGCTGCACGTTTGACTGGCCGGAGGCGCTTGCAGTTTTGCAGGAAATACTGTACAGCGAAACATATGAGGCTTACGACGCGGAGGCTGCCTACCTTGAAAACAATTCATAAGGACATTTTCAAAGGTGTGGTCGGCTGCGCTGTGCTTGCCGCAATGATTTTTGCACTGACGCTGATTGCCATGAAACTCGGCAGCATCAGCATTACATACGGCGATTTGTTCAATGGCCTGTTCGTAGCCTATGATAAACGCGTTGCGGTTATATATGACCTGCGGTTCCCGCGCATTATAGTAGCGCTGCTGGGCGGCGCGGCGCTGAGCTGCTCGGGACTGCTTTTTCAGGCTGTTCTGCGCAATCCGCTGGCCGACCCCGGCATTATCGGAATATCCGGCGGAGCCTCTCTGGCGGCGTCCGCTGTGACGGCGCTCTTCCCCGCGCTGTATTTATCCGTACCGCTCATTGCCTTTTTTGGCGGTCTGGCAGCGTTCGCGGTAATATATTCTTTGTCATGGAAGGGCACGCTTGACCCCGTGAGGATTATCCTTGTAGGAATTGCCGTTGCCGCAGTGTTCACCGGACTTGGCGAGGTGCTGAACGGCATTGCCGACAGCACAGGAGTGTCGGTCAGCGTCAGCGGGCTTTCCCAACTCGTGTGGTCCGACGTGCGCATGATGGCGCTGTATTCCGCTGTCGGAATAGTGCTGGCCGCCGCACTGTCTCCCGCCTGTAATCTGCTGGCACTGGACGACAAAACTGTTCGCGGCCTCGGCGTTCGCGTTGACCGTCTGCGGCTTACCATTTCCGCCGTTGCCGTTCTGCTGGTAAGCGGCGTGACCGCGGTTATCGGCGTAGTGGGTTTCCTTGCGCTTATTGTGCCCCATATGGCGCGGCGAATTGTTGGCTCCGACCATAGAGTGCTTGTGCCGTTTTGTGTCCTGCTGGGCGGCTTCGTCCTGCTTCTTGCCGACACAGCGGGGAGGCTGATTGCTTCCCCCAACGAGATTTCCGCAAGCATTATTATGAGCATAGTAGGCGGCCCATTCTTTATCTTTCTGCTCAAGCGAGGCGACAGACATGGTAAGCATTGAACATCTCACATTCTCCTATGACGGCCGGCCCGTATTGAATGACCTCTCCATTAAGATTAAAGACGGCGTAATAACCACCCTTTTGGGGGCAAACGGCTGCGGCAAAACCACGCTCCTGCAGCTGATGACAAAAAACCTCAAGCCGACTTGCGGAGCGATAAAGCTGGACGGCAGAGAGCTTAAAGACATATCGGTTAAAGAGTTTGCCCGCCGAGCGGCGATTGTTCATCAAAAAAATATAGCTCCCGACGACCTCAGCGTGGAGCGCCTTGTCAGCTATGGACGTCTGCCGTACAGCTCAATTTTCAGGCCGGGGCTGAACGAGGAAAATCAGGAGCAGGTGGAGCGGGCATTAAAGCTGACGAATATGGATACGCTGCGCGAGCGGCACGTTGGAACACTCTCCGGAGGACAGCGGCAGCGAGCGTTTATTGCAATGGCTCTGGCGCAAAATACGCGGCTGCTCTTTTTGGATGAACCGACCACGTTTCTCGATGTGCGTTATCAGGTGGAAATACTGCGCTTGGTAAAAACGCTGAACAAAGAGCAGGGCATCACGATAGTCATGGTGCTCCACGACATCAATCAAGCGCTGACCTACTCGGATGAGGTGATAGGACTGCACGGCGGGAAGGCCGTTTTGCAGGGTGCTCCCGAGGATGTAATCAGCACGGAGAGCATACGCACGCTTTACGGCGTAGAGCTCCCGGTTTTTCACAGCGGCGGAAGGCTCTGCGTTATGGCGGTATAGAAAATGAAAGGTGCGGCTTTAACAATGAAAATATTTTTTATAATGCTCGGGCTTGTATGTCTCGGACTGGGCTGCATAGGCGTTGCGCTGCCGATACTGCCCACCACGCCCTTCCTGCTTGCGGCGGCGTTCTGCTTTGCCAAAAGCTCCGAGCGCCTTAGCAACTGGTTCATGGGAACAAGGCTATATAAAAATAATCTTGAACCCTTTGTGCGCGGAAATGGCATGACGTGGAGGGCGAAGCTGCGTATTATGGCAACTGTGACCGTTATTATGGTAATTGCTTTTATTGCTATGCGCGGCACGACGGTCGGCAGGATATGTCTTGCCGTGGTGTGGGCGGCACATATCATAGCGTTTTGTTTTATTATCAAAACCTGTCCCCGTGAGGGAGAAAGCGGGGAAGAAAAATGATGATAAGCAAGCGTTTTTCGGCCATGCTGCCGGATATAAAACGCTTTATTTACGGCAAGGTATTTGTGAACTGGGTCTCGCTGCTGTCCGGCATATTGCTGTGGTTTGCCGTGGCGGATTTGCTGGAGCAGGCGCTGAACGGTCAGCTCTCAGCGGGCGGCACTGCGAGAGGCGTATGCATCGTCCTTGTGTGCGCGGCGGTCCGCTTTGTGCTGACGAAAGCCTCTGCGGAGCTGACGCACAGGGCTACTTCCCGCGTTAAGCTAAAGCTGAGGGAGCTGCTGTACGGAAAGCTCTGCCGTCTCGGCACAGACTATACGGACGCTTTTCCAACAGCGGAGGTCGTGCAGCTCGCGGGAGAGGGCGTGGAACAGCTGGAGAGCTATTACGGCAATTTTCTTCCGCAGCTTTACTATGCGGTTCTGGCCCCAGTGACGCTTTTTGCGGTGTTCCTGCCTCTCTCACCGCTGACGGCTATAGTGCTTTTTGTCTGCGTGCCCCTGATTCCGGCTGCCATAATGTCCGTTGCGAAGGCCGCAAAGCGAATGATGGGAAAGTATTGGGATGCTTATGCCAATTTGGGCGACAGCTTTCTGGAAAACCTGCAAGGGCTGACAACTCTTAAAATCTATGGCGCTGACGAACGGCGCCACAGGCAAATGAATGAGGAAGCTGAACATTTCAGAAAAGTTACCATGAAGGTTCTCACCATGCAGCTCAATTCCGTAACAATCATGGATTTCGTAGCCTACGGCGGTACGGCGCTCGGCAGCATTTTATCCGTGTATGCGTTTATGAACGGACGGGTTTCATTCGGCGGCGCTGCTGCCATGATACTGCTTGCAAGCGAATTTTTCCTCGCCATGCGCGCGCTCGGCAGCTATTTTCACGTTGCCATGAACGGAGCGGCGGCGAGCGAGAGAATGCTGCGGCTGCTCGACCTGCCGGAGCGCACAGACGGTGAGGCAGACATAAAGGACGGGGAAATATCATTTGAAAATCTCAGCTTTTCTTATGGCAACGACAAAAAAGCCTTGGATTGTGTGAGCTTCATCGTTCCGCAGGGGAGTTTCGCTGCGGTCTGCGGCGAAAGCGGCTGCGGCAAGAGCACGCTGGCCTCAATTCTCGGCGGTTTGCGTTGCGGCTACAGCGGCAGCGCCTCAGTCGGCGGAACAGAGCTAAGCGCCGCGAAGTCGCAATGCCTGAGAAAACTGGTAACCGTCGTTTCAACAAACAGCTATATTTTCTCCGGCTCCATAAGGGATACTCTTTTGGAGGGAAAGCCGGATGCCAATGACGAAGAGCTGTTGAATGCGCTGAAGCAGGTCAATCTTTTTGATTTTGTGCAGTCTCAGGGCGGGCTGGACATGAGCGTATCGGAGCGCGGCGCAAGTCTCTCCGGCGGGCAGAGGCAGCGTTTGGCGCTTGCGCGGGCGCTCTTGAGGGACAGTCCGATATATGTTTTCGACGAGGCGACAAGCAATATCGACGCCGAAAGTGAGGCGGATATTATGAACGTAATACATTCTCTGCGCGGCAGGCATACGATTGTGCTCATATCCCACCGCCTTGCGAATGTAGTGGAAGCCGATTTTATAGCATATCTCAGCCGCGGCAAAATAGCGGAAATGGGAACACACTCGGAGCTTATAGGGCAAGGCGGAGAATATGCCGCAATGTATGCCGCACAGCGGGAACTTGAACAAATAAGGGAGGGTGAAAAACAGTGCGCAGAAGCGGTTTGAAAATTATGCTCGGTCTGCTTGGCCTTGTTAAGCCTTTGGCGCATATTATGCTGGCCGCTGTAGCAATGGGAACGGTGGGATATTTGTGCGCGATATCCATTACCGTTCTTGCCGTAAATATGCTGCTGACCTCCATGCATATATCGCCGTGGCCGCTGTCTCTCAGCGCAGCAGCGGCGCTGATGCTGCTCTGCGCCCTGATGCGCGCCGCTCTGCGCTACGGAGAGCAGACCTGCGGCCACTACATAGCGTTCAGACTGCTTGCCGTCATTCGTGACAGAGTTTTTGGCGCACTGCGCCGTCTGGCTCCCGCAAAGTTAGAGGGCAGAGGGCGCGGCGACCTTATCTCGCTTATAACGGGAGACATAGAACTGCTGGAAGTTTTCTATGCCCACACGATAGCACCCGTCTGCATCGCGTTTTTGGTGTCTTTAACCGAGGCGATTTTGATTAGCACGCTGTCACTGCCGCTCGGCTTGCTGGCAATTATATCGTACATCCTCGTCGGCTGTGTTATTCCCTTGGCCTCGGCACGCGCGGAGAAATCCCGCGGAATGTCTGCCAGAAACAAACTCGGCGGGCTAAACTCTTTTTTTCTTGAATCCCTGCGCGGTATCCGCGAAACGCTGCAATATGGGCAGAATGAAAAGCGCGCGCGGCGTGTTCAAAAGAAAACAGATGAGCTTAACAAAATTCAGGGCGAAATAAAGCGACACGAGGGAACAACCTCTGCACGTTCCGGAGCGGCGGTAACGCTCCTGACCCTTGCAATGTTTTTGGCCGGTTTGGCGCTGAGTGTAGATTTTTCGACGCTCGTTTTGACAACAGTGACGCTTTCAGCCTCATTCGGACCCGTCCTTGCGCTTTCCAACCTCTCGGCTGCGCTCGGTCAAACGCTGGCCGCGGGAGAAAGAGTGCTGTCGCTGCTGGAGGAAATTCCCGAAACCGAGGACATCACAAACGGTGAAACGCCGGAATATACGGGCGCGGAAGTCAAAAATCTCACATTTGCCTATGGCAGCGAGGAAATACTGCATGACCTTTCCGCGCAATTCCCGGCAGGTCAAATTGTGGCCGTAACAGGAAAAAGCGGCTCCGGCAAGAGTACGCTTTTGAAATTGCTTATGCGTTTTTGGAGCGCCGGAGACGGACAGGTGAACATCTCAGAAAGAGACATAGGTAAAATAAATACTGCCTGCCTGCGGGCAATGGAAGGCTATATGACACAGGAAAGCGACCTTTTCCATGACAGCATTGCCGACAACATCGGCATCGGCAAACCGGATGCCACAAGAGCGGAAATAGAAAACGCCGCCAAGAAGGCCTCGCTGCATGATTTCGTTATTTCGCTGCCCAAAGGCTATGATACGCCCGTAGGGGAACTGGGCGAAACGCTCTCAGGAGGCGAACGCCAGCGCATAGGGCTCGCGCGCGCATTTCTGCACGATGCGCCGCTGATGCTTTTGGACGAGCCGACCAGCAACCTTGACAGTCTGAACGAAGGCGTAATACTCAAGGCATTGCGTGAAAACCGTCAGGCAGGACATACAGTGGTGCTGGTATCTCACCGCAAATCCACCCTTGCAATCGCCGACGCCTCTTACGCCGTGGAAAACGGTCGCTTCTGCTGAAGCGGAGCGATGAGCTTGAAACAACTTTGGCAAGCGGGGCATTTGTGCTACAAATGCAAAAAACGAGGAATTTCCGGCTAAGCGGATGCTCCTCGTTTCGCTTGCTGGTGTCTTCTCCCCAAACCCCTATTACAGCATGTTCTGTTGGTGCAAGCAACAAGATGATTTGGTTGGTGGGACAAGCCCGCCTTTTTAATAGGCCGCAGTTGGCGCGGGGCGCGCCTCGTGCCATACTCACGTCCTTTCGATGGAGTTTGGCAGCTTTTATCTTACAGGATTTTCGGGGGTGTGGTCTACTTTTTTCATATCCAAGAAAAATGTTGGTGCAGCCCTTCGCCTGCGGCGGTGGGTTACCCCAACATTTATAATAGTACCCTTTCTTTTTTCGACACATTACCCATAGAAAAGTTTCAATTTACAAAAAAGTTTGGTTATATTAATATAATTTTAGGCAAAGTCCCAAACAAAAAAGAAAAGAGGTATTTCAATGAAACAACAAAGGCGAATCACAAGGCTTATCTCTGTACTGCTTGTGCTGACAATGACGTTTACTTTGGCACCGTGCGTTTTGGCAGATACGGATAGCGCAGCGGCAGAGGTGAGGACGCTTGACGTCAACGGTAGCAGTGCCTCGGTCGAGGTCTACAGCATTGACGGCGAGGACTATGTCAGCCTGCGCGATATTGCAGCGCTGATGAACGGAACGGACAGCCAGTTCTCTGTCTCGTACGACACCGACAGCAGCGTTGTCAGCGTAGTGCTTGGCGAGGCTTACGTTGCCGACGGCAGCGAGGTTGATGGGGACGGCGGCAGCGCTTCTTGCGTACCCAGCACGTGGAGTCTGCAGGTGAACGGTGTTGCGCTGGATGTTACCGCGTATGAAATAGACGGCGATAACTTCTATAGGCTGAGCGATATCGGAAACGCAGTCGGCCTGATTATCGAGTACGACGATAACGGCGCCGCGACAAAGCTGACCTCCGGCGGATATTCGCTGGTGTTTGACAGCAGTGACTATGAAGTTTGCACGTACACGTTTGATGACGGTACGGAGATGCAATACCGTTTTTACGAAGGCATAGTATACTGCTCCAACCCCGCTCTGGTAGATTATGAGGTACTGAACATATATGTACCCGCAGGATTTTATGAGGGCGACGGCACAGTCAACGGTTATACTGTAGATACTGCGCCGATATACAATCCGAACAGCGTCGGCGGCTATCTCTCTACCACTGCAGCAACACTGGAAAACAGAAACCAAGGCGCTGCAATGGCATATGCGCTTTCTATGGGATATGTATGCGTTACGGCTGCGGCGCGCGGCAACAACTCCACAGACGAGGACGGAAATTTTGTAGGGCTTGCTCCCGCCGGACTTGTGGATTTGAAAGCGGCAATACGCTATCTGCGCTTCAATGACGCGGTGATTCCGGGCGATACGGAAAAAATCATATCTAACGGCCTGAGCGCCGGTGGCGGCATGAGCTCTCTGCTGAGTGTTACCGGCAACAGCGAGGATTACACAAAATATCTGCAGGAAATCAACGCTGCCGACACCAGAGACGATGTTTTTGCGGGCTTCTGCTTCTGCAACATTTTGGACCTCGAAAATCTGAACGAAGCCTATGAATGGCTGTTTTCTCAGACAGGAGCGACAACCTATGCGGGCAAGTCCACTTGGAGCAAGAATACTGACGGAACGCCTATTGAAATGAGCGATGCCGAGCTGGCGCTGTCTGAAATTTTCTGCTCGATATATATTGACTATATTAACGGTATGAACCTGAAAAATCCCGAAACCGGAGAGGCGCTTTACCTGAACGAGGACGGCTCCGGTCCATTCTATGATTACCTGGAACAGCTCATAATAGAGGCCGCTCAGGAAGAGCTGGACAAAAACGGCACTCTGGTTTCCAACAACTATGGCGAGACCTTAGTGGATACGTTCACAGTTGAGGACGGAAAAGTAACGGATGTAGATATGAGCACATATCTGAACACCATTCAGCGTCTGACCGGCGTGGGCGCAATGGACAACGGCTTTATAGAGGTTTACAAGGACGGCGTGTATACGGGTCTTGTGCAGACCAACGAAGCAAAGCTCTTTGCCATAAACGGCCTTTCGGAAATTGTTCACTTTGATTCCAACCTGATGCCGTCACTGGCTGCGGTCATCGAGCAGGGCTACACATTTGAGGCGCTGGAGAAGAACGGCCTCACCGTGGAAGACTTTGCGGTGACAGAGGGCCTTGACCCGAGCGACCCTGAGAGCATTGTCTACATAATGAATCCGATGCACTATGTGGACGGCACCAAGAGCGATGTAGCGCCTCACATTTACGTGTGGCAGGGTGCCTGCGATAACGATGTAACGCTTGCTACCGCCGTTTCGTTCGGCACAGCAATCTACACCGGCGGCGCGTGCGAAGACCTCCGGATTAAATATCAGTGGGACCAAAAGCATGGCGGCAATTACGAAATTGAGGAAATGTTCGATTGGCTTGAATCGTTCTGCTCGGCCGATGCGTCTGATGAGACAGATATGAGGACGCTTGACGTCAACGGCAGCAGCGTCTCGGTCAAGGCCTACAGCATTGACGGCGAAGATTACTTCAGCCTGAGCAACATTGCGGAGCTGATGAACGGCACTGATAGCCAGTTCTCTGTCTCGTACGATGCCGACAACTGCGTTGTCAGCGTAGTGCTTGGCGAGGCTTACGTTGCCGACGGCAGCGACCTTGATGAGGACGGCGACAGCACTTCCTACGTACCCAGCACGTGGAGCCTGCAGGTGAACGGCGTCACGCTGGATGTTGCCGCGTATGAAATAGGCGGTGATTACTTCTATAAGCTGAGCGACATCAGCAACGCTGTTGGCATAATTGTCGAGTATGACGATGACGGTACCGCAACAAAGCTGACTTCCGGCGGATATTCACTGGTGTTTGACAGCAGCGTGGGAGAGCAGCGTACAACGGAGTTCAAAGGCAATACAATAACGTATACTGCTTATGAAGATATTGTTTACTGCACCAATCCCTGCTTAATAGACAATCAGATGATGAATGTCTATATACCCGAAGGCTGCGACGAGAATTCCCCGATTTTCATAATCAACAGCTCCGGCGGCTATAGCAAATCAACAGCTGCCAAGGATACGTCCGAGCTGTTCACCTATGCTGTCGGCAACGGGTATGTCTGTGTTACCTTAGGCTGCCGCGGACAGCGCGCCACTATTGACAACGGGGACGGCACTTACTCCTATGTCGGCAGGGCTCCGGCCACCATTGTAGACTTCAAGGCCGGTATACGCTACCTTAAGTTTAATGACAATGCCATGAGCGGCGACATTGAGAAAATCATTATGGATGGACACAGCTCCGGCGGCGGCACCACCGCGCTCATTGGTCTTTCGGCCAACGACCCCGCTTATTCCTCTTACTTGCAGGAAATAAACGCCGCTGACACGAGCGATGATATTTACGCCTGCATCTGCTTTGCGCCGGTGTTCAATCTTGAAAGTTCGGATATAGCGTATGAGTGGCAGAATAACGGCATCAACACCACTATAGGTGCAGAGCTGGCCGCCATAAGAGACAACCTTGGCCTTTATCACAAGGAAAACCTGAATGAGGACGGAGCTTACGAACAGACGGAGGAAGAAATAGCTCTGTCGGATGCTCTGGCAGCATACTTCCCCGAGTACATAAACGGCGTTCTTGATGACTTGGGGCTTGACATGAGCCTGAGCGAGGACGGCAAGAGCGGTACGCTGGTCGATTACCTCACCGAGCTTGTAGAAGCGGAGTACACCAGAGGTCTGGGACTCATGAGCGAGAGCGACGCGGAAGCGTATGTCAACGGTACCGGCGAGGATAAGGCGAGCGTGGACAGAAGCTCTTGGCTCAGCTACAGTGGCACTGACGGCGCCAAAATCACAAGCCTTTGGGATTTCTTCGCCTATGTCGGACGCCTGAAGAGCGCGCCCGCATTCGACGGCAAACGCGAGAGCAATGTTTTCGGAGAAATTCTCTACACCGACACCTCGGAAACCGCTTTTGACCCGTGGCTGTACCTCGCAACGGGAGACGAAAGCCACATAGTGTCCGATACGGTTCTGGAGCAGGAGCGCCTTTACAGCGTGTTTGACTATCTGGTGGATGACACCGAGAACACGGCAAACTGGTACATCAGATACGGCACGATTGATAACGGAGTTTACGCATATCCCCCGATTCTTGCCGCCGCGCTGGAGGCTCAGGACCTGAATGTCGATTTCAGACTGGAATTTGAAAAGATTCACGAGGGCAACTACGAATTAGACGACGTGTTCGCATGGCTGGCTTCTATTGACGATAGTTCGGATGAACCGGCTGACACCGATACCGACACTGACACGGACACCAGCAGCAGCGGCGGCAGCGGTCACGCTTCCAGCTCTGTCAACACGGGCGCCGGCACCGGCAGCAGCACTGGCACCACCACTTCCACTGGCACGTTTACCGATGTCTCCACCGGCGCTTACTACTACGATGCAGTCGAGTGGGCAGTAGCCAACGGCAT
>JAJQCF010000010.1 GCA_021202845.1 Oscillospiraceae bacterium
TTTGAACTAAAGCCACGTTTGCTTGCTCTAAAGTCATTTAATCATTGTATCCTTAGTACTGTACCTGATTATACATTTATTTTGTCTGATTGAAAAGACATTTTTCGCTCCGCGCTCAGATTATAATGTTAAGGGCAGGGCTTGTGCGCGGGTCCTGCAATTCGAGCAGGGAGGTGACGCGCGTGAAAAAGACGGTTATCTGCGCGGCGCTCGTGGCAATGGCCGTCAAGTTAGCGGCGGCGGCGGGCGTGGGCAGCGCCGTGGGAACGTGGCTCTCCAACGCGGCGGAGGACGGCAGCCTTGTCTCCGCCACGCTGCGGCTGGAGCTGGGCACAGACGCGGGCGACAGCTCCGCCGCCGTGTCCGTTCCCACGCCGCAGCCGACGGAAACGGCATACACTGAGACGCTGCTGCTGGTGCAGACGACGCCGAGCGCGGAGATTACGCAGGAGGAAACGGAGACGCCGGAGGATGAGGAGACGGAAATACTCCCCGCCGCCATAAGCAGCACGGCTACAATTAAAAACGACACCTCGATTGACGTGGACATCGAGGCGCTCTCGGCGGAAGGGCTGAGCCTGACGCTGCAAGCGGGCGAGCCGCAGATTCTCATCGTCCACACCCACGGCAGCGAGGCCTACACAATGGACGGCGACGACGTTTACGAGGAATCCGACGAGAGCCGCACGCAGGACAAGAGCCATAACGTAATCCGCGTCGGCGACGAGCTGGCGGAAAAGCTCCGCGAGTGCGGCCTGAACGTCATACACGACCGCGAAATTTACGACTACCCCAGCTACACCGGCTCCTACTCCCGCAGCGCGGAGGCGGTCGCGAGCTATTTGGAAAAGTACCCGTCCATAGCCATTGTCATAGACCTGCACCGCGACGCCATCGGCAGCGGCGACGTTATCTACAAGACCGTGGCCGAGGCGGACGGCGAGAGCTGCGCGCAGGTGATGCTGGTGGTCGGCACGGGCGAAAACGGTCTGTATCACCCCAATTGGCGGGAAAACCTCAAGCTCGCGCTCTATATGCAGAACGCAATGGACGCGCGCTACAAGACCTTGGCGCGGCCCATAGAGTTAGAGCCGGAGCGCTACAACCAGCAGCTCACCACGGGCTCGCTCATACTTGAGGTCGGCTCCTCCGGCAACACGCTGGCGGAGGCGCTGAAGGCCATAGACCTTTTCGCCGCCTCCGTGGGGCCGGCGCTGGCCAAGCTCGTGGCGTAGCGCGGGCAATTTTGCCGCGGCGGAGGGTATTTTATATCCTGCGCAAGGGAATAATTCTCCTGAGAAAATTTTTAGCTCAGGAGGTAACACTTGTGAACGTAGAGCAGATTATGTCGCAGAATGTTGTGTCCATTAGCCGGAGCGAGAGCGTGAGCGCGGCGGCGCGGCTGCTGCGGCGGTGCAACCTCGGCGCGCTGCCGGTATGCGACGAGCAGGGCAGGCTGCGCGGCATGGTGACGGACAGGGACATCGTGACCCGCTGCGTGGCGGAGGGCATGGACCCCACGGAGGTCAAGGTGAACGAGATAATGACGCGCGGCGTGGTGACGGCCTCGCCCGCGGACAGCGTAAGCGCGGCGGCGGGGAGCATGGAGCGCGACAGGGTGCGCCGCCTGCCGGTTGTCAGCGGAGGCCGCCTTGTGGGCATGGTGACGCTCTGCGACCTCGCGCGCCGTCAGGGCTGCGAAATGGAGGCTTCGGCGGCTTTATCGGAGATAAGCAAAAATATTTTGAAAAAATGAAAAAACTCTTTACAAACGCGCGGGAATATGTTATAGTAATAATGCAAATGATAACTATTAGCGTTATGCAACAATAAAAAGGCAAAGGGGAGGGTGAACGTGCCGACTGTCACAAGGCGATACAGCAAAAAGCGTCAGGCCATTTTGGACGCCATACGCTCAACGGACAGCCACCCCGGCGCGGAGTGGATTTACAGCCGCCTCAAGTCGGACTACCCCAGCCTCAGCCTTGCGACCGTCTACCGCAACCTGCGCAGCTTCGCCGACGAGGGAGAAATAAGCTGCGTGGGTACGGTACAGGGCAGCGAGCGCTACGACCGCAACACAAAGCCCCACGCGCACCTTGTCTGCGAGGCGTGCGGCGCGGTCATTGACCTCGAGGGCATAGACGCCGCCGCGGACTACGCCGAGGCGGAGCGCGAGAGCGGCGGACGTGTCCACACCCACAGCCTCACGTTTACGGGTCTGTGCGGCAACTGTGTATCCAAAGGGGAGCGCATCCCCTCTGGCAATATATAAAATTAAAACTATAAATCAGGAGGAAAAAATTATGGCAAAATGGATATGCCCCGTGTGCGGCTATGTTTACGAAGGAGAAAATCCCCCCGCAGAGTGCCCCGTCTGCCACGTTCCCGGCAGCAAGTTCACCAAGCAGGAGGGCGAAATGCAGCTCGCCGCCGAGCACGTCTACGGCGTCGGCGCGAAGTCCATTGCTGACAGCGATGCCAGCGCGGAGGACAAGGCATACATGATGGAGCAGCTCAAGGCCAACTTCGACGGCGAGTGCTCCGAGGTCGGAATGTACCTGTGCATGGCGCGCATCGCGCACCGCGAGGGCTACCCCGAAATCGGCCTTTACTGGGAAAAGGCTGCCTACGAGGAGGCCGAGCACGCCGCCAAGTTCGCGGAGCTGCTGGGCGAGAGCCTTGAATCGAACATGACCGCCTCCACCAAGGCCAACCTCGCATGGCGCGTGGACTGCGAGTACGGCGCAACTCAGGGCAAGGTTGATTTGGCCGCCTGCGCCAAGCGCAACGGTCTGGACGCCATCCACGACACCGTCCACGAAATGGCCCGCGACGAGGCTCGCCACGGCAAGGCGCTCAAGGGCCTGCTGGAGCGCTACTTCGGCTGACAGCTTACATAAAAATTTTCGAGCGGACAAGCCCCAACCGGCGTGTCCGCTCGCTTTTTTAATTATAAAAACAGCCGCGGACAATCGCCCGCGGCACACAACATTGTAATTATAGCATAAGCGCGCCTGTATGGGAAGTAAAAAATTTAGCATTAAATTTATACAAAATGCGCTCTTTACAGGGCAGAAATTTTGTGCTATATTTAAGACACAAGAAAGATGTTAAACAAAGAAGGGCGGTGGTAACGTCCTGAGACATCTGGAGGGGAGAAAACCGAAAAGGAATTTTCCCAATGCGGCCGGAACCGCAAATTTACTGAAAGGGGCTGATTCCGATGTACCATTTAGCATACAGCACACAGAATAATGAAAGGAATGAGTCCAATGTGCTGTCTAACAGGAAAGCAGATATCTTTTAAGGCAAGGTCAAATGCTCACGGAGGCTAAAATCCGATTACATATAACTTTATATAGATTGACAATTTACCGTTAAAGATACATAAATGCTGACCAAAAAATAATAAACTCCTCGCAAGCAAACGAGAAGTAATTAAAAAATAATTTCCGCAAGGCTGAAAAAATGCCTTGCGGATTTTATATTTACAGATAGCAAAAACTCGTCCGCTGCGTTTTCGCGTCAGCGGACGGGTGAAGCTCGCTTAAAGAGCGGCCTTGGCCTTTTCGCACAGGGCGGTGAAGGCTTCGGGGTTGTGTATTGCGGTCTCGGAGAGCATCTTGCGGTTCATGTCGATGCCGCAGAGCTTGAGGCCGTGCATAAAGGTGGAATAGTTCATGCCGTTGGCCTTGCAGCCGGCGCTTATACGGGTAATCCAAAGCTGACGGAAGTCACGCTTTTTCTGCTTGCGTCCGATATATGCGTAACGGCCGGATTTCATCACGGCCTCGTTGGCCATTTTGAAGTGCTTGGACTTGGAGCCCCAGTAGCCGCTGGCCAGACCGAGTGTCTTTTTTCTGCGCTTGCGCGTCATCATCGCGCCTTTAACTCTTGCCATTTCTCAAAACCTCCTTATTTGTACGGAATCATTTTCTTGATGGCGGCCACATTGGTCTTGTCAGCCATCGTGTTCTTGCGGAGGCCTCTCTTGCGCTTGGTGGTCTTACCGTGACCGTTGAGCAGGTGGCTCTTGTAGGCGTGCGCTCTTTTTACTCTGCCGGATTTGGTGAGATTGAATCTCTTTTTTGCACCGGAATGTGTTTTCAGCTTGGGCATATGTGTTTTCTCCTTCCTTGGTTACTGCTTTTTCGGCGAGAGGAACATTGACATATTGCGCCCCTCTAACTTGGGGTTTTTGTCCATATTGGCAACTTCTCCGCACTTTTCAGCAAAGTCCTTCAACAGCTTTTCGCCGATGTTGGTGTGCGCCATTTCACGTCCGCGGAAACGAACCGTCACTTTCAGCCGGTCGCCCTCGGAAAGAAACTTCTGTCCGGCGCGGAGCTTGGTGTTGAAGTCGTTTTCGCCGATGCTCGGAGACATACGAATCTCCTTGACCTCGATGACGTGCTGGTTCTTTCTGGCTTCCTTTTCCCGCTTAGCCTGCTCGAAACGGTACTTTCCGTAGTCCATTATCTTGCAGACCGGCGGCTTGGAGCCGGGGGCAATCATGACAAGGTCTAAGTCCTTGCCGTATGCTATTTCCAGCGCTTCGGCAGAACTCATTATGCCAAGCTGCTCACCCGTGTCGCTTATAAGGCGGATTTCTGCGGCAGCGATTTCGTCATTCACCAAGTAGTCAACGTTTGCTATCTCCGAACACCTCCAAAAAATTAAACGGACGCTCTCGGCGCCCGCACACAAGTCGTCCCCCTCTTGCTCGGCATTAGGGGAGCGATGTTATTAACCGCAGCGCGCCGTTCAAGCGGCGGCAGGGTGAGGCGGACAGCCGTGCCTTCTTTGTTTTACCGAGATATTATAACAGCACGCCGCGCCGTTGTCAACGATTTTTTTCCCTTTGCGCAAAATTTTTTCTGCCGCCCGCAAATATTTATTTTTTTCACTTTTCTGTTGCGGTTTTCCGCCGCGTCGTGTAAAATGTGGCTGCGGCGTATTCAGCAAAGGAGAGCGAAGAATGAAAAAGCTAAATATTTTTCTGAACATTTTGATAGGCGCATTCGTCGGCGTATTTGTCGGGCATGGGATTTATGTCTGTTGGGATTTCAAAACTCACCCCGATTTGTATGCCGCGTGGTCTGCTCCTTGGTACACAAGCATTTTGGCATATGGGGCGGCTGCATTAGCTGTTGTTGTGGTGGCTGTTGTAGCGAAAATAGTAATCAAAAAATATGGGAGCGAACATTAACATCAATATGTTGTTCTGCCCCTAAATGCAAGCGGGAAACCGTGTTTATGCGGCCGCTATGGCAGTTATCTTTGTATTATCGTTCTTTGGGGAGAGCGGTAGCAGGAAGAAGTAAGCGCCTAAACGTAAAAATTATGCCGCCCGCTTAAATAAAACCGCCCCGAGCGTGAAACACTGTATATATGGGGAGGGGCGGAAAATGGCTTTATGTGAATTTTTGTGGGCGTTTGCTATGGGCGCTTTCGGTTACGGTGCTATGGAGCTTGTGTGGCGCGGCTGGACGCACTGGACAATGCTGATAGACGGCGGGGTGTGCTTTTCGCTGATATACTTCACGGCCACGCGGCTGAATGTCTCGCTCTGGCGCGGTATGCTGGCCAGCGCCGCCGCCATAACGCTGGTGGAGCTGGTGAGCGGCGTTATTGTCAACATCAGTCTCGGCTGGAACGTCTGGGACTACTCGGCCGAGCCGTTCAATCTTTTGGGGCAAATCTGCCCGCTCTACTGCCTCATATGGCTGGCAATCTCGCCGCCGTGCATAGCGCTGGCGCGCTATATGCGCCGCCGTCTGCTGCCGCGGGGAGCCTGAGCAAAGCAAAAACCCGCCGGACACGTTTTGCGCGTTCGGCGGGTCGGCTTTTGTGCGTTATCAGAAGAACTTGGCGTGTATGGCGGCAACCGCGTCGTCGGCGCGGGACTCGTCTATGAGGACGGAGACTTTTATTTCACTGGTGGAAATCATCTGAATGTTTATGCTGGTCTCGTAGAGCGCCTCGAACATCATGGAGGCGATGCCGGCGGAGTCCATCATGCCGGTGCCGACTATGCTGACCTTGGCCACGGTGGTGTCGAGGCTCACGTGGTCAAAGCCGATGCTGTCCTTGTAGGCGGCCAGCTCCGACAGCGCGGTCTCGCCTAACTTCTGCGGGACGGTGAAGCTGATGTCGTTCGTCCCCTCGCGTCCCATAGACTGCAAAATGACATCGACATTTATTTTGGCCTTGCCCATTACCTGAAAAACCTTATACGCCGCGCCGGGCTCGTCGGTCAGACCGACAACCGTGACGCGCGCCACGTTGGTATCCTTTGCGATACCGGCAATTTTCATCTTTTCCACGTTCTTGACGACCTCCTTGACTTTTGTACCGGGCTTTCTGACGTAGCTGGAGAGCACCTCCAAGTCCACCTTGAACCGCTTGGCCATTTCCACGGAGCGGTTGTGCAGCACCTGAGCGCCGAGGGAGCTCAGCTCCAGCATTTCGTCGTATGTTATCTCTTCCAGCTTCTTAGCGTTGGGAACCTTGCGCGGGTCGGCGGTGAAAACGCCTTCAACGTCGGTGTAAATCTGGCATTTGTCGGCGCGCAGCACGGCGGCTATGGCGACTGCCGTGGTGTCCGAGCCGCCGCGGCCGAGCGTTGTGATGTCGCCGCTCTTGTTTATGCCCTGAAATCCCGCGACTATGACAACCTTGTTCTTCGCCAGTTCCTCGCGCATACGCTCTGTGTGTACCTTGCGGATGCGCGCCATGCCGTAGCTGGAGTCGGTTTCCACACCCACCTGCCAGCCGGTGAGGCTTATGGCGGGGATACGCATTTTTTGCAGCTGCATGGACATGAGCGCAATGGATATTTGTTCGCCGACGGACAGGAGCATATCCATTTCGCGGTTGGTCGCTCTGGGGTTTATCTCGCGGGCCTTCTGCACAAGGTCGTCCGTCGTGTCGCCCTGCGCGGATAAGACCACAACAACATCGTTGCCCTCGTTGTAGGTGTCGGCAATGATATTGGCAACCCGCTCAATTTTTTCGGCGTCGGCAACAGAGCTGCCGCCGAATTTTTGTACTATCAGCATTGGTCGATTCTCCTTTGGGGCGCGATAAAATCACCGCCCACAACATAATACTCCGAATAGCGCCGCGATGTCAATCCAAAACTCGGAATGCGGAGAGAAGAGGTATTCTTCCCGCCGTTTCCGCGAGCTGTCGGGCGTCCATAGGCTGGGTCAAAACGGCGCACTCGCCGCCTGCGGTGTACACGGCTCCGTCAAAGGCGCGCTGCATCTCCACGGGCGCGGCGCTCGAGCGCACGTACCAGCGGGAAACAAGCTCGTCGGAGTCGAAAAACACGCTCTCGTCCGCGCTCTCCCATATGGCGCGCTTTTCCTCATAGGCGTGGCGAACCGCGTCGGCCATGTCGGCCACAACCGCGCTGGCCGTGGGCAGCTTGCCCGCGCCCGCGCCGGTGAATATGCAGTCGCCTATGCCCTCGGCGTTGACAACCACCGCGTTCATCACGCCGTTCACGTCGTACAGCACCTTGCCGCGCGGGATTAGGTGCGGCGCGACGTAGGCCGTCACCTTGTCGCCGCGGCGCAGGGAGCGGCCGAGCAGCTTGATGGCGCAGCCCATTTCCTCGGCAAAGGCGGTGTCTGCGGGGGTCATGGAGCGCACACCAGTTGTCTTGACCCACGCGGGGGAGATGTTGCGCGAAAAGCTCAAATCCGCTAAAATACATATTTTGCGGCAGGCGTCGATGCCGTCCACGTCGGCGGTGGGGTCGGCCTCAGCGTAGCCGCGGCGCTGCGCGTCCTTGAGCACCTCGCCGAACTCCAGTCCGCACTCGTTCATCTGCGTGAGAATGTAGTTCGTCGTGGCGTTGAGTATGCCGAATACCTCGTTGATTTTGTTGCCGGAAAAGTACTGCGTCAGCGTACGGATTATCGGTATGCCGCCGCCGACGGCGCCCTCGAACATCAGGCTTACGCCGTTGTCGCGCGCTATGCCCAGCAGCTCCAAGCCCTTTTCCGCAATCAGCTCCTTGTTGGAGGTGGCAACGCTCTTGTGCGCTTCCAGACAGCGGCGGACATACTCGTAGGCGATAGTCGCGCCGCCTATGCACTCCGCCACCACGCTGACCTCGGGGTCGCTCTCAATGACGGCAAAGTCGTGAATTATTTTGTCCGCAAAGGGGCTTTCGGGAAAGTCGCGCACGTCTAAAATATATTTCAGCTCCACGCCCTGACGCGCGCTCCACGCTATTTTTTCCGGATTTCCGGCCAGCACCTCGGCCACGCCGGAGCCCACCGTGCCGTAGCCCATGATTGCCGCTTTTGTCATGCTGTATCCTCCCTGAAAATTTCGGTATGCAGTGTTTATTTAATATGTGCTGCGTCCCATAATAACATAGATTATAACAAAGTTCAACCAGTTCCGACGTTCAGCCGGCAAGAAGCTCCATGCGTATCACAACCGGCAGCTCCTCCATTTTGGCCTTGAACTCGTCAAATGTAATGGTCATAAACTCCGGCGTCATGGATATGGTTATAATTGCCACGCCGTTTGTCGGAATGGACTGGTTCACCGTGAGAATATTGGCATGGTAGTCGGCAAAAATACTGATGACGGCGGAAACGGAGCCGGGCTCGTCGCGCATGAGCACGCTGACGGTGAGCACTTGGTCGCGCTTCATGTCGCGGAACGGGCGCACAGAGTCCTTGTATTTATAGAAGGCGCTGCGGCTCAGGCCAACCTGCGCCACGGCGTCGGCAACGGTGTCGGCCGCGCCGGTTTCCAGCAGCTCCTTGGCCTCGCAGACCTTTGTAAAGACCTCCGGCAGCACGGAGGCTTCGACGACGTAATACTTGGTTTTGAATATTGACATGACTACAAGTCCACTCCTGACGGTCATTTGTTTGCAGCAACAACTATGCTACCATACTTGTACGCCGCGTTCAAGCGTCGTTGTCCACAAAAATTTGACCAAAGCCGCGGTTTTGTAGACGAAATATCCAAAAATTCTGTAGGCTTCCGCGCGAGGGGCGAAATCAGCGCGCCTTAGGCCGCGGCGGAAGCGCGCAACTATGAAAATTTACGGAGGATAATCAAATGCTGGGAGTGATATTCAGCGTCATAGCGGGTATGGCTATGAGCGTGCAGGGCGTTATGAACACGCGCCTCGGGCAGAGCATAGGCACAACGGAGGCCAACGCGCTGGTGCAGTGTACGGCGGCGGTGCTGAGCCTCGCGGCGCTGGCGGTCTACCGCGGGGGCAGCTTCGCCGCGCTGGCCGAGACGGAGAAAATCTACTGGTTCGGCGGCGTGCTGGGATTGGTGATAACGATAACCGTCATGCTGGGCATAAAAGACCTCTCGCCCACGGTGTCCATTTCGGTGATACTGATATCGCAGCTCACGGTGGCGGCCATAATTGACGCGCTCGGGCTGCTGGGCAGCGAAAAGGTGCCGTTCGTGTGGACAAAGTTTGCCGGACTGGGGCTGATGATTGGCGGCGTACTGCTGTTCAAATGCAAATGAGGGCTTGTCATTTATGCGGAAAAGCGTTAAAATCAAGGTGCAGACAGATTAAATTTAAGGCCGTGCTGCCGGAGACGGCACATGGCCGATTATAAAAATTATAATTGGGAGGCACCGCTATGACGCGCAGGTATCCGATTTTGGCGTCGCCGCTGAAGCTCAGGGGCGTGACGCTGAGAAACCGCATAATTTCAGCTCCTATGGGCTGCCCGAATATAACCTCGGACGGCCATTTTACGCGCACTTCCGTGGATTTTTATGAAATGCGGGCGCGCGGAGGCGCCGCCGTGGTGACGGCGTCGGAGGCGATTGCCCATATGTCCACCGGCAGCTTCCACGACCGCGACATCGACCCGCAGGAGCCCTACGCCCTCGCGCCTATGGCCGAGGTTGCAAGGGGCATACAGCGCCACGGCGCGCTCGCCAGCTTGGAGATTAACCACGGCGGCTTCGTCGTTCTCGGCTCGTCAAAGCGCCCGCGCTTCGGCCCCAGCGCCATGACCGGCCCCGACGGGCTGCCGGTGCAGGAAATGGACAAGGCGCTCATTGCGGAGATAACCGCGGGCTTTGCCTCCTGCGCGGCGGCGGCGAAGCGCGCGGGCTTTGACATGGTGCTGCTGCACGCGGGTCACGGCTGGCTGATAAACCAGTTCCTTTCGCCCGCCTTCAACCGCCGCACGGACGAGTACGGCGGCTGCACGGAAAACCGCACCCGCCTGCTGCTGGAAATTTTGGACGCCATGCGCGCCGCCGTGGGCGAGAGCTTCCCCATAGAGGTGCGCATGACCGCCGACGAGTACTCCGACGAGGGCTACGACATAACCGAGGCCGTGAAGATTGCCCGCCTCATCGACGGCAAGGCGGATTTGATACAGGTTTCCACCGGCAGCCGGACAGGCAGCTTTTACCACACCCACCCGCCTATGTACGACCCTCGCGGCTGCAACGTCCACTACGCGGCGGAGATAAAGAAGCACGTCTCCACTCCTGTGGCGACGATAGGCGCGCTGGACGACCCCGAGATGATTGAAGAAATATTAGAAAGCGGACAGGCCGACGTTGTGGAAATGGGGCGCGGTCTGCTGGCCGACCCGTTTTTCCCGCAAAAGGCCGTTACGGGGCGCGAGGCGGAGATTACGCACTGCATACGCTGCTTCTGCTGCATGGCCGAGCGCGGCGCGACCCAGACGCGCTACTGCGCCGTGAACCCCGCAATCGGCATGGAGCGGCCTTTCATAGAGGGCTTCGCGCCCGCTCCCGTCAAGCGCCGCGTACTGGTGGCGGGCGGCGGCCCTGCCGGAATGTCGGCGGCGGTCGGAGCCGCTCTGCGCGGCCACAGCGTCACGCTCTGCGAGGCCTCCGAGCGGCTGGGCGGCGCGGTGAACTGCGAGCGCGGCGTTGATTTCAAGCAGGATTTTTACGCCTTTGCCGCCTCCAAGCGCGCGGAAATGGAGCGTCTGGACGTGGACATACGCCTTTCAACGCCCGTTACGCCGGAGCTTTGCGAGAAAATGCGGCCCGACGTGCTGATTGCTGCGCTGGGCGCGGAGCCTGTGCGCCCGCCGCTGGACGGCATTGACGGCGGGAACGTCGTTGTGGCGAACGACTTGTCCGAGCCGGAAACGAAGGTCGGCAGTACCGTCGCGGTGCTGGGCGGCGGACTTGTGGGCTGCGAAGCCGCGCTGCACCTTGCCAAAATGGGCAAGAGCGTCACCGTGGCGGAGATGTCGGACAAGGCCGCCTCCGATGCAAACGATTATCTCCGTGCCGCGCTCATGGACGAGTTGGCGGCGGAGGGCGTCACGCTGCTGACCGGCACGCTTGCCACTGCCGTCACGCCGGAGGGACTGCTCGTGCGCACCGCGGAGGGCGCGGAAAGACTGCTGGAGGCGGACACCGTAGTCTGTGCCGCCGGTCAGCGCCCGCGCTCCGCTGCCGCCGAGGCTCTCCGCGACGCCGCGCCGGAGGTCGTGACGGTCGGCGACTGCGCCCGCGTGAGCAATATGCGCGGCGCGACGTTCTCCGGCTTCTTCGCCGGTCTGGACGTCTGAAAAATAAACCTCAGACAGCGCGGAAGAGCGCTAAAATAAGTCCGTACACAACGCCCGCGACATTGCCGAATACGATAACGGGGCCGGCAATGGTGAATATCTTGGTTGCCAGTCCGGTTATGATGCCCTCGGCCTTGAACTCAAGCGCGGGCGACACAACGGCGTTGGCGAAGCCGGTTATGGGCACCAGCGTACCCGCGCCGCCGTACTTTGCTATGTTGTCGTATACGCCAAGCCCCGTCAGCAGCGCGCCCAAGAACACCATTGATATGCTCTCCGCTCCCGCGGCGGCCTTC
The DNA here is from genome assembly GCA_021202845.1 of Oscillospiraceae bacterium. Taxonomy (GTDB): domain Bacteria; phylum Bacillota; class Clostridia; order Oscillospirales; family Oscillospiraceae; genus JAJQCF01. The sequence goes on from JAJQCF010000010.1 coordinate 11,873, forward strand.
TCGTCCAGTCCGGCCAGCGACCACAGGCTGAAGATTGCCTGACCGACGCAGCAAATGAGCCCGCCGATGACAAAGGCCAAAAGCATATCGCGCCCGAGCGGCGACTTGGGAGCGTTGGAGCTGATGAATTTTCCGTATTCCTCGTTTGTCATTTTCAACGCTATCACCTCAGAGGATAGTTTGCGGAGCGCGGCGGGGTTTTATGCGGCGTATTGCCAGAGCGCGAAAAAAGTTATATAATTTATGCGGGCGTTCTCTCCCGCGCACGGCGTGGGGAAAGAACAGCCGGTTTGACTATAATTATATTCGAGGGACAGCAAACGTGGAAAATGTTGAATTTGACGCTTTGAGGGCGCAGGCCGCGGCTGCGGCGGAGGAGCTGCTGGACGCGGCGCGCCTTTCCGCCGGACAAATACTTGTGGTCGGCTGCTCGACAAGCGAAATCATGGGAATGAAAATAGGCACCGGCTCCAATGAGGAGGCGGCGCAGGCAGTGCTGGGCGGCATACTCGATGTGTGCAGCGCTCGCGGAGTGCGCCTCGCGGCTCAGTGCTGCGAGCACCTGAACCGCGCAATAATTGTCGAGCGGGACGCCGTGCCGAACGCCTGCGTCTGCAACGCCGTGCCTAAAACGCACGCGGGCGGCTCTTTCGCCGCCGCCGCTTACGCCGCCTTTGCCGACCCCGTGGCCTTGGAGGGTATTCAGGCTGACGCGGGGCTGGACATAGGCTGCACGCTGATTGGTATGCACCTGAAGCCGGTGGCCGTGCCCGTGCGCCTTAAAAACTGCGAGGTCGGCTGCGCGCACGTCACGGCCGCCAGAACGCGCCCGAAGTATATCGGCGGCGCAAGAGCCGTGTACGACGAAAGACTGTTTTAAGGCGCGGGGTATATCCTGCGCTGAGAAGGCCATACAATACATTTATCATTTAACCGCTCATAGCCGAGCCGGGGGCTGCCGCCTCCGGCTTGGCTGAGGCGCGTTTTAAAACGGAGACACCGATATGCAGAACATATTCTGGACAAGTGAAGCGGAGCCGGTTTTGCAGGCGCTGGACGCCGGTTCCTCGCCCGTGCTGGCCTCGGGGCTGGGCGCGGCGGCGAGGGCGCACATGGCGGCGGCGGTGCGGCGGGCGCTTGGCGCGCCGCTGGTGTGCGTCTGCCCCGACGACCAGTCGGCGGAGACTATGCAGCGCGACCTTGAAGCTCTGCTGGGCGAGGAAGCGCTGCTGCTGCCCGGCAGGGAGTTCACGTTCTACAGCGCGGACAGCGCCTCGCGCTCGGCGGAGCAGCGGCGCATTGCCGCGCTGGACGCGCTGGCCGCCGGACGCGCGAACGTCACGGTCTGCACCGTGGCGGCGCTGCTTCAGCGCGCCATACCGCCGGAGGTGCTGCGCCGGTCCGCCGCGGAAATTCCCGCCGACGCCTCCGTGCCCATGGACGAGCTGGAAAAACGGCTCGTCGAGTGCGGCTACACGCATCGTTTGCAGGTGGACGGCGCGGGACAGTACTCGCGCAGGGGCGGCATTTTGGACTTCTTCTCTCCCGCGCACGAGCAGCCTGTGCGCATTGAGTTCTGGGACGAGGACGTGGACTCCATGTCGCTGTTTGACACGGAGAGCCAGCGGCGCACGGAGCGGCTGGAGCGCGCGCGTATTCTGCCCTGCGCCGAGACGCTGCCCACGCTCTGCTCCGGCGGCGGGCTCGCCCTTGCCGCGCTGCTGGACGAGGCCGCGTCCAAGGCCGCAAGGCGCAAAAACGGCGACAAGTTAGTGCAGACGCTGCGCGCGGACGCGGAGAGACTGCGCGAGCGGGCGCTGCTGCCGGACGCTGACCGTTACATGGGGCTTATTTACCCCGACTTCGCCTGCGCGCTGGACTACATTCCGCAGGACGCCGTTATATTTTTAGACCAGCCCTCCAAGAGCGGAAAGCTGGCGGCGGAGCAGTCAAAGCAGCTTGCGGAGGATTTGCGCGCTCTGGCCGCTTCCGGCTCGCTCATACCCGGCACGGCCTACCGCATGAGCTGGCACGAGATGGCGGAGCGCATAGGCGACTTCCCCGTGGTTATGGGCGATAACTTTGTGCAGGGCCGCCTTGTGCCGGAGCCGCGCGCCATAGTGAGCGTCACGGCCAAGCAGCTGCCCTCCTACGGTGGAAGTCTGGAAACCGCGGTGGAGGACGTGAAGCACTATACTGAGCACAGCTTTGCCGTCATGCTCTTGGCGGCGGACGAGCGGCGGCAGGGGCTGCTGTGCGACTTCTTCGCCGAGCGCGGCATAGAGTGCTTGCAAAGCGACAGAATAGGGGAGGGGCTTGTGCGCGGACGCTGCACGGTCACGGTCGGCGCGCTCTCCGGCGGCATGGAGTACCCGCGCTCGGAGCTTGCCGTGCTGACGGACGCCCAGCTCATGCGCAGCGCCTTCCGCAAGCCCAAGCGCCGCAAAAAAGCCTCCGACCGCCGCGCGCTGGACTCCTGCGCCGACCTCGCGGTGGGCGATTTGGTTGTTCACGAGCACCACGGCATTGGCCGCTTCGCCGGCGTTGTCAAAATGAAAGTGGACGGCGCGGAAAAGGATTATATGAAAATCTGCTACGCCGGAACGGACGTGCTGTATGTTCCCGCCACCCAGCTTGACCTCGTGTCAAAATATATCGGCGGCGGGGAGGACAGACCCGTTAAGCTGAGCAAAATGGGCGGCACGGACTGGACAAAGGCCAAGTCCCGCGCCAAGGCTGCGGCCAAGGAGATGGCGGGAGAGCTGATAAAGCTCTACGCCGAGCGCGCGCGGATGCCCGGCCATGCCTTCGCGCCCGACAGCGCGTGGCAGACGGAGTTTGAAAACGCCTTCGGCTATCAGGAGACGGACGACCAGCTGCGCTGCGTGGCGGAAATAAAAAAGGACATGGAGTCCTCCACGCCTATGGACAGACTGCTCTGCGGCGACGTCGGCTACGGCAAGACCGAGGTGGCGCTGCGGGCGGTGATGAAGTGCGTGCTGGACAATATGCAGGCTGTTATACTCGCGCCCACCACGGTGCTCGCCCAGCAGCACTACCAGACGGCGATGCAGCGCTTTTTCGGCTACCCAGTGCGCATTGAGCTTATGAGCCGCTACCGCACTCCGGCGCAGATTGCCAAGGTGAAGCGTGAGCTTGCGGCGGGCACGGTGGATATAGTCATCGGCACACACTCGCTGCTGCAAAAGGACGTGAAGTTCAAGTCGCTGGGGCTGCTGGTTATCGACGAGGAGCAGCGCTTCGGCGTCAAGCACAAGGAGCGGCTGAAAGAGATGAGCCGCGGTGTGGACGTGCTGACGCTCTCCGCCACGCCAATTCCGCGCACGCTGAACATGGCCATGAGCGGCCTGCGCGATATGTCCACCATAGAGGAGCCGCCGCAGGACAGACTGCCGGTGCAGACATTTGTTATGGAGCACGACTGGGATGTTGTCTGCGACGCCATACGCCGCGAGGTGCAGCGCGGGGGACAGGTCTATTATCTGCACAACCGCGTGGAGAACATAGACCGCACGGCCTCAAAAATCAAGGCGCTGCTGCCGGAGGTCACTGTAGGCGTGGGCCACGGAAAAATGGACAAGGACACGCTCTCCGCCGTCATGGAGAGTGTCACCTCCGGCGAAACGCAGGTACTGGTTTGCACAACGATAATCGAAACGGGCATCGACATTCCCAACGTCAATACGCTGATAATCGAGGATGCCGACAAGCTGGGGCTTGCCCAGCTGCACCAGATACGCGGGCGCGTGGGGCGCTCCAGCCGCCGAGCCAGCGCCTACCTCACCTACCGCCGCGACAAGGTGCTGACGGAGGTCGCGGAAAAACGCCTGAGCGCCATACGCGAGTTCGCGCAGTTCAACGCCGGCTTCCGCATTGCCATGCGCGACCTTGAAATACGCGGCGCGGGCAACCTGCTGGGCGCGGAGCAGTCCGGCCACATGATTGACGTGGGCTACGATATGTACCTCAAGCTGCTGGAGGAAGCCGTGCTGGAGGAGCGCGGCGAGCGCCCCGAGGTCAGAGCCGAGTGCTCCGCCGACCTCGCCGTGACCGCCAACATACCCGAAAGCTACGTGCCCTCCGCCGAGCAGCGCATGGACCTTTACCGCCGCATAGCGCTCATACGCTCCGAGAGCGACGCGGACGATTTGACCGACGAGCTCATCGACCGCTTCGGCGACCCGCCGCCCAGCGTGAACGCGCTCGTGAACGTGGCGCTGCTGCGCGGCGAGGCCACAAAGGCGGGCGTGACGGATATTTCGCAGAAGCAGGGCAGCCTGCGCTTTACACTCGCGGAGTTCGATATGCGCAAGGTCTCCGCGCTGTGTAGCCGCGAGACATACAAGAGCGCCCTGCGCGTGGAGGCCGGAGCAAAGCCCTGCCTGAGCCTGAAACTCCGGCGCGGCGCCCGCCCCATAGAAACCGCCCGCGCCTTCATCTCCGCATGGTCGGCGGCCTGACGCGGCAAAACCCGCGGCGCACACGCGCCGCGGGTTTTGGGTTAATCAGCTATTAAATTATTCCTCCGCGCCGCGTTACACCAGCTCGCGGTACATTGCGGCGGCGTCGGATTTGCCGGCGGTTTCGTTTATTTGCGTGACCTCCACCTTGAGCGTGTGCTGGCCGAAGGCGATTTCGATTATGTCGCCCAGCTTGACCTGATAGCTCGCCTTGGCGGGTCTGCCGTTCACAGATATGCGCGAGCCGTCGCAGGCTTCGTTGGCCACCGTGCGGCGCTTAATCAGTCGGGAGACCTTCAGGTATTTATCAAGGCGCATTGCGGCGCTCCTTTCATCTGCGATAGTTCATTATAAAGCTAAACCGGCAGTGCAGAAGCGTCTGCGCCGCCGGTTTTCTTGCGGATATGCCGGCTATATGAGCCGACGCCCCAGCGCGGTTTATTTTGCGACCGCGTCCTTGAGAGCCTTGCCGGCCTTGAAGGTGGGAGCGCGGGAAGCGGCAATTTCAATCTCCTGCTTCGTTCTGGGGTTGCGGCCCACGCGGGCGGCGCGCTCTTTGATGTCGAAAACGCCGAAGCCGACAAGCTGCACTTTTTCACCGGCCTGAAGGGACTCGGTTATGGTGTCAAAAATCGCGTTGAGAGTTCTCTCGGTGTCCTTCTTGGTCAGTCCAGTCCTGTCTGCCACTGTGGAAACGAGTTCGGACTTATTCATAAAAACTTTCCTCCTATGGTGCGGCGCAGCAGCCGCTCTTTTGTTCGCAGAAAAAATTTACACATCGCTGCATACCTATTGATTTTAGCAAATATACACGGCTATGTCAAGAAAAAACGCGGTAATAGCATAAAAATGTCTGAGAAATTTCTGCAAAAGCGCCTCAAAGAACCATTTCCTTGCCCTCTAAGTCGTGTCTGGCGTGCTGATAGAGCGTTTCTATTTCCTCCAGCGTCATGTTTTCCAGCTGTTTGCCCTCCGCGGCGGCGTGCTCCTCGGTGTACTTGAAGCGGCGAATGAACTTTTCGCAGGCAGCGTGCAGCGCCTTTTCCGGGTCAACGTCCAAAAAGCGCGCGGCGTTCACGGCGGTGAACAGCACGTCGCCGACCTCCTCGAACTGGTTTTCACGGTCGCCGGCGTCGATGCCCTCCTGCAGCTCGCCGACCTCCTCATGGAGCTTTGCCATTGCGCCGCTCACGTCGGGCCAGTCGAAGCCGACCTTGGCCGCCTTTTTCTGCACCTTGCGCGCCCGCCAGAGTGCGGGCAGCGTTTCGGCCACGTCGGTCATGGCGCTCGTGACGGTCTCCTGATGCTTCTCCCGCCGTTTGGCCGCGTCCCATGTGTCCAAAACGGCGTCCGGCGTGTCGGCCTCGGCGGTGCCGAAGACGTGCGGGTGGCGGAAAACGAGCTTCTTGCAGGCCATGTCGCACACGTCGTCAAAGTCAAACGCCCCGCGCTCGGCGGCCATCTGCGCGTGGAACAGCACCTGCATGAGCAGGTCGCCCAGCTCCTCGCAGAGGTTGGCGTCATCGGCGCGGTCTATGGCCTGCGCTGTCTCGTAGGCCTCCTCGATAACATTGTCGCGGACGCTCTCGTGCGTCTGCACCTTGTCCCAAGGGCAGCCGTCGGGCGCGCGCAGCAGAGCGATTATGCGGCGGTAGTCGTCGATGTTGTATTTTTCCTTAAATTCAAAATCCATTTTTCTTTCTCCAGCTCGGGCGTCTGCCGCTTTATTTTATGTGCAGCAGTCTGCCCAGCTTTTCTCCTTTCGGTATCAGCTTCATGTCGTCCATTGTGATAGCGCGCGTGGCGATTATCATAACAAGGTACACAACCACGGCCACGCAGACGGCCAGAACCATGCATATCGCCATAGTCAGCCAGCTTAGCTCTCCGCCGCCCAGCAGCTTTGACGAGAGGCCGTAGACAGCCCAAGCCGCTGCGCCCATGACCGCTGTGCTCAGCACGGGGCGCGCTAAAATTTTGCGCAGAGAGGGCTTTTCCTCCATGCAGCGGCGCATGAAGATGAAGTCCGCCGCGCACATGACTATGTAGCAGGCAATGGTGCCGACGGGCGCGCCGATGATGTTGACGGACGGCATACCGACCAAAAAGTAATTGACGGCAATCTTCACCAAGCCGCCCAGCGCCATTGAGTAGACGGGGTAGCGCACGTCGCCGTGGGCCTGCATTATGGCCGTCATTATGAGCGCCATGCAGACGAAGTAGGCGGCAACGCCCAGCAGCGCCAAGAGCATGGGGCCGGACTCGCTGCTGTTGGGGTAGATGACGTTCATTATGGGGTCGCTCAGCACGGCCAGACCCACGGCCATAGGCAGCGCTATGACGGAGGAGATGCGCATACTGGCCTCGGTTATCTCCATTGTCTCGCGTGTATTTTTGCGCGTGACCGCCGCGGCAATGGCGGGAACGACGGAGACGGTCAGCGGCGTTATAATGGACGCGGGGAGATTGTAGAGCGTCTGCGCCTTGCCGTAAATGCCGTAGAGAATTTTGGCGTTGTAGTAGTCGAAGCCCGCGGCCAGCTGCAGCCGCTTCATAATCTGGTAGCTGTCGATGAAGTTTATCAGGCTCAGCACCGAGCTGCCCAGCGTTATCGGTATGGCTATCATTAGGAACTTTTTGACTATCACCCTTGTGGGGTCGGGCACGTCGTCGGCGGGCGTTGCCGGCAGGGGGTAGTTTTTGCGTTTGCTGCGCCAGATATAAATAAGCGCAACAAGTCCGCCTGCGGTGACGCCGAATATGGCTCCCGCGGACGAAAGGCTGAGCCGCCGGCCGCTCCTGACGGACAGCCAGCAGAGGATAAGGCCGACTATGACCTTGACAAGCACCTCTATGACCTGCGAAATGGTGGTCGGCTTCATGTTGCCGTGGCCTTGTATATAGCCGCGGTAGGCGCTGAGCACGCAGACAATGACAACGCAGGGCGCCAGCGCCAGTATGCTGTCCGCCGCCTCTATGTTCTCCATTGCGTCCGCTATCCACTCGTGGGCAATCATCATAAAGACGGTGCAGACAAGTCCGGCGACAAACAGGATTTTCAGCGCGGCGGTGAAGATGCGCTGCACCTGATTTTCGCGTCCCAAGGTGCGCGCCTCGCTCACCATGCGCGAGAGCGCCACGGGCAGACCCGCGGTGGTTATGGTGAGAAATACGTTGTAAACATTGTAGGCCGCCAGAAACATGGCGTAACCCTCGTCGCCCAGCAGGTTCCCGAGCGGTATTTTGTAAATAGCGCCCAATATCTTCATTATCACGACGCCTGCGGCAAGTATGGCCGCGCCGTGCAGAAAGCTCTGGCTTTTATTTTCAGGCAATGTACGGCCTCCCTTCTGTTGAAAGAGATTTTACACCATAAACCGCTGTAAATCAAGTGCTTTGCGTCGAGATTCCGCGGCGGCGCGGCGCGCGGCAAATGATTTTTACAGTTATTTATTTTGTGTTTGCTTTAACGGTGCAAAGAGGTTATAATAGCATATATAGAGAAAAACAAAAAATCGGAGGGACAATTATGGCAGTTTCGCGTGACCTCACCACCGGCAGCGTGGCCTCAAAGCTAATCCCATTCGCGGTTCCCATTCTCCTTTCCAATATGCTTCAGGCGCTGTACAACATTGTCGATATGATAATAGTCGGACAGTATGTCGGCTCCAGCGGTATGTCGGCCATCAGCATAGGCGGCCAGCTCACGCACATGGTGCTGGTCGTGGTTATCGGCCTGAGCAACGGCGGCTCGGTGGTCATAGGGCGAATGTTCGGGCGCGGGGAGACGGGAGAAATGCGCCGCACGGTCAGCAGCATGGTCTGCTTTTTAACTATCGTCGGCGTCGCCGTGGCCGCGGCGATGATTGCGTGCGCCCGCCCGCTTCTGCGGCTTATGGACACCCCCGCCGCCAGCTTTGAGCAGACGGTTACATACCTCACAATCTGTATGTCCGGCACGGTGTTTATTTATATTTACAACGCGCTCAACGCCGCGCTGCGCGGCATAGGGCAGTCCATGCGGCCGATGATTATTGTCACTGTCACCACCGTTCTCAACGTGGCGCTGGACTTTGTGTTCGTGGGTCTGCTGGGCATGGACGTGGCCGGCGCGGCGCTCGCCACGGTTATATGCCAGCTCATCAGCGCGGTGATGATAGTCTGGTACTGCTGCCGCAGCACGGAGCTGATGACCTTGAACCGCGGCTTTTTCCGCATTCATCTGCCGGACTTGTCAAATATGGTGCGCATAGGTCTGCCGCAGTCCATACAGTTCACGGCGACAAACATTTCGTTTCTGCTCGTGCTCTCGCTCATAAATTCCTACAATGTCGTGGCCTCCGCCGCGGCGGGAGCGGCCAACAAGGTTTGGTCGTTCGGTATGCTGCCCGGGCAGTCCATGATGAGCGCAATGGTGAGCCTGACGGCACAGAACCTGCCGAAGAAAAACTACGGCCGCATTTACCGCGGGTTTGCAATGTCCGTCGCCATAAGCTGGGGCATAGGCTTTGTTATGATTGCCCTGTGCTGGCTCATACCCGACCAAATATACTCCCTGTTCACCTCAGAGGAGGCCGTGGGAGAAATGGGACGGCTGTTCTTGGGGCTGTACTCGCTGTGCTTCATTACGGAGAACTATATGTTCTGTCAGTACGGTATTCTGACAGGCGCGGGCTACACGACAATCACCATGACCTGCGCCATTCTCTCCGCCTTCGTCGCGCGCTACACGCTGGCGGTCATATTCAGCCAGTATACGGCGCTGGGTTTTGACGGCATCGCGCTGGCCTACCCGCTCTCTCCGCTGATAAGCATAACGATTTCCGGTATCTACCTGCTGTCTGGGCGCTGGAAGATAAGCCGCATAGACCGACTGGAGCAAAAACGTGCCGCCAAAGCCTGAGACATACACCGTAACAATATCCGGCGTGCCGATTGAAGTCACAAAAAAGAACGTCAAGCGCCTCAGCATCAGGGTCCACTCCGACGCGAGAGTGACAGTGTCGGCGCCGCGGCGCGTGAGCGACAGCCGGATACGGGCGTACTTGGAGACAAAAATAGACTGGATACAAAAGCAGCGCGGGCGCTTTGCCGCCTCCCGCCGCCCGACGCTGCGCGACTGCGTTTCGGGCGAGGTAATGTACGTGTGGGGCGAGCCGTACACCCTGCGGGTGGAGTGCGGAGCCGCGGGGCTTACTCTTGCGGACGGCGAGGCGATTTTGACTGCACCCGAGGACAGCACCGCCGAGAGCCGCAGAGAGATTGTGAATAAGTGGTACTGCGCGCTGCTGGCCGCGGAGATTGAAAAGCGCCTGCCGCAGTGGGAGACGCGCACCGGCCTGTACTGCACCGCGTGGCAGATAAGGAATATGACCTCGCGCTGGGGCAGCTGCACCACAAATACGGGCAGAATGCGCTTCAGCCTGCGCCTTGCCGAGCACCCGAAGGGGTGTCTTGACTACGTGCTGCTGCACGAGCTGGCACACCTGAAAGTCCCAAATCACGGCCCCGAGTTCAAGGCGCTGCTGGACAGCTATATGCCCGACTGGCGCGAGGTGACGAAAACGCTGAACTACGGCACGTAAGCGCAAGAGCGTTTTGCCGTTGAAACGTGTGCCGCCGTATGCTAAAATGAACTTATAAACGCGCGGCGGGCGCTGTGCGGCACATAAATATAAATTTTATAGGGAGAAACAGCTATGAGCGGAAAGACGACACAAGGCGACTGCTACCTTTGCGGCGAGGCGTTCAGCAAAGCAGGCTACAAAAAGCATGTTTTAGCTGCGCACAAATGCGAGGACGGAGAGACGCAGGACTGCTTGCTTATCAAGGTCGAGGCCGTTTACGAAAAGGCGTATTGGCTTTACTTGGATATTTCTATGGCAAGCACACTGAAAACGCTGGATAAGTTCCTGCGCGACATATGGCTGGAGTGCTGCGGACATATGAGCTTGTTTTCCACCGATGACGGGTGGGAGCTGTCGATGAGCAAATTAGTCTGCACACTGCCCAAGGGGACAAAGCTGAATTATGAGTATGATTTCGGCAGCTCAACGGAGCTCACCGTTACCGTTATGGACTACATTACGCGCCCCAAGCAGCGCAAAGCGGTGCGCCTGCTGGCGCGCAATCAGCCCTTGAGCTTTGTGTGCGGCCAATGCGGACAGAATGCGGCATACATATGCTGCGAGTGCGAAATGGAGGATGAAAACCCGTTTTTCTGCGCCGAGTGTGCCGAGAGGCACGAGAGCGTGCATGATTATTTACTGCCGGTTGTCAACTCCCCGCGCATGGGCGTGTGCAGCTACAGCGGCGAATATGACACTTACGCCTTCCTCCCCGACAGGTTCAAAAAAGCGTAATATTCTCGTTTCCGCGCCGTTGGCGGCTGAGAGGAGATTAAGGAAGTGATTTATATGCCTTGGCATCATGAGAACGCAGAATTGAATAATCGAAATTTCAAAAATAATACTCAGCGTGTGCTGACAAGCGTACTTTTGATTTTGCTGACGCTGCTTGCTCTGACCGGCTGCGGCGGCAATGTTGATAATGTGCAAATTTCCGACTGGAAACCCTCTGAGATTTATTCCAATGATGATATTGAAGCGGCATTTCAGACGGTAAAGGATTATTTCAGCCAAGAATTTGACGGCTGTACGCTAACGCAGCTTTATTATCCCGGGGATATATACGCCGACGAATTTAATGAGTGGGCGGAACGGTACGGTTCTGATGAAGCAATTATAATATTATCTTCATTCGACGTAGACAGTTCCGGCGGAGACGGTTCACTTAACCCCAATTCAACATATACCGACTGGAAATGGGTTCTTATTCGCAGCGGCGGCGGCTGGGAGCACGCAGACCACGGATATTAAATATTAAAGAGGTGCGGCAGCAAAATCGGGCTGCCGCGCCTTTTGCCTTTCTTTACGCCCAGAGCGCCCGACAACTGCCGGTTTGCCCATTTTTTATTATTCTCAAAAATTTTTTCAGATTATCTAAAGACAAAGGCGTTATAATGTAGTATAATTATTATAACAAAACTTATATGTTTGGAGTGGTTTCGGGTGCGTATTCTTGTGGTGGAGGACGAGCGGAGACTGGCGGACACTATTGCCGATTTGCTTGTGACAAACAACTACATCGCCGATGTGGACTATGACGGCAACAGCGGCTTGGACGACGCGCTGTCCGGCATATATGACGCCGTGATTTTGGACATAATGCTCCCCGGGCGCGACGGCTTTTCCATAGTGCAGGAAATGCGGCGCGAGGGGCTGAACACGCCGGTTATGATGCTGACCGCGCGCACGCAGGTGGACGACCGCATACGCGGGCTGGACTCGGGCGCGGACTATTACCTGACAAAGCCGTTTGACATCAACGAGCTTTTGGCCTGCCTGCGCACCATACTCCGCCGCCAAGCCGAGACGGTGGTCGAGTCCCTTAGCTACGGCGATATATCGCTGGACTTTTCCACGCGCGAGCTGTGCTGCGGGGAAAAGCGTATGCGCCTAAGCTCCAAGGAGTTTGAGATAATGCAGGTGCTGGTGCAGAACGGCCAGCACATTGTGAGCAAGGAGACGCTGCTGCTCAAGGCGTGGGGCTACGACAGCGAGGCGGAGGACAACCACGTCGAGGTCTATATATCCTTCCTGCGCAAAAAGCTGGGGCTGATAAAGTCCAAGGTGACGATAGAAACGGTGCGCAGAGTGGGCTATCACTTGGAATGGGAGCAGGAGAGCAATGCTTAAAAAGCTGCGCTGGCGGGTTGTCAGCCTGATTATGGCCGTCGCCGTCGTCTGCATTGCCATTATATCCGTTCTGGGCTACACAACAACGCGGCAGAGCTTGGAGCAGCAGAGCCGCTCCGCGCTGGAAAACATATTGAGCGGCACGGTGTTCGGACGGCAGATAGGCGGGCCGGACGGCAGCAATATACAGTTTCCGTATTTCACGGTTTTTGTTTACCAGTTCAACAACAGCTTCAGCTATGAAACGGGCGACTACGACATCGACAGCGAGCAGCTGACGGAAATAGTCAACGCCGCGTGGAGCTTCGAGGGCAACGACGGCGTTTTAGAGGAATACCGGCTGCGCTACCAAAAGCGCGAGGCGCCGGGCGGCACGAGAATTGCCTTCGTGGACACGTCCATAGAGTCGTCCACGCTGAAAACAATGATAATTCAGTCCGCCTGCATCAGCCTTGGCGCTATTGCGGTGTTTTTCATTCTCAGTATGCTTATATCCAAGCAGCTGCTCAGGCCCGTGGCGGAGGCGTGGGACAAGCAGCGGCAGTTCGTGGCGGACGCCAGCCACGAGCTGAAAACTCCGCTGACTGTCATCATGGCAAACACGGCGCTCATGCAGTCCGACCCCGACCGCAGCTCGGAGGCAAACACGCGGCGCATTGAAAATATCCGCGTTGAGGGCGAGGGTATGCGTCATTTGGTGGAAACGCTTTTGGACCAAGCCAGAATGGATTCCGGCGAGATTAAAAAGACGTTTTCCGAGGTTGACCTCAGCTACCTTGTGACGGAGGCGGTCATGCTGTTCGAGCCGGTGATATACGAGTGCGGGCGCGAGATACGCTGGGAGGTTGACGACGGCGTGGCCGTTATGGGCGACGCGGAGGCGCTGCGGCGGCTGCTGACGATACTGCTCGACAACGCCCGCAAATACTCCGACGAGGGCTCGGAGATTTTTGTCTCCCTGCACGCGGAGGGTCACAAAAACGCCGTCCTCACCGTCAGCGACAAGGGCGCGGAGATGAGCAAGGAGGAGTGCGAGCGCATATTTACCCGCTTTTACCGCGCAGATACTTCCCACACCGCCAACGGCAGCTACGGGCTGGGACTGAGCATTGCGCGCAGCACCGCCGAGGCACACGGCGGCACAATAAGAGCCGAGAGCGCCGCCGGAACAACAAAATTTATTGCCACGCTCCCGACAATAAAGAAAAATCGGACATAAAAAGCAAGCCGAACGGGCCGCATTTAAGCAAGACCACGTTCGGCTTTTGCGTTATAAATATTGCTTAGTCGGCGTCGGCGGGCTTTTCCGGCTCCGCGGCGGGCGTGCTGTGGGTGCTCATCGGCAGGCTGACGGTTATTTCCGTGCCCTCGCCGGGTATGCTCTGGAGCGTGATGCTGCCGCCCAGATACTGCACGGCGTGCTTGACAATGGAGAGCCCCAGACCCGTGCCGCCGCCCTTCTTGGAGCGGCTTTTGTCCACGCGGTAGAAGCGCTCAAAGACGCGGCTCTGGTCTTTATACGGTATGCCGATGCCCGTGTCGGCAACGGAGAGCAGCGCCCTGCCGCCGCTCTCGGAGAGCGTGAGGGTGACGGAGCCGCCCTCGCGGTTATATTTTATGGCGTTATCCAGCAGGTTGCCGGCAATTTCGTGGAAGAGCTGCCGCACACCGGGCACGGGCAGCGGGCCGCCCTCGACATGAATGGTTATGCCGCGCTCCGCCGCCACGGGTTCCAGCAGCGCCGCCTCGGAGCGCGCCAGCTCGCGCAGCTCCACCGGCTCAAAGGCCATTTCGCTGCCCTCGTCCAACTGCGAGAGGCGGATTATGTCGCTTATGAGCGATACCAGACGTGAGGCTTCGGCGCGGATATGCGCCAAAAAGCGGGGGACGTCCTCCTGCTTCACAAGGCCGTTTTCCAGAAGCTCGGCGCTGCCCAAAATTGTTTGCAGCGGCGTTTTCAGCTCATGGGAGACATTGGCCGTGAACTCGCGGCGGGACTGCTCGGCCATGTACTGGTCGGTCATGTCGAACGCCAGCAGCACCAGTCCGGAGGCGGCGCCGTCTTCGTCCGTGCGGCTCACGTCTATGCGGAATATCCTGTCGCTGCGCACAAGCTGAAGCCCGCCGGAGCCGTTCTCGCGCGCGGAGCGTATGGCGCGGCTCACGTCGGCGCTGCGCTCAAGAGTGAGAAAGCCGCGTCCGACGCAGCTCTCGTCGGTGTCAAAGAGCGTCTGCGCCGCGGGGTTGATGCTGATTATTGTGTCGTCGCGCCCCAGCAGCACAAGTCCCTCGCGCATATTGGAGGTTATCTGGTTGAACTCGTCCCTGCTGCGCTTCAGCTCTTTCAGCTGGGCGTCGATTTTTTTGTGCTGGCGGTCAATCTGCGTCAGCAGGGGAGCCAGCTCATCGTAGGCGTTGTTGCTCATGGGGTCGTCCAAGTCCAGCTCGTTCAGCGGTCCGACAATGCGCTTTGCCAGCGCCGCGGCCAGCAGGCCGGAGATGACGGCGGCCAGTATCGCCACGATGACTATGCTTTGCAGCATACCGATAAGCAGCGAGAGCACGCTCAGCTGGCTGACGGAGATTCTCAGCACGGAGCCGTCCGAGAGCAGCATGGCGTAGTAAATGTTGCGCTCTGTGAGCGTGGTGGAGTAGCGCACGCTCTCGCCGAAGCCTGTTTCCAGCGCGGAGCGTACCTCCTCGCGCTCAAGGTGATTTTCCATCTCGTCCGCAACCTGCGTGTCATATATAACGGAGCCGTCCGCGGCTATCCACGTCAGGCGCTGGGAGGAGCCGTCCAAGCCGGAGAGATAGTCTGTGCCGCCGTCCTCAACGCCCTCCGCCGCCAGCAGCAGCGAGGAGTGCAGCTGGGCTTCGGCTATGCCGGTGAAGTAGCTGTAAAGCACCCCCATTATAATGACAAGGCTGGCGAGCAGCACAGCCATAGCGCACAGGAATACGGAGCGGAATATGCGTTTTGTCACTTTTCCGCCTCCATTCTGTATCCGACATTGCGGATTGTTTCAATCAGCTCGCCGTATTTGCCGAGCTTTTGCCTCAAGGTGTGGATATGCATATCCAGCGTGCGCGTCTCGCCCACGTAGTCCGAGCCCCAGACGGAGCTGAAAAGCTGGTCGCGCGTGAACACGGCGCCCGGGCGCGACATCAGCAGCCGCAGCAGCTCATACTCCTTGTACGTCAGCGTCACGCGCTCGCCGTCGGCGGTGACAGTGTGCTCGGCAAGGTTCATTTGCAGCCCGCCCGCGCGCAGCATCTCGGCAGTTGCGGCGGCGCAGCGGCGCAGCACGGCCTTGACCCGCGAGACCATTTCCAGCATACCGAAGGGCTTGACAAGGTAGTCGTCGGCGCCTATGTCCAGCGAGTGTACCTTGTCGTACTCCTGCCCCTTGGCGGTGGCCATTATCACCGGCAGCAGGCAGGTGTCGGGCGTCGCCTTGAGGCGCTTGAGCAGCTCCACGCCGTCTATGCCGGGCAGCATTATGTCCAGTATCACAAGGTCGGGTCTTTCCGTTTCCAGTGACCTTAAAAACTCCGTTCCGCTCTCGAAGCCTCTGGCCTCAAAGCCCGCCGTGTTCAGCGCGTAGATTTCAATGTCGCGTACTCCGGCGTCGTCCTCAACGCACCATATCGTCATACTCCTCACTCCTTACGGATACCAGTAATCGAAAAGCGCACCCACTCGGCAATGTTCGTCGCGTGGTCGCCTATACGCTCATAATATTTTGCAATCATCAGAATGTCAAGATAAAGTTCGCCGTTTCCGCTGTCGTTTTTGATAAGCTCTATCAATTCGTTCTTGACCTCGGTGAAAAGGCCGTCCACAACGTCGTCGTAGTCGATAACGGCCTTGGTCAGTTCAAGGTCGCGGCGGACGAAGGAATCTATGCTGTCCGTGACCATTTTGGCCGTCTCCTTGGCCATTTTGTGCAGGTGCGTCCTGTGGCGGATGTTGCTGCCCTTGACAAAGTCGGAGAGCTCGGCAATGTCGGAGGCTTGGTCGCCTATGCGCTCCATGTCGGTAATCATTTTCAGCGCCGCGGAAACCGTTCTTAAATCTCCCGCCACCGGCTGCTGCTGGAGCAGGAGGCGCAGGCAGAGCGACTCAATCTCGCGCTCTTTGTTGTCTATCTCAAAGTCGGTAGCCAGAACCCTGCTTTTCAGCGTTTCCATGTCGCGCATGAAGTTCAGCGCTTCCTCGCTGTCCGGGTGGACGGGAACGAGGGAGTAATTCATCAGAACGCGCGACGAGAGCGCGATTGCCTCTTCGCAAAGCGCCCCCATTTCAATAAGCCCCTTGTTTAAAACCGCGAGCTGTTCATCAAACCTGCTCCGCATTATCCAAACCTCCCTGTAATGTAGTCTTCGGTGCGTTTATCGCTGGGCATTGAGAATATTTTTTCCGTGTCGTTGTACTCCACGACCTCGCCCAGCAGGAAAAACGCGGTCTTATCCGATACACGCACTGCCTGCTGCATATTGTGCGTCACCATGACAATAGTATAATCCTTTTTCAGCTCGGTGCAAAGCTCTTCTATTTTGCCGGTGGATATGGGGTCGAGTGCGGAGGTGGATTCGTCCATAAGCAGCACCTCCGGTTCCACCGCCAGCGCGCGCGCGATGCAAAGACGCTGCTGCTGTCCGCCGGAGAGCCCCAGCGCGGACTTTTTCAGCCTGTCCTTGACCTCGTCCCATATGGCCGCCGCCTTCAGCGAGCGTTCCACAATCTCCTCCAACTTGGCGCGGCTGCGTATGCCGTGGGTGCGCGGGCCGTAGGCGATGTTGT
Source organism: Oscillospiraceae bacterium (assembly GCA_021202845.1). Taxonomy (GTDB): domain Bacteria; phylum Bacillota; class Clostridia; order Oscillospirales; family Oscillospiraceae; genus JAJQCF01. The sequence goes on from JAJQCF010000010.1 coordinate 28,915, forward strand.
CGAACACGCTCATGGGGAAGGGGTTGGCCTTCTGGAACACCATGCCCACGCGGCGGCGCAGCAGGTTCACGTCCATGCCGCCGTAAATCTCTTGGTCATCTAACTTTATCGAGCCGGTTATTTTGCAGCCCTCGACAAGGTCGTTCATGCGATTTATGGACTTCATCAGCGTGGACTTGCCGCAGCCGGAGGGGCCGATGAAGGCCGTGATGCCCTTTTCGGGAATGGCGAGGTTCACATCCTTGAGCGCGTGGTGCTCGCCGTAGTATAGGTTCAAATTTGTAATAGTGAGTTTATCCATTATTATAAAACCCTTTCTGTCTTTGCCTCAGCCCTTATTCGCGGTGAGCTTTTTGGCCGCGAAGCTGGACAGCGCGTTCAGCCCCACCACGAGCACAAGCAGCACAACCGCCGTGGCGTGCGCCTCGTCAGTGTAAAGTCCCTCGTTCATCAGCGCGTACAGGTGGACGGAGAGCGTGCGCGTGGACTGGAAAAGCGGCGCCAGCAGGCTGAATGAGCCGCTGCTTGTGACAAACGAGAGGTTGCCGGTGCCGGTGCCGGCGGTGAATATGAGCGCCGCGCTCTCGCCGACAATGCGGCCGATGCTTAGTATCACGCCCGCCAGCACGCCGGGCATTGCGGTGGGGAGTATTATGCGGAACACCGTCCGCAGCTTGCCCGCGCCGAGGCCGAAGCTGCCCTCGCGGTAGGAGTCGGGGACGGAGAGCAGCGCCTCCTCCGTCGTCCGCAGTATAAGCGGCAGCACCATTATCGCCAGCGTCACAGCGCCCGCCAGCAGCGAAAAGCCCCAGTTGAGCGCGATATTGAAAAACACGTAGCCGAATATGCCGTACACTATGGAGGGTATGCCCTGCAGCGTTTCCGCGGTGAGGCGTATCAGCTTTACCAGCTTATTGCCGCGCTTGGCGTACTCGGCAAGATAAATGGCGGAGCAGACGCCTATAGGCACCGCGCCTATGAGACTGAGGAACGTCATCACCAGCGTGTTGACAATGGCCGGCATCATCGACTGGTTCTTCGTCGTCCACTTCCAAGCGAACAGGTCGGCGGATATGTGCGGCACGCCGGTTATGAGTATGTATGCTATAAGAAATATCACGACGAAGGCCGCGATTATGGCGGCAATGTGCGTGAGCAGAAATTCAATCAGCGCCATCGGGTGGCGGAAGTAGCTGCGTACCCTCTCGCGGGTAGTTACCTTGTTTATCATCTGGAGCCGCGACCTTTCATAAGCGAGAAGCAAATGTTGATTATGAGAATGAACACAAACAGCACGACGCCCGTGGCGATGAGCGCTTCACGGTGCAGGCCGGAGGCGTAGCCCATTTCCAGCACGATGTTGGCCGTCATTGTGCGCAGGCCCTTGAGTATGCTGGTGGGCATTACAGCCTGATTGCCGGCGACCATAATCACGGCCATAGTCTCGCCGATTGCGCGCCCCACGCCGAGAATGACAGCGGACATAACGCCGGAGGCGGCGGCGGGGACAACGGTGGCGAAAACGCTCCGCTCGTGCGTCGCGCCGAGGGCGAGCGAGCCTTCGTAGTAGCTCTCCGGCACGGCGCGCAGGCTGGACTCGGCGACGGAAACTATGGTCGGCAGAATCATAATGCCCAGCAGCAGCGAGGCCGTCAGCAGGTTCTTGCCGCTCGTGCCCGTCAAATCCTGAATGACGGGGACAATAACCATAAGTCCGAAGAAGCCGTACACTATGGACGGTATTCCCGCCATGAGGTCAATCGCGGGCTTCAGCACACGGTAAATAGCCTTGGGGCAGAAGCGCGCCAGATAGATTGCGCACAGCAGGCCGATAGGCACGCCGACTATTATCGCTCCCGCGGTGGCGTACACCGAGCCGACTATCATCGGCAGTATGCCGTATAAATCCTGACTCGGCTTCCATGTGGTGCCGAAGAAGTTGCTGAGACCGATTTCAAAAATGGTCGGTATTCCGTTGCCCAGCAGGTATACGCATATCAGCACGACCGCCGCAATGGAGACACAGGCGGTCAGTAAAAAGACCGCCTGCCAAAACTTTTCTTTGAATCCGTTCATCCTATTTCAGACCAGTCGGTGACTTCACCGAGGAATATCCGGCATATCTGCTCGCTGGTGAGGTTTTCAACGGGGTTTTCGTTGTTGACTATGACCGCGATACCGTCAAGGGCAATCTGCATCTCGGTCAGGCCCTCGGCCAGCTCGGTGTCCTTCAGCTCACGGCTGCTCATGCCTATCTCGGTGGAGCCGTCAATGGTGGCGGTGATGCCGGAGCCGGAGCCGGTCTGCTGAATGTCAATGGTGACGTTGGGGTTAATCTCGCGGTAGGCCTCGGCCAGAACCTCCATGACGGGGGAGACGGAGGTGGAACCGTTCAGGCTCAGCGTGCCGCTCATGCCGGAGCCGGTGTAGCTCTCCGCGCTCTCGTCAACGGCGATGTAGCCCTCCTCGGCGATGATAGCCTGACCCTCGGCGCTCATTATGTAGCTGATGAAGTCGCGGCCAAGCTCTGTGAGATTTTCTTCTTTGTAGCAAATCTCGAACGGGCGGGACACGGCGTAGGAACCGGCCTTGATGTTGTCAACGGTGGCTTCAACGCCGTCCACGGAGACAGACTTGACGGTGTCGCTGAGAGAGCCGAGGGAGACATAGCCGATAGCGGCGGTGTTGCCGGCGACGGTGGACATGACGACGGAAGTGGAGTTTGATATTTCAGCCTCCATTGTGGTGGCGTCGTTGCCGTCGGCGTCCTCAATGCCCATCAGTTCAACAAAAGCGCCGCGTGTGCCGGAGCCTTCCTCGCGGGAAACAACGGTGATGTAGCCAAGGGAGATGGCTTCGGCCTCGTCGGCTGCGCTGTCCTCCGCTGCCGCCGCTGCCTGTGTCTGGGCGGGGGCTTCGGTTGCGGTGTCAGTGCTTGCGGCGGTGCTGCTGGAAGAGGAACCGCAGCCGCCCAGCAGTGAGACGGTCATAAGAGCCGCGGTCATAATGCAAATAATTTTTTTCATTTTGAACTCCTTCTTATTGTTCTTAATTTGATATTTCCTTTCGGATACGAGACAAGTCTACTTCCCCCATGTAAAACGCAAAACACCCTTTTCGTAAAATCTATGTAAAATCCGCAGAAAAACGCAAAAAAAAGCGGGTCTCCGTCAGAAATCACCGACGGAAACCCGCTAATTTTAATATGAAATTCAGCCTAATCAGTCGTACAGGTGCGAGGGCAGAACCTCTACGGCGCTGTAGCCCGCCTCGGCAAGGGCGGCCATTATCTCGGCCTTGTGGCGGTGGCCGAACGCCTCCAGCGTTACGCGCAGCTCCACACCGGACTGGCGGTTTATGTTCACGAACTGGTTGTGGTCGAGCTTTATTACGTTGCCGTTCATGCGCGCCAGCAGCTCCGCCACGCGCAGCAGCTCGCCCGGGCGGTCTGGCAGCTGCACCGCAAAGGTGAATATGCGCCCGCGGTTTATAAGCCCATGCTGCACGAGCGACGAGAGCGTTATAACGTCCATGTTGCCGCCGGAGAGCACGCTGACTACGTTTTTGTCCCGCTCCTGCAAATGGCCGAGCGCCGCTATGGTCAGCAGCCCCGCGTTCTCCACCACCATCTTGTGCTTTTCCATCATGTCAAGGAAAGCGTCCAGCAGCTCGCTGTCGTCAATGGTGACGATGTCGTCCACGTTTTCCTGAATATACGGCAGAACCTTGTCGCCGGGGGTCTTGACCGCGACGCCGTCCGCAATGGTCTCCACGCTGGCGAGGCTGACGACGCGGCCGGCCTCCACGCTGGCCTTCATGCAGGCAGCGCCCGTAGGCTCCACGCCGATGACTTTGACGGAGGGGTTCAGCAGCTTGGCAAGGGTGCTGACGCCCGCGCACAGTCCGCCGCCGCCAATGGGGACAAGTATCACGTCAACGTCGGGCAGGTCCTGAAATATTTCGTAGGCTATTGTGCCCTGCCCCGTGGCGACGGTCAGGTCGTTGAACGGGTGGACGTACGTAAGAGCGCGCTCCTCGCTGAGCTTGGCGGCCAGCTCCGCCGCGTCGTCAAACGTCTCCCCGTGGAGTATGACTTCCGCGCCGTACTCCTTGGTGTTGTTCACCTTGACCAGCGGCGTGGTGGTGGGCATGACTATGGTGGCGGAGATGCCGGAAGCCGCGGCGGCGTAGGCCACGCCCTGCGCGTGGTTGCCTGCGGAGGCGGTAATGAGACCGTGTGACTTCTCCTCCTCCGTGAGCGTGGAACACTTGTAGTAAGCGCCGCGTATTTTGTAAGCGCCCGTGACCTGCATATTTTCGGGCTTTAAGTAGACGTTGTTGCCCGACTTCTTGGAGAATGTGGGGCTGTAAATCAAATTTGTGGGGTGCAGTACGCCGTCCAGAACCTTTCTGGCGGCCTTGAAATCTTCTAACTTCATCATGCTTGAGTGTACTTCCTTTGCGTGTTGTGTCACTTTATTCTATCTGTATACCTGCCGAATGTCAACTCTTTTTGCGCGCAAGGCACTCGAAGCGCCACGAGTCGCGGCACATATCGTCCAGCGTCTTGCCCGCTGTCCAGCCCAGTACGGCCTTGGCCTTGGAGGTGTCGGCGTAGCACTCCGCAATGTCGCCCGGGCGGCGCGGAGCCAGCTCGTAGGGCAGGTCGAGGCCGTTGGCGCGCTCGAACGCCTTTACCACGTCCATGACGCTGTAGCCGACGCCGGTGCCGAGGTTGAAAACGCTTGTGCCGATGTGCTCCTGCGCGTAGTCCAGCGCCGCTGCGTGACCCTTTGCCAAGTCCACAACGTGGATGTAGTCGCGCACGCCCGTTCCGTCATGCGTGGGGTAGTCGCTGCCGAAAACGTAAAGCCGCTCGCGTATGCCCGCCGCCGTCTGGGTGATGTAGGGCATGAGGTTGTTGGGGATGCCGTTCGGAGTTTCGCCGATAAGCCCGCTCTCGTGCGCGCCTATGGGGTTGAAGTAGCGCAGAAGCACGACCGCCAGTTCCTTGTCCACAGCGGCGGCGTCGCGCAGAATCTGCTCAATCATGTACTTTGTCCAGCCGTAGGGGTTCGTGCAGCCGCCGGTGGGCATATCCTCGGAAAACGGCACGCTGTTCGCGCTGCCGTAAACGGTGGCCGAGGAGCTGAACACGAACTTTTTGCACCCGTGCCGCGCCATTGTCTCCAGCAGCGTCAGCGTGGTGTCTAAATTGTTGCGGTAATACTCCACCGGTTTGGCCACCGACTCGCCGACGGACTTCAGCCCCGCAAAATGCACGACGGCGTCGATGTCGTTTTCCGCAAACAGAGCCTCCAGCGCCTCGCCGTCCGCCACGTCAATCTGATAGAACTTAGGGCGCGCGCCCGTTATTTTCTCGATGTTTTCCAGCACGGTAATGCTGCTGTTGGACAGGTTGTCCGCAATGACAATTTCTTTTCCGGCACTCAAAAATTCAACGGCGGTGTGGGAGCCGATATATCCCATGCCACCGGTAAGCAAAATCGCCAATTCCAGTTTCCCTCGCTTTCGGATTTGTCTATCTATAGTATCACGCCCCCCGAGTTTTTGCAACAGATTTATGCAGCGGGATTTAGGCCGCGCGGAGCGGTGGTATGCAAATGACTTAAAAGCACTTGAAAATTTGATACTTCTAAGTATAATCAGAGCGTAAGGCGATAGTTTGCATACCTTCTTGAAGGAAGTGAAGATGATGAATAACAGCGCTCTGGGCAGAACATGGGAAGAGTTGGAGAAAGAGATTTTTACCCCCGAAGAAATAGCAGCAAGCGATTTAAGAGTAGCCATAATAGGCGAACTTATTAAGGCCAGACAGGAGAAGGGGATAAGCCAAAAGAAACTTGAAGAGCTTAGCGGAGTAAAGCAGCCCGTTATTGCAAGAATGGAAAAGGGAAGCACAAGCCCCCGGCTTGATACTGTCTTAAAGGTATTAGCGCCGCTGGGAAAGACGCTGGCGATAGTGCCGATTGAGCATGAATAATGAACAAACAGCAAAAGCGGAAAGCTTAAAGGCTTTCCGCTTTTGTAGTATTTGTTTACTGCCGGCGCAGCGGAGCGAAAACAGATAAATTATTTCAGTTCTCCTCATTGCCCAGCGCTTCTTTGGCTTTTACGGTTACTTTCTCGTCATAGCAGGCGAACATGCTGTCTACCAGCTCGCGGTCGGGGGCTTTGGTGAAGAGGCTGACTAACGGCGTGAGGACAAGGCCGGCCAGCATACAGAACGCGCCGCAGTTTATGGGGCTTTGCAGGACGGTGGGGAAGATGCTCGGCACGAGTATGTCGGCCAGCATGACGATGGTGGAGAACACAAAGCAGACCCAGCAGGCCGCCTTGCTGATGCGCTTGGAGTACAGGCCGTACATGAACGGCGCGAGGAAGGCTCCCGCCAGCGCGCCCCAAGATATTCCCATGAGCTGGGCGATGAACGTGACGGACGAGTTGTACTGAATGAGCGCGATGACAACGGAGATGAGTATGAACACAACGATGAGCGCGCGCATGATGACGAGCTGCTTTTTCTCGCTCATGTTCTTTATAATATTGTCCTTGAGGAAGTCCAGCGTGAGGGTGGAGCTGGAGGCCAGAACAAGGCTGGAGAGCGTGGACATAGAGGCCGAGAGAACGAGAATGACGACTATAGCGATGAGTATGTCGGGCAGACCGGAGAGCATGGTCGGCACAACGGAGTCGTAACCGTTGGCGGAGATGTCAATCTGGTCGGAGAAGAGACGCCCGAAGCCGCCGAGGAAGTAGCAGCCGCCGGAGACGACGAGCGCGAACAGCGTGGAAATTATCATGCCCTTGTGGACGGCGCTCTCGCTCTTGATAGCGTAGAACTTCTGCACCATCTGCGGCAGTCCCCAAGTGCCGAGCGAGGTGAGAATGACGACGCCGAGCAGGTTGAGCGGGTCGGGGCCGAAGAACGAGGCGAACGCGCCGGACATATCGTAGCTGGGGTCGGTGATTTCGCTCAGACCCGTGTACGCGGCCATGAAGCCGCCCTTGCTCGCCAGCACCGCGGCTATGACCGCCACTATGCCGAAGAGCATGATTATGCCCTGAATGAAGTCGTTTATAGCGGTTGCCATGTAGCCGCCCGCGATGACGTAAATGCCGGTGAGCACCGCCATGACGATGACGCAGACGGAGTAGTCGATGTTGAAGGCCATACCGAACAGGCGGCTCAAGCCGTTATAGAGGCTGGCGGTGTAGGGTATGAGGAAGATGAAGATTATGACCGAGGCGGCAATCTTCAGCGACTTGGAGTTGTAGCGCTTCTGGAAGAAGTCGGGCATTGTTGCGCTCTTGAGGTGCTGCGTCATAATGCGCGTGCGTCTGCCGAGCACCGCCCACGCCAAAAGCGAGCCGATGAGGGCGTTGCCTATGCCCGCCCACGTCGCGGCAATGCCGTACTTCCAGCCGAACTGTCCGGCGTAGCCGACGAACACGACGGCGGAGAAGTAGCTTGTGCCGTAAGCAAAGGCAGTGAGCCACGGGCCGACGGAGCGCCCGCCGAGAACGAAGCCGTTTACGTCCGTCGCGTGGCGGCGGCAGTAGAGGCCGACATAGACCAGTACGCCGAAGAACACGATTAAAAGGATAATTTTCAGTGCCAAATCAAACAGAACCTTTCTTTTTCAAACTCTCTTTTTTGGATAAAACGCAAATAGATTTTAGCCATTTAAACAATAACGCATAAAAGTGAAAAAGTCAAGAGGGTTTTATGGATATTTGAAACGCAATAAAAATCCTTCATCAGCCGAAAAAATTTTGCAGGCTAAGTCGTGCCTTTAAATTATAATTGAATAGCGAAAATGGCGGCGAAAGCGGCTATTTGCACTCTCCCCATGTCAGCTCGCCGGTTTGCTCCGCCTCGCGGTAGCGCTCTATTTTGTAGTCCAGACGATCCAGCGCGGCGTCTAATTTGCGGCGCTGGAGCAGGAGCTTTTCGCGCTGACCTTCCAGCAGCTCCAGCCGCGCGCCGATTGTGCCGCCGCCCTGCTGCGTCAGCCGCACATATTCCGCAATGACCGCAACCGGCAGACCGGCGCTGCGCAGGCAGCAGGCCAGCTCGACCCACGCCGCGTCCTCCTCGGTGTAATCGCGCCTGCCGCCCGCCGTGCGCGCGACGGAAGGTACTACGCCGACGCGCTCATAATAGCGCAGCGTGTCCTCCGTGAGTCCGTAAAGTTTGCTGACTTCTTTTATTGTCATAAGAATTTCACCCTTTTGTACGTTGATTTTGCTGTGTGTCCGTGACTCAATCATTATAAAATACGGTTCCGTTTGATTATACAGCTTGGAGTCAGCTCCAAGTCAAGCCCCGCGAAAAAAATTTGCTTCTGGACGAAAAAATGTGTTGACAAACGCCGCGAATTTTGGTATTATCATTCTTGCTTGTTGCTGTGCTGGTGTAGCTCAGTTGGTAGAGCAGCTGATTTGTAATCAGCAGGTCGGGGGTTCGAGTCCGTCCACCAGCTCCAGACCGCACAATATCATATGGGGGAATTCCCGAGTGGCCAAAGGGGACAGACTGTAAATCTGCTGGCGATGCCTTCGGTGGTTCGAATCCACCTTCCCCCACCAAGATTGTCCTGAACCTCTTTTCTCAAGAAAACCGGTTCAGGTTTTCTTTAGTGTTTAAAAATCATATCATCATATCAAATTCAAGAGGAGCGCGGCTTATGAGCAGCATAACAGATATTTCGCTTGCGCCGTCGGGCGAGACAAAAATACAGTGGGTGGCGCGGAATATGCCGCTTTTGGCGGCGATTGCGCGGGACTTCCAGAAGTACCGCCCGTTCGAGGGCATGAAGGTCACGCTCTCCGTGCATTTGGAGGCCAAGACCGCGTGGCTCTGCCGCGTTATGGCTATGGGCGGCGCGGAGATGTACGTCACCGGCTCCAACCCGCTCTCCACGCAGGACGACGTGGCGGCGGCGCTGGCCGCTGGCGGCATCGAGGTCTTTGCCCACCACGGCGCGACGGACGCGCAGTACGCCGAGGATATACGCGCGGCACTGCGCTGCGGACCGAACATTATAATTGACGACGGCGGCGACCTTGTGGAGATGATACACGAGGAGTTCCCCGAGCTTATCCCCAACGTCTACGGCGCGTGCGAGGAAACAACGACGGGCATACTGCGCGACAAGGCGCGCGCAAGGGCGGGAAAGCTGCGTTTCCCCGTTGTCATGGTCAACGAGGCCGACTGCAAGCACCTTTTCGACAACCGCTACGGCACCGGCCAGAGCGTCTGGGACGGCATAAACCGCACGACGAACCTCATCGTGGCGGGCAAATATGTCGTCGTGGCGGGCTACGGCTGGTGCGGCCGCGGCGTTGCCATGCGCGCCAAGGGGCTGGGAGCGAAGGTCATAGTGACGGAGATTGACCCCGTGAAGGCCATAGAAGCGCACATGGACGGCTTCCGCGTCATGCCCATGAGTGAGGCCGCGCCGCTGGGCGACTTCTTTGTGACCGTCACCGGTTGCCGCGACGTTATCACAATGGAGCATATCAACAGTATGCACGACGGCGCAATTTTGTCCAACGCGGGGCACTTCAACGTGGAAATCGCTATGGACGCGCTGGAAAAGGCCGCGATTGCCAAGTATGAGGCGCGGCACAACATAGCCGGTTACCGCCTTGAAAACGGCAGAACGGTGTTTGTGCTGGCCGAGGGGCGGCTTGTGAACCTCGCCAGCGGCGACGGACACCCGGCGGAGATTATGGACATGAGCTTTGCCATTCAGGCGCTTTCCGCAAAATATCTGGCCGAGACACGCGGCATGACCGCGCCCGACGTGATACCCGTCCCGCGCGAGACTGACATCGCCACCGCCAAGAAGAAGCTGGAGACGCTGGGCATAAGCATCGACGCGCTCACGCCCGAGCAGCTGGACTATTTGGGACTCTGATAAAATGGGAATGAGCGTTGAATCTATCGTCCAGCAGATGCTTATTTTGCTGGCGTTCATGGTTGTCGGCTTCATCGCCTGCCGCACGAATATAATAGACAAGGTGGGCAACGAAAAGCTCAACAAGGTCGGGCTTTACATATGCCAGCCCGCGCTGGTGTTCGCCGCCGTGCTCAATAACGAGCTGACGTACTCCAAGTTAGAGGTTTTGAAGTTCATCGGCGTGGACTGCCTGCTGTTCGCGGTGTTCATCGCCCTGAGCTATGTGCTGACGCCGCTGCTGCGTCCGACCAAGGAGAGCCGCGGCACGTTCCGCTTCATGCTGATTTTCGGCAACTGCGCCTTCATGGGCTACCCCGTGGTGGCCTCGCTGTTTGGCGACGGCGCAATTTTCTTGGCCTCGCTGATGACGCTGCCGTTCAACCTTCTCAGCTACTCCTACGGCATAGTGCTGATGACGGGGCACGGGCTCAAGTTTGACAAAAAGCTGTTCCTGAACCCCGCGTTCATCTCCACGCTGCTCTCGCTGGTGATTTTCTTCTGCGAGATTAAAGCGCCGTATGTAATCTGCGAGGTCTGCGACACTTTAGGCGACATGACCATACCCTGCGCCATGCTCGTAATCGGCGCGACGCTGGGGCAGATGCACATCAAGACCCTGTTCGGCGACTGGCGCATATATGTGCTCTGCGTGCTCAGGCTTATTGTCATACCCGTTGTCGCGTGGCTGGTCTGCCGGCTTGTGGTCACGGACGAGCTGTTCTTCGACGTTGTGGTCGTGCAGTGTACAATGCCCGTGGCGGCCGTGGCGAGCATACTCAGCATAGAATACAAGGGCGACATTCTCTCGGCCTCCCGCGGCGTTTTTATGACGACGGTGTTGAGCGTGGTGACGGTGCCGCTCATGACGTGGCTGCTGCTCATGCATTGAGCCGCAGCGCAAAAAATTGCTTTACACCGCGCCGCGTTTCTGCTATAATATTTCCGCTCGCCGGCGCTCACAGCAGCGCCGCGCATATGTGCCCGTAGCTCAGCTGGATAGAGTGTCAGACTCCGACTCTGAAGGTCGTGCGTTCAAATCGCATCGGGCATACCAAGCAAAAAAGTCAGTGTTTCCAACGCTTTGCGGCGTCGGGCACTGACTTTTTATTTGCTTTTGGGCGGCGGAGAGTTCAACAAAAATTCAACTTCGGATATTTATGTGTCAGGAAAGCGGACGACAATGCTGGAGGCGTTTTCGCCAACAGCTCTTCCACAACATTGCCGATATAAATATCGTCATCAACAATCAATATTGTTTTCATCGTTCCCGTCCCGTTCCTCACGCAGAGTTTGTGCAAAAATTCGCTCTCCCGTTCCTACGGCAGCATATCGACGCTTGCCTTGAGCAGCTCGATAAATCTCTTTGCCGCCATTGGCAGACTGCCGTAATCCTTGTAACCGACGGCGACGGTGCGGTAAATCGGCGGCTCGGTGCGGCGCAGCGCGAGGCGGTAGTGCGTTCGGTGCAGCACCAGCTCCGCCAGTATGCTTATGCCCAGCCCCGCCTCCACCATTGTCATAATGGAGTAATCGTCGTGCAGGGTGTATTTGACGTTCGGCGTTATGCCCTCCGCCTTGAAGCCCTCCAAAGGTTCGTAGTAATGTCCTTCCTCCAAAAGAATGAACGGCTCGCGCGCCAGCTCTTTGAGAGGTACGGGGTCAAGCTCGGCCAGCGGGTGGCCTTCGGGCAGAACGGCAAGCATTTCCCCCTGCTTGAGCGGCACTGTTTTTATGCCGGACGCGGCGGCGGGGTTCACAAAGCCGAAGTCAATCGTGCCGGTTTTAATCCACTCCTGAATCGATGTGTAGTCGCCCTGATGAAGCACGAACTCCACGGCGGGGTAATCGGTCTGGAACTTTTTCAGCAGCTCCGGCAGCCAATGAGCGGATATGCTGGATATTGTGCCCATACGGATAACGCCCGTCTCCAGCCCCTTGATGTCCTTGACCTTTTCCTGCGTTGCCCTATATTGGTTTACAAGGCTCTCGACATACGGATAAAGCTCCGCGCCCTCGGCGGTGAGGCGTGTGCCGGAGCGGCAGCGGTTCACCAGCTTTATTGACAGCTCGTTTTCCAGCGAGGTAATCATCTGGCTCATGGCAGACTGCGTATATCCAAGAGCCTCCGCCGCTTTGGTGAAGCTGCCCAGCTCAATAATTTTTTGCAGCGCAATGTAGCGGTTCAATACTTTAAGTCTCCTTATGTAATCATTAGAAAGTTTCGTTTTACTTATGCTGAATTTAAGTATATACTATTGTCAAGCAAAAGGCAAGAGGGGAGTTGAAGCGGTTGAAAGCCAGACAGAGAGTTTTTGCAGTAATTGCCTTTGGGCTGGTTTCCTGCGCGCTTTACGGCATAGGTGCGGGCGTGCGCGCGAACGTGGGGATTTTGCTTACGCCTATGGCGCGGCAGTGCGGCGCGGACTACAGCGATGTCAGCCTGTGCATAGCCGTCATGCAGCTTGTTTTCGGCGCCTCGCAGCCGCTGTTCGGCATACTGGCGTCCAAAACGTCCAACAGGTTCGTCATGCTGACGGGAGCCGGTTTGCTCACGGTGAGCATGGCCGGAATCCGCTTTGCCGTGTCGCCGGCGGCGCTGATGCTGTCTCTCGGCGTTTTGTTCGGGCTCGGCTGCGGCACGCTGGCCTTCGGCCTGATTTTGGCCTCGTCCATACGCTTTGTGGGGCCGGAAAACGCCATGGCAATATCGGGAATGCTCAACGCCGCCTGCGGTATGTTCGGCTTTATCTTCGCGCCGGTAATACAGCGGCTGCTGTCTCTTGGCGGTCTGGAATTAACGGCTCCCTGCTTCGCGGCAATATTTTTGCTTCTGGTTCCCGCCGCCTTAATTGTCACCTCGCGCGACCCCAAGGAGCGCCGACGAGAGGAGGCGAGAGCGCCGCTGCCCTTTGCCAAGGCGCTCGGCAGCCGCACCTACCGCCTGCTGCTGGCGGGCTTTGCCACCTGCGGCTTTCACATGGTGATTATCGAGTCGCACCTGTTTTCGCAGTACGTCTCTTACGGAATTGAAGAAACAGCCGCAAGCTGGGCTTTTTCCGTCTACGGCATTTCCACCATAGCGGGCGCGCTGGCGTCCGGATTTTTGAGCACAAGACTGGACAAAAGCCGCCTTTTGGCCTTTTACTACGGCTTCCGCGCCGTGTGGGTCGCGCTTTACCTGTTTGTTCTGCCCAAAACAGTCGCCACCGCAGTCATTTTTTCCACCGGCTTGGGGCTGACGGGTGATGCCACCGTGTCGCCGACCTCGGGGCTTGTCAACGAGAATTTTGACTTGAAACAAGCCGCGACGCTCATCGGACTGTTGTTCCTTGTACATCAGGTGGGAGCTTTTTTCAGCTCTTGGCTGGGCGGCGTGCTTGTCAGCTTAACGGGGAGCTACGCCCCTATCTGGACCGCGGACATCGCTCTGTGCCTCTTTGCCGGCACAATGAGCGCATTGATACATAAATCCGATAAATTTGCCAATCGAAAGGAACTTACGACATGAAGCAGTATATTGTTGACGCATTCACAGATGAAATTTTCCACGGAAACCCCGCCGCCGTGTGCATTTTGGACAAGTGGGTTTCCGAAAAGCTGATGACGGACATCACCGCGGAAAACAATCTCTCGGAGACGGCGTTTGCGGTCAAAACGGGCGGGCGTTACAGCCTGCGCTGGTTTACGCCGGGCGGGGAAATTGACCTCTGCGGCCACGCAACGCTGGCCGCCGCGTTTGTCATTACGAGCTTTTACGAAAAGGACGCGGTGCAGGTTGCGTTTGATACGCTGAGCGGCACGCTGACGGTGGCAAGAAAGGGCGAGCTGTACGAAATGGATTTTCCGGCCTACAGCCTGCGGCCCGTGCCGGTGACGGCAGAGATGACCGAGGCAATCGGCGCGGCTCCGCGGGAGGCGTATATGGGTCGGGATTTGCTCTGCGTATTTGACGACGCCGAGGTCGTAAAGAGCCTGAATCCCAATCAGCAAAAGCTCCTCGCCTTGGACGGGCTGCTTCTGCACGCCACGGCCGCGGGAGAGGATTTTGACTGCGTTTCACGCTCGTTTGCGCCCAAGTGCGGCGTGGCGGAGGACCCCGTCTGCGGCTCCGGCCACTGCCACATAGCACCGTATTGGGCGAGCAGGCTGGGCAAGAGCGAGCTCGCGGCCTATCAAGCCTCCCGCAGAGGCGGCGCGCTGTACTGCCGCATGGAGGGCGAAAGAGTGAAGCTGGCGGGAAAAGCCGTGCTCTACAGCTGCGCAGAGCTGAACGTTCGCGAAAATTAAACCGACGCGGGTTGACATTTTTGCCGCCATATCTTATACTGAACATCATGCTGAAGGAGTGTCGGCGCGCTAAGGCGCGGCTCTTAAAAGTCTCTGAAAAAGGAGTAAAGATATATGAACAGTTTCAAAGCGGCTGCCAGAATGGAGCCGGTACATTCGGATATACGCGGCCCTCTTTTTGTAGAGGCCAACGCTATGACTGCCCGCGGCATTCCCGTGCTCAAGCTGAACACGGGCAACCCCGCAACATTCGGCTTCGGTCTGCCGGACAGCCTCCGCGCCGCCCTGCTGGAGAACGTGGACAAGGCCGTCGGCTACTGCGACGTCAAGGGTATGCCCGCCGCGCGTCAGGCCATTTACGACTACCATGTGAACAAAAAGGGCTTCACCGGCATTACGCCGGACAGCATCTACATAGGCAACGGCGTCAGCGAGGTCGCCAACATGGTCGCTACGTCGCTTTTCGACGTCGGAGACGAAATACTTGTCCCGTCGCCCAGCTACTCGCTGTGGACGAACCTTGTGTACCTCGCGGAGGCCAAGCCGGTGTTCTACACCTGCGACGAGCAGTCGGCGTGGTACCCCGACCTCGCGGATATACGCCGCAAAGTCACGCCCAAGACAAAGGCCATTGTCATCATCAACCCCAACAACCCCACGGGCACGGTTTACCCCGATGAGATTGTGCTGGGCATGATTCAGATTGCCCGCGAAAATAATCTCATCATCATGTCCGATGAGATTTACGACCGCCTCACCTTGGACGGCTATGTGCAGCACTCCACCGCGGCGCTGGCTCCCGATATGCCGGTTATCACGTTCAACGGCCTGTCCAAGTCGCACATAGTCTGCGGCTTCCGCTGCGGCTGGATGGTGATTAGCGGGCCGGAGAGCTTCACCGTTCCCGCCTCCGAGGCCATACAAAAGTTAGCTGCCATGCGCCTTTGCGGCAACGCGCTGACCCAGCTCGTCATTCCCGCCGCGCTGGGCGACCCCGAGAGCACGCAGGCCATGCTTGTCCAGGGCGGCCGCCTCTACGAGCAGCGCGAGGCCACCTGCCGCGCGCTCGACCAGATACCGGGCATAACCTACGTCAAGAACCACGCCGCGTTTTACCTGTTCCCGAAGATAGACACAAAGCGCTTCAACATCACCAGCGACAAGAAGTTCGCTATGGACATTCTGCACAACACCCATGTGCTGTTCGTCCCCGGCAGCGGCTTCGACTGGCCGCAGCCCGACCACTTCCGCCTCGTCATGCTCCCCGAGCCGGACGAAATAACCGCCGCCCTGAACAGAATAGGCGACTTCCTGAGCACATATCGTCAGGACTAAAAATTTTTAAAAATTAGCTCTTTACAAATCCGAAAAATGTGGTACAATACATAAGTCGTCTGCCTTTTGTGTTGACCGCATAAGGGCCCGTAGCTCAGCTGGGAGAGCGCACGGTTCGCATCCGTGAGGTTCGAGGGTTCGATCCCCTTCGGGTCCACCAGAAGAAAAATGCTCCGATTCTTAAACGAGTCGGAGCATTTTTTCTTGTCTGTTCACTTAAAACTCATTCAGGCAGTTATACTTGAATGTGCCGATGTTTTTGCGCATGAGGAAGTATGCGTCTTCGGGGGAGTGGTCCTTGATAGCGTCCAAAATGGCTTGGTGCTCCTCTATTACGCCGGGCTTTGCCAGCTCGCTGGGGTTGGGGACCTGCATCTGCGTCTCCGGCGGGGAGTCGCACAG
Source organism: Oscillospiraceae bacterium (assembly GCA_021202845.1). GTDB lineage: Bacteria > Bacillota > Clostridia > Oscillospirales > Oscillospiraceae > JAJQCF01. Next base: position 44,928 of record JAJQCF010000010.1, read on the forward strand.
CGAGATTAGCAGCTCAATCATCGAAACCAGCACTGGGTTTTGCATGGTGTCGGCCAGCCGCAGGTGGAACAGGCGCAAATCCGCCGTTGTCAGCGCGCCGTCGGCGTGGCGGGCGCGGCACAGCTCTAATATCGCCGTCAAATCGTCTATGTCCTGCGCAGTGGCGCTGAGCGCCGCTTCGTGGGCAATCTGCGGCTCCAGCATACGCCGCACCTGCACGGCGTAGCGGAAGTTGCCCTCGTACTGCCGAATTTTGGCGCGCAGGCCATCGTTGAGGTACGTAAAATCGTCGGAGATGACCGTGGAGCCGCGGCCGCGCTCCGTGCGGATTATCTTCTGCTCCGCCAGCACTTGCAGCGCGCGGCGGACGGTGGTGCGGCTGACGCCGAAAAGCTCGCAGAGCTTGGACTCCGACGGCAGCATTTCGCCCTTTTTTATTTTCCCCTCAAGAATCATCTTGCACAGCTGCGAAACCAAGTCCTGACTGAGCGTGGTGTTTGTGGCCTTGTCGTACATTTGCGCTCCTCCTCGCCGTTTTTTCTTATTTTCTATTCTAACACAGGATTTGAAAAAAGGGAACAGCTTGGACAGCGATTTTTTGTCAAAGCGATATTCAATGCGCCATTTTCAGCCGCAGCCTTGCAGCTATGGCCGCGATAAACACGGCTGCGGTAACGCAGGCCCCCGCAATATCCGACACCGCTTCCGCGTAAAATATACTCTCCAGCGGGCAGAAAAGCGGAATGACAAATACGCAGGCGATATATAAAATCTTCCTGAAAAATGATATAGGCAGAGCAAGGCGTATTTGCCCCATTGCCGTCAAACCGTCAACAATGGCGTACTGCACGGCAACCCCCAGCAGCCCCAGCGTGTATTTTTGTATGCAGGCGGCGGAGAGGCTTATCATGTCCGAGTCCTTGATAAAAATCCGCGCGAAGACCTGCGGCGCCAGCTGCGACGCGGCGCAGAGCAGAAGCATATATCCGGCGCAGAGGCAGAAAACATATTTGAAAATCTGCATGACCTTGTCATAATGCCCCGCTCCGTAGTGGTAGCTGTACAGCGTGCCGCAGCCCGTCGTAATACCCTGCGCGGGGTAAAACACCAGCACCATAAAGCTCTGGACAATGGAAGCGCAGGAAATATATCTGTCGCCCATGACCTCGCCGCCGTATTTCCGCAGCGAGAAGTTCAGCGATATGACAAGCAGGTTGTCGAACAGCATAATCATAAACGGCAGGCTGCCGATAGTCAATATCTGCCGCACAATATGATAGTCCAAACGGGCAAAGCGCAGTTTGACAGCGGACTTAGCGGAAAAGAGAAACGAAAACACATACAGCAGCACGCAGAATTGAGCAATCACCGTGGCGGCCGCCGCGCCCCGCAGTCCCATGCCGAAGCCGTAAATGAAAACCGGGTCAAGAATTGTGTTGACAATCGCGCCAATCATCACTGCCAGCATTCCGCGCTTCGCGTTTCCCAGCGCAAGAATAAACTGGTTCATGCCGCTGCCGCAGAGCACGGCCGCCGTGCCCAAGACATAAATCCTGAAATAGCCGCTCGCGTAGGGGTACATCGCGTCGCTGCACCCTAAAGCATACAGCAGAGGCTCCGTGAAAATCAGCAAAAGCGCTGTGAGCGCAACCGACAGACCGAGCAAAAGTACAGCGGCGTTGTTCGCGGCAAGCGCGGCTTTCTTATAATCCCTCCGCCCGAGGGAAATGCTCATAACGGACGCCCCGCCGATTCCCACGAGGGAGGAAAAAGCGGTTATCGCCGTCAGCACGGGCGCGCAGAGGCCGATAGCGGCAAGAGCGATTTCGCCCTCCGAGGCGATGTTCCCCACAAAGGCTCTGTCCGCGATACTGTACAGAATATTAAAAAACTGCGCAAACATTGCGGGTATTCCCAGCTTTAACACCAATTTTGAAATCGGCAGTTTATCAAAATCATGCTGCATACAATCATTCCTCAAGTTTGATTTTATTATTTTACTGAAATGATTATAGCTTTTTTGCCGCCGCTGTGGTACAATAGGCTTATCAGAAAATATCAAAATCTTAACCAAACGGGGCGAGACGGTGGAAAAGAAGGAATACCATGAAATCAACAGCTACAAAGACCCGCTTTTTCCCGCGGAGATTTACCGCGTCAGCGAAAACGGCGTATTTCCGTTCGGGCGCGGCGTGCGGGATTTCCACTGGCATGATGAATTGCAGTTCACGCTTGCCGTGCGCGGCTCGCTGACGCTGCAAGTTGATGCTCGGCATTATCTGCTGGAGCAGGGCAGCGCGGCGTTTATCAACAGCGGCATGATTCATGCGGTGACGGAGCTGTCAGGCGGCGGGCAATATGCCAGCTTGAATTTTCCCTATAAGCTGCTGTCATTCTTCGCGGGGAGCCGCATGGAAAAGGAATATGTTCTGCCGTACGTCACCGGCGGCTGCCTGCCGGTCGCAATGCTGCGGGAACCGGCTTTGAATATTTTATGCGAAATCAACGCTGTGTGGGGCAAGCGGGACGAATACTTCATCTCAATGAAAATAGCGGAGCTGTGGTACGCGCTGCTGCCAAATCTGCAAGGCGGGAGCCAAGACGCGCTTTCGATTGATTTAACCTGCAGACAGAGACTGCAGCTCATGCTGTCGTTTATTTACGAGCATTTTGCGGAGGACGTCGCTTTGACCGATATTGCCGCTGCCGCCAATATCAGCGTCGGCGAGTGCTGCCGCGTCTTTCGCCGGCATTTGCAGACCACGCCTTATCAGTTCCTGACGGAGTACCGAGTGCGCAAAAGCGCGGAAATGCTCTCCGGCGAGCTGTCAATATCTGAAATAGCCGGACGCTGCGGCTATAACCAGACGAGCAATTATATCGCCAAGTTCAAATCCCTCATGGGCTGCACACCGGCGCAGTACCGCAGGCGCAGCGGGTAAGGAGCTGTCAGGCGTTTTCCTTAACCATGGAGACAAAGCTTCTGACGTGGGGCGAAAGTCCGCCGCTTTTGCGGAACATTCCGTAAGAGAGCGGCGGCTCGCCCTGCAAGGGCACGAATTTTATCTCACTGCTGTTAAATTCAATCCTCGGCGCTATCGTAAACCCGTAACCGGCTCTCACCAACGTGAGCGCGGACATCAGGTTTTCGCACAAATACGTCTTTTCCGGCGGAATATGCGCGGCAATGCGCTCCTGCAAGGACGACGCCTTGGACGGAACGGCATTGCAGAGAATAATGCTCTGTGTGTACAGCTCGCTTTCATTGAGGCCGATTTGCGCGGACAGAGTGTGCGTCTCCGAAAACACACAGCAGAGCGGGAGCTGCGCCAGCTCCGTGTAGGCTACGCCGCCTCGCAGGGGAGTGTCGTCCCGAAAGCCGAACAGCAAATCGATGTCTCCCTGCAAAAGCAGGGATATGGCAAAGCGCTGCGGAACCACCTTCAGGAACGGGTGGAGCCGCGGCTCTTGTTTTCTGCACCTTTTCAGAACGCCGCAGAGAAAGTCCAGCTCCGCCTCGCTGCGGCAGCCGACGGAGACGACGGGAATATTCGCCTCCGTGTTGTGCTCTATTTTGGCGACGGCGCCGCGCACGGTAGCCACAACCTTTTTCGCGTCCTCCAAGAAGCTGATGCCCGCTGCCGTGAGCGTCACCGCCCTTGTGGTTCTCAGCAGCAGCCGCGCGCCCAGCTCGTCCTCCAGCGCGTGTATCTGGCGGGAGACTGCGGACTGCGTCATGTTCAGCTCCTCGGCGGCTCTGGCAAAGTTGAGATTATCCGCAACTCTGATGAATGTTTCTAATTGCTGTATGTTCAATTAAACCGCCTCGATTATTGCGTTTTCATCATTGATAATAACACAAATTCACTTCTCTTTCAAGCGCGGGCGCACTATAATATATTCTTGTCGGGAAACCGAGCATTGCTGAGGCTGAATTGTTTCTCGCAGGAGGTATAATATATATATGACGCAGGAGAAAACCGCGGCGGCCAATTCGCTGGGTACGGAGAAAATCGGCAAGCTAATCTTGAGATTTAGCATACCGAGCATAATTTCCATGGTAGTTAACGCGCTCTACAACATAGTTGACCAAATTTTTATCGGGCAGGGCGTCGGCTATCTGGGCAACGGGGCGACAAACGTAATCATGCCGCTCACCGTCATTGTCATTGCGGCGGCGATGCTGGCGGGAGACGGAGCGGCGGCTTACCTCAGCCTGAAGTTAGGGCAGGGAGACGCGCAGTCCGCGGCCAAGGGCGTGGGCAACGCCGTGACCATGACGATAGCGGCGGGAATTATTTTGTGCATTCTGTTCCAGATTTTCCTCAGACCGCTGTGTCTGCTTTTTGGCGCGACGGAGGACATATTGCCCTATGCGCTGGACTATGGGCGCATTATCGTGTGGGGCGTCGTGTTCAGCGCCATAGATTCCGCGCTTGCCGGCATAATCCGCGCGGACGGAAGCCCCAGATACAGCATGGCCGGACTGCTGATAGGCTGCTTCACCAACATTATTTTAGACCCCGTTTTTATCTTTGTCTGTCATTGGGGCGTTAAGGGCGCCGCGCTGTCAACTATACTTGGCCAGATATTCAACGCGGTTTTCTATATCGCATATCTGTGGAGATTCAAGAGCGTTAAGCTGACAAAATCCAGCTTCGTTCTGTCTGCCGCAACCGTGGGCAAGGTGTGCAGTCTCGGACTTTCGAGCTTCATTACGCAGATTGCCATAGTTCTTGTTATGGCTGTCACCAACAACGTGCTTGTGACATACGGCGCAAAATCCGTCTACGGCTCCGATATTCCGCTGACGACTATAGGCATCACAATGAAGGTAAACCAGATTTTGATAGCCGTTGTGCTCGGCATGGCCACGGGCTCGCAGCCGATTTTAGGCTACAACTACGGCAGCGGGCAGAAGGCGAGAGTGAAGCGGACGTACAAGCTCATCCTGACCGCCGCCACTGTTATACTGATTGCGGCCTTTCTGATTTTCCAGCTCGCGCCAATGAGCATTGTCGGCCTGTTTGGTTCGGAGTCCGAGCTGTACAACGAATTTGCCGTGAAGTGCTTCCGTATTTTCCTCTTGGCTTGTCCGATAAACGGGCTGCAAATGGTGAGCGGCGTTTTCTTTCAGGCCATCGGCAAGCCAGCGCAGGCCTCGATGCTGTCGCTTTCAAGACAGATTGTTTTCCTGCTTCCGGCAACGCTCCTGCTCCCGCTGGCCTTGGGCGTTGACGGTGTGCTGTGGGCCGGACCGCTGGCGGACGCGCTGGCTTTCATCACGGCGTTTATCATGCTGAAAATTAACTGGAAGAAAATTTGAGGAGGGAAGCCAATGAGCGGAAATTTTATCATCACCGTCGGCCGTCAATACGGCAGCGGCGGCAGGGAAATCGGCGAAAAGCTGGCCGAAAGGCTGGGGTACGACTATTATGACGCAGTGCTTTTAGAGAGAGCGTCACGGGGCAGCGGGCTGTCGGAGGAGGTCATCACAAGGTATGACGAAAAAATTGCCGACAAGTGGTTCAACGCTTCATTAGGCATGGTCGGCGCGTCGGAGCACCACAAGCTCCCACTGCACCTGCGCGCCGCCTTCGTGCAGTTTGAGGAAATCCGCAAAATCGGTCAGCGCGGCAGAGCGGTCATAGTCGGGCGCTGCGCCGACCGCATACTGAAAGAGCGGGACAACCTGCTGACGGTGTTCATCCACGCCGATATGCAGCCGCGCATCGAGCGCGTCGCCGCCAGAAACGACATCTCCGAGGCGGAGGCGAAAAAGCGCATCCGCAACACCGACAAGAACAGGGCAAGCTACTACAGCTACTACACCGACGCCGAGTGGGGCGACGCCGAAAACTATCACCTGTGCATAGACAGCGGCATATTCGGCATAGACGGCGCTGTGAGCATATTGGAGTCCGCGGTTAAGGCAAGAGAATAAATATTCACCAAAGCCCGCCCGCCGGAGAGCGCCTCCCCTGCGAGCGGCTTTGCCCCTGCGCGCATAAAAATGTAACGAAATTAGTAATCAGATTATTGACAGAACGTTCTGCGGGGGGGGGTATAATTATAGTGCAATACGTAATAGGGGAGGGCCATATATTATGGTGAAGAAAAAACGCACAACATTGATATTAGCATTGCTAATGTGTCTGGCTTTATGTGCCTGTGGAAGCAATAATTCTATAGAAGATAATGAAACTCCAGATACAAATATATCAGAGGAAAGACAAACCGAAGAAGTTGCAGAAACAGACATAGTGAGTGAAAATGATGTTGAGGACATTGTGCAACAGGAAAATCCTGAGGACAAGTTTATTATGATTTCTATAGGTGATAGCATAGAGACAGATAAATTCATTATGAGTTTTGAGTCTTTTGAAATCGTTCCTGAGTTTAGCATCAATTTTAGCGATAGGTTAAGTTTTACACCTTCTGTTGATGAGGGCAATCAGTTTGCAATAATAAAAGGTCGTTTTGAAAACACTTCATCTTCCACAATAGATGCATATGCATTTAATCTATCTTTTGTTGCTAATGGCGAATACACCTATGATGACGTTTCTTTATGTTTTGAAACCAATGGATATCTTGAAATTGATGCTTTGGAAGACTTGAATTTTTACATCTATTTACAAATACCTGATAATCTTGTCGAAATATATGAAACAGGCGTTTTGTACATGGATTTCAAAAGTGATTTATCTACTATTGTAATATCAACTATCATAGACGATTCAGGAGAAATCGTTGTTACAACGGATACGGATAATTTCTATGCGCTGGCATGTTCCCCATCTGCCTCAGTTGAGACAACAGCCACCGAGGCGAAAGAAGTATTAGACGCTGATGAGCTTCTTGATGCGATTGCAAATCAGGATTTAAAGGTAATCTCAACCAATTATTTGGTTCAGGACGAACAGCATAAAGCGCTATATCCTGATATGTTGCAAGCTGTTATACAAAATAACACGGAATATGACATTAAGAATGCGGTAGTCGCTTTTGTTGCTTGGGATAAAAACAATTTGCCTGTAAAAATTGCAGATAGTTATGATTATGACAAGTCAAAGGCGTCCTATATTAAAGAGGTTAACTATAGTGACATCAATTTAGTACCTGATGAGACATTTGGTGAAGATGCTGGCTATACGGTTAATGAGGACTGCGGGATTGTAACAGTGAAAGCTATTGTCGTTTCGTATGAGGCTTTTACAGGAGAGGAATGGGATAATCCATATTATGACGATTGGTGTGAACTTTATGAAGGAATTAAATTATCTGAGTAATTTAATAAATTGAAGATAGGGGAAAATTAAGGGCGAGAGATAAAACCCTTGCCCAACTGCTCTATAGAAAAAATTAAATATTAATCTTTACCTGCGAACAGGATTTCAACAAATTCCGCAGTGGTAATTGCCGGTATTGCAGACCTTGAAAACCTTTTGCGTTTCGCGTGACGATGTACTTAACTGCAATTCTGTATGATATTCTGGCAAGGATTGCGTCCTCTAAATTGGAAACAGGAGAGGTGAGCGTGTTTCTGCAATCTTGCGCCATGGTGTACAAAATGCCGAAAGACATAAGCAGATTTTTTGGAGCGTTCTGGCCAGCATACCACATTGCAGACTGTAGTGCATATTGGCCAGATATCTGCGCAAACAGCGGAAAAATGCATCTGACCGCCCACAAAGCGGTCATTTTGCTTTTTAGGCGGCAAATGTAAATCGTATTCTTGTATTGCTCCGCTTCCGTGCGCACTTTATATTGACAACCCCGATAAAATCTGCTAAAGTTAGCACAATGGTTTCCGCCTGTGGGGGCGGATTTGTTTTTGAGCTTGCGCAAGGCGGCTCGGAACGGAGTGTACTGATGAAATCAAGAGCTATACTGGCGGTCGGCGTCTGCAAGGCTGCGCACGCCGCCATACGTCTGCTCAGGCGCGGGGGGACGGCTATGCCGGGGAAAATCGCGCTGAAAATTTGTCCCGATTTGGCCGCGGAGCTGGCCGCGGAAATGGACATTATCGCCATAACCGGCACAAACGGCAAGACCACCTCCGCGCGCATGGTGGAGGAGGCGCTGCACGAGGGCGGCATAAACTGCGTCGCCAACCGCTCGGGCGCCAACCTGCTCAGCGGCATTGTCACGGAGCTGGCGCAAAACGCCGATTGCGTCGGCCGCCCGCGGGTGAAAACCGCCGTCATTGAGTGCGACGAGGCAGCGGCGCGGCGGGCTTTCGGCCAGCTCAAGCCGCGGGTGATACTGGTGACGAACCTCTTCCGCGACCAGCTCGACCGCTACGGCGAGGTCACACACACGCTGGAAAACCTGCGCGCGGGTATTTCGCAGGCGCCGGAGGCCGTGCTGTGCCTCAACGCGGACTGCTCGCTAACCGCCTCGCTGGCCGAGGGCGCGCCGAACGCCGTGCGCTGGTACGGACTTGGCAAGGACGCCGCTGCCGGTGCATCCGCGCCGGAGATTTCCGACGCCACGCACTGCCTCGCCTGCCGCGCGGCCTATGAATACGACTATGTGACCTACGGCCACCTCGGCGGCTGGCGCTGCCCGCGCTGCGGACGCAAAAGGCCGGCGGCCGACGTATCCGTGGAGCGAGTGAGCGCCCGTATGCCGGACTGCACGGACTGCGAGCTGCGCGTTGACGGCGCGCAGTACGCCATGCGCGTCAATCTCCCCGCGGACTACAATCTTTACAACGCTGCGGGCGCGGTGACGGCGGCAGCGGCGGCGGGCGTGGATGTGCAGGCCGCCGTGAACGCGGCGGGGGAGTTCCGCTGCGGCTTCGGGCGCATGGAGCGCTTCGACCTCGGCGGCGCGGGCGCGCGCATGATGCTTGTGAAAAATCCCGCGGGCTGCTGCCGCGTGCTGGAGTTTTTGCAGACGCTGGAGGGCAAATTTAACTTAGTTGTCTGCCTCAACGACAACGACGCCGACGGCACCGACGTCAGCTGGATTTGGGACGCGGACTTCGAGACGCTGGCGGATTTGGGCACGCTCGGCTCAGTCACCGTCGGCGGCACGCGCGCCTGCGATATGGCAATGCGCATAAAGTACGCCGGAGTTGCGTCGGAGAAGATAACGGTAGAGCCGAGTTGGGACGGCCTCGCGGAGAAAATCGCCGCCTCGGCCGAGCCTGTTTACATCATGCCGACCTACACGGCCATGCTGTCCCTGCGCGCGCAGCTGATAAAGCACACCGGCGGCAGCGACTTCTGGGAGGGCTGAGCATGGAGCTGAAAATTTGTCATCTTTACCCCGACGTGCTGAACCTCTACGGCGACCGCGGGAATATAATCTGCATGAAAAAGCGTCTGGAGTGGCGCGGGATTGACTGCACTGTGACGCCGCTCGGCCTCGGCTCCGCGGAGACGCTCGCGGGCTTCGACTTGGTGTTCATCGGCGGCGGACAGGATTTCGAGCAGGAGGTGCTGCTGCCGGACTTGCAGCGCGGCCGCGCGGCGGAAGTCAGAGCGGCGGTGGCGGACGGCGTTACGTTCCTCGCCATCTGCGGCGGCTACCAGATGCTGGGCAACTACTACGAGACGCACACGGGCGAAAAGTGCGACTTCATATGCGCGGTGAACTTCCACACCGTGGGCGCGCCGGAGCGCATGATTGGCAACTACTTTTTCAACTGCACCGCCGACTGCGGCGGCAGCGGGGTTGTGGCGTTTGAGAACCACAGCGGGCGCACGTTTTTGGGACACGGCGTGCAGCCGCTGGGTCACGTCACGCGCGGCTTCGGCAACAACGGCACAGACGGCACGGAGGGCGTCCGCTGGCAAAACGTGTTCGGCTCCTACGGCCACGGCTCGCTACTGCCAAAAAATCCGGCGCTCGCGGACTTCATATTGCAGACCGCGCTGGAGCGCAAATACGGCCAATGCGACCTCGCCCCTTTAGACGACAGCATGGAACTGGCCGCGCACTACGAGATTTCAAAAAGGCTATAGTTACAATATACTAACCTCAAAGCGGTTAATATTGTGCATATCGCCGCTGTGCGGCGATGCGCTTAAATTTAAGGAAGTGCTGTCGGGGCAGCATATGGCGGATTATAATGTGGACTTTGTTCATGTTATAATCAGCGAAAATATAGAGACGAGCCTTTGCGGGAGCAATCCTGCAAGGGCTTTTCTTATGCCATAAAGGAGTGCGGAAATATATCAAATTGTCAGGGAGAACTGTACCGGCGAATATACAGGGGCCGGTCCACGGGATAATGTGATGGAACGGCTGCTCCGGGCAAGGAAGGGACAAAACTAATCATGGCAGAAAAAGCAAATCCGAGCTGCCCGGACAAGGTGGCGGACAGAATTGCGGGAGCAATCGTTGACCTGGTATACGCTAAGGGATGCCGCTAACCGAGGAGCAGAAATGCTCTCACAATTCGCCCGGAAGATGTGTGCCGTCCATCCGTTTGACGGGAAGTACATTCTGAACGGCGAACGGCTCATCTTTTGCCGTATCCGCCTGCCGCTGCAGTGTCGGACAACAGCTTGCCCGACATATCGCTTGCCCTCGTCGAAATTGCCCAGCAGTTCATCCACCACAATAGTTTGAAGTGATAAATTCGGGGTACAACAAAATGTTGAATAAACGCCGAATTTGACTTGGTATACAATTGTTTGTGAAACCATTATGCACAACTAACCGGCGGATATTTTGTAGAAATCAAATATGTAAAACTTTTTTTAGTCAACTGCAATAAAAACTTGCTTTACTTTTGTAGGTTATTCTTTTAACATTTTATTAACAGCATAAAATTATGCGGAAAATATTGTGCCAACGGCACGAAAAAACAACTATAATTTTGCAGCGAACCGCTGCGGTATTGGAGGATTGCGCTATGATGGAAGTTCGTTTGAATACCCACGGACCCGGAAAGCTTGCTACGAAAACAATGGTAGCCGACGAGGGCGGCTTTTCCGTAGCGAGTGTTTTAATTATGGGCAAAACCGACTGCGTCCTTGTGGACTGCCAGTGGACAAGAGCCAACGCTTACCGCGTCATTGCGGAGATTGCGGAGACAAACCTGAACCTCAAGGCCGTTTACTGCACCCACGCCCACCCCGACCACTACTGGGGCGTCGGCTATGTCAGCGAAGCCTTCCCCGACGCTGCGCTTTACGCCATGCCGGAAGACATCGAGGTCATCAAGCAGCAGTTCTTCGACAAGACGGAGCACTGGGAACAGATAATAGGCAAGGTCAACCTCTGCCGCAAGCTGCCCGAAATATCCCCCCTGCCGGAGAGCCACACCATAGAATTGGAGGGCGAGGTCATTCAGGTTCTGCCGCAGCTCTGGGGCGACCTCAAGTACAACACCGCCGTCTGGATTCCGTCCATAAAGACGCTCATAGGCAGCGACATACTCTTCAGCAACGCGCACCCCTTCACCTGCGAGGTCAGCGCCAAGGGCAGAGCCAAGTGGATTGCGGACATCGAGAAGCTGGAGCAGCTGGGCGCCGAAGTCGTTATTCCCGGACACGCCAAGGCCGGTGAGCCGTTTGACGGCCGCGCCTTTGAGTACACAAAGGCCTACCTCCGCGCCACGGAGGAGGAGCTGGCAAAGACGAAGGACATGAAGGAATTTTTCTACGATATGTGCATGAGGTTCCAAGATTCCAACCTCATCTTCCTGAGCAACGACATGAACTCCAGCGTGTTCTTGGGAGGCAGAGAGTGGAACTGGAGCGACATGGACGACTGAAGACGGTGATATAAATTATGAACTCACCGGACTATTCCGTAATTGACAAGCTCGGTCTGGAGCTTCCCGCCATAGGCGTTTATTACGACCTGTTCAAGCCGGAGGGAATACCCCAGCTCGACACGAGCATTGAAAAGTCGCTCTGCGAAATTCTTCGCTACTCGCAGGAGAAAAACGAGCCGTTCTACTTCGCCAACGACAACCCCGAAACCTGCGTCGGCAAAATAATGCTCGGCATGGACTCTTTCCCGCCCTCGGCGGAGAGCGGTCAGATTGGCGAGCGTTTGGGAGTATTCGACTCCCCGCGCTGCAACGCGCGGCTCTACTACTCCGTAAAGCGCCTGACGCGCGGAACGGTGAATTATGTCTCGTTTGTCCCGCACCGCTGCATCACCAAAACGCCTGACGTGCTGATATTTGCCGGTACTCCCAGCCAAATGGAGCCTGTCATGCGCGCGGCGACCTACAGCACGGGCATAAGCTACACCTCGCAGAGCACGGCGGTCATGGGCTGCTCGTGGTTCATGGTGTACCCGTACATGACGGGGAACATAAACTTTGTCGTTCCCACGTTCATCCACGGCCCGCACGGCAGACAGCTCTGGCCGGAAAACACGGTGGTCGTGTCCGTCCCCTATCAGTGGGCGCCGACGGTGATAGGCAACCTCGAAAAAATGCCCCTGCACCTGACAGGCCACGAGAGCAAGGAAAAGTACTACTCCGAGTTTGGCGGCATCTTAGCCGACTTGGACGAGAAAATGAAAAATCTCTGAGGAAAGGACTGATTTTACAATGATTCCTGCAATAACAAGCATGAAAAATGCCTTTGATTTGGCCGGCAAGAACGCGGTCATAACTGGCGGCAACCGCGGCCTCGGCCTCGGCATTGCTCTCGCAATGGCGCAGAGCGGCGCGAATGTTGCCATACTCTGCCGCGACAGCAAAAAGGCTGCCGAGGCTCTTGAGCAGCTCAAGGAGTACGGCGGAAAATACGCCGCGTTCGACTGCGACGTGACAGACCTCAAGAGCGTCCGCGCCGCTGCCGAGACTGTCAGCGCTCAGTTTGGCGAAACGGACATTTTGGTGAACAATGCCGGAGTTTCCTGCGTCAACGAGCTGCTGGACATGGACGAGGAGCTGACCGACTGGTACAATGTTGTGAACACCGACCTCAACGGCACCGTCCACATGACATATGAGTTCGGCAAGAAAATGCGCGATGCCGGAAAGGGCGGCTGCATAATCAATATTGCTTCCAACGCCGCTTTTATAGTGAACAAAACTCAGGCTATGTCCCCTTACAGCAGCGCAAAGGCGGCTGTGTGCCACTTCACGCACTGCATGGCGGTCGAGCTTGGCAAATATAATATCCGTGTAAATGCAATAGCCCCGGGCTTTACCAACAGCGAGCTGTCCAAATTCATTCCGCGCGATATGTTTGATTACATCAACAATCAAATGCCGCTCGGCAGATTCGGAGAGCCGATGGAGATAGGCGCTCTGGCTGTGTTTTTTGCATCACCGGCTGCCGCACAGATAACCGGCACCGTTCAGGTCATCGACGGCGGTTACATTCTCTCGTGCTGACACGGCAAAGCGCCTGAGAGTACAAACGCTGACGATGCGCTGGGAGGCGATGACAAGGCAAATGTATTGTTTCGGATTCTGGCGGAACGGGAAAGCTCACCGCCGCAGAACCAGTTAAAAAACTTTTAATTTCTCAAAAAAAGGAGCGAGCTTATGAATTTTAGCGTACTAATCTTAACCGTCATATTTGAAATACTTATAATTGGCGGTACAACTCTGGTGCTCACTAAACGCCAGAAGGCAAAAAATCAGGACTTTGCAACCGCAAGCCGCAGCCTGCCCGCCATTGCAATCGCGGCAACGCAGGCTCTGACCTGCCTCGGCGGCGGCCACATAATGGGTATGCCCGGCGCTGCGTCGAGCTATGGCGTGGCCGCCCTGTGGTACCAGATAGCCAGCGGCATTATGATAGTTCTCATGATGTGCGTTGCCGGACCGTGGATTCGCAGACTTGGATTTTCCAACATCCCCGATATGTTCAGCAAGATGTTCGATAAGCGCACCGGCATACTTGTTTCCGCATTCTGCTGCGCCAGCTGCTTCGGCGTTCTGACATGCGAGCTGCAGGGTGTCGGCACTGTCGTTTCCGCCATTACTGGCTCCACCATAGCCCTCGGCTGTGTTATCGGCGGCGTTATCGGCCTGCTGTACGTTATATTCGGAGGCATGGAACAAATTGGCTGGGTCAACGTGGTGAACGCCATATTTATGTATATCGGCGTTATAATCGCCGTGCTGTTCCTCAACGGCGTCATTGACGGCGGCTGGCAGACAGTCAACGAGTACTACATCTCCAACGGCGAGGAGTGGAAGCTGGAGCTGTTCTCCAACGGCGAGACTTGGCGTGTTTACATAATCGGTACTCTTGTCGCCGGTATGTTCAACCAGATGGTCGCCGGTCAGTCCGGTCAGATTTCCGCCTCCGCTAAGAACGTTAAGACCCTCCGCCGCGCCGCTCTCTACGCCGTTCCCATGAACACCATTTTCGGCGCGCTGATGATAGCTCTTTACATGGGCACTTCCGTCCAGAGCCAGTACACCAGTCTCGCGGGCAGCCCGGGTTACCAGAACATGGCCATGATAGTCGGCGAACTGCCGGTTTGGCTGGCCGCTTGGGTTATGGCAGCGTTCGCAGCCGCCATGCTCTCCACCGTCGCCGTTCAGCTGCTGACGCTGGCAACAATCTTCGTCCAGACCATTTACTGCAACTACTGGAAGACTGAGGCCACTCCCAAGGAGCAGACCCGTTACATCCGTACTGTTATCTTCATCGTGTTCATACTCGGAACCGCTATGGGTGCCATCTTGCCTGAGGTTTCGACAGCCATGACGTGGCTGTTCGCTTGGCTGCTCCCCGGCTGCTGGATGTTCATATTTGGCATTTGGTGGAAGCGCTCCAAGACCGCGGCTTTCTGGTCGCTCATCATCTGCGGCATTTTCAACTGCTTCTGGACATTCACCAGCCTGCCCTACGTGTTCCATCTTGAAGGCAACAACAACTCCATCGGTATGCTGTTCGTTTCCATAGTAGTGTATGTTGTCATCACCGCGTTCGACAAGAACGCCGAAGGCCCGTTCAAGAAGCTCTTCATCAAAGACCGCAACGCCTGCGTTGCTGATGACCTCGTAAAATAAGGAGGAAAGAATATGTCTATTATAAATGATTTCTCTTTTCTGGCGCCGTATCTGATAAAGTGCGTTATACTTTTCTGCATAATCGGCTTGTCCAGCGTCGTAGTGAACAAAATCAGCTTTACCGTCCCCGAAGACGACGAAGAATAAGGAGGATATACCATGACTTCAGAAATGGCTAATATAATATGGGAGATTTCCGTCGTTCTTGTTATGGTTATCATAGCCGGTGTCTCTTTCTATGGTGAAAAGAAAACGAAGGACAAGGACAAGAAGAAATAATTAGCTCATCTCTATTTGGGCTTACTCCGCGGTCGGTCGCGGGGTAAGCCCGTTTTCCAATACTCTCGGCAATCGCAGATACAAGGGAGGTTACCATGACTTTTTTTCAGGCTCTTGCGCAGCAGCCGCTGCTGCTGGTTATCTTTATCGTTCTGGCGCTCTTTATCACGTTCTGGATTTTTGTATCCGTCGCCATAATGGTAAGCAAGCGCGCAAGGGAATACTTTTCTTCTTTTTTCCCGCAGTGGTTCAAGCGGGACGGACGCCCGTTTACGACACATGAAAAAATAGGAGCCTGCTTTCAGCTCTTCGCGCTCGCGCTCATAATAGCGCTTCTTATGATGTGAACAACTAAATGTGAAACTACATACAACAAAGTGTTGGCGCTATGATGTTCCCGCCGCTGCCGCCCTGTCTTGCACGCAAAAATTTTGCGGTGTATAATATACCTGTGATAAAAAATGATAACATCAAGGAAAGGGTGCTCGGACGCATAGTCCGACAGATGTGGGAAATCGTGAACTTTCAACAATTAAAATATTATAGCGTGCTGTGCGAGACAGGCAGTTTCTCCTCTGCGGCGGAAAAGCTGTTTATTTCTCCGCAGGGGCTTAATGTCGCCATCTCTAATTTAGAGGCGGAGCTTTCGTGCAAGTTTTTTATCCGCTCGTCAAAGGGGCTGACTATAACGCCGGACGGGGAATACTTCCGCGACTGGGCGCGGGGAATGTTGGAGAACATTCAGGAGTGCTGGGACCACTTTGAAGGGCGCGACGCCAAAAACGCCGAGATAAAGTGCGCCGGAGTGCAGGGCGTTTTGTGCGAGTTTGCTGCGGATTTGATAAATCGCTTCGAGAACACTTATCAAGGCTTTTCTGTCTATCTGCGCGAATACAAGGACTGCATTTGTGACGATGTTGTGGAAAACGAGGAGGTCGAGCTGGGTTTCGGCATGGAACCGCTGGACGAGAAGAAGTTTGAGTGCCACCGCCTGTTGCGTTTTAAGCTCGTCTGCCTCATGCACGAGAGCCACCCTTGGGCGAAGTACGACAAAATACCGCTGGCCGTGCTGCCCACCGAAAACTTTATCATGGTGGACGAGCAGTTCAAGACAGCCGACTCGTTTATCAAAAAGTGCGCCGAAAAGGGCGTTGAAATACACCCCAAGCTGCGTGTTGGCGAAATCACCGCAGTCCACCGCCTGGTGCGCGAGCACAACGGAGTAGGGCTGACAAACCAGTCCGTTGCCGACGCTCTGGCCACCCCTGACACCGTTTGGCGCGAGTTTGACAGTGACGATATGTACTGGGCTATCGACATTTTCAAGAAGAAGAGCGTCAAGCTCTCAAAAAGCGCGCAGATATTCTGGGAGTACGTGCAGCGCAAGATGTCCATGGATGAGCGTGAAAAGATTGCGCCCGCTGTCATAATGGAGCAGCACTTCACCTGATTGTATTTACCTTTGCATACCAGTATACAAGTGTGACTTTCCTACTGAAATATGATATGTAATTCTATACTTTGGAGGGAAAACAATGAATCCTTTGACAAAAGAAATGTTTGCAAAAATGGAGTTTGAGTACGCGCCCGTTGCCGTCAAATTCTCCTTTGATAAGCCTGAAAACACGGAGCACATGGAAAAGGTCATGGCGTTCTGCTCCTTTGTCAAGGAGGCGCAGACCTCCGGCAAAAAGTTCTATGTCACCGCGGAAAACGACGACTGCGTGGGCAAAATGGTTCTCGGCATGGTGGATATGCCCACTTTTGAGAGCAGCGGCCGCGCGGGCTATGACTTTGAAGTTTTCCGCACGCCCGCGGCCAACGCGCGGCTTTATTACACCAACCCGCGCTTCAACCGCGGCGCCAGCAACTACTGCACCTTCGCTCCGCTTTCCATATGCGACTTCGACCCCGACCTTATAATTGTTGTGGCCGACACGCGGCAGGCCGACTTGCTCATGCGCGCCAACAGCTACATCTCCGGCGACCTTTGGGAGGGCAGGGACTCCCACGTCATGTCCTGCTCGTGGCAGTTCGTTTACCCGTACATAAGCGGCAAGGTGAACCACTTGGTTGTGGGTATGCACCACGGTCAAAAGGTGCGCAAGCCCTTCCCCGACGGTATGCAGATTATCTCCATTCCGTTCCAGAAGATTGACGAGATAACTACCGCTCTTTCCGAAATGCACTGGGTTCCCATATCCATGCGTCCCGACGACCAAGACGAGCTGGCTCGGCGCATTGACCACTGGAAGGAGCTTGCACCCGACCTCATGCTCACCAAATCCTAAATCTGCGGAGTGCGCGGAGACTGGAACATATAAGTTCTGAAAAAATTTGCGGGCTGCGCCGCTTTGGCGCGGCCCGCTTGGCGTATTTGCCTTTTTGACAGGCTTTGTGCGTGTCGGGAGGGCGAAAAACGGACAAATAGCTACTTTACTAAAAGAGATAAAAATGCTAATATTAAAGTAAGCAGCCGCGCGCGGTGCGTGGGGCTGATAGATAAGAGACTAAAGAGGAGGCAGCATTATGGCGTTTCGTTCCGACATTGAAATTGCGCAGTCGTGCAAGAAAAAGCACATTTCCGAAATCGCGGAGCTGGCAGGTATTGACTCGGAGTTCATCGAGCAGTACGGCAGCTACAAGGCCAAGATTGACTACCGGCTTTTGAAGGCTCTGGCCGACAGACCGGACGGTAAGCTGATACTTGTGACCGCTATAACTCCGACACCGGCGGGCGAGGGCAAGACCACGACCTCGGTCGGCCTTTCCGACGGGCTTAGAAAAATAGGCAAGAACGCCGTTTTGGCGCTGCGCGAGCCTTCCCTCGGACCCGTTTTCGGCATAAAGGGCGGAGCCGCGGGCGGCGGATACGCGCAGGTTGTGCCCATGGAGGACATAAACCTTCACTTCACGGGCGATTTCCACGCCATAGGCGCGGCCAACAACCTGCTGGCGGCGATGCTGGATAACCACATTCAGCAGGGCAACGCCCTTGGCATAGATGTGAAGCAGATAACGTGGAAGCGCGTTGTGGACATGAACGACCGTCAGCTGCGCCACATTGTGGACGGCTTGGGCGGCAGAGTGCAGGGCGTTCCGCGCGAGGACGGCTTTGAAATCACCGTGGCCAGCGAGGTCATGGCCGTGCTGTGCCTCGCCTCCGATATTTCTGACCTCAAGGCGAGACTGGCGCGCATAATTGTGGCCTACACCTACGACGGCCGCCCCGTCACTGCCCACGACCTCAAGGCCGAGGGTGCAATGGCCGCGCTGCTCAAGGACGCGCTCAAGCCGAACCTTGTGCAAACGCTGGAGGGCACGCCTGCGTTCATTCACGGCGGCCCGTTTGCCAACATAGCTCACGGCTGCAACTCCGTCACCGCCACGCGCATGGCGCTCAAGCTCGGCGACTACTGCGTTACGGAGGCGGGCTTTGCCGCCGACCTCGGAGCGGAAAAGTTCATGGACATAAAGTGCCGCCTTGCGGGGCTCACGCCCTCGGCGGTCGTGGTGGTGGCGACAGTGCGTGCGCTCAAGTACCACGGCGGCGTTCCCAAGGCGGAGCTCGGCAGCGAGAACCTTGAGGCGCTGGAGAAGGGAATACCCAACCTGCTGCGCCACGTTGACAACATAAGGAACGTTTTCGGCCTGCCCTGCGTTGTGGCGATAAACGCCTTCCCCACGGACACCGCGGCGGAGCTGGCGCTTGTTGAGGCCAAGTGCCGCGAGCTGGGCGTCAATGTTGCGCTCAGCGAGGTCTGGGCCAAGGGCGGCGAGGGCGGCAAGGCGCTGGCTGAGGAGGTTGTGCGCCTTTGCGAAATGCCGAATAATTTTGACTTTTCTTATCCGCTGGATATGTCCATAGAGGACAAGTTAGACGCCATATGCCGCCGCATTTACCACGCGGACGGCGTCGCGCTGACGCCCGCCGCCAAGAAGCAGGCCGCGCAGCTGACCGAGCTGGGCTTCGGTTCTCTGCCGATATGCATGGCCAAGACGCAGTACAGCTTTTCCGACGACCCGACAAAGCTCGGCGCGCCGGACGGCTTCACCGTGACGGTGCGCAGTTTGAAGGTCTGCGCCGGAGCGGGCTTCATAGTTGCGCTCACCGGCGACATAATGACAATGCCCGGTCTGCCGCGCGTACCCGCGGCGGAGAATATTGACGTGGACGAAAACGGCGTCATATCCGGCCTGTTTTGATGCGCTATGGCGGAAAATAAATTCACATCGCTGCCCTGTACGGAGTTTTTGCAGCAGCTCGCCTCCAAGTCGCCGGTGCCGGGCGGGGGAGGAGCCGCCGCGCTGGCGGGGGCAACGGGCGCGGCGCTGGGCGGCATGGTTTGCAGCCTGACGCTGGGCAAGAAGAAATATGCCGACGTCCAAGACGAGGTTGCGGCGCTGCAGCAGCGCCTGACGGAGCTCAGGGAGCGGCTTTTGGCTCTGGCGGAGCGCGACGCGGAGGTATTCGCTCCGCTCGCGGCCTGCTATTCCATGCCCACCGAGACGCCGGAGCAGCGCAGCGCCAAGGAGCGGGCGATGTCCGCGGCGCTCACCGACGCCGTCGCGGTGCCGCTGGAGATAATGGAGCTGTGCGCCGCCGCGCTGCCGCTCATAGACCGCACCGCCGCCATCGGCTCGGCTCTTGCGGTCAGCGACGCGGGCTGCGCCGCCGCAATATGCAAGGCCGCGCTGCAGTCGGCCTATCTCAATGTTTTAATCAACACAAAATCCATGACCGACCGCAGCGCGGCGGAGGCGCTTTCCGCCCGCGCGGAGGCTCTGCTTGCGGGCGGAGACGGCGCGGACACCACGTTTGCCGCCGTGAGAGCGCGGTTGGTCTGAAAGAGGTAAGATAATGGCAATACTCCTGAAGGGCGCCGAGCCTGCGGAGAAAATTACGGCGGAGCTTCGGGAGAGAGCCGCCGCCCTGCGCGCCCGCGGCGTCAAGCCCTGTTTGGCAATAGTGCGCGTGGGCGCAAGAGCGGACGACCTCGCCTATGAGCGCGCCGCCGCCAAACGCTGTGCCGCTGCTGGCATTGAGCTGCGCAGCGCGGCGCTGCCCGAAAGCATAGCCCAAGGCAAGCTGATAGAAAAAATTGAAGAGTTGAACGCCGACGCCGAGGTTCACGGCGTGCTTTTGCTGCGCCCGCTGCCGAAAACGCTGGACGAGGCCGCGGCCTGCGCCGCGCTCGCGCCGCAAAAGGACGTGGACGGCATAACCGCCGTGTCAATGGCTTCACTGTACTCCGGCGCGGGGGAGGGCTACCCGCCCTGCACGGCGGAGGCGTCCGTGCGTCTGCTGAAGCATTACAACATTCCGCTTGAGGGCGCTCACGCCGCCGTTGTGGGGCGCAGTCTGGTGATTGGCCGCCCCGTTGCGCTGCTGCTGCTGGCGGAAAACGCCACCGTGACGCTCTGCCACAGCCGCACGAAGGCTCTGGAGGAGGAAACGTCGCGCGCGGACATACTCATAGCCGCTGCGGGCAGCGCGGGGATAATCGGCGCGGAGCACGTGCGCGCGGGTCAGGCTGTTGTGGACGTGGGCATAAACACGGCGCCCGACGGCTCGCTCTGCGGCGACGTGCGCTTTGACGAGTGTCGGGGCATAGTGGACGCCATATCTCCCGTGCCGGGCGGCGTAGGGGCGCTGACAACGGCGGTGCTGGCGGAGCACGTTGTCTCCGCGGCGGAAAGAGCGACGGCATGACGGCTCGCGAGGCGGTAGAATACATCGAAAGCTGCGGCTGGAGCGAGACGCGGCTCGGTCTTGACAGGACGCGCGAGCTTTTGCGCGCCCTCGGCGACCCGCAGAAGAAGCTGAAATTTGTCCACGTGGCCGGAAGCAACGGCAAGGGGAGCACCTGCGCGCTGCTGGAGGCCGTGCTGCGCGCCGCCGGTCTGCGCACGGGACTTTACATCTCGCCGTACATTCAGGATTTCCGCGAGCGCATACAAATCTGCGGAGAGCCGATAGCCCCCGAGCGCCTTGCCGCCATAACGGAGCGGGTGCGGGACATAGCCGAGGCAATGGACGACCACCCCAGCCAGTTCGAGCTGGTGACCGCCGTTGCCATGCAGTATTTTTGGGAGCAAAACTGCGGCATTGTCGCGCTTGAGGTCGGCTTGGGCGGCGAGCTGGACAGCACGAACGCCATAGACGCGCCCGAGGCTGCCGTTATAACGAACATCGGGCTTGAGCACACGGAATATCTCGGCTCCACGCTGGCGGAGATTGCCTCCGCCAAGGCGGGAATTATAAAGTCCGGCTGCAGCGCTGTCTGCTATGACGGCGCTGCCGAGGCCACGCGGGTTATAAAATCCGTCTGCCGTGAGCATTCTGTGCCGCTCCGCGTTGCGGACTTTGCCGCCGTACACCCGCTGGCGCACAGCCTGCAAGGCCAGCGCTTTGAGTGGCAAGGGCTGACGCTGGAAATGCCGCTGCTGGGTGCGCACCAGCTGAAAAACGCTGCCGTGGCGCTGGAAACGCTCGATGTGCTGCGCTCGCGCGGCTGGAGCATAAGCGACGAGGCTATAGAGCGCGGGTTCCGCTCCGTGAGCTGGCCCGCGCGGTTTGAGGTTCTCAGCCGCGACCCGCTGTTTATATTGGACGGCGGCCATAACCCTCAGTGTGCCGAGGCGCTTTGCGCGGTGCTGCGGGAATATCTGCCGCAGGAGCGCTTCACGTTTCTTGTCGGCGTTTTGGCGGACAAGGACTACCCCAATATGCTCGCACGGCTTGCGCCCTTTGCCGAGAGCTTTGTATGCGCAACGCCTGCCAGCGCCCGCGCGCTGAGAGCAGAGGACGCCGCGGGGTATATCCGCGTTGCGCTCGGCCTGCCCGCCGAGGCGTTCAAGAGCACGGAGGACGCTATTTCTGCCGCGCTGGAGCGGGGTCGCCCAATCGTGGCGTTCGGCTCGCTCTATATGGCGGGGTGTATCCGCTCTGAGCTGCCGCGCGTGCTGAAAAGCCGCCAGCGCAAGACCTGCCTCGCCGCCCGCCGCGCCCTGACGCGCACCGAGCGCGCCGAGCGCAGCCGCCGTATATGCGCCGAGCTTGCCGCGCTGCCGGAGGTCAAAAGCGCGCGGGTAATTCTCTCCTACCTCGCCACGGAGGACGAGGCGGATTTGGCCGCCTTCCACGCTTGGGCGCGCGCCAACGGCAAGACGCTGGCCTACCCCGTGTCGTATTCCGGAGGGATAATGTCCGCTTTCGCGCCGGAGAGTCCGGAGGCTCTGGAAACGGGAGCCTACGGCATACGCGCGCCCGTGGTGTCCCGCTCGGCGGCAGTTGCGCCGGAGGACATAGACGCTGTCATCGTCCCCTGCGTCGGCTTTGACGCCGACGGTGCGCGCATAGGCCACGGTGCGGGCTATTACGACCGTTATCTTCCGCAGTGCAAAAACGCCGTTGCCGTGCTTGCCGCGTTCGAGGCGCAGCGCGTGCCGCGGGCGGTGCAGACGGAGCACGACCGCCGCGCGGACATCGTGGTTACCGAGGCGGGAGCTTGCAAAACATCTTGACTTGAAGCGCGCTCTATGTTGTATGATAATCAGGGAGCTTGCTCCGCTGCTGAATAAATTTTTACAGAAATGGGGTTTACAGCATGAACGATAAGTCAACAGAAAACGCCGCGCACGGCGGGGCTTTCGGCCTCGGCGAGCCTAACACGGCCTACGCGCAGTATTTTGTTGGCAGCAGCTATCTCAAGCCGCTGACTGACCCGCGGGAGACGGTGTTCATTGCCAACGTGACGTTTGAGCCTGCCTGCCGCAACAACTGGCACATACACCACGCCGCTTCCGGCGGCGGCCAAATTCTCATCTGCGTGGAGGGCGAGGGCTGGCATCAGGAGTACGGCAAACCCGCGCGCAGCCTGCGCGTCGGCGACGTGGTAACAATCCCCGCCGGAGTGAAGCACTGGCACGGCGCAAAGGCGGACTGCTGGTTCTCGCATCTGGCCGTTGAGGTCCCGGGCGAGGACTGCCGCAACGAGTGGTGCGAGCCGGTTTCCGACGAACAGTATTCCGCGCTGTAAAAGCAAACAAAAAATCCGAGGCTGAAATTTTACAGCCTCGGATTTTTATAAGAGCGGGCTGCACACTTCGTGGGGAATAAATTAGTCAAATATTTGTAATAGATGTGAATAATCTCTAAAGTTATACTGTTATTCTTGTAAAAACAGCTTAATTTAGTTGTTTAATTTTTTTACCCCTTGACAAACCAATACCCCTATATGTATAATATACATATACCCCGATAGGTATTAAATATATTTTTGAGTTTGCTTCCACAAACAAAAGCATATCACTTCAGGGCATTATCAATGTTAGGGATATGATGATTAAATGACCTTCGTAGCAAGCAAAAGTGGCTCTTGCGCCAAAAATCTTTGCGCTAACGTTCAAACGTCTCAAAATCAACCATCATAAGTGCAATTTTCGCCAGATTTAGGTCCCCCTATCACCCATTTTGCTGAAAAAGGGC
>JAJQCF010000009.1 GCA_021202845.1 Oscillospiraceae bacterium
AGAGCGTGGTAAACAGCGCCGCCGGAGCCGTACTTGGCAGCACGGCCATAGACATATCAACGGTCACGGCAGATTTGGAGACAGAGCTTACGGCAATGGATATTGGCCCTCTGTTCGGACTATGGTTCCAAAGCCTTTTCGTGGGACTTACGGTTTGGGCGGTCACAATCTGCATTTTCATCATTGTTTACGGCAGAATGATAGAAATTTATTTAGTGACCTCGCTTGCGCCTATCCCAATGGCGACCATGACCAACCGAGAATGGGGTCAGATGGGGCAGAATTACCTGCGCAGTCTGCTGGCGCTGGCGTTTCAGGCGTTTCTAATTATCGTCTGCGTTGCAATATACGCTGTGCTTGTCCAAAACATCACGCTTGCGGATAACATCTCCACCGCGATTTGGACGTGCATGGGTTATACCGTCCTGCTGTGCTTCTCACTGTTCAAGACAGGCTCGCTCGCCAAAAGTCTTTTCAACGCCCACTGACGGAGGTGAATATTATCGCTTATGTACCCATTCCCAAAGACCTGACTGCGGTCAAAACAAAGGTCTTATTCAACCTTACAAAAAGACAGCTTCTCTGCTTCGGAGGCGGCGCACTTGTCGGTGTGCCGCTTTTCTTCCTTGTCAGAAGCCATATGAACACCAGCGCCGCCGCAATCTGCATGATTATCGTCATGCTGCCATTCTTTTTGCTCGCTATGTGCGAAAAGAACGGCCAGCCGCTGGAGAAGGCTGTTTGGAACATGATTCGGGTCTGCTTTCTCAGGCCCAAGCAGAGAAAGTATAAAACAAATAATTTCTATGCCGTTTTGGAACGGCAGGATTCTTTAGACAGGGAGGTGCTGCGTATTGTCAACAAAACCGCTCACAAGAGCAGAGAAAAAGCAAATAGAAGCGGCCATTGCGCGGGCAAAGGGCGCAGATAAAAAGGAAGTGTCCGCACAGGAAAGCATCCCGTTTCAGCGAATGTTCCCTGACGGCATTTGCCGTGTGACGGACAGCTACTACACAAAAACAGTGCAGTTTCAAGACATCAATTATCAGCTGGGGCAAAATGAGGACAAAATGGCTATCTTTGACGGTTGGTGCGATTTTCTCAACTACTTTGACCCGTCAATTCGTTTTCAGTTTTCGTTTATGAATTTATCTACAGACAATGACGACGCAATAAAGAGCATTGCAATTCCGCCCAGAGGCGACGCCTTTGACGGTATACGCAGGGAGTACACGGAGATGCTCCGCAGCCAGCTTGCCAGAGGCAACAACGGCCTGACAAAAACAAAGTATCTTACGTTCGGTATCGAGGCGGAGTCGCTGAAGAGTGCCAAGCCAAGGCTGGAACGCATCGAGACAGATATATTAAGCAGCTTTAAGCGGCTTGGCGTGAGGGCGCAGCCGCTGAACGGAGCAGAGCGTTTGAAGCTCATGCACGGTATACTCCATATCGGAGACAACGAGCCGTTCCGCTTTTCGTGGGACTGGCTTCCCGCCACAGGTCTGTCCGTCAAGGACTTCATCGCGCCGTCCTCGTTTGAGTTCCGCAACGGCTACGGTTTCCGTATCGGAGAAACATTCGGCTGTGTATCCTTTTTGCAAATCATGGCTCCAGAACTCAATGACCGCCTGCTGGCAGACTTTCTGGACATGGAAAGCTCGCTTGTGGTATCTATGCACATTCAGTCTATCGACCAAACCAAGGCCATCAAGACGGTCAAGCGCAAGATAACGGATTTGGATTCAATGAAGATTCAGGAGCAAAAACGCGCTGTGCGCTCCGGATATGATATGGACCTCATTCCCTCAGACCTCGCCACCTACGGCGAGGAGGCCAAGAAGCTGCTGCAAGAGCTGCAAAGCCGGAACGAGCGAATGTTCCTGCTGACGTTCATTCTTATGAACACCGCGGACAGCAAGCAGCGGCTGGACAACAACGTGTTTCAGGCCAGTTCCATTGCGCAAAAGCACAACTGCGCTCTAAAGAAGCTGGACTTTCAGCAGGAGGAGGGACTGATGAGCTGCCTCCCGCTGGGACTGAATCAAATAGAGATTCAGCGGGGCTTGACCACATCGAGCGTCGCTATTTTTGTGCCTTTCACGACGCAGGAGCTGTTTCAAATGGAGCCAGAGGCGCTTTACTGCGGGCTGAACGCCCTTTCAAACAACCTTATTATGGTGGACAGAAAGCTGCTTAAAAATCCGAACGGACTTATCCTCGGAACGCCGGGCAGCGGCAAGTCCTTTGCCGCCAAACGGGAAATCGCCAACGTGTTCCTCGTGACTGACGACGACATTATCATCTGCGACCCGGAGGCGGAATACGGGCCGCTGGTGGAGCATCTTCACGGACAGGTAATACACATCTCGCCCAGCTCCGCCGACTATGTGAACCCAATGGATTTGAACCTGAACTACTCGGACGACGAAAACCCGCTGAGCCTCAAGAGCGATTTTATTCTCTCCCTCTGTGAGCTTATTGTGGGCGGCAAGGAGGGCTTGCAGCCGGTGGAGAAAACCGTTATTGACCGCTGTGTGCGCACGGTCTATAGGGACTATCTCGCTGACCCAAGAGCTGAGAATATGCCTATTTTAGAGGACCTGTACAACGAACTGCGGCGGCAGGAGGAAAAGGAGGCTCAGTACATCGCCACAGCGCTGGAAATCTATGTGACCGGCTCCCTCAATGTGTTCAATCATCGGACAAATATAAACATCGAGAGCCGTATTGTCTGCTTTGACATCAAGGAGCTGGGCAAGCAGCTGAAAAAGATAGGGATGCTCATTGTGCAGGACGCTGTGTGGAACCGCGTTACCGTCAATCGAGAGGCACACAAGGCCACCAGATATTATATTGACGAAATGCACCTGCTGTTAAAGGAGGAGCAGACCGCGGCGTACACGGTAGAGATATGGAAGCGCTTTCGCAAATGGGGCGGCATACCGACAGGCATTACACAAAATGTAAAAGACCTCCTATCCTCTCGTGAAGTGGAGAACGTCTTTGAAAACAGCGACTATGTGTATATGCTCAATCAGGCCAGCGGCGACAGGCAGATTTTAGCCAAGCAGCTCAATATCTCCCCTCACCAGCTTTCCTATGTGACCCACTCCGGCGAGGGCGAGGGGCTGCTGTTCTACGGCAGCGTTATTCTGCCGTTTATAGACCGTTTCCCCAAGGACACAGAATTGTACCGCGTAATGACAACGAAGCCCGGTGAGGCGGCGCAGACATGACGGATACTATTATAAATAGTAACTGCCTCGCCGCGCTGCGGGAGCTGCCCGACGAGAGCGTCAACTGCTGCGTCACCAGTCCGCCGTACTACGCCCTGCGGGATTACGGCGTGGAGGGACAAATAGGACGGGAGGAAACGCCCGAAGCGTATGTGACACGGCTTACGGAGGTTTTCTCCGAGGTGCGGCGCGTCCTCACGTCAGACGGTACCCTTTGGCTCAACATCTCGGACACCTACTGCGGGACAGGCAGCAAAGGGATGTGTACAGACCCCAAAAATCCAAAGGGAAGGAACGGGCAGGCCGTGTCCCTTGCCAACCATGTCGCAGGATTAAAGCCCAAAGACATGATTGGCATTCCGTGGATGCTGGCCTTTGCCCTGCGCAGCGACGGCTGGTATTTGCGCAGCAATATTATCTGGTACAAGGATAATCCCATGCCGGAGAGCGTGAAGGACAGACCCAGCCGCTGCTACGAGCATATTTTCCTGCTGACAAAATCCAAGCGGTATTTCTACGATGCGGCGGCTATTGCGGAGCCGGTGGCTGCGTCTACGCCCGGACGAATGAAGCGGGCCTTTGGCAGCGGCAACAAGTATTCAGCAGACATTCCCGGTCAGAAGCACCAACAAATCTGCGATGCCAGACCGCAGGGCTACGCAGACAATGAGATTCCAACAATGCGCAACAAGCGTGATGTGTGGCGCATCAACACCGTGCCGTATCATGGCGGTCACTTTGCGGCGTTTCCGCCCAAGCTGGCGGAAACCTGCATCCTTGCGGGCTGTCCCGTGGGCGGTGTGGTGCTGGACCCGTTTCTGGGCAGCGGTACCACCGCTGCGGCAGCGAAAAAATTAAACCGCCGCTATATCGGCATTGAGCTGAACCCTGAATACTGCGCTCTGGCACAGGAGCGCATTGACAAAATTAGTTGAATTGGAGGTATGATTATGGACGAAATTTATATGATTCATTTGGACGATTATTTACACCGTATTGACGATATGCTGACGCTTTATGTCATGCTTCGTCAGACAGAGGCGGCAATCTCAAAGCTGCCGGACTGCGAGAGCAGCGCGGAGCTGCGCAGGCATATGGCATCGCTCTCGCCCTACATTAAGGAGATGTGGGACAGCTGGAACATTCCCGCCAGATACCTTGCCAGCGGTGATGTGGAGGATTTGCGCGGCATTATGGACGAGGAGCTGATCGAGCCGGAGGATGCAGGATATTTCTGTGAGGAAAGCCGCGCTGCGGTTGCTGACGTATTTGCTGAGGAACGGGCAGACCTTGCGAAGTATTACCTGTTTGAGCTTACAAAGAAGTCCGTGGATTTTACTTTGCAAATCGCTAAGTTTGCGCGTGAAGTTGGGGACTTCACAAAGGGCCTATTGGCCGACCGCAAAGAATTGGACTTTCTTTTCTGTGGCGACGAGGAGACGGACAGCCGGTGACAGTCCCCCCCTTGCTGCCGAGACGGAGGTGAGCGCCTATTGCTGTCAGACTGCAATTTACCGATGAGGAGCTGAACAATCCCAAGCTCCGAAAGGCCGCCGATAAAGCGCAGCGGAGTACGGACAAGGCAGTAAAAGCTGAAAAAGAGCTTCCCCAAAAAGCATCAGTGAAGCGAGTCCGCACCATAGACCCGCAGACCGGTCAGGTCAAAACTAAGCTGCAATTCACGGAAAACGCGAAAAAGCCTCCGTCCTCTAAGCTGATACGCTCTTCCGTGACAGACGCCGCTGTAGGAAAGCTCCACCATGAAGTCCGTGAGGCCGGAGAGGATAATGCCGGCGTGTATTCGGCGAATACAATGGCGCAATCGGCGGAGGCGGGCGCGCATACAGCCGCCGGCGTATACCGGCAAAGCAAGCTAAAGCCATACAGCAGGCTGGCAAGGGCGGAGAAACGGGAAACTCAGGCCAACCTCTCGGCGCTGAACAGGACATTTGCGCATAACAGCGGCTTTTCCAGCAATCCGTACTCCCGCTGGCAGCAGAAGCGGGCAATCAGGAGAGAATATGCCCGCGCGAAAAAAGCCGGAGGCGGCACGGTCAGCGCGGCGCAGACCACCGCAAAGGCCGCAAAGCGGGCTGCGGAGGGAAGCGGCAAGGCCGCGGTTTTTGTTGCCCGACACAGTGGAGGCTTTTTCGCAGTAGTTGCTTTGAGCCTGATTGCGGCAATGCTCTTGTCCGTTTTTTCTGCCTGCTCCGTTTTGTTTCAAAGCGGCGCAGGCAGTCTGATGATTTCCACCTACCCCTCCGAGGACGCGGATATGCTGGCAGCGGAGGCACAATATTGCGCTCTGGAACAGGAATTGCAGGACTATCTGGACAGCTATGAATCCGCGCACAGCTATGACGAGTATAACTATGAGCTGGACGCTATCGGGCATGACCCCTATGTGCTGATTTCCGCTGTCACAGCGCTCTATGGAGGCGCATGGACGATAGACGATGTAGGTGACATTTTGCAATCCATCTTTGACTACCAATACACGCTGACCGAAGCCGTGGAGGTGGAAACTCGCTGCACCACTGAAACCTGGACAGACAGCGAGGGCAATGAGCATGAAACGGAAACGTCCTACGATTACTACATCTGCACTGTCACTCTGGACAATTTCAATCTGTCCCATGTGCCGGTGTATGTGATGAGCGAAGCGCAGCTGTCTATGTACGCGGTGTATATGTCCACGCTGGGAAACAGAACGGATTTATTCCCCGAATCTGGTTATATAGCGCTGCTGGAGCCGACTGAGTATGCGGATTATGAGGTGTCCGCGGAGGCGCTGGAGGATGAGCAGTTTGCCGCTATGCTTGCGGAAGCGGAAAAGTATCTGGGTTATCCCTACGTCTGGGGCGGCAGTTCGCCGAGCACCAGCTTCGACTGCTCAGGCTTCGTGAGCTGGGTCATCAACAACTGCGGCGTGGGCTGGAGCGTGGGGCGGCTGAGCGCGAACGGGCTTTTGAACATCTGCACCCGCATTTCCGCTGACGAAGCGCAGCCCGGCGACCTTATTTTCTTTGAAAATACTTATGATACGGCAGGCGCGTCGCACGTCGGCATCTATGTTGGGGACGGAATGATGATTCACTGCGGCAGCCCCATTCAGTACACCAGTATAAACACAAGCTACTGGCAGAGCCACCTGCTTTGCTTTGGCCGCCTGCCAAGTCCGTAAAGGAGGTAGACTATGAATCCAAAAGTAGAGAAGCTGCGGGAGGAAAGAGCCAAAAACTGTGCCAAAATTGAAAAGCTCACCGCCCGCAACAAGGTTATTGACGAGGCAGTAGAGAGTCTGGAGAACTCGGATATTGTTGGCCTTGTCCGCGAACAGGGGCTTACCCCTGATGAACTGGCAAAGCTGCTTACCGCCCTTAAAACAGCTCCTTTGCCGACTGAATACATTATGAGGGAGGAATCGCATGAATAAGAAAAAATCCAAACCGCTTATAAGTCTGGCTGCCGCTGTGCTCTGCATGGCGGCTTTTTCCGTGACAGCGTTTGCCGGCGGAGATGATTGGTGCGAATACGGCGATTACGACACGCCGGATACAGTCGAATCCGCGGAAACTGTTGAGAGTACATCAGAGGACGAAGAGGAAGCTGTTGCTTCCGCAAGCGAGAGCGAAAAATCCGATGCAGCTGAAATTGTGAGCGAAGTGTTATCTGCCGGAGATGTTATCAGCGTGGATACACTGACGCCATCCGGCAATCTTACGCTGGTGGACGACATTGTGCAGGCCGACAGTGATTCATCCGAAGATGGAACGGACACCGAGAGCGAGGAAAAGCAGTTTATAACCGTTCAATCCAAAAACGGGAACTACTTTTATATCATTATTGACCGCAGCGGCGATGAGGAAAACGTCCACTTTCTGAACCTCGTCGATGAGGCCGATTTGTTGGCACTCATGGACGAGGAGGAAATCGAGGAAGTGACCGCCAGCTGCACCTGCACAGATAAGTGCGTGGTGGGAGACATCGACACTTCCTGTCCTGTCTGCCGGACAAATATGAGCGAATGCACCGGCGTGGAACAGGAAACGGAAAATACTGACGATACGGATACGGAGCAATCTGCTCAGGCAGAGGAAACGGAGAGCAGTACCAACAGCAGTTTGCTGGCGGCTGCGCTTGTACTTGTTTTAGCCGGAGGCGGTGCGGTATACTATTTCAAGTTCAGAAAGCGGCCTGCAAGCGCGAAGGGTTCCGTTTCTCTTGATGATTATGACTTCGGTGATGATGACGAGGAAGATGAAGATTATGAGCTTGAGCCGGACGATGACGAACCGGAAGAGCGCAACGAAGGGGATTGAGACTAAAAGGCTTGAAAACTGTCAGCGAAAGGGGAAGCAGTCCAAACGGGCTGCTTTTCCTTTTATCTTAAAATGAATAGGAGTGAGGTTGTATTTGAATAAACTTGTAATTGCAGAGAAGCCCTCAGTGGGCAAGGCAGTCTCAGCCGTTCTCGGCGCTTGTGGGCGCGAGGATGGCTATTTTATTGGAAACGGATATATTGTGACGTGGTGCTTTGGGCATCTGGCGGAGCTGGCCTCCGCAGATGCCTATAATGAGAAGTACGCTAAATGGCGGCAGGAGGATTTGCCTATCGTGCCAAAGCCGTGGCGTTATACTGTTTCTCAGGGAAAACAGAAGCAGTTTAATCTGCTTAGAAAGCTGATGTGCAGTGAGGATGTATCCGAGGTCATTAACGCCTGCGACGCGGGGCGCGAGGGAGAGCTTATCTTCCGCACAGTCTACACGCTGGCGGGCTGTACCAAGCCCATGAAACGGCTGTGGATTTCCTCCATGGAGGACGGCGCTATACGCGAGGGCTTTGCAAACCTGCGTTCGGGGCAAGAATATGATGCGCTCTATGAGGCGGCAAAGTGCCGCGCCCGCGCCGATTGGCTGGTGGGCATCAATGCCACCCGCCTGTTTTCCGTGCTGTACCACCGCACTTTGAATGTGGGGCGTGTGGTTTCACCTACGCTGGCGCTCATTGTCCAACGCGAAGCGGAAATTAACGCCTTTGTCCCGCAGCCGTTTTATATGGTGGTGGTGCAAAGCGGAGAACTGCTTGCTTCATCCGAACGGCTTAAAACCGAGGCAGAGGCAAAGACTGTTGCCGCCGCCTGTCAGGGGCAGGCAGCAACCGTAACATCTATGGAACGCAAAGAGAAAACGGAAAAGCCTCCGGCGCTGTTTGACCTAACCGCCCTCCAGCGCAGCGCAAACCGTCTGCTCGGTTACACGGCGCAGCAAACGCTGGATTATGTGCAGGCGCTTTATGAAAAGAAGCTCGTGACCTATCCACGCACGGACAGCCGCTTCCTGACGGACGATATGCTGGATAAAGTCCCGAAAATTGCCGCAATCGCGTCTAAGATTGCCGACATTCCGCTGGGCGAAATCAATGCCGGTCAGGTCTGCAACAGCAAAAAGGTGTCCGACCACTACGCTATCGTTCCGACCATGACGGCGGAAAACACAGATTTATCCGCCCTTCCGGCCGGTGAGCGTGAAATTTTGAAAATGGTGTACCAGCGGGTGCTTTGCGCCGTGGATGCTCCTCATGTGTATGAGGAAACAATAGTTACGCTCAGCTGCGGCGGTGAAATATTTACCGTTAAAGGGAAAACAGTTATCTCTATGGGCTGGAAGGCAAATTTGCAGCAGGAACAAGCGTACAAGGCCCTGCCGCAGATGCTTGAGGGCATGACGTTCCCTGTGGAAAATGTCAGTGTGAAGGAGGGCGAAACAACGCCGCCGCAGCGGTACACCGAGGACACGCTGCTCTCTGCTATGGAGACTGCCGGTGCAAAGGAAATGCCGGATGACGCCGAGAGAAAGGGACTTGGTACGCCCGCCACTCGTGCCGCTATTTTGGAAAAGCTGGTGTCGGCGGGGTTTGTGGAGCGCAGGAAACAGAAAAAAACGACCAGCCTTGTTCCCGCAGTAAACGGCATATCCCTGATTACCGTTCTGCCGGAGCAGCTTCAATCCCCGCTGCTCACCGCCGAATGGGAGCAGAGATTAAAACAAGTTGAGAAAGGTAATCTTACTTCACAGGACTTCATGGACGCTATTACCGAAATGGTGCGGGAGCTGGTGCAGACCTATGCTCCCGTCAAGGGTGCGGAAACGCTGTTCCCGTCAGGGCGTGAGATTGTCGGCAAATGTCCGCGCTGCGGCTGCAATGTGACGGAAAGCAAGACAGGCTTTTTTTGTGAATCCAATGACTGCCGCTTTGGGCTGTGGAAAGACAATAAATATTTGAACGCCAAGAAAATCCCGCTCACAAAGCGTATGGTTTCTTCTCTTTTGCGGGAGCGCCGCACATTCGTCTCCGGCATTTATTCGGAAAAAACGGGGAAAACCTATGACGCTTTCCTGACGCTTACGGACGACGGCGCCCGCACCTCGTTCGGAATTGCCTTTGAATGCTAAGAACGGAGGAAATACCCATGCTTGAAAAACAAACTAATAAAGAACGGCTGAAAGAGATTACGGACAGCATCGAGGCCAATATTCAAGACCTATTCCAATCGGACAAGTATAAGGACTATCTGCGCACGATGAGCCGTTTTCATAAGTACAGCTTCAACAACACTATGCTTATTCATATGCAGAAGCCAAACGCGACGCTCGTGACCGGCTACAGCAAATGGGAGCAGAAGTTTAATCGCCACGTCAAGCGCGGTGAAAAGGGCATCAAAATCATCGCGCCTATGCCCTTCAAAAAGAAAATAGAGCAGGAAAAGCTCGACCCGGACACCAAGCTGCCCATGCGGGACAATGACGGGAATGTTATAATGGAGGAAAAGACAGTAAAAGTACCCATGTTTAGGCCCACTGTCGTTTTTGACGTGAGCCAGACGGTGGGCGCTCCGCTGCCGGTTCTCGCCTCGGACCTCAAGGGCGATGTAAAGCATTTTGACATTTTCATGGAAGCGCTGCGGCGCTCATCCCCGGTGCCTATAGAAATGAAAGCGCTTGCAAGCAATATGGACGGGTACTTCAATATGAACGAGCAAAAAATATGTCTGCGGGAGGATATGAGCGAGGTGCAGACCGTCTGCGCCGCCGTTCATGAAATTACTCATGCCAAGCTGCACAACGTCAGGGAGCGCAATTCGGCCGATGAGAATTTGCCCGCAGAGGAAACAAGGAAAAACCGCAAAACTGAAGAGGTTGAGGCGGAGTCGGTGTCCTTCTCGGTCTGCGCTTACTATGGCATTGAAACCGGCGAAAACAGCTTTGGGTATATTGCCTCGTGGTTCAAAGACCGAGAGCTAAAGGAGCTGCGTGCAAGTTTGGAAACCATAAACAGAACCGCCGATGACCTGATTACAGACATTGACCGCCATTTTGAGGAAATCTGTAAAGAGCGCGGTATAGACCTCTCCAATGAACGAGCCGAAAACACTGCTGCTCCCGATGAATGTCCTTCCGCCGAGGAACAGACGCAGGATACCGCGCTGGACGAGTACCCGATGCTGGATAATATAGGGCCGCATAGAGCTTATGACCAAAGTCTCCTCCTCGTTTCCAGAGAAAAGGCCGCAGAAATGATGGACCGCGACATTACCGTGTATGCCGTGAACGGCAAGAAAACCGCTATGATTTTTGACCGTAATGAAATAGATGCGTCCAAGAGCAGCGCACAGTTTGCAATCCCCCGCGAGGAGTGGGAGGCTACCATGGATTTCAGAAACGCCGTGGCGGAGCGCATGAATCATCAGGAGGAGAGAGAAGCGGCGTTTTTGGCTCATCGCGGGGACTGCTTTGCCATTTATCAGATAAAACCGGACGACAGTCTACGTCGTTTGCGTTATACATCTTTTGCGCAGCTTCAGGAAAACGGCCTGCAGCCGGAGCGAAAAAATTACGAGCTGGCATACACAGCGCCTATGTCTGAAAAAAGTGACTTGGATACACTTTGGCAGCAGTTCAATACAGGTCAGGTTGCGGATTATCTGCGCCCCAGTATGTCGGTCAGCGACATAGTTGCAATCAAGCAGGAGGGTGTGGTATCCTGTCACTATGTGGACAGCGTTGGCTTTCAGGAGGTTGAGAACTTCCTACAGCCTGAGAATTATCTGAGGTCTGCTGAAATGCAGGCCGAGGACGATTACAACATGGTGGACGGCATTATAAATAACGGCTCTAAGCAGCCGACGGTGGCCGAGCTTGAGGAGCAGGCAAAAAGCGGACAGCCTATATCCCTGCTGGACTTAGCCGAAGCCGTTCAGCGTGAAAAGGCGGTAAAGCGGCCGCCTTCCATGCCGAAAAAGAAGCCCTCTGTTCTTGCAAAAATGCGTCAGCCTCTCCCTGAGAGAGAAATAAAGAAAACAGCGCCTGAAATGAGCGCAGATAAGGAGTACACACGATGAGCTTTACAAATGATGAGATGAACCTGATGTGCATATACAACTCCGGCGGCACCCGCGAGGGGCTGATTGCGGAGCTTCGGGAGATGCGCGGCTACTTGCAGGAGGACGAGACAGAGCTGCTGTCCCTGACCGATTCTGCACTCCGCAAGCTGGAGGCAATCACGGAGAGCGAGTATGCGGAGCTGGATTTGTTCCCTGACTTTACCTGACGGAATGCAGTAGAAAATTCCGCGTCGGTGTGCTATACTGGACACACAAGCTCAAATGTGAGAAAGGGGCGGCGGAGCATGGAGAACAGGGTATATATTGCGATAGACCTCAAAAGTTTTTACGGCTCTGTCGAGTGCGTGGAGCGCGGTCTTGACCCCCTGACAACAAACCTGGTTGTTGCGGACGAATCCCGCACGGAGAAAACTATCTGTCTTGCGGTCACGCCCACGCTGAAAGCCTATGGGATTTCCGGCAGAGCAAGGCTTTTTGAGGTTGTGCAGCGAATAAAGGAGGTAAACGCGCAGCGGCTGCGCCGAGCGCCAAACCATGCCTTTGCAGGCAGCTCGTGCAATGACGCTGAGCTGCGTTCCAATCCCGCCTTGTCCGTGGACTATATCGTCGCGCCGCCGCAAATGGCGCACTATATGAAGGTCAGCGCGAAAATATACAGCATTTATCTGAAATATGTAGCGCCGGAGGACATATTCGCTTACTCTATCGACGAGGTGTTTATAGACGTGACGAACTACCTGAACACCTATCATATGTCGCCGCGGGAGCTGGCTATGACAATGATTTTGGATGTCCTGCACACCACCGGTATCACGGCAACCGCGGGAATCGGTACGAATCTCTATCTGTGCAAGGTGGCGATGGATATTGGCGCGAAGCATATTTCGCCGGACGCCAACGGTGTCCGCATCGCGGAGCTGGACGAAATGCGCTACCGCAGGCAGCTATGGTCGCATAGGCCATTGACGGACTTCTGGCGCGTGGGCGGAGGCTATGCAAGAAAGCTGGAAGCGAACGGAATGTACACGATGGGCGACATCGCCCGTTGCTCTGTCCACGACGAGGATTTTCTGTATAAACTGTTCGGCGTCAATGCGGAAACGCTTATCGACCATGCATGGGGATGGGAACCCTGCACAATGGCCGATGTGAAAGCCTATAAACCCAGCTCCAACAGCATCAGCTCCGGTCAGGTATTGCAGTCACCATATCCGTTTGAAAAGGCGCGGCTGGTAGTGCGTGAAATGACAGATATGCTCGTCCTTGACCTCGTGGACAAAGGGCTGGTTACAGACCAGATGGTATTGACCGTGGGCTATGATACGGAGAACCTGACAGACCCGCAGCGGCGGCGCGCTTATAAAGGTGAAATTACAAAAGACCATTATGGTCGAGAAATACCCAAGCAGGCCCACGGCTCAATCAACCTCGCAGGAAAAACCGCATCGACGCGCCTGATTGTGGACGCTGTTATGGAGCTGTTTGACCGTATCGTGGATAAAAATCTCACAGTGCGCCGGATGTATGTGGTTGCCAACCGCGTCGTGGATGAAAAATCCGTGCCGGAGGAAGCACCCTATGAACAGCTTGACTTGTTCACAGACTATGCGGCGCAGGAGAAGACACGGGCAGAGGAAGCGGATAGCATTGAACGTGAGAGAAAAATGCAGCAGGCGATTTTGACGATTCATAAGCGTTACGGAAAGAACGCCTTGCTCAAAGGCATGAGTTTACAGGAGGGCGCGACAGCGCGGGAGCGCAACGGGCAGATTGGAGGGCATAAAAAATAGCAATGGCGGACACTTATGAGGATATTATAAATCTTCCCCACCACCAATCGGAGACACGGCCCCATATGCCAAACTCTGAACGCGCGGCGATGTTTTCTCCCTTTGCGGCTCTATCCGGCTATGGCGACGCCATCACGGAAACTGCAAGGCTGACTGCCAGTAAGATTGAACTCAGTGAGGATGAAATCCAGACGCTCAACGAAACGTTGCTCCTGATTCACACGCACATTGCGGAAACGCCGGAGATTACGGTCACATATTTTGTGCCGGATTTGAAAAAGGACGGCGGCGCATACGTGACGCGCACCGGTTACGTCAAAAAGATTGATGAAATTGAAAAGACGCTGGTGCTGACAGACCGGACGGTAATCTTATTTGAGAACATTTTGAACATCAGCACGGCGCTTTGCAGCGGTATGCAGGAAGAACAATCTATCTAACAGAACAATGACAATCCTTTTTGGGGCAGCTTTTTCGGGCTGTCCCCCTTTTATATTCAAAATTTATTGAGGGGAGGAAATTTATGCCGAGTAAGGTACAAGCATATACACAGCTGGCAGACGATACGGCAAGGCAGATTACCGGAAGCTATGCGGCGTGGACGGGTTTCCTGACCACCGCCGCGCGGCTTTACAAATATCCGTTCAACGAGCAGCTTATGATTTACGCCCAGCGCCCGGAGGCTACCGCCTGTGCGGAGTACGACTTCTGGAACCAACGCATGGGGCGCTATGTCCGGCGTGGAAGCAAGGGCATCGCCCTCATCGACGGTACCGGTAGCAGACCAAGGGTACGCTATGTGTTCGATGTTGCCGACACCGGAGGGCGGGAAAATTCCCGGATCGTCAACCTGTGGGAGCTTCGGGAAGAACATACCGGCGTTGTTTCTGCCATGCTGGAGAGCAATTATAATGGGAACGCCAGGAATGGCCTCTCCGAGCAGCTGGAACAGGCCGCCGCCCAGCTTGCCCAGGAATATTGGAACAACCATAAGCGGGACATAATCGGCATCGTTGACGATTCCTTTTTGGAGGAGTACGATGAATTCAACATCGGAGCGGCGTTTCGCAGCGCCGCCACGGTCAGCATCACCTACACGCTGATGTCCCGCTGCAACCTGAAGCCGGAGAATTATCTTGAACACGAGGATTTTCTGAGCATCTTCGACTTCAACACCCCGGACACGGTTGCCGCCCTTGGCACGGCGGTCAGCGAAATCAGCGGACAGGTACTGCGGCAGATTGAAATCACGGTAAAAAAATATGAGCGCGAACATCGCGCAGAAAGGACGGCACAGCATGACGAACGAATTGACCTACACCCGGAACGGGGACTATCTGATTCCCAACCTGACCATTCAGGAGACAGACCAACCCATCGGGAAGTACGGGAGGATGCGGCAGAAGTATCTTCAGGAGCATCGCCCCATTCTGTGGAACCGCCTGATTCTCAGCGAGAAGCTGTACCCGCACCTGCTGGAGATAGACCAGGCGGCGGAGAGCCGGTTGGAGCAGATGATGCCGGAGCTGGCGAAAGCGGCGGGCGCGACGGAGGCGTTGAAAGCCAGCGACCCCATGAAATGGGTGGGCTTGATGAACACCTGCAAGGCGCAGGCGGAGGAAGTAATCCTCCACGAGCTGATTATGAACTGAACCCAACTCCGGACAGTGCGCCTGCACCTCAAGCGGTACAGCTCAGCCTTTTTCCCTCGGAGGATGAACAAATTGAATATATCCAGCAAGCGGAGAGCATATCGCCCTCCGCTTTTTCCATGTCCATTCCTCAAGAGGACATCGACCACATCCTGCGCATGGACGGCAACACGGACAACGCCCGCATGATGATTGCCACTGAATTTGCCAAGGGCAAGGCCGCGGAAGAAATCTCCGCGTTTTTGCAAAACACCTTCCACGGCGGCAACGGTATTGTGACCGACAACGGCAGATACGCCGTGTGGTACGCCGAGGACGGTATTCATATTGCCAACGGCGATGCCGCGCGGTACCTCTCCTCTGCAAAGGTCGTGAGCTGGACGGAGGCGGCGGAGCGCATAGAGCAGCTTTTGGAGCAAGGCGACTATGTCACTAATGTGGAACTGGCGGAAGCGTCGGAGCATGAACGGATACAGCTTGCAAACAAACTTTGGTATCTGCGGCAGGACTTTTCCGAAGAAGCAATCGAGCAGGGGTTTATGCCCTCTATGGCGGACTTACGCGGAGGCGGATTTCCAGCGGAAACGGCAGCATTAGCGGCAGCTCTGGCCGACCCCGCAAGCAGAGATGCGCTTACAAGCGAATACAGAGAATTTCTCACTGCCCATGCAGAAAATCCAAGGTTATTACGGTTCAATTATCACGGGCTGGAGGATTTACGGACAGGCTTGGACGAGTTATCCCTGCCGCGCAGGGAGTTTCACACGGAAATGTCCGCATTGCCTGAGAGCAGGCGTTTTATCTCGGAGGACGAAATTGCTGCCGCCTTGTCTGACGGCAGCACCACAGAGGGCAGTAAAGGACGTATTTATAACTACTTTCAACAGCCTCATACACTGAAAGAGCAGGCAGATTTCCTAAAGAATGAGTATGGCACCGGCGGGCGCTCTCATGCTGTATCACGAGCCAGCTACAGCGGAGAGAACCACAGCAGCAAGGGAATCAAGCTCCAAAAACAGGCTTGTCCGGAAGTGCAGCTGACATGGAACCAGGTCGCAAAAAGGATTGCAGATTTGATTCGCAAAGACCGTTACCTCACGCCAGAGGAAAAAGAACAGCTTGCACAGCATCAGGAACAATCTACGGATAGGGGCAATGGATACGAAGCCTACAACGCAATCAAGGAAACTCACCCAGACGATTTGGTGCTGTTTCAGGTGGGAGATTTCTTTGAACTCTATGGAGAGGACGCCAAAACCGCCTCCGCTGCCCTCGGCCTCAACCTGACCACCCGCGAAATTCCTAATGTGGGGCGTGTGCAGCTGTGCGGGTTTCCTGCGAACACATTGGAACGGTATGTGGAGAAACTGCGTGAGAAATACGGTGTTGTCATTGCCGCGGTTGACGAGCAGACCCAAGAGCGCCGCGTTTACTCTATGCGCTCCAACGGCCATGAGGAGGAGTTTGGAACAGACGACAGCCGTACGCTTGGAACCGATTCCGTACCAATATCTGATGTATCTGACCAACACAGAGCAATCACCCAAGCGGACATTGACGATGCCCTCCGCGCATGGAATGGCGACATGGACAGCAAGCGCGCCGTTGTCCGCTACATGGAAGCTCACGCACGGGACAAGGATACCGCTGCGTGGCTGTCCCGCGAGTACGGCGGTGATGAAAACAAGAATCTGTTTATTTCCCGCGCAGGAAGTTCCGACAGCGTGGAAGTGTCATGGACGAAGGTACAGCGCAGAATCGCGCAGCTCATCCAAAATGACGAGTTCTATACCGACGCGGAACGGGATAACTTTGAGGACATCGACCCCATTGCCATCCGTGAGCATTTGGAAAGCGGAGAATCCAGCCGTTTTGTCGAACAGGTTATGGCCGATGTGGAGCGTATTGCTGCGCAGGATACTTCCATAGAGGACGCTGCACCAAGAGCGGAAATAGGCCGTGACCCATTAGCTCCTGCTTATCATGTGGGTGATACCGTTTATCTGGATGGAAAGCCATTTACAATCACGGAGCTGCGGGAGTTCAGTGTCCAGCTCAATGACCCATCTCTGCGTTACCCCATCGCCAGAGCGGAAAGCCGCGAAAACTTTGAGCGCCTGCTGCGACAGGACGAGCGCAACAGTGCCATTGTAAATTATTTGCCTGCCAATCTGCAAACGGCAGACGTGGATTTGCAGGAGGTGCTTACCGCAGATAACGGGCTGCTTACGCAGGAGGAAAAGGATACTGCCTCCGCTTGGATTCGCGCCGGTGAAGGAAATGCCAAAATTGCTGAGCTTCTATGCGGCATGACAGTGGGGCGTACTGAAACGATGGTGCTGGAAACCGGTGAACAGGCGGACTACTTTGCTTCCGCCAACGACGTCCGTGTTGAAATACTGGATGCCGAGGGAAACAAAAAAGCCGACACGGCGGCGCTCTGGGTCGAGATTGCAGAGATTGTCCGCGCCATGTACCAGCAGGAACGGGGCGGCTATTCCCATACGTCTGTCAGCCGAGAAACTGAATCACAGCCTTTCCCAGATGAGCCGATACCATCAGTGGGAGTGCCCAACGAGCCGTTGATACGAACAGAACCAGCGGCGTTCTACCCCGCCGAGCAGAATCATCTGCCCTATGACATTGAAATCCAGACGCTGCGCATAGATGAGCCGGAACAGAAACAGCCGCCGCAAAACTTCCGCATCACAGACGACAACTTGGGCGTGGGCGGCGCAAAGGCTAAGTTCCGCATGAACATGGACACCATCAACCTTCTGAAAGAGTTGGAGCTTGACGGCAGGCAGGCGACGCCGGATGAACAGGAAATTCTTTCGCGCTATGTGGGCTGGGGCGGCCTGCCTGATGCCTTTGACGAGAG
Organism: Oscillospiraceae bacterium; assembly: GCA_021202845.1. Lineage (GTDB taxonomy): Bacteria > Bacillota > Clostridia > Oscillospirales > Oscillospiraceae > JAJQCF01. Next base: position 17,965 of record JAJQCF010000009.1, read on the forward strand.
CAAAGAGAATTGGAAAAGCGAATTTGCCGAGCTGTCCGCTGCACTCTCCCCGGAGGAGTACGCTGCCGCCAGAGCGTCTACCCTCAACGCCCACTACACCAGCCCCACGGTGATTCGCGCTATCTATGACGCGGTGGAGAACATGGGATTTCAGACCGGCAACATCCTCGAACCCAGTATGGGCGTGGGAAACTTCTTCGGTCTGCTTCCCGACAACATGGCGGGAAGTAAGCTCTACGGCGTGGAATTGGATTCTCTTACCGGCAGAATTGCGAAGCAGCTCTACCCCAACGCGGACATCACCGTGGCCGGCTTTGAAACCACGGACCGGCGGGACTTTTTTGACCTTGCCGTGGGCAACGTCCCCTTTGGCGATTATAAGGTCAATGACCGCGCCTACAATAAGCTCGGTTTTTCTATTCACAATTACTTTTTTGCCAAAACCTTAGACCAGGTGCGTCCCGGCGGTGTTATCGCCTTTGTCACCTCTCGCTACACGCTGGACGCCAAAGACCCCACCGTGCGCAAATATCTTGCGCAGCGGGCGGAGCTGCTGGGTGCCATCCGTCTGCCCAACAATGCGTTCAAGGCCAACGCCGGTACGGATGTGGTGTCGGACATCATCTTCCTGCAAAAGAAGGATTCCCCGTCCGTTGACGAGCCGGATTGGGTACATCTTGGGCAGAATGAGGACGGCTTTGCCATTAACAGCTACTTCATCGACCACCCTGAAATGGTGCTGGGTCAGCAAACATCAGAAAGCACACAGTACGGCAGGCAGGACTTTACCGTAGCGCCCATTGAAGGGGCTGACCTTGCCGACCAACTCCGTGAGGCTGTTCAGCATATTCACGGCACCTATCTGGAAGCCGAGCTGCCGGACGTGGGCGAGGCGGAAGCGGTCAGCGATTCCATTCCCGCCGACCCAGACGTGAAGAACTACAGCTATACCGTAGTCAATGGCGAGATATATTTTCGGGAAAACAGCATTATGGTGAAGCCCAGCCTGAACGCCACCGCAAAAGAGCGCGTCAAAGGCATGTTAGAGCTGCGGGAATGCGTGAATCGGCTCATCAGTCAGCAGATGGACGGATTTGTTTCGGATGCGGCCATTCAGCAAACACAGACAGAACTGAATACGCTTTACGACAGCTTCACCGCCCAATATGGACGTATCAACGACCGCGGAAACAAGCTGGCCTTTGCCGACGATTCCTCTTACTATCTGCTCTGCTCCTTGGAAGTCTACGATGATGACGGCAATTTTGAACGTAAGGCAGATATGTTCACCAAACGCACTATCAAGCCCCATGAGGTCGTGACCAGCGTGGACACAGCCTCGGAAGCTCTCGCTCTCTCCATCTCGGAGAAAGCCCACGTAGATTTTTCATATATGTCCCAGCTCACCGGCAAGGACGAAGCCACACTTATTTCCGAGCTGCGCGGCGTCGTGTTCCACGACCCCGTTCGGAATGAATGGCAGACTGCTGATGAATACCTCTCCGGCAACGTGCGCCAGAAATTAAGTGACGCCGAGTTTCGTGTAGAACGAGGCTTTAAGGATTACCGCATCAATGTGGAAGCACTCAAGGCAGCCCAACCCAAGGACTTGGACGCTTCCGAAATAGAGGTTCGTCTTGGCGCTACTTGGATAGATAAGAAGTATATCCAGCAATTCATGGAGGAGATGCTGGAGACACCCTACTATCTGCGAGGCGGTATTCGGGTTAACTTTGCGGCCTACACCGGCGAATGGAACATTACAGGGAAAAGCAGGATACCCTCCAGCGATGTAAACGCATATATGACCTACGGTACCGAGCGCGCCAGCGCTTATCGCATTTTAGAGGATACGCTGAATCTCCGTGATGTCCGTATCTATGACACTGTACATGATTCGGACGGCAGAGAGAAGCGCGTCCTCAACAGCAAGGAAACGACGCTGGCACAGCAAAAGCAGCAGGTTATAAAGGACGCTTTCAGGGATTGGCTCTGGAAAGACCCTGAACGGCGGCAGACATTGGTGGCACAGTACAACAAACAGTTCAACTCCACCCGTCCCCGTGAGTACGACGGCAGCCACATTACCTTTGGCGGTATCAACCCTGAGATTACCCTGCGGGAGCATCAGCTGAACGCCGTCGCCCATGTACTCTACGGCGGCAACACACTGCTGGCACACGAAGTGGGTGCCGGCAAGACCTTTGAAATGGTGGCGGCGGCGATGGAGAGTAAACGGCTGGGGCTGTGCCAAAAGTCCCTGTTCGCAGTTCCCAACCATTTGACGGAGCAGTGGGCCTCGGAGTTCCTGCGCCTCTATCCTTCCGCAAATATCCTCGTGGCGACCAAAAAGGACTTTGAAACACACAACCGCAAGAAGTTCTGTGCCCGTATTGCCACCGGCGACTACGATGCCGTTATTATTGGTCACAGCCAATTTGAGCGTATTCCTATTTCCCGTGAACGGCAGGAGCAGCTTTTGCAGGAGCAAATCGGCGAAATTGAGGAGGGCTTGATGGAGCTGAAAAGCAGCCGTGCGGAGCGTTTTACAATTAAGCAACTGGAGCGCACTAAAAAGGGCCTGGAGGCACGGCTGGAAAAGCTGATGGCCAATGACCGCAAGGATGATGTGATTACATTTGAACAGCTCGGCGTGGACAGGCTCTTTGTGGACGAGGCGCACAATTACAAAAATTTGTTCCTCTATACAAAAATGCGCAACGTGGCGGGGTTATCCACCAGTGATGCGCAGAAGTCCTCGGATATGCTCTTGAAGTGCCGGTATCTGGACGAAATCACCGACAGCAAGGGAGTTGTTTTTGCTACGGGTACGCCCGTATCAAATAGTATGACGGAGCTGTACACCATGCAGCGGTACCTCCAGCACAACACCATTCAGCAACAGGGGCTGGCTCATTTCGACAGCTGGGCGTCAGTCTTTGGTGAAACTCAGACGGCCATAGAATTGGCTCCCGAAGGGACAGGCTACCGAGCGAGGACGCGGTTTTCCAAGTTCTTTAACCTCCCTGAGTTAATGACCCTGTTCAAAGAGGTCGCGGACATCAAGACCGCCGACCAGCTCGATTTGCCCACACCTACACCCGTCTATCACAACGAAGTAGCGAAGCCTACCGCGATTCAGCAGGAAATGGTACAGCAGCTCTCTGAACGTGCCTCGGAGGTACACGCCGGAAAGGTGGATGCCAGCGCCGATAATATGCTAAAGATAACCAGCGACGGCCGCAAGCTGGGCCTTGACCAGCGGGTCATTAACCCCGACCTACCTGACGACCCAAACAGCAAGGTAAATATGTGCGTCAATAACATCGTGAGGATTTGGGAGGAAGGACAGGCGGACAAGCTGACCCAGCTTGTGTTCTGCGATATATCTACGCCCAAAAGCGCGCCGTCGAAAAAAGCGGCTAAAGCTGTGGACAGTCCGGAGCTTCATGCACTGGAACAGCTCACGGAGGACGCTGCCCTGGAAAAGCCCTTCTCCATCTATGACGACATTCGAGAAAAGCTGGTGGCGCGGGGTATTCCACGGGAGCAGGTAGCCTTTATCCATGAGGCTAACACGGAGGTGCGGAAAAAAGAACTGTTCGCAAAGGTGCGCAGCGGGCAGGTGCGCGTCCTGATGGGCAGCACCTTCAAGATGGGAGCCGGTATGAACGTGCAGGACAGGCTCATTGCGCTCCATGACCTCGACTGTCCGTGGAGGCCGGGTGATTTGGAGCAGCGCAGCGGGCGCATTATCCGACAGGGCAACAGAAATGAGCAGGTACACATCTATCGCTACGTCACAGAGGGGACATTTGATTCGTACCTCTGGCAGACCGTAGAAAACAAGCAGAAGTTCATCTCACAAATCATGACCAGCAAAAGCCCAGTCCGCTCCTGCGAGGACATCGACGAAACGGCGCTCAGCTATGCGGAAATAAAGGCGCTGTGCGCCGGCGACAGCCGTATTAAAGAGAAGATGGACTTGGACATAGATGTGTCCCGCCTGCGGCTGATGAAGGCCAATCACCAGAGCCAGCAGTATCGTCTGGAGGACGATTTGCTCAAGCGCTTTCCCGAACAGGTGGAGGAAAATAAGGGCTTTATCGCGGGATTCGAGGCGGACATGGCGACGCTGGCCGAACACCCATGCCCGGAGGAAGGCTTTGTTGGCATGGAGGTCAAAAGCGACCTCCTGACTGACAAGGACAACGCCGGAGCCGCGCTGCTGGAAGCCTTTAAGGACGCAAAGGGGATGGAGCCGGTTCCGATAGGAAGCTACCGCGGATTTTCCATGAGCCTGACCGTGGAGAATTTCGGCCAGGATTTTATGCTGACGCTCAAGGGGCAGATGAGACACAGGGTCACGCTGGGCAAGGACGCCAGAGGCAACCTAACCCGAATTGAAAACGCCTTGGCCGGTATCCCCAATCGGCTGAAAACCGTGCAGGATAGGCTGGACAATCTCTATAAGCAGATAGAGAATGCCAAAGCGGAGTTAGGCAAACCGTTTCCTCAAGAGGAAGAACTGCGAGTGAAATCCGCACGTTTGGCGGAGCTAAACGCCGAGCTGAACATTGATGATAAGTCCCCCATAGAGCGCTTGACGGAGCAGCCCATGCCGAAACAGGCAGGCCGCCCCTCCGTGCTGGCGAAGCTCAAGCAGCCTCTGCTGGAACAGCGGGGAACGCCAAAGGAAACAAAACATCAGGAAATGGAGCGTTAGGCTCCAACCAAGAGGAGGGATTGCATTTTGAATACCAATGTTGAAAAACTGAACGCCCAGCTTTATGACAAGCTGGCCTCAGAGCAGGAAACTTATCGCGGGTGGCTGCTGTCGCAGTCACCGGAGGAGATTTTGAATCATACCTACGAATACACAATGCGCGAGGACATTCTGATGTCCGTTGAAACAAATAATCTGACCGCACCACAAGCTGAGGCACTGCTTGCTTCTCCCGACGCCCTTTCAGCCTTGTTCCATGCTTTTGCGGATATAGAAACTGACCACATGGATATTGTTCGGAACTGCGTGGTGAACCACGCCAATGACCTGCTCCGCCAACGGGAGGAACTGTCGAATACTCCTGTTTACCTGGAGAGCGGAGAATATGCGCGGGAACACGGTGAACTGGAGATGTACCGCGCTTCGTATAAGGCGAATATCGCCTGTAAGGAAGCGCTGACGGAAGCTGTCCGTGAAAATTATACGGGCAATCGCCTGAATACGGCGCTCATCTACGATAATGCTGTCGAAAGATTTGGGCCGGAGCGTGTAAAGCTCGTTCTCGCCGCAACAATCCGGCACAAGGACTGGGACGAGCGCTTTTCTCGTGACAACAGAGCTTGGGCGCAGACCGTGCCGATGGAGGTTTGCTTCGACTCAAGGGGAAATGACCACAGCGTCCATTATGTTGTAGACAGTCATTCTTCTTTGACAGATTTGTTCGTGAGCCATTTCCGCAGGGAGCAGGAAAAAGAACAGCCAAAGAAACAATCCGTTCTGAGCAAGCTGCAAAAACCGTTGCCGGAGCAGAAGCCGAAAACAGATAGGACGGTGAACCATGAACGATAATACCCGCAGGGGGCTTATGATAAAATTCAGAGCTACACCGGAGGAATATGCTTTAATTCAGAGGAAAGCAGAACTGGCAGGGATTACTTCCCTTAGTGCCTATCTCCGCAAGATGGCTATTGACGGCTACGTGATAAAATTGGAACTGCCGGAGCTGCGCGAAATGATTTCGCTGCTGCGGCGCTCCAGCAACAATCTCAATCAGATTGCCCGCCGCGTCAATTCGACAGGCCGTGTTTACACCGAGGACATGGCAGATATAATGAATCAGCAGAGGGAGCTTTGGCAATGCGCCAAAGCTATTTTGAAGAAGCTGGCTTCAATAGCTTGAATTGAACGGTGTGGCCGGTGGCTACTACGAGAATTATTCCCATGCACGTTGGCAAGGGAAAAACGATAGCGCAAAGCCTCGGCGACAGGCTCGGCTACGGTAAAAATCCGAACAAGACGGAGGCGGGGAAACTTATCTCCGCTTATGAATGTGACCCCGAAACCGCCGATGAGGAATTTCTGCTTTCAAAAAGCAGGTACAGCTTAATAACCGGCAGAGCGCAGGAGAACGATGTGATTGCTTATCAGGTGCGGCAGTCTTTTAGGCCGGGTGAAGTCACGCCGGAGGAGGCTAACCGTATCGGATATGAGTTTGCCAAGCGTTTCACCAAAGGTCAGCACGCCTTTATTGTTTGTACGCACACGGATAAAAACCACATCCACAACCATGTGTATTGGAACTCAACAAGGCTGGACTGTACGGGCAAATTTCGGGATTTTCACCGCAGCGCAAAGGCAGTCAGGGAGCTGAGTGACCTGATTTGCATTGAGCACCGCCTGTCCGTTATTGAAAATCCGCAGCGGCACGGCATGAGCTATAACCAATGGCTCGGAGGCAAGAAAAAACCGTCCCACCGTGAGGAGCTGCGCCTTTTGATAGATGAGGCTTTGGCTAAAAAACCTCACAGCATGGATGCTCTGCTTGAGATGCTTAACACCTCCGGCTATGAGGTGAAACGAGGAAAAAACATTACCCTGATGAAAGCCGGACAGAAGAACATTCGGCTAAATTCGCTGGGCGAGGGTTACACGGAAAAAGAGCTTTTAGCCGTCATCGTAGGAGCCGCAATTCACACTCCGAGGGCGAACCGTCGGCTGACCGCACCGAAAAGCGCACGGCTGATTACGGAGCTTGAGGAAAAGCTGAACGGCAGACATACGCAGTGGGATTCTGTTCAGATTCTGAAACAGATGGCTCAGTCCGTCCTCTATGTCCAGCGGCACGACATTGAAAGCTACGATGAGTTAGCGGAAAAGTCCGCGGCTGCCGCGGCAAAGGTGAGCGAGTTATCCGAGACGATAAAGACTGCCGAAAAGCGGCTGGCTGAGATTGCTATTTTGAAAACGCATATCATTAACTACTCCAAGACCCGTGATGTATATGTCGGGTATAGAAAGGCCGGATACTCTAAAAAGTATCTTGCCGAGCATGAAGATGACATCATCATTCACAAGGCGGCCAAGAACGCCTTTGATGAGCTGGGGTTAAAGAAATTACCCACTGTCAAAAGCCTGAACGATGAGTACGCTAAGCTGCTGGCTCAGAAAAAGAGCGCCTATTCTGAATATGCCGAGGCGAAAAAAGGGATGCGTGACCTCCTGATTCACAAGGCCAACATTGCCTATATCCTTGGACTGGAGGAGCAGGAAAAAGACAAAATCCCCGTGCGGGAGCACGAGGAAAAATAGCGTCGGCACGACGCGCAGCCAGCATGAAAATGCTGTTCACAGGGGTTTGGGGCAAGAGCACCAACAAGCAAAACGAGGAGCTTCCGCTTAGCCGGAAATTCCTCGTTTTTTGCATTTGTGGCCACAGATGCCCCGCTTGCCCAAGTTTAACTCAGACTGGTTATAATCAGTTTAACGATTCGGCTATGCGGTCTATTTCGTCCTGCGGAATACCCATCCAAGCGGAAAGCTCTGTGGGAGTTGCGACCTTAAGCATTTTTTTGATTAAGGCTGCTCGTTCTTCCTGAGCACCTTCTTGCTTGCCTTCCTGCTTACCTTTCTGCAAGCCTTCTTGCAAGCCTTTCTGCAAGCCTTCTTGCAAGCCTTCTTGCCGACCCTCTTGTCTGCCCTCTTTCAATTTTTCTTGACCGACATTGTAAAGCTCAATGTCCCATGCACGCTGCTGCTCAAATACGACTGTCATGATGTCATGCACCTCCTTCTCGCGGCTTTCCAGAAACGGTTTTAGTATTCCCCGTTCCATGCATATTTTCAGGGCTTCTTCTATTGCTTTCTGAGTGTGTCCATATGTCTTTGCTTGATTATCGAATATCTGGCTGAACTCAATGTACTGGTCAAGAATGTCGCCGGAGCCATCGTCGCGCAGAACTTTTACTTTAATCTCTGCGTCCCCATCGCCATCATAGAGGGCAGATAAGGTGAGCGTGTCGGGAACATTTTGTTTTCTTCCTGTGTAGACGACGTACAACTCTGGTCTTGGGATTGATACGCGCTTCTCGCGGTACAGGGACATCTTGTGTTCCTCCACATACTCCTTGTAGGTGGCGGCCAGATACATTAACATCCGCAGCGGAATATTCTCCGAAAATGTAGACTGCGCCTCCACCAGAAGGATAAGTTTGTCTCTGACCTGAATGCCAATGTCGTTGTACTGGCCGACAACCAATACATTCTCCAGCGTTACCAACTTGAAATCTTTGTCCGTTACACCGGTATCTTCGGGGTGGAGCTGAAGATAAAGCGCCTTCGTGTATTCAGGCTGCCTAAATAAAAATGTGAAAAGGCTGTCTTTAATTTCTCGTTTGGGTATTGGCATGACTCTCACTCCTCGCTCTTATTATATCAGATTTCTATGCAGATACAAGAAAATTTTTTGTGTACAACTATAAAAAAGAGGCACTTCTTCAAAAGCGTCTCTTGCACGGGCGGTTTACACTGCACCGGCTAAATAAATTTTTGTGAAAGTGAGGTCCTTGATTGAAGCGAATTTTTATATTTATCTTATCCTTGACGTTAATATTCTCCATTATTCCGACTGCCAGCGCTGTAGAGACAGATATGCTCACCATGACGGCAGCCAAGCACCTTACGTACGAGGGCTACACGCTGGGCGACCTTGCTGCGGCGCGTTTGGCGGTCTACGGAATACTGGACGATGTATATATGACACCGCAGGCGGAAACAAAGCTGTCCTTATCCAGAACGGACGCTGCTGCACTGCTGTATGCGGCGTTTGGCGATTGTAATAGTTACACCTCTCCTTTTGTGGATGTCCCTGACGAATATGCAGATGCCGTTGCATGGGCGTATGCTATGGGAATCACCTCAGGTATCTCCGCAACGGAATTTGGCGTTCGAGAAATTACGGAAACCGAGTTTGTGACAATGCTGCTTCGCTGTATGGGCTATGGCGATGCATTTTATTTTGAGGAAGCAATCAGCTTTGCCGAAGCGTTAGGATTATCTCCGTCAGGGTTATCCGTTACGTTTTGCTTAGGCGATGCCGCGCTATATCTGCAATGCTGTACAGAAACTTTTAATTTAGAACTGAACAAGGCCGAGAAATTCGAGCAAATTTCGTTCCCGTACCTGATTATCCTGACGCCAACATCATTGGATGATGCCGAAGAACAGCTTCAAATCGCATCCTGCTATCTGCCGTCCTTCATTCAGATTTATGGCGACAATCTCGCAGAGGACGAACTGCACGAGCTTTACAAAACTTATTGTCGGTATCAGTACATGGTAAAGTCCGATGAGTATGAAACAGAAGTTTGGTGGCTGAACAGGGTTTCATCCTCTACACAGATGTCGCCCTACTATGCGACAGTTTCACAAGAATCCGCACCGAAAGCGGAGATGTATTCTGCCGCAATCTCCGAACTTACAGCCCTGCGCGGCGCGAACGAAATATCTTCAGCGGAATATCTCTATGGCTTCAAGCTGGCAATCGCGGATTACCTCGGCAGCGACAGTATGCTTGCCTTTGATACGCTTAGGTGGAGCGAAGAATGGCGGCTCGTGTGCGACACGGACGATGCTTTTTCTGCTTTTGAGGACGATACAATCACGCAGCTTGCGGACGATTTCTACTCTGAGTGTATGGCGGCCGCTGCCTCCGACAGCGATTATGACATTGTAATGGCAGCGAAGCAGCTCATCATACAGCGGGCAAGATATGCCGCTCCAATATCATACGAGAACGGAACAGCGTCGTACAGTTCAAGCGCTCATTCCGTTCTCGGATTTTTTCAAAACGGCGAAATAGTGTGCGACGGCTATTCCGCCGTTTTTCTGTATGTGATGCTCCGCGCAGGGATACCGTGTATCGAAGTCACCGGCTCCACGGTCAGCGACGGCAGTGCGACAAACCACGCATGGAACAAGGTCAAGATAGACGGCGCATGGTACAACATTGACGTCTGCTGGGCTGACACAGGTCATACCACTCGGTATGATTTGAAAAGCGATGCAGCGTATAGCAATCTGTCTCATTGGGCAGACAGCTTTGCAAACGGGGCTTATGCGGCGAGCCAAAGCTATTAAGCAGCAGCCCCTTTGGAATTGTGCTATGTTCTTGTAGAGAAAAATGTATTACAAAATCCCAATCAGGAAGTATGCTTCCTTGAAACAGAAGCAACATTCCTGTATTCTATAAACACCCTAATGACAGAAAGTGAGCGATTAAGATGTTTTTAGACAACCTTTCCGCTGCTGTGCTCCGCTTTTGCAGAGCGAAAAACCTTTCCTATGAGGCTGCGTCTGAGATATGCAAACTCAGCGCCAGATATTTTGGCGACATTGTCAGAGGCAAAACCGCGCCTACCATTTTGACGCTTGAAAAACTTTGCGACGGCTTTAAATGTACACCCAATGAATTACTTATAGCCACTCCGAATTTTACGGAAATCTTATTCCGAGAGCCAATGCTTGTCACGTGCAGAAATTGTTACAGCTGTTATCACGGAGTTACCACTTATCCGATTTGCCCGCGGTGCAATATTTCGTTAGAACGGGAGTTTCAAGCCTACTGCGACCGATGCGGCCAATGCCTCGATTGGAGCAGATTCCATGAAGCGGTTGTCACATTTATGTCTGACGGCACGGAGATAATGCGATGATTTAACTTAAAAATTCCCCGTTACATCGTATACAAAATACTCAAAATATCCAGCAAGTCGTTCAGCCCGTCGCCGTTTAGGTCGAGGCTTTCATCGTAGCTGCTGTTATCGGCGTCCGCGGACTGCGTTCCAGCGGCTACGGAGCTTATGATGCTTTCAATGGCCTCGGACGCGCTCTCCTCGTCATAGCTGCCGCTGCCGTCATTGTCATCGTCGCTGCTGCCGGAGATGCTTCCGAGCGTAGTGACGCTTGCGCTGTAGAGCGCGAGCGTGGTGTCATCATAGGCGTATGTAATGGTTTTGGAGCCTGCCGAGAATGAATATCCCGACGCAGAGCTTTCCACAGCGTCGTCGGCGCAGACCATGAACAGCTCGCCGTCTTGTCCCGCCATGCCGCTGTCGCTGTTGGTGATGTCGGCCATGTAGCTGACGCTGTTCAGGCAGACAATATTCCACATATGTCCGCCGGAGCTTGTTGTGCCGGTCAAGGTGCCGGAAACGGTATAGCAGTACGCGCTGTCAAAGCAGCTGAGGTCGCAGAGGTACTGGAACGCCTTGGAGTAGCCTTCGCAGACCACGTTTGTTGTCTCATCGCCATCGAAGACCCACACAAGCTGCCATATATCGCCGTAATCGGCGGCCGCGTAGTCCGTGCTGTAGGAGACGAGAGCGCAGATTTCGTCCTTGTAGGCGGTCAGCTTGTCATAATCGGAAAGCTCGTCATACTTGGCGGCTATATCCTGCGCGTTTTCCGCCGCCACTACCGCCGCCGCGGCCTTGGATGCGTTCACCTCGGTGCCGTCCTCGCTCATATAACCCGTTGCTATGGCAAAGGTAAAGGTTATTTCCGCTGTGAGCTGTTCGCCGCTGCCGGAAAAGGACGTGTCGATTGTTATTCCGACAGTTTTGTCACACCAATACATTTCGTAAGAGCAGTCATAGAACAGGTATGTAATGACAAGATTACTGTCAAGGCTGTCGCTGAAAGCCTGCACAGCGGAGTTATAGCTGTCTGCATCAAGCTCGGCATAGGAGTATGTCAGGCTTACAGTGACGACCGGCGACGACTGCGCTCCCGAGGCTATGTCGCAGACCGCACTTTTCAGGGCGGTGTAGACGTCCAGACTGATGCCTGACAGGTAATCGCTGCCGTAGTCGCTAACCAAAGCAATTCCGCTGTCTGTGCTGAAAAGCTGTTCAACGTAGCTTTCCAGCAACTCGTCATTGCCGGCGAGGGAAGAGGCGTCCGCTTCTATTGTGGTTTCATAGGACACGGTATATTCCACGCTGTCCGCAGACGCGGAGACGCACACTACGCACGTCAGCAGGGCGAGCGCTGAAAGCAGGGGCAGCAGATGTTTACGCATTTTATTACCTCAAATATGATTCAGGTTATCCTGACGTTGTATTTTTGTTCCTCGCGGCTTCTGTGAAAATCGTTCATATAGTTCAGCTCCGCCCGCTGCGCGATGATGTTTTGCGCTCCGCCGGCGCTGACCGCTGTAGGTGCGTTTTCCGGAGCGGGCGCGCTTTGCACGCGGGGCGTCTCCGCCGCGTACACAGGCGTCGCCTGATTGAGCGTGAGCATACCCATGCTCAGGCTGTCTCCGGCTAAAATAGCGGAGTTAATGGGGTTCGCAGTCATAAAGCCGTCCAGCTCCGTGTGAAAGCTCAGGCCAAGGTAGTTCGGGGAGGCATCATCGAACCGGGGTGCGGCAGGCTCCGGCTGCACAGTCGGCTCCGCCTCCGCTGCGCGCGTCCGCTGTGTCGCCTTTTTCATCTCCGGCGTTGTCACCGTGCCGCCGGAGGGGCGCATATCCGGCTGCGGCGCGGAAGCAGGCTCATCCTTTTTGCGGGTGAGCTTGTTTATTAGCCTCCTGACCGGCGAGCGCTGCTGCTTTGCGGCAGCTCTGTCGTCCCAGTCCGCGCGCACGGTCTGCACCATTGTAGGCGCGGCAGCATCCAGACCGTCGGCGCGCTGCCAGCGGTCAACATCATATTCGTCGGTCTGCTGCGTCTGCTGCACGTTCTGACTGCGGCCCATGCCGCCCATGCCCATACCGCCGCCCATGCCGCGCGTCAAGAGGCTCATGAGCCCGCCGCCCATGCCTCCGCCCATACCGCCGGGCATACGTCAGACCCCCTCCGCGGGAGCGTCGGAGACTGCAAGCTCCTTAGCGGCTGTCACCAGACCGGCCATGCTCTGTATTTCCGCGGGGATTATTATCTTTGTTGCCTTGCCGTCCGCGGCCTTGGCGAAGGCTTCCAAGCTCTTGAGCCGCAGAACCTTTTCTGACGGCTCTTTTTGGTTCAGTGCTTCTATGCCCTTGGCGTTGGATTCCTGAATAAGCTCTATGGCCTTGCCGTGACCCTCGGCCTCGCGTATGGACGCCTCACGCGCGGCTTCGGCGCGCAGAATGGTGGCCTGCTTCGCGGCCTCGGCACGGAGAATGGCGGCCTCCTTTTCACCCTCGGCGTTCAGTATGGCGGACTGCTTCTTGCCCTCCGCCACAAGTATGGCGGACTGCTTTTCGCCCTCGGCTATGAGTATGGCTTCGCGGCGCTCGCGCTCGGCCTTCATCTGCTTTTCCATAGCGTCCTGTATGGCGGCGGGCGGGGTTATGTTTTTCAGCTCAACTCTGGTTATCTCTATGCCCCATGCCTCCGTTGCTTTTTCCATTGCCGAGCGTATGTTGGTGTTTATGGTTTCGCGGCTTGTAAGAGTTTCGTCCAGCTCCATTTCGCCTATAACGTTTCTCAGTGTGGTGGAGGTCAGGTTCTCCAGCGCTATGAGAGGATTGTTTACGCCGTATGCGTAGAGCTTGGGGTCGGTCACGCGGTAGTACAGCACGGTGTCGATGCGCATGGTTACGTTGTCCTTCGTTATAACGGGCTGCGGAGCGAAGTCCACGACCTGCTCCATCATGGAAATCTTTTTGGCTATGCGGTCAACAAGCGGGATTATGACGTGGAATCCGGCCTGCAGCGTAGTGTGGTAGCGCCCCAGACGTTCGACCACATAGGTGTTGGCCTGCGGCACTATGCGTATGGACAGCACCAGCAGCACAATAACGACGGCGGCAATAATTACGGTGAGAATAATTTGTTGCATGATGATAAACCTCTTTTCATTTATTGTTGTTGTTTTAATCGTCAAACAGCGGCGAGCACATACGCACAAGGCGGTTGTTGGTGTCGAAGAACTCTATAACCTTGACGTCTATGCCGTAGGCCGAGCGCATATTTTCCTGCGTTATGACCTCGTGCGCAAAACCGAAAATAAGGGGGTTGGAGCGCTGGAGCAGGCAGACGGTGGATTCGCACATAAACGCTTGGTCCGGCGAGTGCGTGGTGAGGATAACGCCGAAGCCCTTGTCCCGCAGCGAGCGTATTTTTTTCATAACGCGCACCATGTTGCCGTAGTCGAGGTTCGCGGTCGGCTCGTCCATAACCAGCAGCTGCGGTTCCTGAGCCAGCGCGCGGGCTATCATGACAAGCTGCCTTTCTCCGCCGGATATATCCGTGTACACGGTGTCGCGCAGGTGGGTGATGCCCATGTCCGCCATAGCCGCCTCCGCCAGCTCGTAGTCCAGCTCCGACGGCTGGCCGAAGTAGCCCGTGCTGCTGATGCGCCCCAGCAAAACCACGTCGCGCACTTTGTACGGAAAAGGCGGGTTGTGGAACTGCGAGACATAGGCCATGTTCTTCGCCAGCTTCTTCGCCGACCAGTGCGCGGTGTTTTCGCCGTTCATCTCCACTATCCCGTTCTGCGGCTTTATTAGTCCCAGTATAGTCTTAAACAGCGTCGTCTTGCCCACGCCGTTGGGCCCCAAAAGGCAGCATATTTGCCCGGACTCCACCGAGAAGCTGACGCCGCGGAGCACAGGGTCGAAGCCGGGGTAGCCGCAGTCCACATTAGTTAGTTGTAGCTTCATGTCGTTTCTCTTTCCTTCTTATACGGGAATGGCTATGCCGTCCACAATCTCCGCTATAAGCGCTTCAGGCCGCGTGTGGTTCAGCTTGGCCTCGCTGCTTAGCGTGATGCGGTGAGCCAAAACGCTCGGCGTTAAATACTTAATGTCGTCCGGCAGTACATAGTCCCTGCCGCGCATAAGGGCGAGCGCCTTGGACGCGCTGTACAGGGCGATGCTGCCGCGCGGGGAGATGCCGAGCGTGATTCCCGCGTGGGTGCGTGTGGCTGCGGTTATCTCTACAATATATCGCTCTACGCTCTCGTCCACAAACACGCTGTCCGCGGCGGCGCTCAGCCGCACAACGTCCTCACGGGAGATAACGGGGCGGATGCTCTTTTTGCTCGCCCTGCCGTCGTGGATTATCCGGCGCTCCTCCTCGATGGAGGGGTAGCCCATGGAGAGCTTGAGCAGGAAACGGTCTATCTGCGCGTCGGGCAGAGGATAGGTGCCGAACGATTCCAAGGGATTCTGCGTTGCCAGCACCATAAACGGCTCTTCAAGGGTGTATGTATGCGAGTCAACCGTAACTTGACGCTCCTGCATGGCCTCCAAGAGACTGGCCTGCGTTTTGGCCGAGGCGCGGTTTATCTCGTCGGCCAGCACAAGGTTGCTCATAACGCCGCCCGCGCGGAACTCGAACTCGCCGCTTTTCTGGTTGTAGACAGAGAATCCCGTCACGTCGGAGGGCATGAGGTCGGGAGTGAACTGTATGCGCCTGAAGCCGCAGTCTACGCTCTTCGCCAGCGCGGAGACAAGGCTTGTTTTGCCCACACCGGGCACATCCTCTATGAGTACGTGTCCCCGCGCCAGCAGCGCAAGGACGACAAGCTCCACGCACTCGTGCTTGCCCACAATGACAGTCTCTATATTGTCAATAACGGACTGAATCTGCCCGTGCGCTCTTGATAGCGTTTCCTTGGGTATGTGTATTTGTTCGTTCATGCTTGTTCCTCCTAAGGTTATAATACGAAAAACTTCATCATGTAGCGCGCCGTGCCAAGCTGACGCCGACAGTTTTTAAGAAACACTCCATATATCTCTCGGCACTGTGCGCACTGCTCGTCTGTCGGCGCCGCGCCGCCGTATCTGGCCTGAATGAAAATGTATGTCAGCTCTTCCAGCCCGCAGGTGTTTTCCAAGTACCGCGACAGCGGCTCGGAGCAGCGGCTGAGGTACTCAAGCGACGTTTCGTTGACGCGCATTTCCCAGCCCAAGCGCTTGAAGCGCTTGAGGTAGAACCTGTACAGCCTGCATATCTGCTCGCTCGGCGGCAAAGCCGCCAGCTTGTTCATTTTCCGCCTGCGCAGAAATATGCGCACAGCGGGAGGCAGAGCAAAAACGAGGAGTATGAGCAGCGCGGAAAACATCACCTTAGTCAGCGGCGTAATGGTGTAGCTCACGGCAAAGAGCTGCGTCTGTCCGCTTGGCGGCTGCTGCTCGGTATCGCTGTCGGAGCTCTCCGGCGTGTCCGGCATGGCGGGCAGCGGCGTGTCGCCCTCCTCGGCTTCGCCCGTGTCGTCCACGGTGTCGTCAGTCTCGTCTGTATGCAGCTCCTCATTCTCTATATCGAAATAATCCGAAATGCCGGTGTGCTCTAAGATAGAAAACGCAAGGTAGCGCTCTAAAAAGTCCAGCTCCACAGTCGGGGGAGAGAGGGGACGTATTACAGCACAGTATACCCCGCAGCAGAGCGCAGCGCCCGCCAGAAGCAGGACAACGGCCGCTCTGAACCAACGGAGGAAGTCCGGCGAAGCCGTGCTGCTGCCCATCGCCTGCGCGCGGAACTGGCGCAAAAGGAAAAGCGCGATGCAGCTGCCCGCAAATAAGAGCCCTGCCCATGTGAAAACCTCAAATTCAAAAAATTTCAGCACGGCGCTGACCGAGCAGCCCGCTAAAAACAGCACTGCCGTGCCTATTCTGAAGCGCGAGCAGAGGTAGACCGCCACGCAGATGACGATGACCGCCAACCAGTAGATGTAGTGCGCGGTGTCGCTGCCCTCGGCGTCCACGATGTCCACTCCGCGCGCTCTGAGCGCGAGGAACCACAGCGCGGCGGCTGCCGCGACTGCGGCGGGAATGAGCGCCATAGTAATTTTGTTGTAGCCGCCGAGGTAAAATACCGCTGTCAGCACGGCGCAGACCGCGAGCGCCAGAGGAATGCTGTCGGCCATGCTGTCGTGGATATAAAAGCCCTGCGCAATGTTCAGCAGCAGCGAGGCGGAGGCGGCGACGCACGCGAGGTATTCCCAGACATAGTTTTTCCAATACTGCCTCATCACAGCGCCTCCAGCTCGTCCGCGGAGGAGATTATCCTGCACGCTATGTTGGCGTATTGCAGACGGCGCAGCTGCGCCGTGCGCTCCTGACGCTCCCTGTCGCCGCAGAGCTTGGGCAGAACAAGAAAGAATATTGGCGTGCGCCCGCCCTGCTTGAGCTTTACCAGCATTTCCGCCAGCTCAAGGCTCAGCACGCAGGAGCAGACCACGATGTTGGCCTGACCGTAGGTGCCTTGGCTGTTTTTCAGTATGTCCACAACGCCGTTTTTCCCGTTCGGCTCCTGAATGTGCATTTCGTCAATAATGCCGTTCAGGGAACGGAAGGACGCGGGAACAAGCCTCGCCGTCTCGCCGTCGGCGCGGCGGAACAGCAAATCGTAGTCCATGCCCTGCTCCGCGGCGTAGTTTCCCGCCGCCGCGCCGGCTTCGACCACCGCGTCGAACTCGTCCAAGCGCGCGGCGCCGTCCTGTATTGGTATCTCTAAATTCAGCACAACGGATAGCCCCGTGTTGGAGTAGCTCTCCATTTGCTTTGTCATCAGCCCGTCGGAGTGCGCGGAGAGCTTCCAGTGTATGTTCTTTATGGGGTCGCCTATGGCGTACTCGCGGACGCCGGTGTAGTCCGAGCCTGTCAGCGGGGACTGCACGCTCATGCGGCGGCTCTCACTCTGCACATTCGCCGTTACGGGCAGAGACGACAGCGGCACAACGCGCGGCAGCACCTCGACAGTGTAGCTCTTTTCCTCATTATATACGGCCTTGAATATGCCGAAGGCGTCGGTCAGCTCTATGCGGCGTATTCCGGCGCGGCAGGAGCCTATGTGCAAACAGGCGGCGGAGAAGGAGAACTCGCGCTCCTCGCGCGGCGAGAGCGTCAGCCACAGGTCGTTCACCTGCTCGTCAAGGCCCTCGGAGCCGCTGAGGAAGAACACAATCCGCACTCCCGCCGTGGGCAGCCCGCCGTTATTTTTAATGCGTACCTGAAACTCCGCCTCGCCGCCGCGCACACAGCTCAGTGTGTCCGTCTGCACGTCGAAATCCAGTCGGCGGCAGACAAGCCGCAGCCACACGAGCGACAGGACGCCGCAGCTGAGCAGCAGAAGCGGCGGACCGTAACCGAAGAGCGAGCTTGTGAGCGCCGCGGGCAGCGCGGAGAGCGCAGTTACGGCGAGGTATATGAAGAACTTCCATGTAATCCTCATTACGTCCAACCTCTTTTCTGTTGGAGCAGCACGATGATGAGCAGCGGCGTCGTTATGACGGAGATAATGCTGCCCATGGAGATTAGGCTGAGGTAGTAATTGAAGCTCAACAGATACATGATTAGTCTGCATACAAGCAGCGTAACGGCTCCCAGCCCCGCGCTGCCCAGCAGCACGACGCGGAAGTCCGAGCCCAGCCAGTAGCGGCACACATGGGGAATGAGCAGGCTCAGCATACCTATGTTGCCGTAGTTCACCTGCGCCACGGACTCCATCATGACCGCGCACACCAGCGCGATGAGCCTGAGCCTGTCGGCGCGAATGCCCAGCGTGCGGGAGTCGTCGTCATCGAAGCTGATTGCGTTCAGCGAAAAGCGCATTGACGAGAGTATAAGCACGCACACCAGCAGCAGACCGTACATGACAAGCAGCGTCTGCGTTTCGTAGGCCGTTGTGCCGTAGGTGTTCAGCTCCTCAAGTATGAGGTAATCGTCCTCTGTCATATAGTAATACTGATACACCTGCACGAAGTTTTGGACTATTCGCATAAACACTGTCCCCACGAGCAGCATATCCGTGACGGAGGACTTTTTTCCGCCCATGAGCCGCGAGATGATGTAGATGATTAAAAGGCTGCCGAGGGAGACAGCGTAGCTGAGCACATAGCGCATCTGAATCATCTGGTATATGCTTGAGGAGTAGGTAATGACGAGAATCATGTTGACAATATTGACGCTGGAGGAGACGCCGAGCATGGAGGCGGTGGCAATGGGGTTGCGGAAAACGCACTGCACAACGCCGCCCGCCATGGAGAGCACAGCGCCCGTAACGATGACGAGCAGCGCGGACTTGAACATTCCCACAGTCTCATAGTAATAGCTGTGTCCGCTTATAATGTCCGCGGCGGACAGACTGCCCCAGCCGAACAGGTCTACCAGCGTGACGCGCAGCATGGCGCAGATATTTTTCACAGCCGTAACAGGGGAGATAAACCCTATAACGGTGGTGCGCATACAGCACATGGCCAAAAACAGCCCTATAACGGCAATGAACATAACGGCAATGCGCCTGTTCAGCTTTTTTCTGTCTCCGCGGCGCAGCTCCCGCAGGTTATCAAGTCCAGTCTGCATGACCGCGCCTCCTATAGTTAATCATGAAGATGAGGAATATAACGCTGCCGACAGCGTTGACGTATGTTCCCACACTGAAATTCATGCCGAACGTGTAGTAGAGCGCAAACGCCAGCAGCATGACTATGCCGCCGAGGAACGCGGAGGCGGGCAGAAGGTATTTGTAGTTCGTCCCCACAACAAAGCGCGCGAACTGCGGCACCATCAGACCGACGAAGCTGATTTGCCCGCAGAAAGCGACGGTAGCGCCGGTCATAAGCGTGGTAAGGATAATCATGATGAGGCGGTCGCGCCCCACGTTGACGCCCATTGAAGCCGCCTCTTCCTCGCCAAAGGCGATGACGTTCAGCTTGTTGGACATGAGAAGCAGGATTATGAGGGGGATTATAATGGGTATGGACATGATGAGCAGTGTAAGCGGCGTCGTGATGGTGGTAAACTGCCCCGCCAGCATACTGCGTATCTCGGAGCTGGCGGTAGTGGAATAGCCTGTGAGCGTCATGATGTAAACCGCAAGGCTGAGGATTGAGCTTATGGTTGTTGTGAACACCGAGCCGCCAATCATGAGCGCCACGGTGTCTATCTTGCCCCTGCCGGATATTTTCGCCAGCAGCATGACGACCATGACGACAGCGAAGCAGCCCGCCATAATGAAAATCTCCTGTATGTACATCTCCGCGATGGAGAGCCCCGCGTAGGTGACGCTCAGGCCGTAATAGCTGTTCACGTTCAGCGTAGCCACAGATAGGTTCTGAAAAAACAGAATGTAAACGGTGCTGCCCAGCATACCGCCGGAGGTGACGCCGAGCAGGGTGGGCGAGGCCATGGGGTTATGGAACAGCCCTTGGTAGCACGCGCCCGCGGCGGCCAGTGCCATGCCGACGACAATGGGCGCGGTGAACTCAACGAGGAAAAAATGAATGCCCGTGGAGAGCTGGTTGCCGAGAATGAGGTCAACAATGTCGTTGGCTCTCTGCGTCATCTGCTCCACAATTCTTGACAGCCCCCAGCCCTCAAGGAATACGTTGCACGTGAACATCACGCAGAGCGCAAACAGCACGACGAGCGCCGCGCCCAGCAGTATGACGCGCCGCTTCTCGCGGCTCACGGAAAGACGGCGCTCCTCCTGTGAGCTGAAAAGCTGGCTTTCCTGAAGGTCCATATTCAGCCGAATACGCTGGTCTAATTTCCTGCGGTCATTTTCAGATAGCTTCATCGTCATTCACCCGCAAGGACAGCCTCAAGCTCGCCGTCAGATAGCTCATAGCTGTAGAATGTGCTGTAGAAGTCCAGAATAATATCCTCCATATCTTCTTGGGTATAGCTGCCGCCAATGGCATAGGCCGCCCACACGGATTCAAGGACGCTCTCCACGCTGCCTGCCGTCCACGAGCAGACGCCGCGCGGGTTGACAAGCACGGTATATTCCCCTTGAACTGAGCTGCGTACTATTTCACCGTAATCGTCAAGGAAGCCGAAGCCGGTAAAGTTTCCGTTGCCGGAAGTGACTTCCCCAAAGTTATGCCAAAGTGTGCTGCGCTCTATGCCGTCCCTGACCGCCTGACTGCCGGCTACTATTTTTGTGAAGCTGTCGTCAGAGCCGAGCCCTTCGGCGCTGCCCAGCTCCAGCAATGTGAGCGACGTAAGCCTGTCCGCGGCGGTGCCGGATACGTTTACCGTAGAATAATTGCTGTTTATGGGCGTGAAATAAACTGTTTCTGTCCGCGAAAAGCTGCCGAGGGAGGTCACATTCGTTACCGACGCCTGCGACAGAAAGCTTGATATGGCCTTGCAGGAGGTCATATTGGCGTTGTTTACAACAGCTGCGCCGTAGCCATAGCAGGATGAAGCCTGCGCAATGCTGTAGTAGGCGTCCTCGTCCCAGCCGTCAATGTACATGGTATAACTGCCGCTGCCTGTCGTGGCTTCGGAGACGGCGGCCAGCGTTTCGTCCACCCACGATATGTACTCCGCGGCAATGCTCACGCTGTCATAGCCGCCCGTGTCTGTGTGGTTGCCCAGTATCTCGCCCAGCAGCTGCACAATGAGCTTTACGTTTTCCACGCTTGACGGCGCGGGGAGCGTGACGCAGCAGATGCCCTCAGCCTCCAGCTGCTCCACCTGTGCGTTGGAGAGCATGGAGCTGCCGGAGAGCTCTATACATACATCGGGGTGCAGCGCTATGAGCTGCTGAAGCTCGGCGCTGCCGAGTATTTTGCTGCCGTCGCCCGACCAGAGCGCGGGAATATCCGCCAGCTCCGAGAACACGGAAACGGCGAGAGCATTTTCTGTAAGGTCCTCGTTTGCGGCGGCAAGGCAGTCTGCGCCGCCCAGCATGAGTACGGCGACGGCGGCGTCGCCGACCGCGGCCACGGAGGAGACGTTTTCGGGAACCTCATACACGCTGCCGAAGTCGTCAGCGACAGTGCGCGTGCTCTGCCCGCCGCTTGTTCCGGCCTCGCCCTCGGCCTCGTCAGACAACCCCGCGTTATCTGTGCCGCCGGACTGCTCTCCGTCCTCCGCCTCGCTCTCTCCGCCGGAGGCGTCGGCGTCATTGGCGGAGACATTATCCACTCCGGCAGCTTCCGTGCGCTCGGAGGCTTCATCATAATTAGGCTCTCCCGCCGTTTCCTCCGTGTCCGGCTCGTCCTCGCTGCTGAAAACGGGGTTGGCTTCCTCTTCGTCGTTCTCCCTCTCTGACGCCTCGTCCTTTTCGAGGTCGTGCAGCAGGTCGTCATGCTCGCGCTCGGTCATATCGTCAAAGAGACTTTTATCCATATCCGTCTGGTTGGCGCGCACATAGTCATAGACAATGCGCTCAACTACCGCGCTGTCGCGGCAGGCGGACATGGATAAGAGTATCGTCAGCGAACAGAAAGCCGCGGCTAAACGGCGGAGCTTCAGCATTGGTATCCTCCCATTAAGTTACACACAAAACTTCAAAAATAAAAAGTAAATAATTTAATTTAACAGCGGAGCATTTCACGGAATTTATAGGTTTCCGTGAAATGCTCCGAGCTTTTGCTTAGATGCCGTCAGCGCGGCAGAGGAATGTCACAATCTGCGCGCGGGTGCAGGTATCCGACGGCGAGAATGTTGTCTCGGACGTGCCGGTGGTGACACCGTTCTCCACAGCCCAAGCCACCGCCGCGGCATAGGCGTTGGAGGAGGCGACGTCGGTAAAGCCGGCGTCGGCGGACGCTGCCGGACTGCCGGCCAGCTTCCACAGGTATTCGACGACCATTGCGCGTGTGCAGGGCGCATTGGGCGAGAATGTTCCGACGCTCTCGTCAATGCCGTTCTCGCGCGCCCACTGCACGGCCTTATAATAATAGTCCCCGCTGCCAACGTCCGTGAACGTATTGTCAGTCTCAGGCTCCGGAGAGCCCTCGGCGCGCCAGAGGAAGGTTATAATTTGTCCGCGCGTGCAGGTGTCCGCGGGCGAAAACGTGGTTGCGGTAGTACCAGTGGTGATGCTTCTGTCCACAGCCCAAGAGACTGCTTCAGCGTAATAGCTGTCGGAGGGAACATCAGTAAAAGAGCCGACATAACCGCTGCCATTGCCTGACAGACCATAACCGTATGTTCCGACTATACTTGTGTCGGGGTTCCAAGCGTGCGCGTTCATGTGTGCCACATAGTCGTCCACCAGTTCAGCCAGACCGTCGGTTCCGTAGTAGGCGACGAGCGCGGAGACGTCCACCGCGGAGGAGCCGCTGCCGACGCTGGTGTAATCCGTTGCTGAGTTGAGAATGTCCGCAAAGCTGGACACGCCGCTGCTGACCACCAGCTGGGCGAGCGTGTAACCCGTTTCACCCTCGCGGTACGCGCCGTTGAGGTAGACGGAGGTGTTGCTCTGGTTGTTCAGGGCATACTGTATGCCGGTCTGAATTGCGCTGACGATTAAATCCTTGTTATAGACATAATCGCCGCTGGCGACCGCGGGGACCTTATCCAGTGCGGAGTCTGTAGCGTCCCATTTCGTGTCAATGTAATACGTGGAGATTGTGTAGGCGGAGTCGTCCTTAATGTGGAAAAACTCGTCGAACATATACTCCACGAGCGCGGTCGGGTTGACGGCCGCGGCAACGGTGTCGCCGCTGTCGGCCAGCTCCTGAAGCTGTTCCATGTACATATACGCCGTGATGTAGGGTACAAACAGCGGGGTGATGGGAGAGTAGTTATAGCCGTTGGTGCCGGGAATAACGGATTCGTTGGCCGCGTCGATAACAATAGGAGCGTTGTCTGCGGTATACCCGACCTCTTCCATAAGGCCCTCGACGTAAGCGCGGGTGAGTGTGCTGCCGCCTGCTCCGGCCTGAGTTGTGCCGGTATAGCCGTAGCCCGCCGCGCCTATGACTATGACGCCAAGACCGTCAATAGCCTTTAGGTCGGCCATTGTGTAGGTGCCGGTTATCCAGTTTACGGTGTTGCCCACCGCGTAGCAGTCCGCGCGCACATCGCCGAGGTCGGCGGGGTCGGACAGCGTAAATGTCAGGCCGTCGTCCGTCGTTGAGCTTATATACGCGCCGGTCATTTTTGTGAGCTTGCCGGAGGAGATGAGCGAGTCGATGTAGTAGGGTATGCCGAAGGCGAACTCCTGAATGTTATAACAAAGAGCCAGCGGGTCGCCGTAGCGCACGGAGAGGTCAGGGTGCTCTTCAAGGTAGTCGCTGAGCGCGTTGCCCATTTCGACCCAAGAATATGCGCGCGAGGTAACGGTGCCGGTGGACACGTCGGTAATAAGGGGGTTGTAGTCCGCGTACCCCTCCTGATAGTAGTCCGAGGTCTTGTCCATTTCGTTTTTCACGAAATCTATCTGGTCAAGAACGTCGCTGTTGAAGCCTATCCAAACGTCAATCTGCTTGTACACGCCGTAGCTGACGCCGCCGTATTCCTCAAGCGCCGTGGACATGACCTGATTCGCGCCGCCGGAGGAATAAAGACCGTTGCCGTTGGCCATGCCTTGGCTGGAGGTGCCGCCGGAAACTATCTGGTAGTAGGCGTTGCCGTCAAAGTCCTCCGTACCCTCGCGCCGGTCGCCGGTGTAGCTTGTACCGCCGCTGACGGCGTTGCTGGGATAGAGGTAGTTGTAGTTCCAGATATACGGGTCGGGGTTGTCGTTGATGTCCGTTCCGGCCATAGTCAGGGTGCCGTCGAACAGGTTGCCGCCAACAACGTCGATTCCGAGCACAAGGGGTATCTCGGAGGAGGCGCGCTGGGCGGTCGTCGTCAGATTTCGCGTGCCGTCTGTTGACTCAACCGCCATCGGTTCCTCCGGCAATTCAATCTCGATTGCCAGTGCGGAAACCGACGCTGCGGACAGGCAGGCCGCTGCCATTGACGCGGCAAGAACCCGCTGTAAAAATCTGCGTGGATTCATTTTTCTACTCCTTAATATAAAGATTTTTATAAAACGGCGAATTATTGCGCCCATTTTATGTTATATAAATGGCGAGGACTAAATGTAATAATATAACAGTAAATTGAGAGAAAATATCTCCTGAAATTAGAATTTAAGTATATTTTCAGCGAAAATTATAAAAAAGCACTTTATACGTTAAACAAAATTCACTAAAATGTCAAGAGTTTTTTCGCTTTTCAGAAAAAAATTCTGCGGACGTTTTTAACGTGCCCCTTGACATAATGGCATTTTATGTTACAATCTTGACAAGCCGCAATGGCAATTATTTATGCGGAGGACATTTGAGCATGAAAAAAACAACAGTTTCACTGCTGCTGGCGGCGGCTTTACTGCTGTCCTGCATGGTCGGCTGCGGGAGCAATTCCGAATCTGCTGACGAGGGAGAAACGACGCTGGCCGGTGTGGGAGAGAGCGCCGTTTTGATGACAGTGGACGGACGGGAGATAACGGCGGAGGAGTATCTTTACTGGACCTGCCTTGTGCTGGACAGCTATTATTACAGCAGCGTTTACGGCGCTTCACAGGATGATGAAGCCTGCTCGTGGGTCGCGGAGAACTGGGACAGTTTGAGCTTAGCGATTGAAAGCTACGTCCTCAGCTACAACGAGCCGCTTATACACGCCGAGGAGTTGGGGTTTGCCGCGGACGAAGAGGCAATGAATGAATACGTTGACGGTATAGTTGCGGAATATCTGACGTACTATGACGACAGTGAGGAGGCACTGGAGGATTTCCTTTCGCAATACTGTGTATCTGTTGACTGCTTTCGCGGCATTGGGGAAAAGAACTGGTACTGTCAGGAGCTCTCGGATTTCCTTTACGGCGAGGGCGGGGAGTACGCGCCGACCGATGAGGAGGTGCTGGCCTACGCCGACGACGCGGGGTACTTTGCCTGCAAGTATGTTTTCCTCTCAACTGTGAACTACTACACGGAGGCGGGTATAGCCACGGTGCGCGAGAAGGCCGAGCAGCTCATGAGCTACATAGAGCAGAGCGACGACCCGACCGCGTATTTCGCGGAGGCCATTCTTGAGCCGTACTGGAACGACGACACTGAGGAGAGCGAGGACGGCCTGACCGCAACGGCCAGCAATATTTCCACCGTATTCGACGAGGCGGTGCACAGCTTGGAGGTTGGAGAATTTTCAGGCGTCATAGACGACACGGACGAGTTCGGCTATTTCATCATTCAGCGCTTGGCCGTGAATCCTGACGACGTGCGCGAAGAGTGCTGCGATTATCTTTTCAGCGAGCTGGTGAGCGAATGGTGCGCCGACGCGGACGTACAATACTCCGAAGCATATGACGGCATCGGCTGGCAGAGCTTTTACGCAGCCCTAACCGATTACCGGCTGAGCTTCAGCGAGGCGGCGGAAACGGAATAACGGCAAACGACAAAAAACAGCAAGTCAGGTTTGACTTGCTGTTTTGTTATACATTGGTCGCCGAAAAAGTTAATCCTTCAGCGCGGTAATGGGAATGACGTACACCCCGTCGGGTCTGCGATATGCGGCGGAGGTGAGGCCGCAGATGACGCACAGCATTTTCGGAGGCAGTCCTTTTTTGTTCGCCGCTATGTCGTCACGGATTTGCAGCAAATTTGCCGCCGCGTCGTCAATCTGGTTGGCGCCCAGCTTTATTTCAAAGGCGCACCAGCTGCCGTCGGGCAGTTCTACCACTGCGTCAAGCTCTCTGTTTTTGTAGTCCTGATAGTGATAGAGCTTTCCGCCAAAGGCGTCGGCGTAAATTCTCAAGTCCCGTTCGCAGAGCGCCTCAAACAGAAAGCCCAGCGTTTCGAGGTCGTTCAGCAGCCTTTCGGGGGTAGCTCTCAGAAGTGCGCAGGCCAGCGATGGGTCGGACAAATGGCGTTTTTCCGCCTGCTTAACGCGCACGGAGGAACGAATATGAGTGCCGAACGGCGGCTGATTATCTGTCAGGAACAGGCGGTCAAACACATTCAGGTAAGCGGCGACGGTTTCAACGTCGATATCCTCGTTATCTATGTCTTGGACATCGCTTTTCAGTTTCTTGTTTGTGGCGGTAGTGCTTTCGTTGCGCGCCAGCGATTGCAGGAGCAGGCGCATCTTGTGAATACTCCGCTTTGTTCCGTCCAGACGATACACATCGTCCGCCAAGACCGCCTCTAAATACTCTCCCGGCAGCAGCGCGGCCTGTTCAAGAGGGACATCGATATTGGCGGGCCAGCCTCCGCGTATAATGTGCGCGATTAGTGTCCGCAAATCTACCTCGCCGGTCATGGCGGGAGTAAGCCGATTTTCACACAGCTCGTGAAGCGAAACAACTCCCGAAGACGCTCCCGCTTCATAAAGCGACATAGGCCGCATACGGATTCTCGCAATACGTCCCGCGCCGCTGTGCATAATTCCCTTGTGATTGGGCGTGGCCGAGCCGGTCAGAATAAATTGACCCTTTTGCGCGCCCTCATCTACAGCGTGCCTGACAGCGTCCCAAAGCGGAGGAACCTCCTGCCACTCGTCAATGAGTCTCGGCTTTTCGCCCTCCAATACCAATTCCGGGCTCATTAAGGCCAGCCGGCGGTTCTGAAAGTTTCCGGCCGGTGAGCCAATCATTATTTCGCTGCTGCAGTGAACGGCAGACGTCCACGCCTTTCCGCACCATTTGGGGCCTTCAATGCACACTGCGCCAAACGCGGAAAGATACTTGTCTACCTTGTCGTCAATAATTCTCGGTCTATAACCTTTTCTCTCCATGTTCGTTACCTCAAGGCTATTATACGCCAATCCGATAGATTTTGCAACTCCAACCCGATAGATTTCTGATTTTCAACCCGATAAATTTTAAGCGCGCTGTTTGATGCCCTTAAAGCGAATTACTAACTCGAAAGTTAGTTTCTTACGAGTTAGCTACAGAAAGGCTAAAAACGCGCAAAAAATTAAGCCCCGGCGGGAGACGTATTAGCGCTCTGACCGGAACCATGAAGCTGTATTATTTCTGCGCAATGGAACAACGGTGCCGTATGAAAAACTTTCGTAAAGTTATTTCATTCACGAAGCCTCTTGCAAGTGGGTCTACGACATTTTTCTTAACTCATTTTACATTATAAGGGCAGAACAGTATAATGTCAAGTAAATAATTGCAGCAATGTACATGTGAAATTGCAACAAATATAGCTTCTTTTGTCTGTGCAATTTGCTAACGAGCAATGAACGTGGACAGAAACGAGGTTATTCGCCGTCAAATTTATGGTCAGAATCGAAAGGAGCACAGAAATTATGTCAAGGCGGGGCGAAAACATCTACAGGCGCAAAGACGGGCGATGGGAGGGGCGCTGCATTTGCGGACACAAGGAAAACGGAAAGGCGAGGTATAAATCTGTCTACGGCCCATCTTACAAAGAGACTAAAGAGAAGTTACAACAGCTGAAAACAGAGGCGAGCAAACCTACTGAGAATTGCCACATCATTTTTTCTTCGTTATGCCTTGAGTGGCTTCTTTCGGCGAAAAATATCGTGAAGCCGTCTACCTATGCACGTTACGAGCTTCTTGTCCACAAGCATATTATCCCGCAGCTCGGATCCCTGCGGGCAGACCAGCTGACGGCTAATAAACTCAGCGCGTTTATAAACGCCAAATTGAACCACGGACGTCTTGACGGAAGCGGCGGGCTGTCCGCGAAAACCGTCTGCGATATTTGCATTGTCGTTCGTTCAATAGTTCGTATGGGGCAGGTCAGATATAACCTGCCTAATTATATCTCGGATGTTCGTCTGCCAAAAGCTCCTGTCGTAGAAGTTTCAACACTGGCCGATGCGGATTTGCTCCGACTTGAGGAGTATTTGTTTGCGGTTCCCGCTGCAAGCAATCTCGGCCTTTTGATATGCCTTTACACAGGAATACGCCTCGGTGAAATATGTGCGCTGCGTTGGTCGGACATCGACTGGGCAAGCGGAACGATTCATGTTTGCAAGAGCGTCGAGCGTTTGCCGTGCCCCAAAACCTATGACGGCAATAAAACTCAGCTCGTAATCACCACGCCTAAAACAACCAAGTCCAATCGCGTAATCCCACTGCCGACAAAGCTCATCAATCATCTGAGGCAATTCGCCGTCAGCCAGCCGCCAAACGCTTTTATTGCCACGGGTCAGGAAGAGAAGATAATGGACCCGCGCACCTATGAGAACAGATTTAGCCGCCTATTGCAAAAGCTGGGCATAGCGCACGTAAAGTTTCACGCCATGCGGCACACCTTTGCCACTCGCAGTATCCGCAGCGGAATGGACGCCAAGTGCTTGAGCGAAATACTCGGACACGCAACGGTGGCGATGACGCTGAATCGCTATGTACACACATCGCTGGATTCCAAGCGACGGCAAATGGAACGACTTGATTTTTCAGTTGCCTGAGTTTATTTGCCGTCAAAATCCTGGTCAGCCTTGTACGGAAAGCCGCATAATGCCGCGGAAAATCTCCACTGCTTCGTGAATGAAATAACTTTACGAAAGTTTTTGCGTAGCGGACGGTTCGACGCTCCGATTACGGCAGTCCACTGCCAGTATACCCGAAAAACAGAATATTTATGATGAGCGATTTTCGAGTCCTTTAACCTACGGGCTTCATGCCGAAGTCTATGGTCATTGAGACCGACAGAGTATTGACGGGAAACCGTGATGCTTTCACGTTTGAGAAGAATTTCAATCATCATTCACCGTATCCCGCCGACGTTTGTCGGCAACAGCTGCATATATGCGCAGCTTGTGAATGATTTGTCCTCTTCTTCTCAAAAGAAGGGGATTTTTTGATTTTGATATTTAATCTGGTGAGTAAACCAGTGGAACTTACAAAACAATCACGGCAAAGTTGACTAAACATTTGTCAATTTTGCCAATCATTTGATGCGAGAGGGGGATAGTAAAAATGTGAGCTCCGTTGGTTGTAAGCCGTTAAATATAAAACATATTTTTTAGGAGGAAAGAACTACATGCAAAATTTTAGGCTTTTTGCAAGGAAACACCTCAAGAAGGCAGCTTGCGTCGCACTGGCGGCGACGATGGCAGTATCGGTTGTAAGTGCATCGGCGTTTGCAGCGTCTTCGCCTTTTCCCACGCCAACAACAACAATGACTGTAGACAGCGATATTTTGACAACTGTATCGCAGAGGGCAGCGAGCGAGATTCCGCTTGTGTTCGGTTTAAACGTGCGCGCTGGCAATCTGTTTACTGGCTACCTCAACATGGGCGGTACGTCAGTCAGCACCTCTCCAGATCCCTACGTTTGGAATTATAATTACGACAGTAGTGGTTCTTCCACTGTTACGTATCAACTGGCATCTGGGTCAATAAGCAATGCGAATGGACTTTATAACTCTGGCGGAGGAAATCAATGTTATATTGCTGATTCGGTAAACTATGGAGTTAATGTTTTAAGCGGGTTTAACTCCACAGAATTGAGTAGTATGAGCTCGACCTACAATCCTGCAATCATTGATGTGCAGACGGGCTCTGTGACTTCCAGACTATACGCATGGTCGGAAATGGGGTATACCCTGAGCGCCTACCTTGCTGATACGGCAAACGAAGGAAGCGACACACGTTATGACGACCCCTATACCACGGCGATAAACTTGGAGCAGTTTTCTGCGGGTATCCCGTACTATATTGCTTCACTTATAGCCGACACAACCAACGGCTTTGATAAAAAGACTGCGGCATATGTGAGTGCTATTACTGAAACGAGCGGAACCCTTTGTTTTACATGTGTTGACCCCGGTACACTCGGAAATGTTGAATCTGATGTCTTTGCAGAGGTTGGCAATTTTGACTTCATTGTGGGTGATGAAAGTGAAACATTTACGCTTGAAGATTTAATGGACGAGGGTGTGGATGTTATCATTCTTGGAGAAAGCGGTTACTCCTACACCAACGATGCCGGTGAAGTTGACACCGGTGATTATAGCAAGGCAGATGTATTGGCTGACCTCGAGGAGCTGGGCTATACTGCGAGCCAGGTTCCGTTGGTTATGGACAGCAACATTTTTGGCATAAAAATAGGCAACAACGGTTTCAACTATTCGCCGATTACTCCGATGTTCCTCCCCTATATTCAGGCTTACGCATACATGGATGAATTGGAAGCGCTTGCTATTGACGGCGATGAAGTCGCCGAAGCAGTTAATCCAACAGCAATGTTCCAATACATGGTTGAGACATTTTTCCATGTTCAAGCGGACTATGCAGATGATGTTGCGCTGTATTACATAGGCACCGCATGGGATAGTGTGGGTGACTACGACCAAGTCCCTGACATTGAAGATTATACTTACGATACTGAAAGCATTGAAAAGGCTATAAAGATTGGCATACAGTTCGCGCTGTACGGCGATTCGGATGCCAACACACTCCTTCCCGCTGTGCGGAATACAGATACAGCCAACACCATACTCAGTTCGTACCTTGTTGATACCAATAATGACACTGATTCTTTCATCACGATTGCAACAACAAGTGGAGACAAGTATATAAATCTTACTACACTCAGCGATGTTAGCAGCACTTATGCGGCAATCGTTACTTACTACACGAGCAGCAAGAGTAACCCGATTCAGTCAGACACAACGGGCTATGGCGCATACAATTACGGCTATGATTTAGAAACCCTCCTGCAAAATTACTACGACCATATGACTGAACATGTTTGGGCACCCCTTACAAATGTAGTGGGTACATATGGCTATGGTATTACAGCCTCTACCGTCATCGCCTGACAGTTGAAAGTTCGCTATAAGTTTGTTCGGAATAATGTTGTCTCACTGTGGGTTTGCTTAATCCAAACTCACAGTGAAGCGACTGAGCTCTGAATGTGTGGCGTAGCGGACAATGAGGTGAAAGATGTCAACAGAACTATTTTCCGATACATTACATGCGGTAAGTCAGGCTTTACGTGTACCAGTAATTATTATCCTTCTTTTTTTGATAGTTGTATCAATAGTTTGCCTGGGAGAAATAATTGTTGACACATTTACAGTGAGACGAAAGCTGAAGAGAAATATGCCCATGCTGTTAGCGGATATGGAGGGGAAAAAAACTGAGGAACTTTACCATGTGATTAAAGATTCGCAGATACTCAGCCGCTACAAGCAGGAACTGCTTCAACTTCTGGATAACAAAGAGCGCACCGACGATACTTTATGCACAATGGCACAGAGTAGTCTGAACAAAGAGGATATACTTGCCAAAAAATCGGTGGAAATCACTGATATAGTGAGTAAACTCGGACCGATGCTTGGACTAATGGGAACGCTTATTCCGTTGGGACCCGGCATTGTCGCCCTCGGCTCCGGAGATACGGCTACATTGTCGGCGTCTCTGCTGGTGGCGTTCGACACAACGGTTGCCGGACTTGTCAGCGCGGCCGTTTGCTCGGTAATTTCTATTGTTCGCAAACGGTGGTACAGAGGGTATTCCGGACTTTTGGAAGCGCAAATGGAATGCGTATTGGAAGCAATACGCGAAGAAAGTTCAGAAGCAAAGCGACAGCCAACAGCGCAAGCCTGAACTGGCTTACTTGCATAGTTAAAAAGGTTGCCCACGTTTCAAACAATGTGAAATTTGATGCGTGGGCAATCGAAAAATAAAGCACAACCGAGGCGAAATAGCAATGTGTGATTAATGCCATATCAATCAGCTTTGAGATGTTTGCGTTGATGATGATTTCTTAACCGCAAGCGTCTCAAAGTTGACTGACGATAAGCAAGCCGAGCAAATAATAAAGCCCCGCAAACCTATCAGAAGAAGCTTGTTTGGGAGAATTTTCAGACTTAACAGGAGTGAAATGGTAATGCTTTTTTGGAATTTGACAAAAAGAACAGTCTGCATACTTCTTTGTGTTGCCCTATTGTTGGCCTACGCCATACCGTCCTTTGCTGAAGACGGGGATGAGGATATTCAAGAGTCGGGAGGTGAACCAGCGGCGGCGGAGGTCGCAGACGGTGAGTATTCCGCTGACGGCGAATCAGCTCAGAGCGCCGAAACTGACATTGAGGACGCAGCGCAGGCCGCCTCCGAGAGCGAAAGCGATGAAAACGGCAGTGAAGTCGATGCTGCGGAAAGCGCTGAATCCGAAAGCGGCGAAAATTCGTCTGACGGCACTGAAGATGGCAGTTCGGAATATTCTGGAGGAAGCACAGAAAGCATATCATTTTCAGCGCTTGAAGCCGGTGAGAGCAGCGGAGGCTCTGAGGGAAACGAGGAAGAGAACCAAACAGAGGTTGAAGAAGCCGTTTATGCCGAGAGCATTACGCTCAGTGAGACATCTGCCGAGCTGCTTGTTGGCTCTGAACTCGAGCTTGAGGCCGTTATCACTCCTGATGACGCAACCGCAGAAGTTATATGGCTCAGCGGCAACGAGGACGTTGCCAGCGTTGTATCCGGAAAGGTGACGGCATTGTCGGCAGGTACCGCAACCATTACCGCAACTGTGGACGGGCTTGAAGCTGTCTGCGAGGTTACGGTTTATGAGGAAACGGACGTTGCTTTTGTCTGGACTAATGAAATTACAACTATTGTGTCTGTAAGGAAAGGCACAACCGCGGAGGCTTTGTCAATAGCGGATATGCCTGACGGAGAAGCGCTGGACGAATACCGCACGGGCGAATATGACGTTGCGTGGTACATAGATGGCGATTTTACAGAAAAGTTCGATTTCACCACAGAAATAACTGAACCTGTGACGCTCTACGCAAAGTTCCTCGAAACTCTTTCCGTCGAATACGTCTGGAGTAATTCGCAGGCTACAGTCAGCACAATTTTTGCAGACAGCTGCGCGGATTCACTTGAACTCGGCGACGCGCCGGAGGATATTCAGGCTTTATACGATGTGCGCTATCAGGTCATTTGGTACTCGGACGAGCTGCTGACAGAGACGTATGATTTTGAATCGGCAGTTACGGAAGACCTCACGCTTTATGCCGACTATGACTTTCTGCCGGAAATGGAGTGGTTTGCGGACACCACAAAATCCTCATACACGCTGGTGACTGCCGCCGAGCTGCAAAGTCTCGCTGCGCTCACTGCGGCCGGATATACCTTTGCCGGTGTGACGATTTATCTCGGCGAAGATGAGACGGAGAGCAATACCGTTACAGGCACTCTTGATTTGAGCGGAATTGAATGGGAGCCGATAGGTACCGCGGAGTACCCATTCGCGGGAACCTTTGACGGAGGCATTTATGGCGAAGTAGACGGCGAAACAGGTCTGACGGGCACATTTACGTTGTCGGGTCTCAGCCTCGGAAGCTACAAGGAGTTCGACTATGCCGGACTGTTCGGATACGTCACGGGCGATATTCGTAACGTAACGGTATCCGGCACAGTCTATGTCACAGCGCGGTATGCGGGCGGCATAGTCGGCTGGCTTGAGGGGACGATAACTAACTGCACTAACCAGACAAACGTATATAACTACGAAGCTGACGGAATAATAGGCGGTATTGCTGGATATGTAAACGGTTCAGTCTATAACTGCGTCAATGAGGGAACGAGAATATATAACAGAACCGACGGAAACGGGATTGTCGGCGGCATTGTCGGCACTATATGCGGATATGTGACAGATTCAGTTAATTCCGGCAGATATGTAACCGGCAAAGGCTACGCCGCCGGTGGCATAGCCGGTGCGCTGAAAAGCACCTCACAAGTGCTTCGCTGCACAAACAGCGCGCAGGTCGGCAACACGGCGGACAGCGCGGCGGGCGGCGGCATTGCCGGAGAAATGGAAGAGAGTACAACTGTCCAATACTGCGGCAATACCGGCGCAATAACGTCTACTGCGGCTGCCGGAGGAATCGTTGGCAGACTGACGGGAATAGGAACTGTTGCCAGCTGCTTTAACGGCGGTGACGTAACTTACGGAAAATCCTCGCGCGGCGGCGGTATTTTGGGCTACAGCGAAAACGGATACGAGGATATTATTTCGCTGTGCTGCAATTTGAGCACTCAGGACGGCACATTCTTAGATGCCGATTACGTAACGGCAACAACAGACGCCGGAGAAGCGGCCTATATTATGGATAACGGTGGCAGCGATGAGCGTTACGATGTATGGGGCTGGATAAACGGGGATAAAACGCCGAGCCTGCTCAGCCGCAGTCAAGATGCTGCGCAGACCTACTATGTCAAGCTTGTTGCCTCGAAGAGCCGTGTCGAAGCTCTGACACAGAATTATTACCCTGTTGGAGATACTGTAACAATATATGCGGCGAACAATTTGGAGGACGGTGATGAGTGGATAGTCAAAGGAATTGACGACTACGAAATAAGTGATGAGCAGGATTGTATTACCTTTGTTATGCCTGATGAAGACATCACGGTAAGCGTAACCGTGGCAAATCCGAATGCGGAATATACGGTTACATTCCACGGGTACGTAGATTCTTCGACTGGAAACTATACAATCTACAGCAGCCAAACCGTCAGCGGCGGCGAGCTTGCTGCTGCACCTGAGGAGCTGGATGGCGCAGAGGACATAAATGCCTACTATGCGTATTACGAAGATGAAGACTTCTGCGGTTACTATGTTTTCACCGGCTGGTATCTTATGGACGAAAGCGGTGATTTAAGCGAACAGTACGACTTCGACTGGATGGTGGGAGAAGATATAACTCTCTATGCTGAGTGGAGCCTCATAACGGTTCAATTCAGCTTCAATGGCGTTAAGACGACGACAACGCTTCCCTCCAGCTATAAAATCGGCGTGGGCGCAACACTGACTGAGCCGACGCCTGAGCCGGAAACAACAGTAACAAAGACCAGCTTCCTTGGTTGGAGCCTACAAAGCACTCTTTCCGAGGAAGAATTAAGCGACACGGACGAAAATTGGAAATGGATATTTGAGGCTGCTGAAGAAGACAAGGAAGAAAACTCTGAAAATGATGAATCTTCAACTCCGACTGTTCTGGCACTTGAGGATACAACCGACCTAAAGCTGCTACTCTACGCAGTTTGGGGCAATTCAATTACGGATTGGGTTAAAACCTACGGCGTAAGCGGCATCGGTACGGAAAGCGACCCGTTTATTGTCTCAACGGATGAGCAGCTTAACGCCATGTCTGAATTGATGACAGAGGACGAGGACGTATCTGGATACTATTTTAAATTATCTGATGACGGCGTCAACGGCGGCATATTTACGCTGACGGAATCATTGGTTGGATATCATAACCATTATACATACTATGATGCTTCACAAGAAGTGGATGCTGATGTTGAAGTTTTTGAAATAGGCGAATTTAATGGTGTGTTCAATGGCAATGGCTGTACTGTAAATGTTACTGATGCGCAGCTTGGTATGTTTGGAATTTTAGGTGAGGACAGTGAAGTTATAAATTTAAAATTGACAGGCACTGTTGACTCAAGTGAATATACCAACAGCAACGATGATTATTATATCGCGATAGCTGACGGAGATGGCACCTCCGGAAACCTGAAAGGGAGCGGTGCGTTGGCCGCAATCTGCTATGGAACAATTAAAAATTGCAGCTTTGCCGAGGGCGAGGTGTTGGATTCTACAAGCGGCACCACAAACCAAATAGAATGCCGAGTTGGCGGCTTGGTTGGAATCTTGTGTAACGGCGGCTTAATAGAGGATTGCGAAGTCTCATTGATAAATGTGGAGGGCTATTACTGCGGAGGCGTTGCTGGCGCCATTTACGATGGAGGAAGCATTAATGGCTGCACTGTAACTGGCTGCGAAATTGATGGCGTATACTGTGGGGGCGTTGTTGGCGCAACAGCTTCTTATTATGACCTTGAAATGTCGAGCAAGCCAGATACATCTATAATTTCCACGGTATATAACTGCAAGGTTTGTATTGATTCGGCTACCGGACAGGGCAGTATAACAGGAACTGCAATCAGTTCTCCGAGTGAAGACGTTACCTATTCTCAAATGCTGTATGTATCTGTCGCGGGAGGAATAGCTGGGTTGGCTCTTCAGACCGAGATTTCAAATTGCGATAACTATGTTCCTATATCAACCAGTTGCCCTTCTACTGAGCTTAGCTTTAGTTACTGTTATTATGGGGTAGGCGGAATATGCGGCGAACTTTTGGTTGGCAATGTATCGGATTGTACAAATCACTCCACCGGAGAGCTGACTGCCAATGCCGGTGGAGCAGGCGGCATCGTGGGTTATTATGGTACAACATCAGGATTTGATGGCAGTATAAGTAATTGCAAAAACGAGGGAAAGATTTTCGCAACATTAAAAGTGGGTGGAATAGCCGGAGAAGCGGTTAGCTACTATATTTTATATGGTACAGATGCCGGTACAAACGGAGGAACTATTACTATCCAAAATTCATCAAACAGCGGTGATATTGACTGCGAAGTGTCGAACTACAAGTCCAGTATTGGCGGAGTTGTTGGTTACGCTTCCCTCTATCAGAATGCAGAAATAATACTCAGCGGTTGTAGTCAGTCGGGGGCAATCAACGTATATTCCGATTCTACTGATACTATTTATCCTCTGGGAGTAGGAGGATTGATAGGTTCTTTGGGATACGAAACACAAACCTCTGAAACAAATGACAGCGTGAACATTACGAACTGCAAAATTTCGGCGGATATAACAGTGAGTGTTCCCGTGGCGAGATATGTCGGCGGAGTGCTTGGCTCAACAGCCTCTCATCTTTGCGAAATGATATACGGTTCTTCATCTTCAAGCGGTTTCACCGGCGGTTGGTTTGGGCTGCCGATGACATTAAGTGATGTAGAAATCAACAATTTGAATGTACAGATTAATTCAACTACTGCCGAACACATTGGTGGAATTGCCGGAGAGCTTGACATATCCGACTCCGCTGCTTTGGAATCCGTGACATGGGACGAAATATCCATTAATGTTGAAACAACCGGCAGTTCGGGAACGGAGTATTTGGGAGGTCTTGCAGGAGAGCTGATTCTGAGTGCAGACGATGAAAGCAGTGCCAATGGTACAGATTTGGTGTATTTGGACTTTGAAGAGAGAACATTTAAGAACCTTTCTGTTTCTTGCATAAGCGGCAACTACATAGGAGGAATAGCCGGTTCTATCTCTACAGATGGAGGCAGCATTATCTGCAATTTAAGCGATATTAGTCTAAATGTCAGTGATTCGGGTTCCTCTGTTGGCGGGTTGGCAGGGCAGATTACCGGCCAAACAATTATATGCACCGAATGCGCGGACATGGATGTAGCTGTTGAATATGGCAACTATGTTGGCGGAGTTGTCGGCGAGCTGGCAGCTGCGGCTCAATTAAGCTACTGTAGCTATGACGGCAAATTATCTGTCGGCAGCGTTGGAGAGCTCGCCGGAGGATTGGCAGGCTCTGGCAACGTAGAATACAGCTATTTTGTTGGTACAATAACTATTGGCGGTACCCAAAGCGTTGGCCTCCTTGCCGGTGAGGGGACGGTTGTTTCCTCGTTTTTCTATGGAGATGGCCCCAGCGATGTGAATGTGACTTCCACAGAAGATAACATCACGGCCAGCTACTATCTTGGCAGTTCAGACGAAAACGAGCAGTGCAAAACTGAAAGCGAGTTCAAGTCCGGCTATGTAGCGTGGCTGATGGAGATAGGCGGCGATGAGGAAGATATTGGCGACCATGCGTTTATTTGGAAGCAGGCCAGCAAGTATCCCGAATGGAGCAACGGTGAGGCGACGGTGTACCGCATCGGCGTAGCGGATGACTTGGAGAATGTAACTATCACTTTGGCAGACGGTAAGGAATATGTTTACTTAAACGATGACGATGATGACGGCGCGGAATTTACAGTTACAGTGTCGGAGGAAACCTATCCCGAGACGCAGGGCGATGAAGAAGTCGAGTACGGATACGCATTAACGTCGATTTCATATGACGAAACGCAGCTGCTTTCATTCGCTGCTTCGGAGGAAGAGAGAACTACTACTTGGACGGATAATATAAATAATTATACATTCTCGTCGGACGGCGACCTAAGCGCAGCTGTTACCGTTGTCCAACTGGCGGCCGATGAAGATACGCCTGTGGCTGAAGAAGAGGGCGAGGGCGACGGCAGCGGCGACGATGATTCCGAGGGCAGCGGCGGCTCCGGTGGAGGAGACGGCACCGGTTACGGCGGTACGGACAAGACTACCGCGGGTACTTCCGTTCCCACGATAGGCTCCGATGAGGAAGGCCCGACTGTGATTTCAGATACCAGTCCAGACGTTCAAATTGAGGAGACCGTTGGCGATGAAGCCCCCGCGGGCGGCACGGAGGCCGAGGAAACCGTCGAAGCTCCCGAAACGGAGGCCGAATCGGAAATCGAGCCAGAGCCGGAACCCGAACCCGAGCCGGAAACAGAGGTTGAACCTGAGGTGCATACCTACGAGCTTATTACCAATATAGTCGAAGCAATTAAAGAAAATCCGTTGCTCGCGGTGCTCGCGGCCACTGGCGCTGCTGTGGTGTTTTTGGCTGCCGGATTCTACCGCTATAAAAAAAGCAAACATGATTTCAGTTAAACGATATATCAGCCAACTCCTTCGGTTGGCTTTTATATAGTAATTTACTAAGGAGGAAAAACAAATGATAAGGCTGCTGCAATTTTCAAAGTTAAGAAGGAGCGCAATATGATTAGGGGCCACAAATCAATTTCCTCCCGCCGCTATGAGGAAGAAGCCGATAATTCCGGCGGAATGGAAAATGTAGCAAATCTTGTAGACGCAATGCTGGTGCTTGCCTGCGGATTGATGATAGCTCTGATTACCCGCTACAATGTCAATCTTCAGATACTGGACGTACAGACCATGACGGAGGTTCAGGACCTTGAAATCATGGAAAATGACGCAAATTCGGAAAGCTCCGGCTCTGCATACAATGAGCTTGGCGTTGTCTATCAGGACCCGGAAACCGGAACGATGTACCTCATCTCCGGCGGTGAGTGAGCCTGATGCAGCGCCGGAAAAGAGAAATCACTGCGCGGTTTAAAAGCGCAGGCTGTGCGTCGGCGCCGCAAGGGTGACTTTTGATGCTGGCAGTTCAGCGGCGCGAAATTTAAGGAGGTGGTGCTTGCCAATATACGGACACTAATCAAGTGAACTAAGCAGCCTCACTCTAAAAAAGCTGCAAATCTAACAAACGAGGGAAAAAACGTGGTACAAAAAAGAACCACAAAGCTCGGATACAGATTGCTGTCTCTGCTGCTGACCTTGTCCATGCTGCTGAGCCTTACGTGCATAAGCGCTTTTGCAGAGGACGAGGTTGACGTGGGCAGCATAAAATCCGCGCTTGAGTCTGAAGACATAGTGGGTCTGAGCGATGTCTTTACTGCGGGATACGGCACATCGGACAGCCCATTCCAAATTACCAGTGAGAGCGATTTGATAAAGCTCCAGCTTATATCAAACGGCGAGATAAGCAATGACGATTTGCTGGCCGACTACAATTCATACTATTATTTCGTCCTTGCGAATGACATTGCATTGACTGCGAGTTGGACACCGATTGCCAACAGCGCAGACAATGCATTCAGCGATAGCTTCGACGGCCAGGGCTACACTATATCCGGCCTGAACCAGAGCGAAACGGTCACGGCCGGAGAGAGCGTTTCCGCCTACGGCGGCTTGTTCGGCTATGTTGACGGCGCGACCATCAGCAATGTGAATGTCAGCGGCAGCGTTGCGCTCTCCGTTGTCACCGCTGAGACTGAAGAAACCGAAAGCAGCGACGAAACCACCGATTCGGAATCTGATGACAGCAGCGATGACACGTCGGACACTACGACGGCAAACTCCACCGCGGTCTACGCGGGCGGCGTTGTGGCCTACGCTGTGGATAGCGCCATAAGCGGGTGCAGCAGCTCGGCGAGCGTCAGCATAACCAATGCTGATGATGACACCGTTATGGCGATAGCCGGCGGCGTGGTTGGCTATCTCGGTGCGTCGATGGCTACGGATGACGATGGAAGTGTTACATCTGTCGGAACAGCGACCGCTTCGGGGCTCACGGTCACGAGCGAAGCTAATGTTTCGGCGGCAACAACCGCCAGCGGAGACGGAATTGCCGTTGTCGCGGGCGGCGTAATCGGCCTTGCGCAAGGGGCAACTGTCACCGGTGCGACAAGTGCGGCAGCCGTGAGCGTAACGGGAAGCAGCACGGCGTACAGCACAAGCTCCTACAATGCGACCTACGTGGATATGCAGGGCACAAAAAACCAAACGGTTTACAACCAGCTGAATGAGTATTACTACAGCAGCACGGCAGGCGGAGTTGTCGGCGCGGCGATTGGCCGTTTCACAATTGTAAATGCGGAGACGGATAATAGCACTACCGGCGGAAACAACAGCCACTATGCTGCCAAGGCCTCTGTTGCACAGGAAACGACGGTTGCAAGCTGCACCAGTACCGCCACCGTGACAAACAGCACTGGTACCGAGCTGTCCTTTGCCGGCGGCGTGGTGGGGTCGGCATCCTTTTCAACAATTTCCGGCAGCAGCTACGGCGGCACAGTGAGCGGAACCCTTGCCGGCGGCATTGCCGGTGCGCTGGCGCTCAACGCAACCATAGTCAACGGAACTCTGCTTGCTGCCGCAACGGTCACCGGCACATTCGCCGCAGGCGGTATTGCCGGTCAGGTGGGCGGCAATGACGACTCTGAAAACTATTCTGCGCTTCTGGGCGGGAGCACAGGCAACAGCAGCAGCTCTACTGCACATGCAGAGTCCGCAATTTCAAGCAGCAGCACTGAATCCGGCGCTGCCGTTACTTCAGAGAGCGGATATGCGGGCGGCATTGCGGGTTATGTTACCTATGCGCTGCAGCGCACAGGCACCACCGATGAGGATACCGGTATAACAACCTACAGCTATGCTTTCGACGGCGACACCAACGCTGCGTCTGTCAGCGGCAGCTGCGCGGGCGGTATTGCAGGTTATGTTTACAGCGGCGGCGACTTCGGCAGCTGCACAAATGCAGGCACAGTGAGCGGAACCGCATATGCGGGCGGCATTGCCGGACACCTTTACAACGAAACCACAAAAACCGTAGGTCCCGGCCCGTCATACTCATCTTCAACCACCGCGTCCATTGTCGAAAACTGTGCCAACTCCGGCGGCGTTTCCGGCAACGGCTACGTCGGCGGTATAGCGGGCTATGTGCGCTATGCCGGTAATACGATTGACTACTGCGTCAATACGGGTGACGTTTCCGGCAGTGAGGCCGACAGCGTCGGCGGTCTGGTCGGTCAGCTGGGCGGCTCGATGTACAACAGCTACAACGCCGGCGCTATATCCGGCTCCGCGACATATATGGGCGGCGCGGTAGGATACAGCTGCAACGAAACCTCTGCGTCAGACCAATCGACAAACGACTTTAATGTTAAGAACATATATAACCGAGGCTCTGTTACCAACTCCGGCAGCGGCACCAGCTACACCGGCGGCGTTTTCGGCGGCGTTTATTCCCACAGCTATGCAGCCAATGTATACAACGTGAGTACTGTCACAGGCGCGGGCGTTGTCGGCGCGGTAACCGGACTCCTTGGTTATAAGGACAGCAGCTATGCCGCCTCTCTGCAAAACGGCTACGCGCTGGTCGGCACGGCATCTCAGCTTATCGGCAATACGGCAAGCACTGCCGCAAATGATGAGACTGTAGTCTCTTTCTTTGACACAGACCTAAAGACAACCGACAGCACTGCTGTATACGGTTCGCTTCTTGTTGCGCTGAATACCTATGCCGCGGATGACGATACTCTGTCCGCATGGGCGGTATCTGCTGACGGGGATTACTCTTACCCCGTATTTTCTGCGGACGTAGAGATTAATACGCCTGCCGATGCGACCGCGCCCACATTCTCCGTGGACGGTAGCTCGGCAACAAGCTATGAAGCCTACTTGGGAGATACAACGGTTATTACGGCGTCAAGCACAGTGGCTGACACCTCGTCCATACTCTACCGCTGGTACACAGCAGCGAGTGCGGACGGCGACAAAACTTTTGTCGGCAACGGCGAGAGCTATACCGTGGAAGCGTCCGCTTTTGGCACTACTTATTTATTTGTCAGCGCGACTTCCGAAAGCAGCAACTATCAGGGCACCGAAGTGTTCAGCAGCGCTTTTGCCTATACCGTTGCTGAATCTCCGATTTATAACGGCATTAAATTGGAGCTTCAAGACTCAACTGCGGAAAACAGCGAGGATAACCCGTACATCATCAATTCGGCTGCAAAGCTGAATGTTTTGGCGAAGGTTGTCAGCGCAGGCTGGGATACTGAGGGCAAATACTTCAGCCAGACCGCTGATTTGACCCTTGGTGCCGATTGGATATCTGTCGGCAGCAGCGAATCCCTTCCGTTCAAGGGTACCTATGACGGCGGCAATTACACTGTAACGCTGGCGACGGCGCTGGTTTCCGGTTCCACAAGTGAGACATACCTCGGCGTGTTCGGCGTGGTGGACGGCGGTACTGTCAAAAATCTTACCGTTACCGGCACTGTGACCTATGACTGGAACGGCGGCGCGGAAACCATTTATGCCGGCGGCGTTGCGGCTTGGCTTAAAGGCGGTACGATTGAAAACTGTTCCGCCAAGGCGCTCACGCTTGGCGACACCTCCGGCAACAGCGTTGCGGATAGTTTCTATTACTTTGGCGGCATCGTCGGCTATGGCACGGATGACTGCACAATAAAAGATTGCTCTGCTGACAGCGACTCGAAGATTGTCGGACCAACGT
The DNA here is from genome assembly GCA_021202845.1 of Oscillospiraceae bacterium. Taxonomy (GTDB): domain Bacteria; phylum Bacillota; class Clostridia; order Oscillospirales; family Oscillospiraceae; genus JAJQCF01. Next base: position 61,403 of record JAJQCF010000009.1, read on the forward strand.
GGACAGGCTATAGCAGTACCGTTTATTTCGGTGCCGGCGGCATCGCGGGCAGTTTGAAAAATTCTACCGGCGGCGTACTGCAAAACTGCACGAACGCGGCCATGGTCTCGGCTCCGCAAAACGCGGGCGGCATTGCGGGATATGCCAGTTATGTCACTGCATCCTCGCTCTCAAACAACGGTGCCGTTGCCGCAACGGGTACCAATTATGCAAATGCCGGAGGAATTATTGCATATGCGATGTATTCCACTGTGACCGATGCTGCAAATACCGGCAAAATATCAAGTGAAAACAGTACATCTGACGCCCAATCGCGGATTGGCGGAATTGTTGGATATTGTTCAGACACACCCCTCTATAATGCTTCAAATACTGCGGACGTGGTTGGAGGCTACTATGCGGGCGGTATTGCTGGTAGCTATAACCAAGCTCTGTACAACGCATATAACACAGGCTCGGTGACAGGCGGGTATGCTGCAGGCGGCATTGCCGGATACAGCCGAAGCGGCGGCACCACGGCGAATGTTTACAGCGCAGCTGCCGCAGTGAGCAGTTCCAAATACTCAGGCGGCTTGATAGGATACAAACATAAAAATGCAACGGTATCAAACAGCTATTATCTGGCGGTCGATGACCTTGCGGCGTCGCCATATAACACAACTAATGTCAGCGCCATCGGCACCTTTGACACGTCGGAAATCGTTACCGCTGTGAGCGGCTACACGCTTTCCTACAGCGGCGACCTGCTGTCACAGCTCAACGGCTGGGTCGCAGATAACTATGTTGACAATGTTGACTGGATAACCGGCTGGAGCGTGCAGCCCGGCGAATACCCTGTATTCAGCGACGACTACATCAGCCAGAATATGCCGGCGCAGATGTCTGTCAAGTTCAGTGCAGCAACCGTCAAGGCCGACCTTAACGGCGATGCCGCCTTGACCGCGACGGTTTCTCCTGCTGACGACTGTGTGCTCGGAACCATAACTTACGAGTGGACTTTGGACGATGTAACTAAGGACGGCGGCGACATTTCCACCGAGACAATGAGTACAGACGGAAGTGTTACTCTCAGCCTTACGCCGGACACGTCTGCCCCCGGCACGTATGTCTATGTTCTGACGGTGACGAACGCCACCGACGCCGGCACTCTTACCACCTCCGCCGAGGTGACGCTGGTTGTCAACAAGAGCGCAGGCGATACCTCGTGGTACGGGGTAGTTGCCGAGAGCATAAGCGGCAGCGGCAGCGAGGATGACCCGTATATCATCGACGACGCCGATGTGCTCGCTTATGTGGCGCAGCAGGTCAATGCGGGAAATGACAGCTTTGTTGACAAGAGCTACAAGCTGACTACCGACCTTGAGCTGAACGACTGTGAGTGGACGCCCATAGGAACCTCCACGAATGCCTTCAGCGGTACATTTGACGGCGGCGGTTACACTATTTCCGGACTGTCCATAACCTCAAACGCTTCCGGCGATAACTATCACGGCCTGTTTGGCGCGGTTTCGGGAACTACAACCATAAAAAATGTTGTGGTTTCGGGAAACGTAGCAGGATATACCAATGTAGCCGGTCTTGTGGGTATCTGCGCTTCCAGCAGCGTTGTCACATTAGAAAATGTCGGCAATGAGGTGAATGTAACAGGAACCCGGTTTTACACCGGCGGACTGGTCGGCGGCACGGATAACTATGTTACGCTGACTATATCTGACTGCTACAACTTTGGAAGCATTGCAGGTACATACTCAAATAAAAACAACGGAACAGGCGGATTAGTCGGTTACCTTGCAATGAGCAACGCAGTTACCATAACAAACAGCTATAACGCGGGCGCAGTGAACAGCACAGGCTCTAAAGACTATGTTGCTGGGTTGATAGGTCTTAGTGCAACAGGATGCACATGCACACTAACAAGCTGCTTCAACGCAGGCGCAGTTACGGGAGGAACAAGTCAGACAGCGCTTGTGTATTCCGGCGTTTCTGCCACCGCAACCGGCTGCTATTACATCTCCTCGGCGTGCAGCACCGATTCCACGGGAGCCACGGCGGCTGACAGCATTACGGCTTCTATGTTGAGCAGCGATGACTTCAAGGATGTCACAATCGGCACCGTAACCTTCAGCGGAGAGCATGTGAGCGTGTCCGTGAACGGCGAAACCGTCACTTCTGCCACGGCTGCAATGTCCTACCCTGTCCTGCAATGGCAGGATACGGATGGCTATACCGCTTCGGTTGAGTTCACGCTTGCCTGCGATACGGGCTATGGTTTGACTGCTGTTACGGCCGCAAATGGGGACAGCACAATCACCTTGACCGATGGAGTCTACGTTATTGTTACCAGCTCTGATGATACAGTGACCATTGCCACCAGCGAACAAAACTCCACCATTACGGTTTCAACGCTTGAAAATGCCTCGCTTAGTATAACTGACTCCGCTTATATTACTGAAAACGAGGACGGAACCTACACGGTCGGCGTGGGCGCAGAGGTGACGTTTACCGTCACTCCGAGCGAGGGATACACCGTTACCTCGGTAACAGTAAACGGAACGACGCTTGAGGCTGACGACAACGGCAGCTACAGCTTCACCATAAGCGCCGATACGCAGGAATATACGCTTGCGGCAACCGTTGCGCAGATTAGCACTCTCACGGTCAAAGCTACAAACGCGACTGTGACTGTGACCGAAAGCGACAGCGTGACCGATAACGGTGACGGCACTTACATAGTGCTAACCGGCAGCTCCGTCACCTTCACGATTACGCCTATCAGCGGGTATGCCGTAACAAAGGTCGCGCAAACCACCGATGACGGTGACGCCGATATTGCTGCCAACGAGGACGGCAGCTATACAATAACCGTCGGCGCGGATGTGACTGTCACAGTAACCGCTGCGGCGAAGCGCACAGTGACTGTATCCTCGGATAACGCCACACTGAGCATCACCTCCGACAACGCTGCGGCTGATGAGGAGCAGACAGGCGTTTATACGGTCGTTCAGGGCGAAACGCTTACCTTTACCGTTGAGCCTGACAGCGGATACTCGATTTCTGCGGTTACCGTTGGCAGCGTTAAGCTCGAGGCGGACGAAAGCGGCGCTTACAGCTTCACCATCGGCGGCAGCGACATAACCATTGTCGTGAGCGTCAAGAAAACAAGCTGGAGCAGCTCCGATGATGTAAACGCTGATATTCAGAAAATCACGGACTCCGTCGCAGCCGAGACTGAGAGCAAGGACAGCGACGGCAGCACCTATGACGACACCCTCGACTACAACGATGACGGACTGAACGACCTGCTGGATATATTGGATATTCTCTACTCGCAGGAAACCGAGGAGGATACCAACAGTTCCGCAGACGAGACAGCCGCATCGGAGAACGCGTCCGACGCTGACGCGGCCGAAGACGAGACAACCGAGTAAATTGCCGCTGCGCGGTGATTGAAATACAAACCTCTCACCCCGCTCTGCGGGGCGGGGTGAGAAAAAAACAAGGAGGAACAATGAGACGACTAAAAAGGCTCATGGCAGGTCTTATGGCGGCTTTGCTCGCGGCGTCGCTGGCGCCTGCGGCGCTGGCCTCGTCTGGTTATGACCTGCTGGACATTCTGGAGGAGATGTACTCGGAGGAACAAATATCCTTTGCTCCGCTGCTGGCTGCAACCAGCGAGGAAGATGATTCCGAGGACAGCGAAGAACAGAACGAAACCACTGCCGCGCCGGATACTGATTACAAGCACGATAGCGAAGGCTCCGCAGAAATCACAATTGGCAGTGTGACCGAAGCAGACGGCACAGCCTATGTGCCGATTTACGTTACTGCCAGCAGTGGCCTTAACGGCGTACAGATGAGCGTCACCTACGGCGACGGGCTGACTTATCTGAGCGCAGAAAGCAGCAAGGACTTTTCATGGGCGAGCGTTGAGGAGGGAAGCGGCAAGCTGAGCTTCATGTTTGCTAATGCCCAAAACGTAACGACCTCGGCCTCTAATCTGCTTCTAACTACGCTGGAATTCGCGGTTGATACGGATACCTACAACCCGGGCACAGTGATTTCCGTCAGCGGCAGTTGTGATTATGTAACATATCGCGAGGACGATGAAGAGGCCAATGTTATCTACACTGTTATATATGATACGGTGGAGATAAGCAGCGGCTCTGTCACGGTTCACACACCGGCTGAAACACCAGCCATAGGTACCCAGCCGGAGGCCGAAGCATACTACGGACAGAACAGCGAAGCAAGCGCCCTGACAGTGACAGCGAGCGTCAGCGATGGCGGCACTCTCAGCTACCAGTGGTATTCAAACTCCACTAATAGCACCGAGGGCGGAACAGCCATTGATGGAGCCACCAATGCCAGCTATACACCAAGCACCGAGCAGACCGGCATAACATACTACTACTGCACGGTTGTCAATACGCTCAATGGTGTACCAAGCGTTGCGGTTACGAGTGACATTGCAGCCGTTACGGTTTTTACAATCACTGTTGACCCCTCATCGGCAGAAGTGAATGTAGGCTCAAGAGTCCCGCTTTCATTTTCTGTGTCCACGATTACAGCAGATACAGCGGAGTGGAGTTCTTCTGATGAAGCTGTTGCGACAGTAACCTCAGCAGGGATGGTGACCGGCGTCAGCGCGGGCACAGCGACCATAACCGCGACTGTTTATGGAGTATCGGCGACTGCCGAAGTGACGGTAAATGCCGTTGCTGTGGAGAGCATTGCATTGAACGCTGAAACCCTTTCCCTGACCGTGGGAGACAATTCAACGCTAACGGCGACTGTATCCCCGTCGAACGCCACAGACAGCACCGTGACATGGACAAGCAGTGACGCATCCGTTGCCACGGTTGACGAAAACGGCG
>JAJQCF010000005.1 GCA_021202845.1 Oscillospiraceae bacterium
GTCGGGGGCTGCGGCGCGCGCGGCGGCGGCTTGGAGGGCGGGGCCGGCGGCGCAGTGCAAATCCGCCAAGCAGGCGGGCAGACCGAGCTTGTGCAGGAGCTCGGCCGCTGCGCGCACCTCGCTCTCCGGCTCCGCGGCGGCCAGCATATGCGCAAGCAGGCCGAAAGCGACCGTCTCGCCGTGCAGGAAGCTGTGGACTGCGGGTATTTCCGTCAGCGTCTCGCTCAGAGCGTGAGCCAGACCGACGCCGCAGTTTTCAAAGCCGAGACCGCTGAGCAGCGTGTTGGCTTCAACTATATTTTCCAGCTCCTCGCTGACTGTGTTCGCCTCGCAGTCAGCCATTGCTTTTTCTCCGTTTTCCCAGATTGTGTCCCTGCACATACGCGCTAAGGCGAGGCCGGCGCGGGAAACGCCGCCGCCGTGTACGGTCAGCGAATGTGAGGCATAGGCGCACTTGGCCTCGTACCACGTCGCCAGCGCGTCGCCCATGCCCGCGGCAAGGTACCTGACGGGGGCGGCGGCAATTATCTCGCTGTCTACAAGGACAACATCGGGATTTTTCCTCAAAGCGTACAGGCCGCTGTGTGTGCCGTCGTCGTTGTACAGCACGGACAGCGCGCTGCACGGGGCGTCGTTCGAGGCCGTGGTGGGAATGATAACGCAGGCCGCGCCTGACTTTTCCGCCGCCATTTTCACAGCGTCGATGGCCTTGCCGCCGCCGCTCGCGGCAATGACAGTGCAGTTATTTTCAGCGGCAGCCGCCGCAATTCTCTCGATTTCGCCCGCGCTGCACTCGCCGCCGAAGAGCTCCTCGAACTCGGTGACGCCGCTTCGCGCAAAAGAAGCGCGGCGCGCGGCGCGGGTGACCTCCAAGCCGCGCTTGCCGCCGACGATTAGCACGCGGCTGCCGAGGGGACGGATATATTCGCCGATGTTATTCAGCTCACCGGCGCCCTGAACATACTTGCCCACGGACACAAAAAGCCTTTGCATAAGCCGCTCCCCTTTCAGGCTCAAAACACGATAATCGCCAGCGCGGCGGTTATGAGGTTATTGAGAAGATTCACGCAGTCGTTATTCACCCAGCCGAGGCCCTTTTCCCGTCTGCCGGCTTGTCCGCAGTGGACAGGCTTTTCCGTCAGCGCGGAGCAGACGGGGCAGCGGTACTTGGCCTGCAGCGCGGAGCCCAGCGCGGAATCGACGAGCGCGCCGACGAAGCCCAGCACAGTTATGAGCGCCGCCGCGGTTATGCCGCAGCCGGTGGTGAGCGCGAACACCGCCGCAATAAGCGCCGCGCCAATCAGCGAGCAGAGCGTGCCGAAGGGCGACACCGCGCCGGACAGCCCGGGCTGCGCCGGTTTGAACGTGAATATGTCCACGGGACGGCGGCGGGAGAGTACGCCCAGCTCGGAGGCCATGGAGTCGGCCAGCGAGGCGGCCATCACGGCGGCATAGGCGAGGAAGAACGTCCCGCGGTGCGTCAGCGCGTAGAGCGCGAGCATCAGTGTGCCGACGCCGACGTTGCATATTATCTGCACCGCGTCGCGCCGACCCGTCTTTTTGTGCAGCTTTACCTCCACGCTCTCGCGCCGAGCGCCGGATATTTTGCCCGCAATGACGGTGAAAACGAACGTCGCGGCCAGCGCGGCAAAGCAGCCGAGGCCGCCCGCGAACGTGATAATTACGGAAAAGCACCACGCCAGCACGCCCGCGGGCACGGTGAGCGCCCTGCGCCACAGCGCGAACGCCGCCAGCAGGGTGCTGAGTATGAGACTGTAAACGAGCGCCGCCATAGCTTCAGGAAATGGCGAACAGCCAGCTGAGCAGGCCGACGCCGAGCGGCAGGGTGAGATTGTCCGCGCCGTTCACGCCCACAGCCTCCATGACTGCGGCGAAAACGCCGACAAGCAGCACCTGATAAAATTGCAGCGGCATACCGAGGCCGTAGGTGAACACGGCCACGACAATGCTGCTGAGCGCGAACACGGAGAGCGAACCGTAGAGCGTGCGCTTTTCTCCGAATATGGGGCGGTTGCCCTTTTTTATGCTGCCGAAAAGCGGCGCTAAGCCGTCGCCCAGAGCCATGCAGAGCATACCCGCGCCGAACGGCAGCATAAAGCGGCTGTCGGCCAGCGTGGCGGCGGCCAGCACGGTCATACTGACGGCGTAGAATACCGTGCCGTATGACTTTTCGCCGTCGTGCCGCTCCATCATGGGCAGCAAATCCGTCTGCACGGATATATAGTTTATAACAATGAACGTCGCCGGAGGGATAAGCAGGTGCCATGTCGCGCCGAAGCAGATGTACATCGGCACCCACGCAAAAGCGCTGAGGACGTGGACAACCTTGCGGCTGGCCTCATCGCCCGCGTGGAACAGCTTTTTTACGAGCGCGGAAATTCCCAGCACCGCAAACACCCAAAGATATGTGATAATGTACCCCAGCGCAATTTTCATATAAGCACCTCCGGCTTTTTGCCGTGTATCAGCGCCTCAAGCGTCTGCCTGAAGGCTTCGGTGTCCACGCGCGTGTTGTGGCACGGACCCTCGGGGCGGGTGTTCGCCACGCCGAAAACGGGCAGCGGCGCCACGTCCATAATGCCGTAGAACAGGTCGCGCTCGCAGGCCACGGCAACGCCCGCAAGAGGCTTAATCTCCTTGGCCGCCTGCCGCGCCACGGTGCCGCCGGTGGCCACAATCGCGCGCACGCCCAGCTCGCTGCAAATACGCTTTATGCGCCCGATGTCGCAGCGTCCGCAGTCGGCGCAGTTTTCAATGGTGCCGGTTATTTTGCGCGCGCACTCTGTGTTTTGCAGACAGTGCGGCAGCAGCACCAGTATGCGCTCCGGCGGAACGGCGAGGTCATAGGCCGCGACAAGGTGGTTATTGATTTGAATGAACGAGCCGCGGATACGGTCGGCGCTGATGTGCAGCTTGCGGCCAATCCACAGCACTATCGGGTAGAGCCGCGTGACGACGCGGATAAGAAAGCGCCCTACCGGCCCCGCGGGGCGGTTCGTGATTATGTAGTAGCCCAGCGCCGAGAGCGCCACGGCGCACAGCAGCACGAACAAAACCGCAAGCACCATGAACACAATAGTGATTATTGTGCTGACCAAGGTGTTGCGGTTCAAGTCCAGAAGTATAAAGACCGCAGCCGCCAGCGCCAGCGCCAGCACGCTCAAAACGGCCAGAAACATATATATGCGTATGCGTTGTTTGTTGTCTGTATGCTTGCTCATGGAAACGGTCTCCGTGCTTTATATAATTATACCGTATCATTTTAGCACACTGCCATTCGGCTTGTCAAATTTGTTTGAACCTCTGCGCGCCGTCCGCTCCGCCGCCGTCATTTGACGGGGACGGGCGCGGTTCCACACGGGGCGGGCGGGGTAGCCGGAGGCAAGACAGCGGGCTATTTGCGGGTGTTCCGGCAGAGTGTACAGCATTTCATCGTCCTCTCGATAATCGTCCTCATGGTTTCCTCGTGTCTCACGCCGCGCACATACTGGTTGCAGCGCGCCCCGGGCGGGCAGGGTCTGCGTCTCTCGGTAAGCAGTATGTAATCGCAGGTGTGCGTTCTCCGGCTATAGTAGTAACAGCTCGTGCACCTGTTCTTCCTCATTTTCGTCCCTCCTTGGTACTCATTACGTAACATGAGCATAGTATAGCACGTATTTTGGTGCGCGTCAAGCGACATTTTCGAGAAATTTAAGAAAGTTGTTGCGTAACGGGCTACAATCAGGTACAATATAGATGTACGTATAGATGTAATGTCTCTGCGGGCATCCCAGCGTCGGCACAGACTATAACAAGGAAAAGGACGTAATGCGCATGAACGGAAAAATGTGCGGGCTGTCTGCGTTTCAGTTAAAAGTAATTGCGCTTGTTATTATGACAATCGACCACTTGGGCGCGTACTGGCAAAGCGGCTGGGTAACAGCGCACTACTTTTATTTCAGAGCTGTCGGGCGGATAGCGGCTCCGCTTTTTCTGTTTATTCTTGTGCAGAGCTTACGGCACACGCAAAGCAGAATAAAATTTATGCGTCGGCTGTATATCGCCGGAGCTGCCGCCGGTTTATTCTACGCGGCGTACAATCTGCTGCTCGGTGGCAGACTGGGAATAGTAACATTCGGCAATATCTTCTTTACGTTCTTCTACATAGCGTTCTATATCTCCGTGCTGGAAAAGCTGATTCATGCACACGGCAAAGCCGACGCAGTAAAAGCTATTGCGTTATTTCTCGTGCCGTTTGTTGTGAGCGGAATCAACAGCATTGTTTCCGACGGCATACTTTCCGCAGAAATAGCGCCAGAAAGCAAGCTGATACTGTGCGAAATAGCCGATACGGTTTTCCCGTCGATTTTCCGCAGCGAATACGGCATAGCCTTCGTTATTCTGGGAATTGTCATGTATTTTGCGGGAACAAAGCCGCGCCAATGCGTGGTGTATCTGGCGTTTTGCCTGCTGTGTATTTGCGGAATGTTGGGGACATGGTGCGGTATCATAAGCGAGGATTCTTACACTGCTTCAACTTATTTTGATTTGCAGCAATGCTTCATGGTGTTTGCGCTTCCGTTTATGGCAGTATACAGCGGCGCGCGAGGACGAAAATTAAAACGGTTTTTCTATGTTTACTATCCTGCGCATCAGGTGCTGATACATATAGCCTATATGCTGACTGCCGTATAAGCGGAAGTCTCAATATTGCGAACGGAGGAGCTGCACATGGAAAAGCACACTGTAAAGCAAGCTATAAAACGCATACTTCTTGCGCTCGTTATTTGCGCTTTAGCGGCTTATGCCGCGCTTGCCGTAATGGGAGAAATATCGAAGCACAAGAGCGCGGAGGAGCTGCTGGCCGACAGCCTTTCGCTTGACGGCGGCGCGGAGGAAATATACTCGCTTGAGCTTGCCGCCTCGCGCGATTTGTACATATTCAGCTGCGGCGGGAACAGCTCGTATATAATCGCGGAGCTGGGAGCGCGCAGCTACCTCGGCGCCCGCTGGCTGCCGGAGCACAAGGCAGTGTGTACATACTTCGAGGTAGCGCAGGACGGCAGAGTGCTGGACTGCGTGAGGGAGTACAGCAGCGGCGAGCCGCAGCTTGCGGTCTGGGACTATGAGACCGAGCCGCAATTTTTAGCGGAGCGTGACATAGCCGTGTCCGACCACGGCACGGCGGGACTGCAAAAGCTCACGGTAGCATTTGCCGACGCCGACAGCCTGCCGCGAAATACGGTGTTTGAATATCCGCAGGCAGACGGAACGGTGCTGTACGCGGCAGTGGATTATTGAAGCGCGTCCGAGCGGCGCAGGAACATATATCTCTGCATGGTGCATAGGAAGGGATGGCATGAAAAGGCTTTGGATTCTGCCCTGATGCATATCAATTAGAAAATGTGGACACTTTTGATTTGCAGTACGCTCCGGAGGAAGCAAGCGGGTATATATTTGTTTTCACAGAATCAGCAAATCAGGATTTTGATGTGGAAAGCCTTAATTAAAAGATATAAGGAACCCCTCCGTCAGCGCTTCGCGCTGCCACCTCCCCTTTCAGGGGAGGCAATGACTTCCGGCGGCTTTTTCGAGCGCCGGATACAGCATTCCCCGGCCTCCCCTGAAAGGGGAGGGGACCGTGCGCCAGCACGGTGGAGGGGTTGCTCATGACTATACAAGTGAAAGGACATGACTCGCATGAACGGAAAAGGCATCGACGCGCGCTGGCGGAGACATTTCCGCCAAAAGCGGGACTGATTACAAACAGCAACACGAAGCCGATACATCGGCGTGGAGGTGCGAAAAATGGATTTCGGAGAACGACTGCGGAGTATGCGCGCGGAGCACGGCTACTCGCTGGAGTACATTGCCGAGCGCGTCGGCGTGACGCGCCAGACGCTCAGCCGCTATGAGACGGGCGTGATAAAGAACGTTCCCGCCGAGGCCGTGGAGAAGATTGCCGCCGTAATGGGCACAACTCCGGCGGAGCTCATGGGCTGGCAGGACGAGGAGCGCACAGCGGCGGAGCAAGAGTTCACGCCGGACGAGCGGCTTTTCATGCGGCGCTACCGCATGGCGGCGCCGGACGACAAGCTGATTGTGGACACGGTGCTGCATAAGTACGCGCCCGCGGAGGAGCCGCCGCGCGCGGCGGAGCTGATTCGCCTCTACCGCGAGCCGTATGCGGCGGGTATGGCCAACCCCGTGGAGGGCGAGGACTACGAGCTGATAGAACTGCCGCGCGGCATGAGGGCGGACTGCGCCGTGAGGATTCAGGGCGACAGCATGGAGCCTTATATCCACGACGGCGGGTTTGTCTACGTGCGCCAGAACGAGACGCTGCGCGACGGCGACGTGGGCATATTCTACGTCACCGGCATGGGCGCGGTGTGCAAGCAGTACTGCTGCGACAACTACGGCAACGTCTACCTTTTCTCGCTCAACCGCGAGCGCGCGGACGCTGACGTGACCGTGATGGCTTCGTCGGGCATGACGGTTTACGTCCAAGGCCGCGTTGTCATGCCGCAGCGCGTGCCGCTGCCGTGAGAGAGGAGAAAAAACGATGAACAAGCAGGAAATTTACAGCTATCTGCGCGAAAACGGCGTGGAGTTTGACGTCAGCGAGCACGAGGCGGTTTTCAATATGGAGGAGCTGGCCGCGCTCGGCCTGCCGCACACGGAGGCCATTGCCAAAAACCTCTTTGTCCGCGACGACAAAAAGCGCAGCTACTATCTCATCACCGTGCGCGGCGACAAGCACGTGAACTTAAAAGAGTTCCAACAGAAATACGGCACACGCAAGCTCTCCTTCGGCTCGGCGGAGGACTTGTCGGCGCTGCTGGGGCTGACCGCGGGCGAGGTCACGCCGTTTGGCCTGCTCAACGATGCCGGCCACCGTGTGCAGCTGTGCCTTGACGCGGACTTCACGCGCACTCCGGAGACGCTCATAGGCGTCCACCCCAACGACAACACCGCCACCGTCCGCCTGCGAGCGAGCGATTTGGTGCGTCTGCTGACCGAGCGCGGCTGCGATGTGCGCACGGTTGAGCTTTAATCCCCCACTTTATCGGCAAAATTTTCGTAATCAGTTAAATCGCTCACCACTTAGCTCCGAATATTCGCGAAAACAGGCGCATATTTCACCACAACGTCACGCTGGGCAAAACGCGGCGTCCATGTTCTGAACCTTGGTCGAGCTTCAGCACTTCCCACTACCGCAAATGTAAAAAACGATTTAAAAGAAGGAGGAAAAATTACATGAAGGTTAATGATTTGAGGTCTGCTCTGGAGTATCTCAAGACCATTGACGGCCAGCTTGTGGAGACCGACGTGGAGGTTGACCCCAAGGCGGAGCTTTGCGGCGTCTACCGCTACGTGGGCGCTGGCGGCACAGTTCAGCGCCCGACGCAGGAGGGTCCGGCGATGGTGTTCAACAACGTCAAGGGTCACCCGGGGGCGCGCGTGGCAGTCGGCGTGCTCGCCAGCCGCAAGCGCGTCGGCTACCTGCTGGACGAGAAGCCCGAGCGCCTTGGCTTCCGCATGATGGAGGCTGTAGAGCACCCGATTGACCCCGTGGCGGTCCCGCAGAGCGAGGCTGTCTGTCAGGAGATAGTCCACCTTGCGAGCGAGCCGGACTTCGACGTGCGCAAGCTCGTTCCCGCGCCGACGAACACCGAGGAGGACGCAGGGCCATACATCACAATGGGTCTTTGCTACGGCACCGACCCCGAGACGGGCGCCAAGGACGTGACGATTCACCGCCTGTGCCTGCAGGGGCCGGACACCATTTCCATGTACTTCGTCCCCGGCGGCCGCCACTTGGATATTTTCCGCGAAAAGTACGAAAAGTTAGGCAAGCCCATGCCCATTTCCATATCAATCGGCGTTGACCCCGCGATATGCATAGCCTCGTGCTTCGAGTCCCCGACGACACCCATCGGCTATAACGAGCTGAGCTGCGCCGGAGGTCTGCGCGGCGAGCCGGTTAAGCTCACCCGCTGCCGCACCATTGACGAGCTGTGCATTGCCAACTCCGAGTACGTCATCGAATGTGAGCTGATGCCGGGCGAGTATATCCGCGAGGACATAAACACGAACACCGGCCGCGCCATGCCGGAGTTCCCCGGGTATATCGGCAACGCCCTGCCGCGCGTGCCGGTGCTCAAGGTCAAGGCCGTCACCACGCGCAAAAATCCCATTATGCAGACCGTGCTCGGCCCCTCGGAGGAGCACGTCAGCATGGCCGGTCTGCCCACCGAGGCCAGCATACTGCGCATGGAGCTTATGGCGCTCAACGACTTTGTGCAGAACGTCTACTGCGCGCCCTTCGGCGGAGGCAAGTACGCGGCTGTCATACAGGTGAAGAAGGTCGCGCCCATCGACGAGGGCAAGCAGCGTCAGGCCGCGCTTATCGCCTTTGCCGCCTTCCGCGAGCTCAAGCACGTTTTCTTGGTTGACGAGGACGTTGACCTGTTCGACGTGAACGACGTGATGTGGGCGATGACGACCCGCTTCCAAGCCGACGTGGACGTTATTCCCATACCCAGCGTGCGCCTGCACCCGCTGGAGCCCTCCAGCGACCCGCTCTACGACCCCAGCTGCCGCAACCACGGCTGCGCCTGCAAGTGCATTTTCGACTGCACCGTGCCGTTTGAGCAGAAAGACCGCTTCAAGCGCTGCGTTTTCAAGGAGCTTGACCCCGCGCACTGGGTGCCGGAGATGTTTAAGTAAAATGAGCAAACGTATTATAGTCGGCGTGACCGGCGCGAGCGGCGCGCCGCTAACTCTGCGCTGCCTGCGCGCCCTGCGCGCCGACGGCAGGTACGAAATTCATCTGATTATGACGCCGAGCGCCCTGCTCACCATTTCCGAGGAGTGCTCTGCGACAGCTGACGACTTCCGCGCGCTGGCCGATAGGTGCTACGCCAACACCGACACCGGCGCGGCGGTGGCCAGCGGCAGCTTCCGTTGCGAAGGTATGCTGATAGTCCCGTGCAGCATGAAAACGGCGGCGGGCATAGTCTCCGGCTACGCGGACAGCCTGCTGCTGCGCGCGGCGGACGTGACGCTCAAGGAGCGCCGACCGCTTGTGCTCTGCCCGCGCGAGACGCCGATGAGCTATATCCACCTGCGCAATTTATCCGAGCTGGCGCGGCTGCCGGAGGTGCGGATAGTCCCGCCGATGATGAGCTGGTACACGCGCCCTGAGACGATAGAGGACATGGAAACGCAGGCAGCCGCGCGGCTGCTGGGCGTTTTCGGAGTAGAGCCGGAGGGGTACAAGCGATGGAACGACTGACGCTGACGCGCACTGTCGGCGTGTGGCCGCTGACATTAGAAATAATACCCGTGGGCGGGGATTTCTGCTGCATTATCTCCGGCGGCGAGGTTCCGCACGTCGGCTCCGTTGTGCTGGCGCTGCCGCGGCTGTCGCTGACCGGCTCGGGCGCGCCCAGCTGCACCAGCTCCGTGCTCAACGTCCCCGGGCACAAGGACGAGGCACTCTGCCGCCTCGCCGCGGAAACCCTCTGCCGAGCCACGGGCCGCACCGTAACCGCCGCCGGCGGCTTCCACGCCGACGCACTCCCTCCGCAGTCCGCGCGCGACGTTGTTGCCGCAATGGAAGATATGCTCGCCGAGGCCGAGACCGCGCTTGGCAAGCAGCAATAAAAACAGGCTGTATCAAGCCCTCGTGCTTTGATACAGCCTGTTTTTTGTTATTCAAATTCAATGTTCCGCCCCGACAAGCCCAAGCAGCTGCTCCACGCGGTCTTGCTGCTCGTACAAGACGCATCCGCCGGAGTGCTCCTCGGTCAGCACGCCGCCGTCGCGCAGCGATGTAAAGAGCGGCGAGTGCAGCGCCTCGCGTACGGAGGTGTCGCGCACATTTATGTCCGAGTACGGCGAAAAGGGGCACGGCTCCGCGCCGCCGTGGGAATTGATATGGAAAAAGCCCCTGCCCGCCGCCAGACAGCCGCCGGAGTGCTTTTCGTCCCCGGGGAAAGCGATGAAAAGCATATCGCTGTACTGTTCCCGCAGATGCGCAAGCCCGCGCTCCAAAGCCTCCCGTTCCGCGTCCTGCGGAGCCAGCGCCGCGCTGCTCTCCGTGACAGGTACATACTCTATGTAAAACACAATTTTGCAGCCGCGGGTGCGCAGGCCGGAGACAAATTCATCGGACAAAACCTCATCGAGGTTCTCCGTTGTCAGCGTCACAGAAGCGCCGAAAATGATGTGTCTGCTCTGCAGAGCGTCCATCGTTCCAATCAGCTTTTGGTAAATCCCCGCGCCGCGCCGTGCGTCCGTCTGCGTCTCGCCGCCCTCAATGCTGAATACCGGCAGCAGATTTCTTGCTCCGTCAAAGAGCCGAATGTAATTTTCGTTCATCAAAGTGCCGTTTGTCAGAACGGGGAACAAAATTTCTTGTACGCCCGCAGCCTTTTGCAGCACGTCGCGCCGCACCATGGGCTCACCGCCGACAAGGAAAATGAAGCTGACGCCCATCTCCTGCGCTTCGCGGAAAATTCGCTCCCACTGCTCCGCCGTAAGCTGTTCGCGAGCCGCCTCGTCAGAGCAGCTGTGGCTCTCGCGCGCGAAGCAGCCCGCGCAGTGGAGATTGCAAAGACTGGTGATGCTGGCCAGCAAAAACGGCGGAATATGCTCGCCCTGTGCCTCCAGCTCGGCGCGCCGCTTTGACGCCTCGCGGCTTGCCAGCGCGTAAGAGGCCATAAAAACGCTCTCCTTGGGATTCGTCAATGTTGCCCTGACCGCGCTCTTGACAATTTGCTCCACACTGTTCGTCAGGTATGTTTCTAAGCTGAACTGCTCCACGGACATAAGGCTTTACTTCCCTTCAGATAGAGTTTTCTCAATCATGCAGTAAACTTCGGCGGCATTGAAATCAACTACGTAAAAATGCTTTACTCTTAATTTAATACCTGCTATAATTTGATTATACTCGCGGGAAATACCTGTGTCAACTACGCAGTTTTTGCGGTGCAGGTAAGAAAAAACTTATTTACGGAGGGAAACGCAATGGCAAATGAGCATATATGTCCGTGCACGGAAAGCTGCCCCTTGCAGCGAGCGATGAAAGCAATAGGCGGGAGGTGGAAAATGTCTGTCATATGTTCGCTGGCGAATGACGGCGCGACCAGATATAACGACATCAAGCGCAAAATGAACGGCATTTCCAACACCATGCTCGCCAAATCCTTAAAGGAGCTTGAAGATGACGGGCTTGTGAAGAGAACCGAATATTTGGAGGTTCCGGTTAGAGTGGAGTATGAAATAACGGACACCGTCCGCGCGCTGATACCGATTCTGACAGAACTGGCCGTCTGGGGCAGCGGCCTTAACGAAAAATAATGCACCCCGTCGTCCCGAGGGCGGCACGAAAAATTAAATTAGCGCACTTTTCCGAGAGGCAAGCCGCCCCTCGGATTTTGTGCGCCGTTTTTGTGCTTTTTTGCAAAAACAAGAACGCCCGCCGAAGCGGGCGCCCTTTGGGAAAGGATAGAATGGAAACTAATTATACGCTTATACAGCGCTGTAGCGGTACAGGAAGGTAACAACCTGTGCGCGTGTGCAGGCATCGTTGGGCGAGAACGTGGTGTCGCTCGTGCCGTTGGTGATGCCGTT
>JAJQCF010000014.1 GCA_021202845.1 Oscillospiraceae bacterium
TCAAAAAACAGTCCGCCAAGTCACAGGCGCAGTTAAAACGCAGAGAACACGAAAAGTCGTCTGTACGAGCCAAAGTAGAACACGTCTTTGCTGTGGTAAAAGTGCAGCTTCGATTCCGAAAGACACGATATCGAGGCCTGCGAAAGCAGGTAGCAAAACTGAACATGATGTTTGCACTGGCAAATCTCCTTTTGGCTGACAGGCTATGCCTGACGGCTTGATTTGCTATGCCTTTGCAAGAAGAACGCCTGTTTCTCCACGCTATTTGCGCTTTTCGTGAATAGTGTGGAGATTTTCTTGCGGTTATGCGGTGCTGCCTTAACATATTTCCGTTCGTTTGTAGGCACCCTGAGAGGATGCATCTTGTAGGCCTCGGAGGACGCATTCTTCATTTTTATTCCATGACTTTGTGAGGACAGCAAATTGAGCAGCAAAAAACGCCGATGAAATCGGCGGCATAGGAAATTATTCCCGACGACTTCATACGGCGTTTGGTAACCCAAAGGTAAACTCTGTTTCTGCGTTTACCTACTTTTAGAATTCATTCAGCCCGCAGCGTTCTTTGCCAGCTCCTGAAGTCTGCGTATGATATAACCGATACCCTTTTGGCGGTCGCTGTTGAACGTCACCATAATATCGGTTTGCTCAAAAATCCAAACCTTTGCCGAGGCAACTTCTTGGGGAGGTTTACCATTGAATATGGTTTGCAGAATAAAAAGCACACCCTTGATAATCAGCGTATCACTGTCTGCATCAAATGCAAATAATCCGTCCGCGGTGTGGTATGTATGCAGCCACACCTTGGACTGGCAGCCTTTCACAAGGTGTTCTTCTGTGCGATATTCCTGTGGATATTCAGGCAAAGCGGCGGACATCTCTATAAGATAAGCGTATTGACCGAATGCATCACCCATTTGAGCGAAATCATCTGCAATCGTTTTCTGTAAAGTATTTATACTGCTCATCTTCTATCAAATCCACCTTTTGTTTTAAACAGGCTCATAATCGCCAGCTTTTTTGGCTTCAGGCAGAGTATCCCATATTACGTGAAGCAATTCAGACACAGTCTCTGCGTACACTGCTTTTGGCAGAGGTAGCGTTACTTGCAAATCCTTTTCTATGGCGCGTAACAGCAGAGCAATTTTAGTGTCCTCTGACTTTGCATTGCTACACCCTGCCGAGGTATCGTAAATGACACTCAACTCAGGTGACATTGCAAGGCTTTTGGCTATACTGAGCCGCGCCAGCTCTTTCAGATTTTCCGGCGGAGCATCAGTATCCGTCAATAAAAACTTTTCGAGTATATAGGCACGCATATGAAAGCAAAAATAACTTGATACGAGCGGTGATTGCTCCATTATCAGCTTTGCATGTATTGCCGCCGCATTCTGGCCGACGGCAATACGCATTTTCGCTTTCGCCAGTTCTGACGAATGCATTTACAGCGCCAAAAGGGCTTCAACGCCCAAAACGTCTGCTAACATTTTCAGCTCTGTAGTATAGTCGCCATATACCATGCAGCAGTGGTTACCGACATAGAGCTGCTTACTGTAAAAATCATTCTGATTTGTTACGCGGAATATAACGGTTGTACGACAATTCGGCTTATCATAGCCA
The DNA here is from genome assembly GCA_021202845.1 of Oscillospiraceae bacterium. GTDB lineage: Bacteria > Bacillota > Clostridia > Oscillospirales > Oscillospiraceae > JAJQCF01. Next base: position 1,618 of record JAJQCF010000014.1, read on the forward strand.
TCTCCGCCAACAATAGTGCCGCGGCCAATGAACAGCTTACCGGCATCCGGCGAAAAACGACAGACAGTTATTACTTGCCCAATATCGCGGTTGAAATCATAGCGCATAACAGCGCCGAATTTTTGCTCATACGCAAAATGATTCAGTCCATAAGGCGCTTTTTCATTCGGCGTGTGGAGGCAACGGTGAGGGACGGAGTGGTGCATATAGTATAAGTTATCAGGATTAGCTTTAAGCTCCTCTTTCTTCTCCTCCGAAAGTCCAGCAAGCGGCATAAAGCCGTTTTTCTCTCTGGGCAAGGGTGAAGTATTGCCATGATATGGAGACTGGCCTGAAATTGCAATTAACGCTTGCATTGAAACGGCCGAGTTAGCGTCAAATTCGCAAGCGGATGGGATACCCTGCTCATTCAAAAGCGAATGGTTGAGGCAGAAAGTAAACTTTTGCTCGTTCAATCGTCTTGTAGAGCAGGCATCGGGACATGGAGCTGTGAAAGCATTGCAGTCCGCCATATCCATGTGCTTTTTTACGGTTATATGCGCCGCAAGGGAGTTGAGAAGATATTGGCGTTCTATATCCGCATAGTCGGCGCCGGAGAGCAGTTCATTCGCCATATTTTCAATGAGGGACTGGTCTTCAGGCGTCAAATCAAGCGTTTTGCGTCCCGGGGTTGTGGGATTGCCTCCCTCGACAGCAGGGGTCATCTGATCCATCAGCTCATGTATACTCACATGACGGAACAGCACGCCAAGCCGTTTCGTGACAAGTTCTTGATTGGCAAATGTGTCCGGCGCGGCGTAGCTAACGGTAGAGCTGCCTCGGCTGGCGAGCAGGACACGGGTGTTTTGCAGCACCTTTTTTGCTCTCAGGGCAGTGAACAGCTCGGTCACATGACTCCAGTCAATCGGCGCATAAACCTCACGCTGCGGATTTTTGGCTTTCAGAGCAGCGAAATCGCTTGTCGGCGAATACGAGCTGGTGGGACAAATAACCATAGGAATTGAGTAGCGGACGCCAAATTCAATCGCAAGGTCATCAACACCGAGGTTGGAAAACACAAAAGCTACATCTGCTTCAGCAATGCGTTTGGCAAACAGCTCCCACATGGTTTCATGGTTATCCCAATCATCAGTGCGTCCGCCACGTACAGGTTCCAGAACCTCAATTCCCATCGGCATATATTCGTCAATGCGGTCGAGAAAGTCTTTCCAGAACATTTCGTTGCCTATTTTGTCGAAACCCGGTTGCAACGCTTCTCCGTCAACAAGGCGGCAGGGGCCTTCATAGTAATAAAGGTGTTCAATCCCCAGAAGTACAGGAAGAACCTTGAGCTTTATGTCCGCGGCTTTGCGTATCATGGTGTTATCCTCCTTAACATTAAAACTTTAAGTATGATTTCGTTTTTTGCGTAGCGGAAAGCTCTCTTACGCAAAGTATCCCGCTGCGAAGCCTTGCTCGGCGGCGTCCATTGCGTTTGAGCATTTATCGGCGTCTCCCACCACAGCCAGACGGTTACCCAGCGACTGGAGCTGCTCGGCAAGGGCATTGTTGGGGTAATAACCCGTTGAGATGATGACGTAGTCGCAGGGGTACAGGCGGGTGCAGCCCTCGTGCTCTATCAGTATGCCGGAATCGCAGATTTCAAGAGGCTTGGTGTTTATCATCACCTTGACCTCGCGCTCATTGAGAAACTTCTTCATCGCGACCGCCTTGGTGCCGTCGGCCTTGGCGCATATGGTACCGCTGCGGTGTATTACCGTAATCTGTCCGCGCTCGGCGTCGGCCAAGTGCATGGCTGTCTCCACACCGACCTCGCCGCCGCCTATAACCACTATCCTGCCCTCCGGCAGCGCGCGGCCGCGCAAAATGTCCTCTGCAAAATAGACGTTTTCACGCTCTACTCCAGCTATCGGCGGCGTCTTGGGCAGTCCGCCGGTGGCCAGAATCACCTTGTCGGCGCCGAACGCCAGAATTTCCTCCGCCGTTGCCTCCTTGTTTAGCTCAATGTGTACGTTCAGGTGCTTCACTTCATTTATAAGGTAGCAAGTAAACGTCACATAGTCGCCCTTGCCCGGAGGATAGGCCGCAGCTATAAACTGTCCGCCCAGACGGTCGGATTTTTCCCAAAGCGTGACCTCGTGCCTGCGGCGCGCTGCGGCAATCGCTGCCTCCATGCCCGCGGGGCCGCCGCCGACAATCAGTACGCGCTTTGCTTCCGTCGGCTCGTAGGTGTACAGGTACTCCTTATTCAGCTCAGGGTTCACGCAGCAGCGAATGGGTATTTGCAGATAAGTGCTGGTGACGCAGCCCTGCATACAGCGGATGCAGGGACGTATGCGTTCAAATTCGTCTGCATGGTACTTGTTCGGCATATCGGGGTCGGCCAACGAGCAGCGCGCCATGCCCACAATGTCGCAGCAGCCCTGATTGACAAGCGAGGCCGCCATATCGGGGTCGTCAATGGAGTTGCAGCCCAGCACGGGAATTTTCACGCACTCTTTGAACGCCTTGGCATTTTGTATTGTCCAAGCGTGCGGGTGGTAGGACGGCGAGACCTGCCCGGGGTTGTAAGTGCCGTAGATACCGTTGGAGCAGTTAATGGCATCCACGCCGAGCTTCTCCATATACTGCGCCACCATTTTCGATTCCTCAAGCGTGCGTCCGGAAAGTGTGTGTTCATCGGCGGAAAAGCGCACCATAATCGGGTAATCGTCTCCGACCGCCGCTCGCATGGCCTCGTAGACTTCCGTGAAAAAGCGCATACGGTTGCGGAAAGTTCCGCCATACTCGTCGGTGCGCTTGTTGCTGTGGAACGACATGAATCCGGCGATAAGATAACCGTTACCGGCGTGAATTTCTATGCCGTCGAAACCTGCTTTTTTTGCATTCGCGGCGCTCACACCGAACTCGCGCACCAACTCATGTATTTCATCTACGGTCAGCTCGCGCGCAAGGTCGCGGTTCCACGGGCTGGAAGTGGGAGAGGGCGCAACAATCTGCACACCTCCATTGACGGAGCTGCTTGACTGGCGTCCCGCGTGGTAAATTTGGCAAAATATTTTTGAACCGTATTTATGTACAGCGTCAACTACTTTGGCATGGCCGGCTATTTGACTCTCGTCATATATACCGGCGACGTATTTATAACCGCCCGCGTGAGGGTTTATGCGGTAGTCCTCGGTAATGATAAGTCCCCAGCCGCCCTTGGCCTTGGCCTCGTGGTACTTGAGGTAGCGCTCGGTTGCATCACCGTTCTCAGTGCAGAGCGAGCAGACCATAGCCGTAACGGCAAAACGGTTAGGAATCTCGCAGCTGCCGATTTTTACGGGAGTAAACATTATGTTGTTCATATAATGTCATTCGTCCTTTCAACTTGTCGCACTCTTAGTGCCTTTAAGGTATTTGTTGTAATGTCAGAAGAGGGGCTTAGAAAAGCTACCGATAATATAGCACGAACACGGCTCATGCGGTTATTCCGAATTTGTTCTTTACAATACGGTTTTGTTATGATAAAATTACAATAAATATTATGCGCGGAGGTAAAAATTTGTGGATTTCCTACAACTTCAGTATTTTATTTCAGCGGCGCAGATGTTGAATTTCACACGCGCGGCTGAAATGCACTATGTAACTCAGCCTGCTATTAGTCGCCGCATTTCTGACTTGGAAAAGGAGCTTGGTGTCCAGCTTTTTGTTCGCAGCAGCCATGAAATGGCGCTGACAAATGCGGGACAGGAATTTTTGCGATATGCCCAATCCGTTCTGGATATGACCGCCGAAACCACGCACCACCTCAAAAATATTGCGATGGGCAAAACCGGCAAGATACGCATCTCCGCCGTTCCTGCAACCGAACCGGCCTTGTATAAGGTGCTTTCGGAATATTCAAGCCGCTACCCTGACGTGCGGCTGGATTTGGACTTCTCCACCGGCAAAAGTCAGATTGCTGCAATAAACAGCGGAGAATATGATTTTTATTTTTCCTTTGAAAGCCTTCTGAAATACTGCAAAAACCTTGAATATCTCAACACTTTTACCGATAGATACTACCTTTTTGTCCCCAGCGAAAAAGCGCACACTGTTGATGCAAATAAATTTTCCACGCTGGGAAACTTGCCGCTGGTGACCGAACTGCATTCCGAAGGTCCGTTTTTGGTAAACCAAATGATGGACATATTACACGCCAGAGGATATGATACCGAAAATATTATCGGCTGCAAAGATATTCATTCTGTTGCTGTCTTTGTAAATGCCGGAATGGGTTTTACGTTGCTGCCGTTCACAATGAGCCGTAGTATATGCACCGACCGCCTTATATCTTTTTTCATCAACGGCGACGACGCTCAGGTAGTAAACGCCGTTGGCTGGGAACCCGACAACTGTAACAACGCTGCTATATCTTTCCGCAATTTGCTATATGAACTATACTCTTCGGAGCCGGACTCTAACGGCAGTATATAATTTATTCCAAATTAAAATGCTTTAACCCCGCCTTTGTTTTTATCGAAGCAAAGGCGGGATTTTTGTGCTTAGTATGCGTTTTGATTATGGCAAACTTACAAAACGTAAGTTTACAAAAAGGGTCACAAACTGTATAACTTCATTCAGAAGAGGGGATTGAAGAAAGAATATGTTTTTGCATATCCACCAAAATAAAAGGAGGTTCTTAACAATCCGCGGTTCAGTAGCCGTCAAGCAAACTTGTACTTATCCATATGCACAAAAAGAGGAGGAACTTTTATGAGTACAACTTTAGAGTCCAAGCCCCATGACACTTCATATTACATTAAATCAATTATCGGTCTTGCAGTTATGGTATTCTTCGGAATGTTGCCTGCACCTGCCCCCATCACGCAGACCGGTATGATGCTGCTGGGGCAATTTATCGGCCTTGTGTTTTTGTGGACATTTGTCGACATGGTCTGGCCGACCTTCGCAGCCATATTAATGTTCGGCTTTATCGCCGTTGATGTGTATCCCAATTCGTTCGCCCTTGCATCAATTTACGAAGCCGGACAGCAGTCCATAGGCAACTGGGTCACCGTTATCATTATTTGCCTTTTGCTTATAAGTGATGTTTTGGACGAGTGCGGTCTTATACGCCGTATAGCGCTCTGGTTCATCACAAGAAAGATTGCCAAGTCAAGTCCTTGGGGATTCACATTTATGATAATGCTCGCCACTCTGGTTCTGGGACTTTTCATGGACAACTCCGCCGTACAGGTGCTTATGTTTGCACTTGCAACCGAACTGTTTGCCATAATCGGCACAAAACCTGAAGAAAAATGGGGCAAGGTTGTGGCAATCGGCATCACCTTCACCACTGTAATGTCGTGCGGTATCACGCCTATTTGCCATACGATGCCTATTTTGTTCATGGGTATTTATTCGGCGATTGCCGGTACCTCCGTAAACTGGATATCCTATATGGCAATCACTATTCCGGCTGCCCTGATTATGTGGGCTGCAATGCTGCTCTTCTTCCGCTTTATAATCAAGCCGGATATGAGCAAGCTGAAAACCATGGACTATGCCAAAGTTGAAGCACTGCGCCCCGGCCCCATGAGCGCCAAAGAGAAGTTTGTTGCCGTTACATTCGTGATATTGGTAATTTGCTGGATTGTCCCCGGCCTGCTGGACGTACTTGCTCCGACATGGGCTGTAACCCTCTGGCTCGATAACAACACAACCATGCTCAGCCCCATGCTCATCATTATCACTCTTTATGCCATTGTACGCTTTGACGGCAAGCCGGTTCTGGATATCCCCAAGGCCTGCACAAGAATCAGCTGGCTGATGGTTTTCCTGCTGGCGGGCATTATGATGATAGCCTCCGCTTTCGGAGAGGATACCACAGGTATATCCGCATGGGTGCTGGAGAACCTGACGCCGCTCGTGTCCGGTCTGTCCCCGTATGCGACTGTGGCAATACTGTGCGCCCTCACAATCATACTTACCAATATAGCCAACAATATCCCCGTCGGCATTGTATTTGTGACAATCGGTGTACCGCTGTCTCTGGAAATGGGAATCAACCCGCTGCTCACAGCTTCTGCAATCAGCGTCTGCTCCGTGCTTGCTTTCACCATTCCCCCTGCATTTGTTCCTATTGGCATCTGCTATGCGTATCCGTACGGCGGCGCAAAATACACTCTGCGCTGGGGTCTCGTAATGTGCCTTGTCTGCATAATAGTTGCAGCCATAGTCATTTACCCGCTTGGCGTTCTCTTTACCTAAGCAATCCATTACGCGCCATATAATTTTGCGGTGCGGAGCAATATGCGCCGCACCGTTCTTAATTTTGAACAAAGGGAGTGCATTTAATGTTAGCAATCAAAAATGTTACCTTAATCAACGGAATAGACGACGCTCCGATAGAAAATGCGTCTGTAGTCATTGACGGCGGCAAATTTGCCGAAGTCGGCGCAGAAATAGAAATTCCCGCTGCGGCGGCTGTGGTTGACGGCACGGGCAAGACAATAATGCCAGCTCTGTCTGATGCTCATACGCACATGGGCGGCACCTGCACCTTTGACCACCCGGGAGCGGGCGGCAGAACGGAGACATACGACTACACCGAAGCACGCGAGGGCTTTTTAAGCTGGGGAGTCACCACCGTACGCACCTGCGGAGATTTGTCTAATGATATTCTATCATTTCGTGATGATGTAAGAGCTGGCAAAATTATAAATTCTCCCAGAATTATATCCTGCGGGCCATTCATTCAATCAGAAAATGGGCATCCTTGGGCAACAGTGTATATGAAAGATGCACGGATTGCCAAGGAAGGCTGTATATTCATCAACGAGCAGGCAAATATTGAGGAAGAGGTTTCCAATATTTATAAGAGAGGCGCGGATTTTGTGAAGGTGTTTTATGCTCACCTCAACAAAATGGACACAGAAAACTTTGTGCCCCGCATTAGTAAGACGCAACTGGAGCGTGTTGTGGCAACTGGTCACGCACTGGGACTGAAAGTTGCCGTCCACGTTGACGGCCCGAGAGAAGCCGAGGACGCCATAGACTGCGGAGCCGACTTCATCGAACACCTTATTGGCGCAAACAGCGATGATATGACTGTTGATGATGCATTTGTAGAAAAGTTCAAGGCCAGCGGTGCTGTGCTTGACCCGACTATGATTTCTATTTTGCGCTTTGACGCAACACCGGGCTATCATTCGGTTTGGGAAGCTCTCAAAGCGGGAATAAAAAAGCTGTATGACGCCGGAGTTCCTTTTGCCGTGGGCTGCGACTCGCTGATTCCGTTCGTCCCTGCCGGAGAGTCCCTGCACGATGAGCTGGCCTGCTTGGTTGAAACGGGCATCGACCCCATGAGCGTCATAAAAATGGCAACTATGGGCAACGCCAAACTGTTCGGCATGGACAAAACCATAGGCAGCATAGAGCCGGGCAAGGCCGCCGACATGATTGTTCTGGGAAGCAATCCGCTGGATAATATCAGCAACACCAAGGACATCAAGCTGGTGATGATGGACGGCCGCGTGATAGTTGACAGAATGCTCGCCGTCTGAGTTTAAGATGTTAATATTGATTGAGGTAAAATTGAATGATAACCAAATCCAATGATGTTAAGCTGAATGTTCTGCCGCTGCTTGTAACCTGTGAACATCTGGCATACTATGAGGGTCCGTGCCGCTTCGGACAGGGAGAAGCACTTCAGCCGGGGTTTGACCGCCTTGCCAATGCGCAAAAGGCAACAGTATTTATGGAAGCATTGCGCGAATGTGCGCCTGCGGGAGTTGAAATTCTTGCTCCTATTTCCATCGGGCGAACCGATGACTGGGACAACAAGGAAGCACAGTGGACTGTCGCCGCTTCGGCTATGCAGAGCGTTGACCTCGTGGTTGTAATGTCCGGCATCGCGTGTGATGACCTTGTGGTTGAATTTGCCGAGAGATTCTGCAAACCGATAGCAGTTCCGACTGTTAACGGCTTTTCGGCCAGCACCGTAACCGCTGCGCTCCGCGCGAAGGCAATGAGCAAATATGAGGTTTACGCTTTTTACCAATGGAGTGATTTGGGCTTTACAATGAAAACACTGCGCGCACGCAAGGTAATACGTACAACCCATATTCTCTGTGTCAGTCGTTTTGGCAGCACAACATCATACAGTTCTGTAGATGCTTTCAACAGCTTTGACCTTATCACCAAACGCCTTGGCGCACGTTTTCGCTTTGTAAACCTGCATGAATTTTTTGACTGCATGTCTCCCGCGAGGGATGAAGGCAACTACACCACTCCGGGGCGCAAAACGCCAAATTTAACCGCTGAGGATATGGCAATGGCAAGCGCTATCGCCGACGAACTTTCTGCCGGTGCGGTTGAAAACACAATGACAAAAGAAATGATGCTGCCGTCTATAATTATGTATATAACGGCTCAAAAATATATGGATTTGAATGACTGCAATGGCTTCACCATACCTTGCCCTGATGCCTGTTCGACGCGCAGAATGAATGCCGAAAAATTTACTCCGTGTCTGACACATGCCCTTAACATGGAGCAGGGTATACCGTCCGCGTGTGAATATGATACCAATGCGGTGCTGTCGCAGCAGGCGCTTATTGCCGTCTCTGGTAAAAATCCCTATATGGGCAATACAGTGCCTATTCCCTGCGTGGACGGACATTTTCAGACACGCTTTGCGAATACACCAGAGCAGTTTGCGGAACTGGAGAAAGACCCCGCAAATCTTGGGCACCTTTATATGATGCAGCACTCTGTGGCGCACCGTCGTCTCAGAGACAGTGATAAAAATGCCGAATATTCAATCCGCAATTTTACATATGACCAAGGTTTCGGTGTCACCATTCGCTACGACTTTGACGCAGACGCAGGCCAAAAAATCACATTTTGCCGCTTTGCGCCCGACGGAAGCAAGCTGTTTATAGGTACAGGTGAAATCGTCATGGGCGGCGGCTACAAATCTCAAAACTGTACTCAGTTAGTTTACTTCCGCGTAAAGGATACTGCGGATACTTGGGAAAAACAGTGCTATGCCGGCAACCATTGCGCGATGGTATATGGCGACTACACGAAGGAGCTTATCGCCCTTGCCAAGTCCCTCGGCGTTGAAGCGCTTGTGGCGGACTGACGAACGCACAGAACAATATCGTTCAGCCCAGCTTATCCGACCACCGCTCACTGCGTTTCATTGCGTCATATATAAGCTCGGTTAAATCCCGCAGTGTGACAATTTGAACCGTTTTGGGTGCGTCAAGTTTGATTTGCAGCCCTTTTTCTATGGAGTGCAGCAGCAAAACCTTCTTGGCCGCCACGGAGGAAATACTGCTGCACGACATGGAGACATCATACATTTCAACCAACTCGGGATTTATATGCGCGGACTTGGCTACGCTTAGCTCAGCAAGCTGCAAATAATTCATACCTTCCGCTTCACTTTCATCCAGCAGGAACTTGCACAGCACATAACTCCTGACGACAGGTTCCAGCGCGTCTATGGAAATGCAGCCCATTTCGGAAACGGTTTGTAAATACTTCGCAGAATTGGCCGCTGACAGGCGCAGGCGGTTTCTTGTTTCCTGCAATATATCTATTTTCTTCTTTCCTCCCCCTATAGAAGCTCGTGCCCAGATGCCCGCGGGCATCTGGGCATATTCCTTTAGGCTGTTACAACCTCCATGCCGAAGGATTCACCCAGAGCAATAAGCTCTCTGGCGAAGTCGCCATAAACCATGCTCAAGTGGTTGCCGACTTTGCACTGCTGCTTAAAAAAGTCTTCCTGATTCTTCACTCTGAAGTACACAACCTGAGAGCAGTTATTCGCAGCGTATCCGCCGCCAAGCACTATTTCTCCGGAGCCAACGAATAACTTCCTGCCGTCCGGAGAGATGCGGCAGAGAGTAATCTTTTTGCCGATGTCCGCATCAAAATCATAGCGCATAGTGATACCGAATTTCTGGTCCATAGCAAAATAACGAATACCATAGGGCTGCTTTTTATCCGGCTCAGGCAAATAGCGGTGAGCAACAGAGTGATGTATTAAATATAAGTTTTCCACATCACCCTCATCAAGGCGTTTACGTTGACGTTCAAGCTCAGTGCCTGCGTTGGCTGCACCGCCGCGCAGAACGACATGACCATCCTCGGCTTCAACGGGGCATGAGTTACCCATGTATGTACGCATACCTCCCGACGCGGCAATTAGGAACTGCTGGGAGATAACGGCGCCTATATCATACTCGCACCCTGAGGGAATACCGTTTTCCATATTCAGCGCATGGATAATGCAAGGAGTGAACTGCATTTCGTTTAGACGTCTGGTGGAACAGGCGTCGGGGCACGGCATGGTAAAGCCGTTGCAGTCCCAGCGCTCAAGATTTTTCTTGACTGTAACATAGGGAATCAATCCCTTGACAATCATCTCGCGGGACATATCATTCTCTGCAGCGCCGTTTATTAACTCATCAGCCAGCACATTTACCTCTGCCATATCCTCGTCGGTCAAATCCAGCGTTACGCGGCCGGGCGTGGTGTGATTGCCGCCTTCAACGGCTGGCGTCATCTGGTCAAACAGCTCGTGGACATTAAGGAAATGAAAGCGAACGCCCAAACGGTCGGTGATAGCGTCAAAGTCACGAATAGAATCAATGGCACTCATGGATGTGGGGCTGCCGTAGCGTGAAACGCAGAGAATGCGCAGGTTTTGCACAACCTTGCGAGCGCGCAGAATTTTCATTCGGTATGTGAAGTCGCTCCACTTGTAGAAAGCATAAACCTCGCGGTTTCCGGGACGGCAAGAAATTGCCGCAGACAAAATGACAGGGCTATAGCGGTTGCCGGGAGCCATTGCAATGGGGATTTCAAAACGCTCCGAAAGTTCGGCTACAATGTCGTCGCAGGCAATGGAGGGAGCACACACAGCAACATCCGCCTGCTTTATTGCCGGCTCAATAGCTTCCCACATAGCCTCTGCGTCGTCCCAATCGTCGGTGCGAATGAGCCGCACAGGCTCCATAATTTCAACGCCGTTGGGAACATTCTCTTCTAAGCCGGACATAAGTGCGGCAAACCGTTCTTCATTTGCAAGAGTATCGAAACCCGGTTCCAATTCAGCGCCTGCACCAAAGCGGCAAGGGCCTTCATAGTAGTACAGGTGCTCCGCGCCAACCAGCACAGGCAGTATTTTCAATTTAATATCTTCTGCTTTTTTAATCATGTAAATACCTCTTTTCTCATTTTCAGTGTTTTAGCCAAAACCAATATAGCATTCTTTTTCTATAATGTGAAATGCCAAAAATGTGTCAAATGATAACCTGTTTGACGCATAGTTTGCACTTCGCGAATATACAAAATCGCAAACAGGAGGGACTTAATGTGAATACCTTTCAGCTGCAGTGTTTCATCTCGGTTGCCCAAACCTTAAATTTTAGGGAAGCCGCAGAACAGAACTTTATCACGCAGCCGGCATTCAGCAGAAAAATTGCGGAACTGGAAAAGGAGCTTGACTCCGAGCTTTTGTATCGTTCCCGCCACAAGGTTACTCTCACAAGAAGCGGAGAGAAATTTTACTATCGTGCAAAAGAAATCTTGGAACTCGAAGAAAAAACCAAAGCAGAAATTGCAGATGCTGCCCGCAGCGAATCTGGTCATATTCGTATTGCATTTTTAGGAACGTCTTCTATAGGCTTAGCACAGCTCATCAGTCGCTTTACCGAGCGTCATCCCCAAATAACGCTGAGCATAGACCTAATGAACGGAAATGAAATCAACAAGGCTTTGAAGGAGCGCAACTACGATTTTTACTTTTGCAGCAAAAATTCTGTACTCAATATCCGTAATATGGTTACGGTACGAACGGAGACGTATCCCTATTGTATTTATGCGCACGAAAATCGTGTAGCTCGCATAGACCCTGAAAACCTTGCTTCCTTGGAAGGGCTGCCATTTGCTTTCTTTCCTGCAGAAATAGGGTCGATTATGTACAACGAAGTGATGAAAATATGTCACAAGAGAGGCTTTTATCCGATTATCAAAAATTTTTACAACTGCGCCGAAGCAGTAATTATTTCTGTAAGCGCAGATATGGGAATTACAATTCTTCCGCAAAACATACTTTCAAACTGTTCCATGTATAATATCGAAATTATTCCAATTCCCGACGAGGACGCTTCCTTGAGATGCGTTATAAGTTGGCCCGAAGAAAACAGCAACCCGGCAGCAGATTATTTTAAGGCAACAGTAGATGAAATGTACCCACATACCTGCCGAAGAGCCGATGCATGATTTACCCCGCTGACAAAGGTCACCCCCTGTCCACGCTTTCATATACTCTCTTTTCTCTTCTTTCCTCATTCCCCGTGACCGAGCGTTGCCCACAAGCAGCGCTCGGTCTGTTTTATTTGCGAATGTGGAGAAAAATTGCACAAGCAAGATATACAGCCAGCATGAAAATGCTGCAACAGGGGTTTGGGGGCGTGGCCTCCAACGAGCAAAACGAGGAACTTCCGCTTAGTCGAAAGTTCCTCGTTTTCTTCAGGCTCTGTGTCAATAGTTGGGGTAGAGCCAAATTTATGTATTTGCGCTACTTTACGCGGGTGATGTTTATTACCGAGACCTCGAAGGCGGTTTTTTCCGTGGGCTGGCCGGCTAAGAGCTTGGTATATTTGCGGCTTTGTATGCGGCCGGATATGTCCACCACCGCGCCGACCGGCCAGCAGGAGGCCTCGCGCGCTTTCATGCCCCACGCAATGCACGGCAGATAGTCGCTGCGCCCGTAGCGGCGGTTGACGGCCACCATGAGGTCGCATATCTCCCTGCCCATAGGCGTCACGCGCAGCGTCGGCGGCTTGCATATCGTCCCCGTGAGCCGAATGGAGTTTTCGTCGTCGCCGTCATCGAACCACATATCGCGCGCGAAAACGGTAATTATCAGCTTCTGCCCCACGCTGGATTTATTGTTGAACGACCGCAGCTCGCCTGAAACGCAGAGCTTGCCCGCGTCGTTCACCTCCAGCGCTTCCATTATCTCGCGCCGCACTATCACGTTCACGGTGTCCGCCGCGCCGGAGAGACGCAGTACCTCCAGCGGGAAGGCGTAAAAGCTCTCTCCCCTGTTCTCGTGTGAAAAACGCGGCCGCTCCGTCGGCAGCCCGCGCAGCATAGCGCTGTTGTTCGTCCTGTTCTCGTCCATATCGCACCTCGTATCCTGTGATACAAGAGCATATGCGGAGAAAACGGATTATATGCTAATCACAATATATATTCGCCCAGCGCCTCGCGCCATACATCGGTCAGGCGCTGTAGGCTCCACGCGGCGTTGGCGGGGCTTGTGGATGGCAGACGCACGGCGGGCAGACCCGTTTTGTCCTCGCACTCGCGGCGGTAGGCGTCAGCGGCGGCGGCTCCGTTGGCGAATACGGCGCGGACTGAGGTTTTCGCCGTCAGCGAGGCTACGTCGTTCGGCACGGCGCTGCGTATTGTGGCGTCGCCGGAGCCTAAAATCTCGCACGAGGCAAAAACGTCCCACAAGGCTATGCCGCGGCGCAGGAGCAGCGCCCGCTTTTCGTCAACCGTCTGCGGAACCGCCTCGCCGCACACGGCCGCAATAACAGGCCAGAAGCGGTTGCGCGGGTGGCCGTAGTAGAACATATTCTCGCGTGATTTGCGCGACGGGAACGAGCCGAGTATCAGCACGCGGCTGCGCTCGTCCCACACCGGCGCGAAGGGGTGCGTGACGCGCTCGTATTCCGGCATTTGCTTTTCTCTCCCCTTTTCTCAATACGAACAAAAGCGGCATCTCGTGTGGGGACGCCGCTTGCTGTACTATGGGTTTGTTTACGGGTTTTACTCCGCTTCGGGCGCGGCGGGCGGCTCGCTCTCGGCGGCGCACTCGCACTCAGTAGCTTCAGGCGCGGCGCACTCGCACTCTGCCTCCGGCTCCGGCTCGGTCTCGGCGGCTTCGCCGTCTCTGGTGATGCTGATTTCAATTTCGATGTCAGCGTCCCCGCTCTCGGCGCACTCTTCGGTCGGCTCTTCCTCGGCGGCAGCTTCCGCCTCGGCCTCGGCCTCCTCGCTGTGCTTGGCTATGCGCTCGGCGATGTCCTCGGCAAGCTCCCTGAGCTGTTCCCTCCTGAACCACACGGCGACGCCGCCCGCGGCAGCGCCCAGACCGATGAGCGTAAGAGTGCCGAGCAATGATTTTTTATTCGACATTTCTTTACAGCCTCCTGTGCAATATATAAATTTGTTTTTGAACTAAGTAAGGATTGGGAGCTCAAGCGGAAAGCGTTTATTTTCCGCTGTCGCCGTAGTTGGAGAGCACGCGCGCCGAGGGGTCGTTCACGTTGCAGCCCTCCCAGTTCTTGTTGGGCATCCAGAAGTCTGCCACCATGCGCGCCTGTCCGGGGTAGTAGCGCTCGAACAGCTCGCGGTAGAGCAGAGATTCTTTAGTAAACGGCGTGGCAAAGTCGTACTTGGCGCGTTTTTCCTCATACTCGGCATCGGTGTAAAGTCCCTCGGCGTACTCCTTGAGGTAATCGACCATCGAGTGACCGACGGCGTCGGAGAACGCGGCCTTTTCGCGCATGAGTATGTCGTGCGGCAGCCAGTCGCCCTCGAAGGCGTGGCGCAGCAGATACTTGCCCTTGTTGTAGACGTTCATCTTCTTTGCGGGGTCAATGCTCATGACGTACTGCACAAAGTCCAAGTCGCCGAACGGCACGCGTGCCTCCAGCGAGTTGACGGAAATGCTCCTGTCCGCGCGGAGAACGTCGTACATATGTATCTCGCGTATGCGCTTTTCCGCCTCGGTCTGAAATTCCTCCGGCGAGGGCGCGAAGTCGGTGTATTTGTAGCCGAAAAGCTCGTCGGATATTTCGCCCGTCATAATGACGCGGATATCGGTCGTCTCGTGTATGGCCTTGCAGACGAGGTACATTCCTATGCTGGCGCGTATGGTGGTGATGTCGTAGGTGCCCAGCATTGCCACAACGCTCGGCAGAGCCTCCAGCACGTCGTCCTTGGTGATGATAACCTCGGTGTGGTCGGCGTGGAGGTAGTCCGCCACCTCCTTGGCGTACTTGAGGTCTATGGCGTCCGTGCTCATGCCTATGGCGAAGGAGCGTATGGGCTTATCCAGCAGCTTGGCGCTCACGGCGCAGACCAGCGAGCTGTCCAGTCCGCCGGAGAGCAGGAAGCCCACGGGCACATCCGAGTCAAGGCGCTTTTCAATGCCCTTAATGAGCTTTTCGCGTATATTTTTGCAGATGGTTTCCACGTCGTCGCGGCAGACGCTCTCCACGCGCGTCATGTCGCGGTAGCAGTGGAACTCGCCGCCGGCGTAGTAGTGTCCCGGCGGGAAAGGTTTAATCTCGTCCACAACGCCCACAAGGTTCTTGGCCTCGCTGGCGAACACCATGCCGCCGCTGTGGTCCTCGCCGTAGAACAGCGGACGGATGCCGATGGGGTCGCGGGCGGCTATGAGCTCGCGCTTTTCGGCGTCGTATATCACCATGGCGAACTCGGCGTCCAGCATACGGAACACGTCGAGGCCGTACTTTTCGTAGAGGGGCAGCAGTATTTCGCAGTCGGATTCACCGGCAAACACATAGCCCTCCGCTTGCAGCTGGCGCTTTATGGGGCGGAAGCCGTAAATTTCTCCGTTGCAGACCAGCATATTGCCGCCGCGCTCAAAAGGCTGCATACCCTCAGGCTGCACGCCCATGATTGAAAGGCGGTGAAAAGCCAGCATACCGCCCTCAAACTCTATAATGCGCGACATATCGGGGCCGCGGGATTTTGTCTTTTTGAAGCCTCTCAGCAGCGTATCATAAGGAATTTCGCTGCCGAGGTAACCGAAAATGGAACACATAAGTTTTTCATTCTCCTGTCTGTCTATGAAAGACTATGCGCAGCTGTCGCCCTAAACGAATAACTGCGCATAGCATTTGTTTATTTTACTTTACCGCGCCGAGCTTGTCAAGTGGATAATCCAATTTTAACATTTTGCACATTAAAATTTGATTTTTACTCCACGTCCTGCATGGCGTCGTAGCCTTCCTCGCCGGTGCGGACCTTGATGGCGTTCTCAACATTGTAGACGAATATCTTGCCGTCGCCTATGTGACCGGTGTACAGAACCTTTTTCGCAGTCTCCACAACCGCGCGCACGGGAACCTTGGCCACAACTATGTCAACCTGAATCTTCGGCAGCAGCGAGGGCTCGACGGCAACGCCGCGGTAGTACTCCGGCTTGCCCTTCTGCGCGCCGCAGCCCATTACGTGCGCCACGGTCATGCCGGTGATGCCAATGTCCATCATAGCGGTCTTGAGCGGCTCAAGCATACGCTCCTTGCAGATTATCTCCACCTTGGTCAGCTTCACGCCGTCCGGCGAAGGCGCGTCGGGCATGGGCGTCGGCTCCTCGTAGTTGGGGGCAACCGTGACCTCTACGGCCTTGGCGGCGGGTACGTCGCCAGTGATGGAGGATACATAAGAGGTGAAGTCCGTGCCGTAAACGTTGTTCGAGGAAATGGCGAAGCCCGCGTAGGCGCTCGCCAGACCGTGCTCGCTGATGTCCAGTCCCTGTGTCTCCTCGTCGGCGGAAACTCTCAGTCCGAATATAGCCTTGATGAGCAGGAACACAACGGCCATGCATACGGCAGCCCAAGCCGCCACGGATATGAAGCCCAGCAGCTGAATGCCCAGCAGCTCGAAGCCGCCGCCGTAGAACAGACCGGTTATCTCCTCGCCCGCGGAGTTGGCGAGGCTGTAGCCGGGGGCGGAGTTGGTGGCGAAAAGTCCGACGGCTATGGTGCCCCAAATACCGTTGACACAGTGGACGGCGACAGCGCCCACAGGGTCGTCTATGCGCAGCTTGTAGTCCAGCAGCCAGATGCCGAACACAACCAGCAGTCCGGCGACGATGCCGATTATGGCGGCGCCGAGCGCGTCAGTGCAGTCACAGGGCGCGGTAATGGCGACAAGTCCCGCGAGGGAGGCGTTCAGGCACATGGAAACATCGGGCTTGCCGTACTTAATCCAAGTGAATATCATGGTGGTGACGGTCGCCAGCGCGGGGGCAACGGTGGTGGTGAGGAAAATAGAGCCGAGCTGGTCAACGCTGGTGGCTGCCGCGCCGTTGAAGCCGTACCAGCCGAGCCAGAGGATAAAGCAGCCGAGGCAGCCGAGCGGCAGGTTGTGAGCGGGGAACGCGCCGACCTTTATTTTGCCGTCGCTCGTCTTGTTGAACTTGCCGATGCGCGGCCCGACTATTTTAGCGCCGACGAGAGCGGCGATGCCGCCGACCATGTGTATGGCGCAGGAACCTGCGAAGTCATGGAAGCCGAGCTGTGCCAGCCAGCCGCCGCCCCAAATCCAGTGCGCCTCGATGGGGTAAATAAGGCCGGAAATAACGGCGGAATATACGCAGTAGGAGAGGAACTTTGTGCGCTCGGCCATAGCGCCTGAGACAATGGTGGCGGTGGTGGCGCAGAACACAAGGTTGAACACGAAGTTTGACCAGTCAAAGCTCTCGTAAGCCGTGAAAATGTCAAATCCGGGCTTGCCGATGAATCCTACAAGGTCCTCGCCAAGCAGCAGGCCGAAGCCTATGATAATGAACATTACAGTGCCGATGCAGAAGTCCATAAGGTTCTTCATCAGTATGTTGCCGGTGTTTCTTGCTCTGGTGAAGCCCGCTTCGACCATTGCGAAGCCTGCCTGCATCCAAAAGACGAGCGCGGCGCCTATAAGAAACCATACGCCAAACACTTCTCCGGAGATAAGCTCCAGTACTGAACTCTCTGTCATTGTTGGTCACTCCTTAAAAAATAGTCTCTTTTTTGCCATGAATTAGGCGAAATCTGGGATTTTTGCTTATAAAAAGCCCCCGGTACAGCTTCGGCGTCTTTGCCGAAGCCATCCCGGAGGCAATAAGCCGGGATAAAATTTTGCTGTGGTACGTTATTTCAGCGGCGTCGCTGAGTTTATCTTACGCTGAACAGCAGCTCGCCGTAGCTGGGATACGGCCAGTAGTCGGAGCTCGTCATTGTCTCCATCTGGTCAACGGTGGCGCGCAGGGCGTTCATGCGGGTGAATACGCTGTCGTGGTAGTAGCGAGCCAGCTCCACGGAGTCGGTCACGTCCTTGGCGTTCATCAGCGCCTCCTCCAGAGCAACTACTTCCTCGTAGGCCTCGGAGCAGAGTGCGCTGAGCTGGGCGGCGGTCTTTTCCTCATACTCGCAGCTTATGGCCTCGGAAACGCTCTTCTTCGCGCCTATGGTTCCGGCGAGCTCGGACACATAGCCGCTCACTGCGGGGAGAATGTCGCGCTTGGCCATTTCCAGCATTGTCTGCGCCTCGATGGAAATAATCTTGCTGTAGCCCTCGGCCTTTATCTCGCAGCGGGACACCATTTCCTCCTTCGTCAGCACCTTGTGCGAGGTGAAGAGCTTGATGTTCTTCTCCGCCAGATAGTAGGGCAGGCAGTCGGGGGTGGACTTGAGGTTCAGCAGACCTCTGGACTCGGCCTCGGCAATCCAAGAGTCGTCGTAGCCGTTGCCGTTGAAGATTATGCGCTTATGCTCGACAATGGTCTTTTTGATGAGGTCGTGCAGAGCGTCCTCAAAGTTTTCCGCAGTCTCCAGCGTGTCGGCAAACTGCTTCAGCTCCTCGGCAACCGCGGTGTTCAGCACGAAGTTGCAGCCGGAAATGGAGGCGGAGGAGCCGACCATGCGGAACTCGAACTTGTTGCCCGTGAAAGCGAAGGGCGAGGTGCGGTTGCGGTCTGTCGTGTCGCGGGAGAAACGGGGTATGGTGTGTACGCCTATCTTCATCAGCGTCTTGCCCGCGCCCTCGTAGGACTCGTCTTTTTCGATGGCCTCCAATATGCCCTCCAACTCGTCGCCGAGGAAGATGGACACAACCGCGGGGGGAGCCTCGTTCGCGCCCAGACGGTGGTCGTTGCCCGCGCCCGCAACGGAGATGCGGAGCATATCCTGATATTCGTCCACGGCCTTGATTACGGCGCAGAGGAACAGAAGGAACTGCGCATTTTCATAAGGCGTAGCGCCGGGCTCCAGCAGGTTCGCGCCCGTGTCGGTGCTCAGGCTCCAGTTATTGTGCTTGCCGCTGCCGTTGACGCCGGCGAAGGGCTTTTCGTGCAGCAGGCATACCATGCCGTGGCGCTTTGCTATTTTCTGCAGCAGCTCCATAGTGAGCTGGTTGTGGTCGGTGGCGATGTTGGTGGTGGTGAAGATGGGCGCTATCTCGTGCTGCGCGGGGGCAACCTCGTTGTGCTCCGTCTTGGCATAGATGCCGAGCTTCCACAGCTCCTCGTCCAGCTCCTTCATAAACGCCGCCACGCGGGACTTGATGGTGCCGAAGTAGTGGTCCTCAAGCTCCTGACCCTTGGGGGGCTTGGCGCCGAACAGCGTGCGGCCGGTGTAGATGAGGTCGGGGCGCTGGTCGTAAACCTCCTTGTCGATGAGGAAGTACTCCTGCTCGGGGCCGACAGTTGTTTTCACGCTCTTGGCGGTGGTGTTGCCGAAAAGTCTCAGCACACGTATGGCCTGATTGCTGATGGCCTCCATTGAGCGCAGCAGCGGCGTCTTTTTGTCCAGCGCCTCGCCGCCGTAGGAGCAGAATGCCGTGGGAATGCACAGCACGCCGTCTTTGATAAATGCATAGCTTGTGGGGTCCCACGCCGTGTAGCCGCGGGCCTCGAACGTGGCGCGCAGGCCGCCGGAGGGGAAGGAGCTTGCGTCCGGCTCGCCCTGAATGAGCTCCTTGCCGGAGAACTCCATGATAACCTTGCCGTCGCCGGTGGGAGAAATGAACGAGTCGTGCTTTTCCGCCGTGATGCCGGTCATGGGCTGGAACCAGTGCGTGTAGTGCGTGGCGCCCTTTTCTATAGCCCAGTCCTTCATTGCGTTGGCGATTACGGTCGCCACGTCGGTGTCAAGCCTCTCGCCGTTGGCGATGGAGCTTTGGAGCTTTTTATATGTTTCCCTCGGCAGACGCGCTTTCATCACGGTGTCGTTGAAAACATTGGAGCCGAAAATCTCTGAAACCTTTGCCATTGTGCTTGATAACCCCTTTCGGTTGAATTTTCCCCTGATAAATTTTCTGACAAAAGGAAAAACGGCAAGGACGTACAGAATTTATCTGCGACATCATTGCCGTTTCACTTGCGCTTACTTTACAACACTTTCGCCAAATTGTCAAGCGGTTTTTTGATGTTTTTGCATAACGCAGAATTTCCGCCCGTCCTCGCCGCGGCCTTTTGGCGAAAACAGATAATAACTCAAGACGGCAAATGACAAAAACCTTTGCGGTTTATGATTGCATTTGACAAAACGATGTGGTATACTGAGGTAAAATTGGATATGGTGATTTTTCTGAAAAGGACTGATACTTTGGATAAATATGTTATCAGGGGCGGAAGGCAGCTGCACGGAGAGGTTGACATCTCCGGCGCCAAAAACGCTGCCGTTGCCATCATTCCGGCCGCGCTTATGGTAAAGGGCGTCTGCCGCCTTGAAAACATTCCCGAAATAAGCGACACGGACAAGCTCCTGCAAATTCTCTCCCGTATGGGCGCGCGCGTCAGCTACCTCGGCAAAAACGCCGTCGAGCTCGACTGCACCAGCGTCCATATGAGCGACGATATATATGACATGACGCGCACAATCCGCGCTTCTTACTATTTAATAGGCTCCATGCTGGGGCGCTTCGGCGAGGCTAAGTCCACAATGCCGGGCGGCTGCAACTTCGGAGTCAGGCCGATTGACCAGCACATAAAGGGCATGGTCGCCTTGGGCGCGGAAATGGACACCGGCGGCGGCTTCATAACCGCCAAGGCCAAGGGCGGCAGGCTGCGCGGGTGCAAAATATTTCTCGACAAGGTCTCCGTCGGTGCGACAATAAACGTCATGCTCGCCGCCACGCTGGCCGAGGGGCGCACAGTTATAGAAAACGTCGCCAGAGAGCCGCACATCGTTGACCTCGCCAACTTCCTCAACTCAATGGGCGCGGACATACGCGGCGCGGGCACGGACGTTATAAAAATCCGCGGCGTGGACTCGCTGCACGGCGGCGCTTACACGCTCATTCCCGACCAGATTGAGGCCGGAACCTATATGGCCGCTGTCACCGCGACGGGCGGAGAAATTATACTCAACAACGTAATACCCAAGCACCTTGAGTGCATCAGCGCCAAGCTCACAGAAATGGGCGCGGAGGTTGAGGAGTATGGCGACAGAGTTCTGGTTCGCCGCACCCAGCCGCTCCGACACACGAACCTCAAGACCCGCCCCTACCCCGGCTTCCCCACGGATATGCAGCCGCAGCTGAGTACGGTGCTGTGTTTGGCCGACGGCGTGAGCGTCGTCACCGAGGGTATCTGGGACAACCGCTATAAATACGTCAACGAGCTTCGCAAAATGGGCGCGGAGATTCAGGTTGACGGCAAAACAGCTATCATAGAAGGCCCCGTCCAGCTCCGCGGCGCGCCCGTTGCCGCCTGCGACTTGCGCGCGGGAGCCGCCATGCTCATTGCCGGTCTGGTCGCCGAGGGCGAGACGACAATTGAGGACGTCATATATATAGAGCGCGGCTATCAGGACTTTGTCGGCAAACTGCAGCGGCTGGGCGCGGACGTGCGTGTTGTGTCCGTGCCGGACGAGCCCTGCCCCGCCGTGCCCGACGTTGGCTGAAAAGCCGAAAATATGCTCTCTGTAAAGCTGATATGCGTCGGCAAAATGAAAGAAAAGCACTTTTGCGACGCTTTTGAGGAATACAGCAAGCGGCTGGGCGCGTTCTGCCGCTTTGAGGTTGAGGAAATTGCGGAGCAGCGTCTGCCGGACAGCCCGTCCGCGGCGGAAATTGCCGCGGCGCTGCGGCGCGAGGCCGAGGCCATACGCAAAAAGCTGCCAGCGGGCGCGGCGGTCACGGCCATGTGCGTCGAGGGGCGCGAGATGTCAAGCCCGCAGCTGGCCGCATACATAGCCAAAACGGCCTCCGGCGGTACAAGCCGCCTCTGCTTTCTTGTGGGCGGCAGCTTTGGTCTGGACGAGGAACTGAAACGCGAGGCCTCACTGCGCCTTTCCATGTCGGCAATGACGTTTCCCCACCACTTGGCGCGAATCATGCTGGCCGAGCAGCTCTACAGAGCTTTCACTATAAACGCGGGAGCGCGCTATCACAAATGAGAGGGAGAAGCCCCATGGACGGAGAAAAAAATTTTGCGCTGTCGGATTTGCCGGGCGAGCTGAGAAAGCGCTGGCCGCTCACCGCGGACGGTGCGCCGGAGCCTCCGCGCTACTTAACAAGCCTCTCGTGCGTTGACATGGCTGACACCGTCACCGCCGCAATGTTGGAGGCCTACGGCATTCCCGTTCTGCGCCTGCACCCGGGCGACGGCGACTTCGGCAAACTCATTCTCGGTATAAGCGGCACGGGCACCGACCTGTATGTGCCGGATAACTTATATAATGATGCAAAAATGCTGATGGAGGCTGAACCTGATGACGACTTACAGGGCTGAATACGAAAAATGGCTGGATAATCCCGCCTTGAGCGAGGCGGAGTGGAAAGAGCTTCACGATATCCGCAACGACGACAACGAGATAAAAAGCCGCTTCTTTGCCCCGCTGGAATTCGGCACCGCCGGACTGCGCGGCACCATGAAGCTGGGTCTGCACCACATGAACGTCCACGTAATACGCCACGCGACGCAGGCGTTTGCCAACGTCATCTCCGCCGGGGGCGACGAGGCAAAGCAAAAGGGCATTATCATATGCTACGACTGCCGCATTAACTCCGACGTTTTCGCGCGCGAGGCGGCCTGCATAATGGCGGGCAACGGCATCCGCGTGCGCCTTTTCGACGCTCTGCGCCCCACGCCGGAGCTGAGCTTTGCCGTGAGGCACTACGGCGCAACCGCGGGACTGAACATCACCGCCAGCCACAACCCGCGCGAGTACAACGGCTACAAGGTCTACTGGTCCGACGGCTCCCAGCTGCCGCCCGAGCACGCCGCGCAGATTGCCGAGCAGATGAGCAAAATAGACATCTTCACCGGCTTCACGCGCGCCGACTACGACGAGGCTGTGGCCTCGGGCGCGATTGAGCTTATCGGCAGCGAGACGGACGAGGCGTTTTTGCAGCACGTTTTGGCGCAGTCTATCGACCGCGACGTTGTGAGCCGCGTGGCCGACGACTTCAAAATTGTCTACACCCCCTTCCACGGCGCGGGACACCTGCTGGTGCCGGAGGCGCTGGGACGGCTGGGCATAAAACACCTCTACCCCGTGCCGGAGCAGATGGTCATAGACGGCGCGTTCCCCACCGTTGAGAGTCCGAACCCCGAAAACCCCGAGGGATTTTATCTTGCTGTAGAGTTAGCGCGCAAGGTCGGCAGTGACCTCATAATCGGCACCGACCCCGACTCTGACCGCATAGGCACAATGATACGCTCCGGCGACGAGTACGTCCCCCTGAGCGGCAACCAGCTGGGCGTGCTGCTGCTGGACTACATCATCACGGCCAAAAAAGCCGCCGGTGCATTGCCGGAAAAAGCAGCCGCCGTCAAGAGCATTGTCACCACCTCCATGGCCGACGCGGTCTGCGAGGCCAACGGCGTACACATAGAGAGCACGTTCACCGGCTTCAAGTTCATGGCCGAGCGCATAGCGCAGTGGGAGGCCGAAGGCTCTTGGCAGTATATCTTCGCCTTTGAGGAGAGCTACGGCTATATGTGCGGCGACTATGTGCGCGACAAGGACGCCGTGACCGCCTCCATGATGGTGGCGGAGATGGCCGCCGCCTACCACGAAAAGGGCATGACGTTGCTGGACGCAATGAACAGCCTCTACGAAAAGTACGGCTACTACGCCGAGCGCACGCTCAACCTCGTGATGCCCGGTCTGGACGGTCTGGAGAAAATGGCCAAGCTCATGGCGTCGCTGCGCAGCGAGCCGCCTGCCGAGATTGCGGGCGAGACGGTTGCGGCACAGCGCGACTACCTGAGCGGCGAAATGTCCGTGGCCGGTCTGGGCGTTGTCGGACGCACCTCCATAAGCGGCAGCAACGTGCTCTACTTTGAGCTCAAGGACGGCAGCGCATTTATCGTTCGCCCCTCCGGCACCGAGCCGAAGATAAAGATTTATATTCTTGTCCACGGCATCTCCTCCGCCGACTGCGCCGCACGCGTGGAAAAGTACTCCGCCTACGCCGAGTCCCTGCGCAAGTAAGCGCGCTTATAATAGTTCATAACAGCCCAAACGGGAGCCTGTCACAGCCGACGGCTCCCGTTTTTGTTTGGTTCGATATGATTTTATCGAGTGGCGCATTGCACGAATTAACTCATGCTGTTTTTATAAGCCGTCCCCCACGCCTCCATAGCGTCAAGAATCGGTTTCATTGACTCCCCCAATTCACTGAGGGAATACTCAACTCTCGGCGGAACTTCTGCATAAACGGTGCGGATTACAATCCCGTCATCCTCCATAGAGCGCAGACTGTCTGTCAATACTTTCTGGCTGATTCCTTCCATGTCACGCCGCAGCTCATTGAATCTCCATGGACGTACCATCAGATTTCGTAAAATCAGGAGCTTCCACTTGCTCCCGATAAGAGAAACCGTGGTCGCAACAGGGCAATCAGGCAGCTCGTCTTTCGTTTTCATAAGGCGCCTCACATTCTATTTTGCTCTAACATTAAATTTAAGTGTTATATTCAAATTATAGTGCAATGCCTCGCCAAAATCAATCAGAAAATTGCACGGGTTACTTTTTTGTGGCTATGTAATAAAAATGTGCGTACTTGTTTTCAAAATCGACATCAATATAATGATTATTACAGAGAGCGAGACAGCCCCTGAATACAAATACGGAGGTAATTTGACAATGGCACTTTCTAATCTGTCCGGATGGAACAACGAAGCTGCTCCCGCCGCCGCCTGCGGTGCGGCCTGCGGCGCGTCGGATAAGCCGGAGAAAAAGCCCGCTGCCTGCGGTTCCGCCTGCGGCGCCAGCGATAAGCCCACAGCCTGCGGTTCTGCCTGCGGCGCCGGTGACAAGTAATTCTGTCCGCAAACCTATCGCCTGATGAGCCGGTATCCGTATATCGAATATCGGTTCATCAGGCGCCCGCAAAACAATATCCGTCCATAGGATTTTACGATACATACATAGCCTTATAGGAGACCGCGCAAGATGAAACAGTATTTTTCTTTTCAATGGCATATTACAGACGAGTGTGACCAGCGGTGCAGGCATTGCTACATCTTCTCCGAAGACGTCTGCAAAAAGCCGGACGCCATGAGTTGGGAGCAAATGCAGGACACGTTTTACAACTGTCTGGACTTCTGCGAAGTGTATCACCGGCTGCCGTATTTTTATATCACCGGCGGCGACCCTATCCTGCACCCGAGCTTCTGGAGGCTGCTGGGGCTGATGAAGGAGCATGACATTCCATTTACCATTCTCGGCAATCCGTTTCATCTTACGGATGAGGTGTGCCGCCGTCTGAAGGAACATGGCTGCGAAAAGTATCAGCTCTCCCTTGACGGAATGCGGGAGACGCACGACTGGTTCCGCAAGTCCGGCTCCTTTGACATTACCTTGGAAAAAATCAGCTGCATCAATCGCGCGGGCATTCGCAGCGTTATCATGACCACCGTTTCCGGCACAAACATTGACGAGGTGCCGGACATCATTGACGCAGTGGTTGCGGCCGGAGCAAACGTGTTCGCCTTTGCCCGCTACTGCCCGACATCGGAGGAAAAGGACACCGGCATCGAGCCGCTCCGCTATCGGAAGCTGCTGGCTGACTGCGACAGGAAATTCAAAGAGTATGAAGCCGCCGGATGTCAAACTTACTTCAATAAGAAAGACCACCTCTGGACGCTCTACGAATACGAGACAGGCGCGTTCAAAATCCCCGAAGCCGCGGAGGTCGGAATGATTTACGGCGGCTGCAACTGCGGCAACTGTCACCTGACCATCCTGCCCACCGGAGATGTTTACGCCTGCCGTCGGGTTCAGAACAGCAGGGTCGGCAATGTGTTTGATGACCGTCTGGCGGATGTTTGGGTCTGTGAAATGGAGCGTTATCGGGATTACATGAAGTTTGAGAAATGCTCCAAATGCGAGCTGCTGGCATTCTGCCGCGGCTGTCCCGCCGTAGCCAGCGGGAAGGACGGGGACTTCTACGCCGCCGACCCGCAGTGCTGGCATGAAATATCGGAAAAGGAGGCTATCTAAAAATGGGTGAGCTGATGGAAACTATTATGCACCGCAGAGCGATTCGCCGCTTTGACGCAAGGCAGATAGAAGAGGCGGCATTGTAGGAAATTTTACAGGCCGGTCTGTACGCTCCCAGCGCTGGGGGAAAGCAGGGGGGTGATTCTTGTTGTCTGTCAGGACAAAGAGGTCAACGAACGGCTGGGACGTATTAAGCGGGCTAACTCCAATCCGCATATGGCGACGGCCACAGGCTATGTTTCAAAGGAGCAGCCCAGCATCGCTGACGACCCAAATATCAAAAACGCTTTTTACGATGCGCCTACAGTCATTACCATGTTTGCGCCAAAGAACTTTCTCTTTTCCGCGGAGGACTGTGCGGTAGCTGCCGAAAACATGATGCTTGTGGCGGATTCGCTGGGTATCGGTTCCTGCTATCTCGGGCAGGGCTGGCCGGCGTTTGCCGACCCATATGGGCAGGAAATCCTGAAAAAATGGAACATCCGCACAGATTATTACGCGGTCATGCAGCTCCTGCTCGGCTATCCCCGTGAGGGCGACCCTCACCCCACAGGAAAGCCGCGCAAAAATGACCGTGTATTAAGGTTTTAGATGGGAGGCTCTTTATGGATGCACAGACCTGTTTGAAGAAATTGCAATATGTTGGCGTGCTGGCGTTTTCCGGCAAGCCGGAGATTCGATAAAAGAATGAATGCAAGCGCATCTGCACTTGCCTTGCCGGTTGCATTTATCTGGCTCTGTACCAACTATTGACACAAAGCCACTTAATCAGCTGTTCCCTAACATGCTCAATCGTCTCTTTCTATCCCTGTCGTTTCACTTCTATTTGAAGACTACAATTTTTGCGCCGCTTTTCTCATCATTTGAATTGCGCAAACGGCGCGAATGTGGTACAATCGGGGTTGTAATTCTCACTTGCCTGCGCGGGCGTTTTCGGAGGGAGGGATTGAACAGTGTCTTTGAAAAAAATTCTGCCGCTGCTGAAGGACTTTTTTCGGCGGGCGGATTTGCTGCTGCTTATCCTTGCCGTAGTCAGCGCGCTCTACGGTCTTGTGGCAATCTCAACCGCCACGGCCAGCTTTGACGAGGGCAGCTCGGGATATATCGCTGTCCAGTCCGCGGCCATTATCATCGGCATAGTGCTTTTTGTGGTGTTCACCGTTATTGACATCGACATTTTAGCGGACAAGTGGCCGCTCATACTCGCGTTTTGCGTCGTGCTCATGGGGCTGCTCTACTTCTTCGGCACCGGCGACACGGAAACCGGCAACAAGAGCTGGCTGCGCTTTTTCGGCATCGGCATACAGCCCTCCGAGGTCATACGTGTGGCCTACATCGTGCTAATGGCCAAGCATATATCCTATCTTAGAGACTACAAGCGCCTTGACCACGTTTTTTCTGTGTTCCAGCTGGCAGTCCACTTTATGATATTCTTCGGCATGATAGTCGTCATTTCCGCCGACCTCGGCAGCGCGCTCGTCTTTGCCTTCATCTTCGTCGCCATGCTCTTTTTTGCGGGGCTGAAGCTCTACTGGTTCGTCATCGGCGCAGCGGCGCTCGCGGCGGTCGTGCCGCTTGTGTGGACATATTTTTTGGCGGACTACCAGAAAGAGCGCATATTAGCGCCCTATGTCGCCTCCATTGACCCCGCGGGCGAAGAGGTGCGCTGGCAGACGAACCAGAGCCGCCTCGCCCTCGCCTCCGGCCGCCTGACTGGCACAGGGCTGGGTAACGGCACACAGACGCAGTCGCAGTCCATACCCGAGCAGAACACGGACTTTATATTCGCGGTAATCGGCGAGGAGCTGGGCTTCATCGGCTGCGCGGCGGTGCTGCTGCTTCTGCTGGCGCTGATAATCCGCTGCCTCTATGTCGGCCTGCACTGCAAAAGCTCCACGGGAATGTTGGCCTGCGTCGGCGTCGCCGCGGCGCTGCTGTTCCAGACATTTGAAAACGTCGGCATGTGCATGGGCATAACCCCCGTCGTCGGCCTCACGCTGCCGCTGTTCAGCTACGGAGGCTCCTCCGTGTTCTGCACCTTTGCCGCGCTGGGCATAGTCTCCGGCGTAAAATACCGCCCCAAACCGGAGCGGTTCCAGAGGTATCAATATTAGAAGTGCGTAATTAAATTCAGAGACTGCGCCGAACGCTCATTCGGTGCAGTCCCTGTTTGTTGTTTGTTATTTCAGCGCAGAAGCAAACTGCGCAGCTCTTGGCTGTCCTTGACGTTATAAAACGCCATTGCGCAGACGGTGTCGCTCACGCCGTCCCTGCGCGGGGCGAGGCAGCACAGGCGGTACTTGCGCGGCGGCGCGTCAACAGCCTTGCCGAAGGCTGCGTGGATGCAGTTTGGGGTTTCCGACTCGACAATTTTCACCTTTAGTCCGGCGCGGTTCATGCCGTTGACGGCCTTGCTGCCCTCGCACACCAGCACTCGCTTATCCGTTATAACGCAGGTGCGGCGGGCGGTTATGGTGCTCCTGTCAAAGTACGGCAGCAGAGCTATGTAGCCGAAGATGAGAATCAGAGCAATGACAAGCACCGTCTCTCCCGCGGCGGAAATACCCTGCGACCACACAAGGCCGGCCACAGCGAACACGATTGCACAGGCCAAGCATATTGCGCAGCGCGCGATGAAGGCTGTGGTGCAGTCCTTGTCCAGCACCTTATAGGGCTGTGGCTTGCCCTTCCAGAGGATTTTTTCGTCCTCGTTCAACATTCTGCCGAGCGCCTCGTCGCTCAAAATGGTTTCTTTCTTTGCCATTGTTATTACCTCCCTTTGAGTTTTTACACTTCAATTTTAGCTTTTTTGCGGTTAAT
The DNA here is from genome assembly GCA_021202845.1 of Oscillospiraceae bacterium. Lineage (GTDB taxonomy): Bacteria > Bacillota > Clostridia > Oscillospirales > Oscillospiraceae > JAJQCF01. The sequence continues at coordinate 30,687 of JAJQCF010000014.1, forward strand.
TGTGTGTAAAGGGAAGGCCGTTCGCTGTTAAGGTTTGTTAAGTATTCGCCGCTTTTCGCGCAATTCTTAACACTGTCTTTATTTAATTATCCTTCCGCTTGTGCTACAATGCTCTTGAAAAGGCGGTGAGAGAAAATGAAAAGGTTTTTTGCAAAGCGGTTTTTGAACTTAAATCTCAAGGACGTAATCAAGACCGCTGCCACACTCGCCGTCGCCTGCGCCGTCTGCTTTCTGCTGCTGCCTGTCAGCCAAAACGACTTCCACGCGCCGCTCATATTTGTGCTGGCGGTACTGCTGATATCACTGAACACAAACGGTTACATTTACGGCATATTCGGCAGCATTTTCGCGGTTTTCGGTGTCAACTACGCCTTTACTTACCCCTATTTTAACCTGAATTTCTCCATTGCCGGCTACCCGCTGACGTTTTTATGCACCTTCGCCGTCTCCATAGTTGTCAGCACGCTGACGACAAAGGTGAAACAGAGCGAGAGCCTGCGCCTTGAGAGCCAGCGGGAGATGATGCGCTCGAACCTGCTGCGCGCCATATCCCACGACCTGCGCACTCCCCTGACCTCGATAATCGGCTCTATAAACGCCGTGCTGGAAAGCGGCGACGCCATGCCGCAGAGCGACAAGACCCGCCTGCTCTCCGACGCCAAGTCCGACGCGGAGTGGCTTGTGGCAATGGTGGAAAATCTGCTGAGCATAACGCGCATACAGGCCGACCCCACGCAGTCGCTGCACAAGGAGCCGCAGGCCGCCGAGGAAATTTTGTACGAGACGGCCAGCCGTTTTCGCAAGCAGTACCCCAACATCAAAGTCGATATCCTCATTCCCGATGAGGTGCTTATGGTGCCGATGGACGCCATGCTGATAGTTCAGGTGCTGACAAACCTTATGGCAAACTCCGCCATACACGGCCAAACCACCACAAAAATCGCGCTCTCTGTCCGCGCTTCCGGCAGCGAGACGGAGTTCAATGTCAGCGACAACGGCGTCGGCATCAGCAAAAGGAAGCTAAAAACACTCTTTGAGGGAGGCGAAATCAGCTCCGACGAACAAACCGACGGCAGCCGCAGCATGGGCATAGGGCTCAGCGTGTGCAAAGCGATAATCACTGCCCACGGCGGCCGCATATGGGCCGATGAGCCTGAGAGCGGAGCCTCCGTAACCTTCACACTGCCGCTTGAGGAGGTGGCTGAAAATGACAATCAAGCAGAAAATACTTATAATTGAAGATGAGCGCAGTATTTCCAACTTTATGGATTCCGTGCTCACCGCCCACGGCTTCGACACCGTCACCGCGCAAACGGGGCGCGAGGGCTACTCCATGATAAGCTCCCACTGCCCCGACCTCGTTATTCTTGACCTCGGTCTGCCGGACATGGACGGCATGGCGCTCATACACTCGGTGCGCGAGTGGACGCGGCTGCCCATAATCGTCGTTTCCGCCAGAAGCCACGAGCGCGATAAGGTGGAGGCGCTGGACGCGGGCGCCGACGACTACATCACCAAGCCCTTCGGCACCAGCGAGCTGCTCGCCCGCATACGCACGGCGCTGCGCCACTCGCTCAATTCCGACGAGCTGGCGGCGAACAACGGCGTATTCACCTCCGGCGCGCTGACTGTGGACTATAACAAGCATCAGGTGCTTGTTGACGGGGTCAACGTACACCTGACGCAAAACGAGTTCAAAATTGTCTCCCTGCTGGGCCGCCACGCGGGCAAGGTGCTGACCTACGATTACCTGCTCAAAGAAATTTGGGGGCCCGCGGCCAAGGGCAACAACCAAGTGCTGCGCGTCCACATGGCGAACATCCGCCGCAAGATAGAAAAGAACCCCGCCGAGCCGGAATACATCTTCACCGAAGTCGGCGTAGGCTACCGCATAGCCGAGCCGGACAGGTAGGCGGACAGAAAAAGGCTCCCAACCTCTGCAAAAAGAGGTCGGGAGCCTTTGGCGTTATATGGATTTTTTCGCCCAAGCGAGAAATTCGCTCGCCATTTTAAGAGCGTTCTCGGCATGGTGTTCCTCCAAAAACAATTCGTTCGGATAGCGAACTGCAACGCCATACGGTGTCAGCGTATCGGCATAGTCATAATACTTTTCGTCTATCTCAACCGAGTTCTTGAGCTGGTTTAAGAGAAAAGAAAGGTCGTGCAGCTTTGGCATACCGCCCGGTGCGCCTTTAGATATGATAACCGCTTTGATTGCCTTTTCCGCGCACTGCTGGCAATGATAGCATATAATCTCTAAGGGCTTTGGATAAAACGTATTGAAAAGGTGCCTCGCAACGTTAAAATCGGTCTGCGCTGTGGCAAACCAGCGCTTTGCTTCATGTTCCATACAGTAGAATTCCTTTCCGATAGACTTCGTTTTCGAGGGAGGGAATCCCTTTGCGGTTTTCAAATCGGCTCTCGCTGCTCACGACAATATCCACAGGCCGCCGTTTTATTTGCCGAATTGCCCTGTATGCCTGCGTGGTGGCGTTGGCAATGTCGGACACCGTGTCATCTACGACAATGTAAAAATCAAAGTCACTCTGCTCTGTGTTCGTCCCGTCAGCAAATGAGCCGAAGAGATAGATGCGGACGGGAGAAAGGCTGCTCACAAGCTGCGCTTTCAAATCTTCAATTTCGCGTACAGGCATTTCGCACACCGCCCTTCTGTCAGCTTTTATACAACTGCTATAATTATATCAGTATTCCGCAATAAACACAATGTGAATTTATAGAGTTTAGCATAAATGTCCGTCACGCAGGTTTAGAGCGTTTCCATGCGCCGGTGAGCCAGAACACGGCGCCTATGATTACCGGCACGAAGCCGCTGAGGACACTGCCGTACCAGAAGCCGACTATGCCCATGTCCAGCGTCACGCCCAGCAGCAGCGATATGGCAACGCGCGCCACCACCGCATCCAGCAGACCTATTATGAGGCTCATGCCGGAGCGGCCGAGGCCGTTTATCAGTCCCAAGAACGGCGAGCGCAGCGCGTAGCCTATAAACCGCAGCACAACCATCGGCGTAAACGTCAGCGCCATTTCCAAAAACGCCTCTTCCGAGTTGAACAGCATATATATCGGCTTTTGCAGCGTGACCATAGCCGCCGACAGCAGCACGGCAAAGGCGATGTTGATTATAAACGCCATTCCGACCGTTCTGCTTATCCTGCCCAGTTTGCCCGCGCCGAAGTTCTGACCCACGGCGGAGGCGGTCGAGGACTTTATCGCCTCGGTCACTATGTAGGCGCTCTGCCCTATCTGGTCGCCCATGCCCGTCACCGCGGCGGCGATTACGCCGTAGTCGTAAATGAACGAGTTGACAAACATTTTCGACATACTCACCGCGGCACTCTGGAGCGACATGGGCACGCCGAGCTTGATTATGGCGCAGGCGCTGGCATAGTCTGGGCGGAACGACGAGAGGCGGAAAGAGAAATACAGCCGCTCGGCATTTTTCAGCGCAAATATTACGCAGGCCGCAAAGGACAGAAGCTGACCGATAACCGTTGCCAGCGCCGCGCCGAACGTACCCATTCCCAGCGCTGCCACGAACAGCAGGTCCAGCACAACATTCGTCACCGACGCTATGGCTATGAACAGCATGGGCAGCTTTGTCTCGCCCATGCCGCGCAGAACGCCGGAAATTGCGTTGTAGCCGAACACGAACAGCATACCGCAAAAGCAGGTGCGCGTATAGGCCAGCGCGTCCGCCAGCGCTTCGTCGGGCGTGTTCATCAGCCGCAGCAGCCACGGCGAGAAGCAAAGACCCAGCGCCGTCACCAGCAGCGCGCCGCAGAGCATAATGAGCAGAAAATTGCCGATTGTTTTCGTCAGCGCTTCCCTGTCACCGCGCCCTATGCGCTGTGCCACCAGTACCTGTCCGGCGTAGGAAAAGCCCATGCACAGCGTTGTGGAGAGCGTGATTATGTCCGTGCTCACGGAAACCGCCGACTGCCCCACCGAGCCGACTACGTTGCCTATAACAGCCATATCCACGAGGTGGTAGACAATTTGCAGCAGGTTTGAGGCCATGAGCGGCAGCGCCATAAAAAGCAGCTTCCTGCCGGTGCTGCCTGTTGTCAAGTCGTTTATGAGTTCTTTTTCCGACTGCTGCGCCATTTTGCAACAGCTCCTTTTGCTGTGCCTTCTAAAAATTGCTGCGGTATCCGGCGCACCGGCCGGACGCTCCGCAGCAATTTTCCCAAGGCGTTTTGTTATTTCAGGTTTTCCAAACTTTCCTGAAGATTGGCTATGAGCGCTTCAAACTTCGCCTGCTTTTCGCGCTCGGCATTGACTACATTTTCCGGCGCGCGGGAGACAAAGTTCTCGTTCGCCAGCTTCTTCAGCTGCGCTTCCAGCCCCTTGCGTGCGTTTTGCAGCTCTTTTTCAATGCGGGCGCGCTCTTTTTCTATATCCACCAGCTCCGCCATAGGCATATACAGCTTGGCCTCGTCGGTCGCTATGCACACCATGCCCTCCGTGCTCTCCGGCGCGGCTGCCTGAACGGTCAAATCCGCGGCGTAGGCCAGCTTGCAGATGTATCCGGCTCCGGCCTCGAATATTTCCGGCCTGTCCGTCGCTATTATCAGGTGCGGCTTTTTAGAGTTGGGGACGTTCATGTCCGCGCGGCGCGCTCTGACGGCCTTAATGGCGTTCATTATCATCTCAAACGCCGCCTCGTCCTGCGGGAAGCTCAGGCTCTCGCTGTAGGAGGGATAGGCCGCTATCATAATGGCCTCGTCGTCGTGCGGGAGCGCCTGATATATTTCCTCGGTAATGAACGGCATGAACGGGTGCAGGAGCTTGAGCGTCTCCGTGAGCACATACAGCAGCACCTGCTGCGCGCTCGTTGCCTCGTCGCCTCCGGCGTTCAGGCGCGGCTTTGTCAGCTCGATGTACCAGTCGCAGTAGCTGTCCCAAATGAAGTCGTATATCTTGCCCGCGGCGATGCCGATTTCAAACTTGTCCAGATTTTCGCAGACATCGCGGCTGAGGTCGTTGAGCTTGGAGAGTATCCACTTGTCCTCCAGCCGAAGCTCATCAGGCAGGCCGTTTTTCTCAATCGTCAGGTTCATCAGCACAAAGCGGCTGGCATTCCAGATTTTGTTGGCAAAGTTGCGCATGGCCTCCGTTTTTTCCACGTAGAAGCGCATATCGTTGCCCGGGCTGTTGCCGGTTATGAGGTTGAAGCGCAGCGCGTCCGCGCCGTATTTATCCGCCATTTCCAGCGGGTCAACGCCGTTGCCGAGGGACTTGCTCATCTTGCGTCCCTTGTCGTCGCGCACAAGCCCGTGGATAAAAACGGTTTCAAACGGGACGTCGTTCATCTGCTCCATGCCGGAGAATATCATGCGGCTGACCCAGAAGAATATGATGTCGTAGCCCGTGACCATAACGGAGGTCGGGTACCAGTACTTCAGGTCCTCAGAGCTCTTGTCCGGCCAGCCCAGCGTGGAAAACGGCCACAGGGCGCTGGAAAACCATGTGTCCAGCACGTCCTCGTCGCGCGTTATGTTCGCGCTGCCGCAGCACTCGCACTTGTCGGGGTCAGTGCGCGCCACGGTGATGTGGCCGCAGTCGGCGCAGTACCACGCGGGAATTTGGTGACCCCACCAGAGCTGGCGGGAGATGCACCAGTCATGGACGTTCTCCATCCAGTTCATGTAGGTCTTGGTAAAGCGCTCGGGGACGAACTTTATTCTGCCCTCGCGCACAACGCGCATGGCGGGCTCGGCGAGCGGCTTCATTTTCACGAACCACTGCGGGCTGGTGACAGGCTCCACGGTCGTGCCGCAGCGGTAGCAGACGCCGACGTTGTGGTCGTGCGGCTCTACCTTGAGGAGATAGCCCTGCTCCTCTAAGTCGTGGACAATAGCGCGGCGAGCCTCGTAGCGGTCTAAGCCGTTATACTTGCCGCCGTTTATTATCTTGGCGTCGCCGTCTAAAATCAAAATCTGCTCCAGACCGTGGCGCTGGCCGACCTCGTAGTCGTTGGGGTCGTGGCAGGGCGTCATTTTCACGCAGCCGGTGCCGAAGTCCATCTCCACATAGCTGTCTGCGACAATGGGCAGCTCACGCCCCACCAGCGGCAGGATTGCGGTCTTGCCCACAAGGTGGGTGTAGCGCTCGTCGTCAGGGTTCACGGCTATGCCGGAGTCACCCAGCATCGTTTCCGGACGTGTGGTGGCGATTGTCAAAAACTCGTCGGAGTCCTTGAGCGGGTATTTTATATACCAGAAGCTGCCCGGCTGGTCGCGGTACTCGACCTCCGCGTCGCTCAGCGCCGTGCGGCAGTGCGGGCACCAGTTTATAATGCGGCTGCCGCGGTATATCAGTCCCTTGTCGTAAAGCTCGCAGAATGTCTCGCGCACCGCCTTGGAGCAGCCCTCGTCCATGGTGAAGCGCTGGCGCGACCAGTCGCAGGAGACGCCCAGCGACTTCTGCTGCTCCACAATGCGGTGTCCGTACTTGTTTTTCCAGTCCCAGACACGCTCAAGGAACTTTTCGCGCCCCAAGTCGTAGCGGGTCAGGTGCTCCTCGTTGCGCAGCGCCTCCTCCACTTTTATCTGCGTGGCGATTCCGGCGTGGTCGCTGCCCGGCACCCAGAGGGCGTCGTAGCCCTGCATACGCTTGTAGCGCGTAAGAATATCCTGAAGCGTGCAGTCCAGCGCGTGGCCCATGTGGAGCTGCCCTGTGACGTTGGGCGGCGGCATGACTATTGAAAACGGCTTGCCGGACTCGGTTTTTCTGCCCTTGAAGTAGCCGCCCTTCTCCCACATTTCATAAATGCGTTTTTCAGCGGCGCGCGGGTCATAGGTTTTCGGAAGTTGTTCCATTGTGCTCCTCGTCTCTATTACCAATTACTTGTACTAAAAACTTGCCCGACATTGCTGTCGGGCATAGCTTTGCTAAAAATTATCTTTGCTTGGGGCGGCGGTCTGCCGCCTGTGGGCGGAGCTTACTCAGCCTCGTCCTCCGCAGGCTCGTCATCGGGGGCGATGCCGGCGGCTTGTCCCGTTTCTGACACGGTGTACACAAGAGCGTCCTCGCGAACCATGGGCTTGGACTGTCTTTCGGGTACATAGTCGCGGTCACGGTCACGGTCGCGGTCGCGCTCACGCTCGGCTCTGCGCGGTGCGGGAGCGGGCTCGGAGAGGGCGCGGATGCTCAGGGATACCTTGTGCTTCTCCTCGTCGATAGCGGTAATCTTGACATCGACCATGTCTCCGACGGTGAGAACCTCGTCGGGCTTGCCTATGCGGCGGTTGGCAATCTGGCTGATGTGGATAAGTCCGTCCACGCCGGGCAGCACCTCGGCAAAAGCACCGAAGGTCATGAGCTTTACTATACGAACATTAGCTACAGCGCCGACGGCGTATGTAGCCATGAACTTGTCCCAAGGATTGCCGTCAGGGTCCTTGTAGCCAAGGGATATACGGCGCTTCTCGCGGTCGAAGCCGATAACATACACGTTTATTTCGTCGCCGACGGAAACAACCTCGTCGGGGCGGTTTATGCGCTTCCAGCTCAGCTCGGAAACGTGAACCATGCCGTCCACGCCGCCGATGTCCACAAACGCGCCGTAGCTTGTCAGGGACTTGACAACGCCGTCATAGTGCTTGCCAACCTCAAGCTCGTTCCAAATCTTATCGGTGCGCTCGCGGCGCTCCTTGGCCAGAACGGCGCGAATGGAGCCGACAACGCGGCGGCGTCCGCGGTTGACCTCGGTAATCTTCAGGCGCACGGTCTGCTTGACCATTTCGCTGAGGTCGGCGTTCTTGGGCTGGCCGGACTGGCTGGCCGGAATGAAAACGCGAATGCCCTTGACATTGGCAACAAGTCCGCCCTTGTTATTCTCGGTGATAAGACCCTCAACAACGGTGCCGTCAGCGGCGGCGGCCTCTATCTCGTTCCAGTTCTTCGCGGCGTCCAGACGGCGCTTGCTGAGCTTTACGGTGCCCTCCATGTCGTTGACGTGGACAACGCTGGCCTCAATGGTGTCGCCGACGTGGACAAGGTCTTCAATCTTGGCGTTTGTGCCGTCGGTGAACTCCTCCACGGGGATATAACCTGACTGCTTAGCTCCGAGGTCAACGGAAATTTCAGTCGGGGTTATGGCAGCAACAACACCCTTTACGGTGTCGCCGTTATAGATAGTCTTGAGGGAATCTTCGAGCAGAGCGGCGAAACTCTCCTCTCCATCCGCGGCGGCGCCGCCTGCGTTTTCTCCCGCGACTTCTTGGGCAGCCGGTTCAGCTGCGGCAGACTGTTCCTCTGCCTCCGGCTCGACTGCGGCCTCGGGGGCAGCACATTCGGGCTTTTCGGCCGGAGCCGCGGTCTCCTCAGCAGGTGGCGCGGTGACTTCCTCTTCCGCGCTGTTGGTGATAATTTCGTCGCACATTTTTTGTTTTACCTCCTTTAATATCCACGCCGGTACGGAAGCTCCCGCCGTCAGTCCAACGACTTCCGCAGCTTCAAACAAATTTGCATCAAATTCTGACGGAGATTCGATAAACTGTACCCGCGTGCAGCGTTCGCTGACAAGCTCGAAAAGGTGCCTGCTGTTGGCGCTGTGCTTTCCGCCTACAACAACCACCCCGCCGCATATGTCCGCCAAATGCAGCGCCTCGGATTGTCTTATATGCGTAGCTTCACATATTGTATCAAATATTTTGCCGTTTGTATAGATTTTTTTTATTAAATTTTTGCAAATTTCACAGTTTTTATTTGTTTGTGTTGTCTGAAAGACCAGAGAAACGGGACGCTCGGCGGCCAAATTGTCGCTCTCGGCGTAGCTTTGCAGGCTCTCCGCGTCGGGAAAGACGCGGGAGTTTTGCGCCCAGCCGCATATGCCGCGCACCTCGGGGTGGTCGGCGTCGCCCAGCACAAACAGCTCGCGCCCGCGCTCCGTCTCCCGCTCCGCTATGCGGTGTATTTTGGACACAAGCGGACAGGTTGCGTCAATAATATCACAGCCCTTGCCGCGGAGGGTGTCGAAATCCGCGCGCGGCAGGCCGTGGGCGCGAATTATTACGGCGGAGAGCGCGGGAACGGACTGCACGCTATCCGCCACGCGCAGGCCCAGAGCGCGCAGGCGGTTCATCTCGTCGGCGTTATGTATCAGCTCGCCCACGCTGTAAATCTCGCTCCCCGCGCGCTCGGCGAGCGCTTTTTCCGCCATGCCGACAGCCCGCGTCACGCCGCCGCAGAAGCCAGCGCTCTTGGCCGTTATAATCTGCTTCATTTCTCCGACTCTCCCAGCGCGTAAATCACGTGCATGACCCGCTCCGCCTCCGCTGCGTAGTCCTCCGCGGCGGTGCGCTCCACCGTTATCGGCTCGCCGATTACTATTTTGAAGCGGCGCAGGGGCTTTTTCACCCGCGGCACATACACCGGCACAATGGGCGTTTTCATCTTCTCCGCAAGGCGCACCGCGCCGGTCTTGGCGGCAACCGCGTCGTCGTCGGCCACGCGCTGACCCTCAGGGAATATGCCGACCTTGCAGCCGGACTTCAGCAGTCTCATGCTTTTGCGTATGCTCTCCACGTCGCCGCCGCTGCGGTCAACGGGGAATATGCCGATGTATTTCAAAAACGCGCCCAGCAGCGGGACGGAGAACAGCTCCTTTTTCGCCATGTAATACGGCCTGTGCTTTTTGCCCACCGCCAGCGACACCAGCACGGGGTCAAGGTAGCTGGAGTGCGGCGCGCAGACTATGGCCGCGCCGTCGGGTATCAGCTCTCGGCCCGTCACCTTGTGCGGGTAGAGCAGGTGGATAAACGGGTAGACGAGCATGAAGGCAAAGCTGTAAAAGAGGCTGTGCTTTTTCATTCCCCGCTCCCCTCTCCGGCGGGCAGCGCGCCGAGCTTTGCGCGCACCACGTCCAGCAGCGCGGCAACGCTCTCGTCAAAGCTGAGAGCGGTGGTGTCCACGCGCACGGCGTCCTCCGCCGGCTTCAGCGGCGCGGCGGCGCGTTCGGTGTCCTGCTTGTCGCGGTAAATTATGTTGGCAAGAATATCCTCGTAGGTGCTGGGTATCCCCTTTTCCTCGTTCTCGCGCTGGCGGCGGCGGGCGCGCTCTTCAGGCGCAGCAGTAAGGAAAATTTTCACCTGCGCATCCGGCAGCACCACGGTACCGATGTCCCTGCCGTCCATAATGACGGAGCTTTTGCGCGCCAGACCGCGCTGCAGCTCCAGCAGAAACGCTCTCACCGCCGGTATTGCGGAGACGTCGGAGGCGTATTTGGATATTTCCGTCGTGCGTATGAGCGCGGAAACGTCCTCGCCGCAGAGCATCATGCGCTGCCCGAGCTGCGGGTTATATTCAATAGAAATATCAATTTTCGGCAGCAGCCGTTCCACGGCCTCCGCGTCCCGCGGGTCGGCCTCCGCGCGGCGCACGGCGAGGGCGACGGTGCGGTAAATGGCGCCGGTGTCAACATATATGCAGCCCAATATTTTGGAAAGAGCCTTAGCCATGGAGCTTTTCCCCGCTCCGCTGGGGCCGTCAATAGCAATCGCAAAAATCAAGTTCCAACAATCTCCTTTGCAGCCGAAATACCGGCCAAGCGGCCGGTTGACCAAGCAATTTGCAGGTTAAATCCGCCGGTAAAGGCGTCAACGTCCAGCACCTCGCCCGCGAAGTACAGTCCCTTCACCAGCCGCGAGCACATTGTCCGCGGGTTAATTTCGCCCACGGCGACCCCGCCGGAGGTGACTATGGCCTCCGCTATCGGCCTTGTGCCGCTTATGCGCACGGGGAAGGACTTAAGCAGCTCCAGAAGCGCGCGCCGCTGCTGCTTTGTCAAAGCGTTGGCCTGCGTCTCCGGCGGTATGCCCGAGAGACTGACCAGCACAGGTATCATGCTCTTGACCGTCAGCTCCTCCAGCGCGTTGCCGATGGCGCGGTTTTTGAACTTCTGCAAATCCCGCAGTATGCGCTCGTCCAACTTTTTTTCGTCCAGCGCGGGCTTGAAGTCTATACTGAGGCGGTAAGGCTCGCCGTCCGAACGCATATGTGCGCTCGCCGAAAGCACGAGCGGCCCCGAGACACCGAAGTGGGTGAACAGCATCTCGCCCAGCTCGGAAAAAACGAGCTTGTCCCGCTTGTCATAGACGTTCAGCACAACATTGCGCGGGGCAAAGCCCTGCATTGCGCGGCAGTACCAATCCGGCGACTCCAGCGGCACCAGTGAGGGGCGGCACTCGTCCACCGTGTGCCCCGCCGCGCGCGCGAAGGCGTAGCCGTCGCCGGTCGAACCTGTCAGCGGATACGACAGCCCGCCCGTGCAGACTATGGCGGCGGCGCAGGGCAAAACGCCGCTCTCCGTTCTCACTCCCCGCAGTTCGCCCGCGGCAATATCCGGCTCCGCGGCCTTTTCGTTCACTACCTTAACTCCCGCGCGGCGCATTGCCCGCTCCAGCGCGCCCGCCACGTCGTGCGCGTTGTCCGACACGGGGAAAACTCGGTTCCCGCGCTCGGTTTTCAGCGGCACGCCCAGCTTTTCAAACCACTCCATTGTCTCCCGCGGGGGAAATGCGGTCAGGGCGCTGTATAAAAACTTGCCGTTCACCGGCACATTAGTCAAAAACTGCCGCACATCGCAGTTATTTGTGACGTTGCAGCGCCCTTTGCCCGTTATGCGCAGCTTTTTGCCGCAGAAGCGGTTGCCCTCCAGCAGCGTGACTTTGGCTCCCGCCTCTGCCGCGAACACGGCGGCCGTCATTCCCGCGGCGCCGCCGCCTATGACGCAAATGTCAGCCATCGCTGTGCTCTTCCGCATTCTCGTACACCGCGAGGTCGGCCCATATCGTCTCAAGGCGCTTGAAGGTGTCGGAGATGTTCTCCTTCGTGCGCACGCCCACGGCGACGATGAGCGCGTTAATCATGCTCAGCGGCGCGACGAGCGAGTCCAAAAACGAGACCATGTCGCTCTTGGCGAATATCAGAATGTCGGCCAGCTCCACAAACGGCGAGCCTTGGCCGTCCGTTATGCCGATGACCTTGGCGCCCGCGTCCCGCGCAAAGCGCATGGCCTTGGCCGTGCGGCTGGAATAGCGCGGATAGCTGATGCCGATGAACACGTCGCCGGGCTTTATGCGTATTATCTGCTCGTAAATTTCGCTGGCGGCGGTGTCCTGAATTATGTGTACGTTATCCAGCAGCAGGTTCAGGTACAGCCCCATGAAGCTGGCGAGGCAGGTTGACGAGCGCATACCGACAATGTAAACGCTGTTGGCGGAAACTATGGCGTCCACCGCGGCGTTGAACGCCTCTTGGTCGCACTCGTCCAGCGTTGTGCGCAGCTTTTCTATGTCGGAGCAGAGAACAGAGCTGAGGATATTGTCTTGGTTCATGTATTCGTTCGCGGCCTCTATGCGCTGCACGCTCGTCAGGCGCGAGCGGATAATCTCCTGCAGCGCCTTGCGCATATCGGGATAACCGTCATAGCCGAGCTCGGCGGCGAAGCGCACAACGGTGGACTCGCTCACGCCCACTGTCTTGCCTAACTTGCCGGCGGTCATGAACGCCGCCTTGTCGTAATACTCGGAAATATAGCGCGCAATCTTGCGCTGACCCTTGGAAAACTGCTTCTCGTTATGGGAGAGCAGAGCCATGATGTCTTTTTCCATCTAAGCACCATCCGGTTCAGTTTGAATCAATCACAGTTATAATACGATTGATTTGCCGAAAATGCAAGACCTTTTGCAAAAAAATGCATGAGAGCGCGGCAAAAGGTTATAAAAGCAGTCAATCCTGCACCAATCGGCGCTTAAACCATCAAACTGCGCCGCGGAGCGAGGCAAGCTCCGCGGCGGTGAGCGCGCGCCATTTTCCGCTCGGCAGAGCGCCCAGCGTCAGCGGCCCTTCCGCCACACGCACAAGCCGGTGGACCTTCAGCCCCGCGGCGGCGCACATTTTGCGCACCTGACGGTTGCGCCCCTCGTGTATAGTTATCTCCAGCGTGAAGCGCGCGCCGCCGCTCTCCGTCACGCTCACCCGCGCGGGCGCTATCGCGCGCCCTTCCAGCTCGCGCAGAGCGCCCAGCTGTGCCGCCGCCCTCTTCGGCTCCGCGCCCGAGACCTCCGCGCGGTAGACCTTGTCCACCTCGTGCGAGGGGTGCATAAGGCAGTTGGCAAGCTCCCCGTCGTCCGTCATTATCAGCAGCCCCTCGGTGTTGAGGTCGAGCCGCCCGACGGGATAGAGCCGCACGCCCGCGCCCTTCACAAGCTCCGCCACCGTCCTGCGCCCTTTCTCGTCCGAGAGCGTTGTCACATAGCCGCGCGGCTTATTGAGCATTATGTACGTGTGGCTGCGGATAGGCTTCACGGGAACGCCGTCCAGCCGTATGTCGTCTTTTTCCGCATCCGCGCTCTGCCCCAGCGCCACGGGTACGCCGTTGACCGTGACCCTGCCCGCCGAAAGCATTCCCTCGGCGGCGCGGCGGGAGGCCAGCCCCGCCGCGGATATAATTTTTTGCAGCCTTTGTTCGGACATTTATCGCCACTCCGTTTTTCAAAACTCAAAACCTGCTGTAGTAAACTCCCGCGTTGCCCGCTATCTCCAGCGCGCGCTTGATTCTTTCCCACGGCGAGAGCAGGTTCGTCTCGTCCGTGAGAACGGCGCTTCGGCACACGATAGGCTCGCTGCCGGCCAGCTCTCCGTCCACCCACACTTCCGCGCGCCCCAAGCTCTCCCCGCTCATAACCGGCGCGTAGACAAACATGGGCAAATACACCTTTCGCTGCACTGCGGACGTTTTGGCTGCCAGCACGCCCGCGGCGGGCGTTGTCAGCTCGGCGAACTCGGACAGGCCGGACATGACCTCCACCCTCCGCGCCCGCTCCGTGAGAAACGGCACAAGCTCATAGGCCGAGTACGCCCAGTCGTAGAGCGCGCAGTGGTCGTTCCAGTCGTCGGGGTCGCGCAGCGTCACACAGATGAGCGTCATGCCGCCGCGCTCCGCGCAGGACACCAGCGTGCGCCCGCAGGCCAAGGTGTAGCCAGTCTTGCCGCCTATGCAGCCCTCGCAGCTGCCGAGCAGCTTGTTGTGGTTTACATAAGTCAACCCGTACAGGGTGTAGGAGCGGGCGGAAAATATCTCGCGGAAGTCGTCGTTTTCAAGCGCCGCGGCAGTGATGAGCGCCAAGTCGCGGGCGGAGGAGTAGTGTCCCTCCGCGTCGAGGCCATGGGCGTTGACAAAGTGGGTGTTCTCCAGCCCCAGCTGCGCCGCCTTTTCGTTCATCAGCTCCGCGAAGCCCTCCATGCTGCCGCCCACGTGGTCCGCGAGCGCCGCGGCGGCGTCGTTGCCCGACACCAGCAGCAGCCCGTAAAGCAAGTCCTCCGCCGTGTAGCTCTTTTCGGGGTCAAGGTACATACTGGAGCCCTCGGTTGCGGCGTGCGTCCACGTTACCTCCACGCTCTCGTCAAGCTCGCAGTGCTCCAGCACCACGAGCGCGGTCATTATCTTCGTCGTGCTGGCAATGAGCATACGCTCGTCGGCGTTCTTTTCATAGAGCACGCTGCCGGTCTCCGGCTCAAGGACGATGGCGGCGGAGGCGGAGACGGACACGCCGAGCTCCTCTCCCTCCGCCAGCGCCGCGGGCGCGCCGAGCGAGAACAGCAGTGAGGTCAATATAACAAGCGAAACCGCTTTTTTCATAAATAAGCACCACCCTCTGAACAAAATATGGGCAGTGCTTATTATTGTCAGGACTTATAAAAATTATGCCTGTCGGCGCTCACTCGGCGTCGTCCTTGTTTTTGAACTTTTCAATCAGCTCTTCAATGGCGTCCACAATTTCGGGAGCCTTTTCGATGACGCGGTCAACGGAGGTGTTGGCCGGCGGCACAATGTTAATCATGCGCACGTTGCCGTCTTTAATCACCAAAAAGCCGATGGGGTCGATGCGTATTCCCGCGCCGCCGCCTCCGCCGAAGCCGCTTGCGGTCTTGACGGGGAAATCGCTGCCGCCGGTGCCGAAGCCGTAGCTCACGCGCGAAACGGGGATAACGGTCACGCCGTCCGCCGTCTCAATCGGGGTGCCGACAACGGTGTCCACGTTCACCATTTCCTTGATTTTGCTGATTGTTACGTCCATGAGGTTGCCAATGCCGCTGTTTTCCATTTGTGATATGCCTTCCTTTCTCAAGCTGCCGCAGACGCGGTTTGTTCGGATTTTGCGGATTTTTTTATTGTCCGTCTGCGCTTTAAGTACCAGACGAGGAACGGCACACCCGCGCAGAACGCCATATAAAGTATTTCCCAAATTTGAAACGTCGCCTTAACTCTGACGTCTATCTTCATCTTGTCGGTTGTGAAATCTATATCCGTCGTGATGTCCTCGGAGCGTATATTGACCGCACCGCGCAGGAGCGACAGCACGGAGTGCAGTATGGCGGCAATGCGCCCGTAGCCCGTGGCGGCGGTGAAAGGGTCGGCGGCCGCCCAGACGAGGTGCAGCGAGAGCAAGTCTATGCTGAGGCGGCGGCGCAGTCTCCCAAGCGCCTTGAGGCCGAGGGAGGCGAAGTAGAAAATGTCGTCCTTGTTTATCCCAAGGCTGTTTTTCGGCTTCTCGGCGGCGTCCTCGGTCGGCTCTTTCTTCTTTTTCGCCTTTTTCTCCTTTTTTGGTTTTTCCGGCTTGTCCTTTTGTTTTTTCGGCAGTATGGTTATGCGGACGAAACCCGCCTTTGCGCGCAGGACAAAGCCCTGCGCGGAGTAGGCCGCGTCAACGCCGACGCTCATCAGCAAAAGCGCCGCCAGAAGCAGTATTATTATCGTCAGCGCAATCATGCCCGCCCCTCCTTAGCTTTTCAGCTTTCCTCAATCTTCATCTGGGCATCCTCGCCGTTTTCGGCGTTCTTCATGGCGTCTATGGTGTTTTGCAGTGCTATAATTCCCTCGTCCGAGGTCAAATCCGGCAGCGGCGGCAGCTCATCAAGGGAGCTTATGCCCATTGTCCGCAGAAAGCCGTCGCCCGTTTTGAAAAGCGTGGGGCGGCCCGGGACCTCCAACTTGCCGCAGGGCTCTATAAGCCCCTTGTCCGCCAGCACGCCCACGGTGTAGGAGCTGTCCACCCCGCGCACCTGCTCTATATACGCCCTCGTAACCGGCTGGTAGTAGGCCACTATCGCCAGCGTCTCCAGCGCGGCGGGCGAAAGGCGCGGCGGGCGGCGCTGCTCCAGCGCGCGCACGACCTCTCCGGCGAACTCCGGCGACGAGGTCATTTGCAGCCTGTTTTCCAGCCGCAGAAGGCGGATTCCGCGCCGGTTGACGCTGTACTCGTCGGCAAGTCGCTCCGCAGCGGAATATATTTCGTCCTCGCCCGTACCCAGCACGGCGGCTATTTTCTCCACCGGCACCGGCTCGCCCGAGGCAAAGAGTATGGCTTCAACCGCCGCTTCTGTCTCTTTAATATCCATAAACAAGGGTTCCTATTCTTCTTTTTCTTCTTCCCTGTTGGGGAATAAATCCTCGGCGCTGCCGTGCAGGTACTCCACAATCAGCTCTTCCCCGCTGAGCGTCAGATGTATATATCCGCTTGAACACAGCTCCAGCACCGAGACGAACGCCGCCACGACCTCGCTGCGGCTGCCGCTCTCCTCGTAGAGCGCAGTCAGCGGCAGTCTGCCCTCGCTCTTGAGGCGGTCTATTATCTGGCAGCTCTTGTCGCGTATGCTGTACACAATGCGCCGCGGTATGAGCGGGCGGCGGCTTTCGCGCTGCGCCGCCTCCGGCGCCTCCGGCACGCGGGAAAATGCGTTGACAAGCGCCTGCATCAGCTCCCAGCTCTCGTGGCGGTAGCGGTACTCCTTCAGCCCCCGCAGCGGCTCCGGCGGCTTGGGGATATACAGCGAGCCGACGGCGCTCATCCTGCCCAGCTCCGGCGCGACCTCCTTTATGCCGCCCAGCACGTCGCGCGCTTTCAGCTGCTCCAGCGACTGCATCAGCTCTTCCAATTCCGAGACCTCCTCCCTTGCGGCGAGGAGCGTTCGGGTCTTGATATACAGCAGGTGCGAGGCCATCTGCACAAACTCGCTCGCCACCTCCAAGTCCATAGACTCCATTGTTGCAAGGTATTCCATGTACTGGTCGAGTATTTTCGAGACCTGTATATCGCGTATCTCAATCTTGTTGCGGGAAAGGAGCAGCAGTATAAGGTTCAGCGGGCCTTCAAAGTCCGCCAGCTCATCCTTGGAGCGGACAATGCCCTCAAGGTGGTACGTCGGTTCCATGCGTCAGGCTCCTTCATGTGAAAATAAGCGCCAAGCTGCAGCCCCACTCGGCAAATATAAACAGCTTGTCCGCCACCCAGCCTGCCGCCGTGGAGAGCGGGCTGTTGAAAACATTCAGCAGGCACAGCGCCATGAGCACAATCATTCCGTAGCGCTCGTAGCGCATGAGCTTGTAGTAGCGCTCGTCGCTGAGAAAGGAAAAGAAAATCTTTGACCCGTCCAGCGGCGGCAGAGGAATTATGTTGAATATCGCCAGCACGAGGCTCATGTACGCCGTCATGTACAGCATTTGCAGCAGCGTTGAAGCAATCTCCGTGTCCGCCGCGTACAGCTTCGGCCAGCACAGGCCGTAGAGGAACATGAACACGCAGGCAATCACAACATTCGCCAGCGGCCCCGCGGCGGCGGTTATCGCCATGCCGCGCTTGGGATTTTTGAAATTGCGCATATTCACCGGCACAGGCTTCGCCCAGCCGAAGTGGCAAACAGCCATCATAATGAGGCCGAAAATATCAATGTGTCTTATGGGGT
The DNA here is from genome assembly GCA_021202845.1 of Oscillospiraceae bacterium. Taxonomy (GTDB): domain Bacteria; phylum Bacillota; class Clostridia; order Oscillospirales; family Oscillospiraceae; genus JAJQCF01. The sequence continues at coordinate 48,459 of JAJQCF010000014.1, forward strand.
TGAGCGTTAAGCGTCCGGCGTTCTTCGCCGTCATGTCGCCCAGCAGGTAGGCCGCGAAGCCGTGGCTCAGCTCGTGCAGAACTATGCAGATAAGCGCTGGGACAACGGAAACCAGCGCGCTCGTGAGCACCGACCAGTCCAGCCCGTTCCATATGGTGCTCACCGTCCCCAAACCCTTCGCCTCCCGCGTGCGTTAATACTATTAAATGTTATATCATATTTGCCGCAAAAAAGCAATACATAGCAAAAAGTCTGATTGAGGAAAAGTATAAGTGGCTACACCACGTATTGCGGTGCAGCCGCTTGCTTAATTGTTTATTTAATCCCAAGTATCATATCCGGCTTTCTCAAGTTGCCCTGCTCCTGCAAACTGAGCTGAGCAGTATACCCTTGAGTTATTAACGTATACTCCGCACCCAATGTAATATCTGATGCTTAACATGGCCGTATTGTGACCAGGTGAATTCTTCCACATTTCGAAAATTATATCAGCGGCTTCAGACAAAGTTGCATTGTATGAGGAATCGCTTAAAGCTATGTTTTCATCGCATCCCATTTGTGTGCCAAACAGATCTTCGTAAATTGTACCGCCAGCTCTCCCGTCTGGTCGCTTGTGACTAAAGCTCGTAACAATTTCTTCTGCTCTAACTGTGCAAGCCTCATTCATGAACTCTTTGATTTCAAGCCTATTCAGCCCATTTTCCTCACGCCAGTCGTTGACATTGTCAATGATGAGAGCGCTGGTAATTTGGTTAATTACGGTTTCATTAAGCCCTGCGTCTGTCAATAGTGTGCGACGTGTTTCCTCGGCTTTGCACCAATAACACGTTTTCATTAAGACTGTAGCGGCTTCAGCCCTTGTAAGTGTATCTGTTGGTCTGAACGAACCATCTTCTCCGCCGGTCAAGAGGCCAATATAGTAGCAATATTCTACGGCATCTTTATATTTGGCATCTATTTCCGAAGCATCTGGAACATCGCTTAGAGCGCCGCTGGTATCTATATTTACTTCTGTATTGTATTCTGTGCAGATGTTATACATTATCAAGGCCATTTCTTGACGGGATATTGCTTGGCTTAGACTGGTTTCGTCAATGGAGATGCCATCGAGGTAGCCGTTATTCGATAGATATCTAACGTATCCTGAATACCAACTATCAGATGAAGTCATCTGTGCCTGTATTTCGTCTTTGTGTGAAGCACGGCCCATCATAGTTATGAATTGGGCATTAGTTAAAGTGCCATTTGGGTCAAATTCAGTTTCAGACACGCCTTCTACAATATATTCGCCCCAGCAATAGCTTATTGCCACTTTAGCCCAATGACCTGTTGGAACGTCTTCAAACGGAAACTTACCTCTGTAAGTTGCCAGCACCGGCGTTCCCATCATCACCACCATAACCGCCGCCAGCGCAAGGGAAATCAACTTTTTCTTCATACCGTAAACACTCTCCTATCTTTTTGTATGTCTTTCAATTATATCATGCTTTGCGCCATTTTAAAGCCTTATTTCTTGTTTTTTACTGCGCTATTTAACGCCGGTTATTACAATCTCCTCGCGCTGGCCGCATGTTTCTATAATTTTTAGGGACGAGAGGGAAAATTCGGTTGTCAGTGCTTTTATGTTGACGCGCTTTTGGCCCACGGCCTGCGACATTTTTCCCTGCGGCACAGAGAGCGTCACGGCGCTGCCGGTCGGGGTTCCGCGCAAGAGAGTGCGCGCGGACTTGAGGAAGACGCGGCTTTTTACCATTTCTCCCAGCGCGGGGTGGTAGGCTCCCGCCGCGGCGTCGCCCGCGCTCAGCGCGTCGGTGGGGTTCAGCCCTAAGCGTATGACGGGTATGCCCGCGCGCTCAAACAGCGGCAGTATTTCCGAGCAGACCTCGACGGCGTCCTCAACCGTGTGCTCGGCGTACTCGCCCGCCCGCCACATATCATACAGCGCCGTACCGCGGATTATCACCGTGGGGTAAATGCGGACGCCATCGGGCCGGAGGGCAATTATGCGCTTCGCCGTCTCTATGTCGGTATCGAAGTCGGAGCCGGGCAGTCCCGTCATCATTTGCAGTATGAGCGTGAAGCCCGCTTCTTTTATCATCTGTGAGCTGCGCGCCGCGTCCTCCGCCGTGTGGCCGCGGGAGCACCGGTCAAGCACGCTGTCCGACATGGACTGCACGCCCAGCTCTATGGTGGAAACGCCGCTACCGCGCAGCAGCGCCAGATTCTCCGCGTCAATGGCGTCGGGGCGGGTAGAAAGGCGTATGTCCGTCAGGCTGCCGTCGGCCAAAAACGGCTCGGCGGCGGACAGCAGCGCGCGCTGATGAGAGCGCGGAATGGCGGTGAAGCTGCCGCCGTAAAAAGCAAGCTGCGCCGGAGTGAGCCCGCGCTCGCGCGCAGAGCGCACCGCCTCGGCAACGTCGCTCTCCGTTGCCGCAGTCACGCTACCGGAGATGCGCCGCTGGTTGCAGAAAACGCAGTCGTGCGGGCAGCCGAGGTGCGGCACAAATATCGGGATAATGCTTTTTCTGGCGTTCATTTTGCGGAAAGGCGCTTCAGCGCTTCGGCGGCGGCGTTTTGCTCGGCCTCCTTCTTTGTGCGGCCCGTGCCCTCGCCTATGGCGCTGCCGTTCAGCAGCACGGTCATGGTGAAGCGCTTCATGTGGTCGGGGCCGCTCTCGCCCGTCAGCTCATAGCTCAGAGCCTGACCCGGGCGGCGCTGCACAAGCTCCTGCAGCGCGGTCTTGCAGTCCGTCAGGCGGGAGGCCTCGCCGTTGTAGAGCGCGGGGAGAATTTCGCGGCAGATGAACTCCTCCGCCGCCGCCAAGCCGCCGTCCAAATATATGGCGGCTATGAGCGCCTCCACGCAGTCTGCCATTATCGAGGGGCGGCGGCGTCCTCCGCTGGACTCCTCACCGCGGCCAAGGCGCAGCTCCTGCCCCAGCTCCAGTCTGTCGGCCACGGCGTGCAGCGCCTGTTCGCAGACCAGCTCGGAACGCAGCTTTGTCATTCTGCCCTCGGCAATTTCCGGCGTCAGCGCGTAGAGGTGCGCCGCCGTCACCATGCCCAGCACGCTGTCGCCCAAAAACTCCAGCCGCTCGTTGCTCTCGCAGCGGTGCTCGTTGGCGTAGCTGGAGTGCGTCACGGCTGTCAGCGCGAGCTGCGCGTTTTGGAAATCATATTGCAGCTTTTTCCCCAGCTCAGACATTTTTCTCGTCCTTCACTTTCATAAACTCTATGTTCCGCGTAATTTCGTCCGTCACTCCGGCCTGCACGAAGGCTATGGCCTGCTTGATCGCGGAGCGTATGGCTCTGGCGTTGCTGCCGCCGTGCGCCTTGATAACCGGCTTGGAGATGCCCAGCAGCGCCGTGCCGCCGTACTCGCTGACGCTGAGCTGGGTTTTCAGCCCTTTGAGCTCGGAGGCAATGAGCGCGCCCGCTAACTTGCCCTTGACGCCGGAGTAGAAAACGCCCTTGACGCTGCGCATGACGAACGCCGCCGCGCCCTCAAGCGTTTTGAGAAAAATATTGCCGGAAAAGCCGTCCGCAACCACAACGTCGGCGCCGTTTTCCATAATGGCTGTCGGCTCTATGTTGCCGATAAAGTTAATTCTGCCGCTCGCGCCCGCCTCGGTGAGCAGCGCGTGAACCTCGCGGCTAAGGGCGGTGCCCTTGTTGTTCTCCGCGCCGATGTTCAGCAGCCCGACGCGCGGGCTCTCGCAGCCCAGCACGCTCTGGGAGTAAAATGAGCCCATGTAGGCAAATTGCAGCAGCAGCTCCGCCGTACACTCGGCGTTCGCGCCGCAGTCTATGAGCAGCGCGCCGCTGCCGCCGTTCGGCAGCGCGGGAGCCAGCGCCGCGCGGCGTATTCCGCGTATGCGCTTGACAATGAGCGTCGCGCCGGAGAGCAGCGCGCCCGTGTTGCCCGCGGAGATGCAGGCGTCGCCCGCGCCGTCGCGCAGCAGCCTCAGCGCCACGGCCATGGAACAGTGCTTTTTTGTCGTCACAACCGACGTGGGGTCGTCGCACATTTCAATAACGTCCGGCGCGTCAGCCACGGTTATGTGCAGGTTATCCTCCGCGCCGCAGTCGGCGAGGCATTTTTTAACTTCGTCCTCGCGGCCGACCAGAATTATGTCAACCCCGAACTCGCTCTGGGCGTCCACAGCGCCCCGCACAATCTCCTGTGGAGCATTGTCGCCGCCCATTGCGTCAATAATTATTTTCATATTGTACCTCCAAGATTAGTAATGATGTCCAGCGAACGCTTGGATATTTCCATGTTTTTGTTTCTCTTGCCCTTGACCCTGTAGCCGAGCGGCGTTATTATGCCGAAGTTTATGTTCATGGGCTGGAACTGTCCCACACTGCCGCCGCTGACGTATAGCCCCAGTGCGCCGATAGCGGTCTCGGCGGGGAAATTGACGGGCGGCTGTCCCAGCAGACGGCGCGCCGTCTCGATGCCGACGAGCATTCCCGACGCCGCGGATTCCACATAGCCCTCCACGCCGGTCATCTGTCCGGCAAACGACACCCGCGGGAGCGAGCGCAGGCGGTAGTACCTGTCCAGCAGCTGCGGCGAGTTGAGATAGGTGTTGCGGTGCATGACGCCGTAGCGCACAAACTCGGCGTTTTTCAGCGCCGGAATCATGCTGAAAACGCGCTTTTGCTCGGGAAAACGCAGGTGGGTCTGGAAGCCGACGATGTTATAAATTGTGCCCTCGGCGTTGTCGCGGCGGAGCTGAACCACGGCGTAGCTCTCGCGCCCCGTGCGCGGGTCTGCAAGGCCGACGGGCTTCATCGGGCCGTAGCGCAAGGTGTCCTCGCCGCGCCGCGCCATGACCTCCACCGGCATACAGCCCTCGAACACGCCGCCGTCGTCAAAGCCGTGTACCGGCGCCTGCTCCGCCGCGCAAAGCTCGCGCCAGAAGGCAAGGTATTCGTCTTTCGTCATTGGGCAGTTTACATAATCCGGCGTGCCCTTGTCGTAGCGCGAGGCGAAGAACGCGCTTTCCATGTCCACGCTCTCCAGCGTCACAATGGGCGCGGCGGCGTCGTAGAAGTGCAGCGCGCTTTGCGGGCAGAGCGCGGCAATTTTCTCCGCCAGCGCGTCGCTCGTCAGCGGGCCGGTGGCGATTATTACCTCGCACTCGGGTATTTCCGTGACCTCGGCGCTTACAAGCTCTATAAGCGGGTGAGATTTAATCTTGTCCGTGACCGCCTCGGAGAAGGCCAGCCTGTCCACCGCGAGCGCGCCGCCGGCGGGTACCTTGTGCGCGTCTGCGCAGGACATGATGACGCTGCCCAGTCTGCGCATTTCCTCTTTCAGCAGTCCCACGGCGTTCGTCAGCTCGTCCGAGCGCAGAGAGTTGGAGCAAACCAGCTCCGCGAACGTGTCCGCGACGTGGGCGGGGGTACGCTTTTGCGGCTTCATTTCAATGAGCCTGACACTGACGCCCCTCTCGGCCAACTGCCATGCGGCCTCACAGCCCGCCAGCCCCGCGCCGACAACAGTGACGGCGGCGCTCATTCGCTCTCCTTTGCCGCTGCTTTGGCGGTCTTTTTCGTCTTGGACGCGGCGGCTGTTTTCTTTGCGGCCGAGGCAGTCGTTTTCTTTGCCGCGGACGTCGTCTTTTTCGCCGTCTTGGACGCGGTTTTCGTCTTTTTGGCGGCGGGCTTTTTCGCCTCGGCGGCGCCGTCCTCGGTCTTTTCCGCACCGGCCTTGGCCGCGCTCTTGCGGCGGTAGCCGCGCTTTTCCTCGGGCACGAACTCGGGGCACTCCTCGTTGATGCAAAACGGCTTTTTCTGGCCCCTGCCGCTGGGCTTGAACAGCGTCTTGCCGCAGGTCGGGCAATCCTCCTTGACCGGCACGTACCACGTCATAAAGCCGCAGTCCGCGCCCTTTTCGCAGGCGTAGTAGGTGTGGCCGTTTTTGGAGGTGCGCTTGAGTATGCGGCTGGAGCAGCGCGGGCAGCGCCCGGGCATGGCAATGACCAAGGGCTTAGTAAACGTACATTCGGGGAACCCCGGGCAGGCGAGGAAGCGGCCAAAGCGGCCGTTTTTGACAACCATCTGTCGTCCGCAGACGTCGCAGATTTCTTCGGAGACTTCGTCGGGAATCTTTATAAACGTGCCCTCCAGCGCCTTTTCCGCGGCGGTCAGCTCGCCGTCAAAGCCGCCGTAGAACTCGCGCAGCAGCGCCTTCCACTGCTTTTCTCCGCGCTCCACGCCGTCCAGCTCGTCCTCCATGTTGGCGGTGAACTTCAAATCCACGATGTCGGTGAAGTAGTCCTCCATCAGCTTAGTCACCGTCTCGCCCAGCGGCGTGGGCTGGAGATACTTGCCCTCCTTGGAGACATACTGGCGGCTCGTTATTGTGCTTATGGTCGGCGCATAGGTCGAGGGGCGGCCGATGCCCTTTTCCTCCAGCGCGCGGATGAGCGTGGCCTCCGTGTAGCGCACCGGCGGCTGGGTGAAGCGCTGCTCCTGCATAAACTTTTTCGCGTCCAGCGCCTCGCCCTCGGTGAGGTTTGGCAGCGCCTTTTTGCCCTCCTCGCCCTCGTCGTCGCGGCTGTCCTCGTAGACCGCCGTGTAACCGGCAAAGCGGAGCTGGGTGTTGTTGGCGCGGAAAACGTGTCCGGCGCACTCGGCGTCAACGGTCACATTGTCGTAGACCGCTACTGCCATCTGGCTGGCCGTGAAGCGTCCCCAGATGAGGCGGTAAAGGCGGTACTGGTCGCTGGTGAGGTCCTTGCGCACCACGTCGGGGCTGAGCGTCACGACGGAGGGTCTGATAGCCTCGTGCGCGTCCTGCGCTCCGGCCTTGGTGCGGAAGTAGCGCGGCTTGCCGTTATAATACTCCTCCCCGTAGTGCTCCACGATGTATTTGCCCGCGGCGGAAAGCGCCTCCTGCGATATGCGCAGGGAGTCCGTTCTCATGTAGGTGATAAGACCCACGGCGCCCATGCCGCTTATCTCCACGCCCTCGTAGAGCTGCTGCGCCACGGACATGGTGCGCGCGGGCGACATGCCGAGCCGTCTGGAGGCCTCCTGCTGGAGCGTGGACGTTATGAACGGCGGCGGGGGCGAGCGGTGCTTCTCGCTGCGCTTGACGGCGCTGACCTCAAACGCTCTGCCCTCAACGTCGGCCAGAACCGCGGCCACCTCCTGCTCGCTTTTCAGTTCGCGCTTTTTGCCGTTGTCGCCGTAGTAGCGGGCGGGGAAAACGGCCTCGGTATTCGGGCGCGCAAGCAGCGCGTCCAGCAGCCAGTATTCCTCCGGCACGAAGTCCCTTATCTCCCGCTCCCTGTCCACAACTATCCTTGTCGCCACGGACTGCACTCGTCCGGCGGAAAGTCTGGGCTTTTTCAGCTTTCGCCAGAGGAAGGGCGAGAGCTTGTAGCCGACGAGCCTGTCCAGTATGCGTCTGGCCTGCTGCGCGTCCACAAGGTTCTGGTCGATGTCGCGCGGGGCTTGTATGCTCTCCGTGACAACGCGCTTGGTAATCTCGTTGAAGGTGACGCGGCGCGCCTTGTCGTCCGGCAGCTTCAGCAGCTCCTTCAAGTGCCAAGATATGGCTTCTCCCTCACGGTCGGGGTCGGTTGCCAGATATACTGTCTCGGCCTTTTCCGAGGCGGTGCGCAGCTCCTTAATTATCGCCTCGCGCCCCTTGACGGCAATGTACTTCGGCTCAAAGTCGTGCTCGATGTCCACACCCAGCTGGCTCTTGGGTAGGTCGCGCAGGTGTCCCATTGAGGCGACGACCTTGTAGTCGCCGCCGAGGTATTTTTCTATGGTTTTTGCCTTGGCAGGAGACTCCACTATCACAAGGTTGGTCTTTGCTTTTGCCATGTTCGATGAATCCTCGCTTATATAAAATTAGATAATATTCTCATACTTTGCCGGTGCGGGAAAAGCGCTTGCCCGCTCCCTGCCGCACAAAGCCCTTTATTTGCAGCATCGTCAGCTGCGAGAGCACCTGCGGCGCGGTCAGGCCGCTGGCGGATATTATGTCGTCTATGTGCGTCTCTGGCGGTCTTATGGCCGAGAGAATTTTCCGCTGCGTCTCGGTCAAGCCGCTGTCGGACGGCGGTGGCGGCGGAGGCTCCGGCGCTTTCGGCTTTTTGGCGACGGGCTCGCGGAACTTGTAAAACGCCGCCGTGTCCTCTGCCGGCGCTCGCTTGGGCGGCGGGCTCTCGGCACTGCGCGCGGGAATTTGCGCGTACTTGGATATTTTTTCGGGAAAGCGGGCGGCATACGCGCTGATAATGTCCCAGCCCGCCTCGGCCAGACCCGCGCCGTCGCGCAGGAGGTTGTTGCAGCCGCGGCTTTTGTCGCTGTCCGCTCCGCCCGGGACGGCAAAAACGTCGCGCCCGTTCTCCGCGGCGAAGTCCGCCGTTATCAGCGCGCCGCTCTTTTGCGGAGCCTCGACAACGCAGACGGCCACGCTCAGCCCCGCGATTATGCGGTTGCGCGCGGGGAAGCACCTTGCGCTTGTCTGCGCGTCGGGCGGATACTCGCTCACGAGCGCGCCGTTTTGCTCCACGGCGTCGAAAAGCGGCTCGTTGCTCCTTGGGTACACCTGATTTATCGCGGTTCCCAGCACGCCGACAACTCGTCCGCCCACGTCCAGCGCGCTTTGGGCGCATATGGAGTCAATGCCGCCCGCCAGCCCCGTGCAGACCGTGCCGCCGCAGAGGGCGACCTCCGCGCCTAACTTGCGCGCCATGCGCTCGCCGTAGGTGCTGTAGCTTCTCGTCCCCACCATCGCCACAACAGGCTCGCTGTCTATGTCCGGCAGAGCGCCCCTGACATAGAGTACAAGCGGCGGGTCAAAAATATTCATCAGCCGCTGCGGATAGCCCGCCTCGCGCAGAGTTATTATTCTCACGCCCCCGCTCTCGCACTTTTGCAGAACCTTTTCCGCGCAGTCGAGATTTCGCCTGCTAAACGCTGCGAGCGCGGAGGCGGTGAGGCCGCAGCTGCCAAGCTCCTGCTCCGTCGCCGCAAAAACGGCGGTGGGCGAGCCGAAGCGGTCAAGCAGCTCGCGCTTGGTTTTCACACCCACGCCGCGCAGAGAAGCAAGCCATATCCAGTACACAGTGTCTGTCATAGCAATCATCTCCCCCTGCCCAGCTCCCACATGATTATCGCCGCGGCCACGGAGGCGTTCAGCGACTCGCAGGCGGGGTTCATGGGAATGATTACGCGCCCTTCGCACATATTCAGCAGCTCGGCGCTCAGCCCTCTGCCCTCGCTGCCGATAGCGACGGCGAGGTTATCCACCATTGTGTCACGGATATCCACGCTGCGCTCGTCCAGCGCCGCGCCGTAGAGGCGCAGGCCATTGCGCTCTATGAACTCGCCCAGCTGTTCCAGCGTCATGCTCTCCGCTCGCTGGCGCAGCAGCGCACCCATTGCCGCGCGCACGGTTTTGGGGTTATATAAATCCGCGCAGTCCCCCGTCAATATCACGCCGTCCATGCCGAAGGCGTTGGCGGTGCGCAGCACGGTCCCCAAGTTCCCGGGGTCCTGCATGGTCTCCAGCACAATGACCCGCCCCGCCCGCACGGGCAGCGGGCGCATTTTCACGGAGAACAGCACGCCCGGGCAGTTGCGCAGGGGCGAGGCATAGTCCAGCAGCTCCGCCGGCACGGAATACTGCGGCACGTCGGCGGGCACGTCTATGTCCGGCTGCTTGGACCAGAGCACGGCGGTTATCTCCGCGCCCCAGCGCAGCGCCTCGCCCAGCAGCTTTGTGCCGTCGCAGACATATTCGCCGCACTTTTCGCGGAAAGCGCGCTCCCGCCCCAGCAGCCGCATACGGCTGACGGTCGGGTTCTGCCGTGAAGTGAGCCGTTCCACCTAACTCCTCCTGCCTCGAAGCAAATTTTGTACATATATTGCATATGTTATCACAGCAAAATTATTTTTGCAAGGCGCAATACATTAAAATACGATTAACAAACTTACAACGAAAAATTTAAGCCGCCGGATTTATCGAAAAATGTGGATTTGCCGTAGGCGCTGTGATATACTTTCTCTGAACTCTGCACAAGCAAGGAGAGATACGCCGAATGGCCTTTGATTTTAAAAAAGAATACAAGGAATTTTATATGCCAAAGAGCAGGCCGGAAATCGTCACGGTTCCGCCCGCCAATTTCATCGCCGTCCGCGGCGAGGGCGACCCCAACGAGGAGAGCGGCTCTTACCAAAAGGCAATCAGTGTGCTGTACGCCGTGGCCTACACGCTGAAAATGAGCTATAAAACAGACTACAAAATAGAAGGCTTCTTCGACTACGTCGTCCCGCCGCTTGAGGGCTTTTGGCGTCAGGAGGGTACGGACGGCATGGACTATGCGAACAAGTCCGCGTTTCTCTGGACTTCCGTAATCCGCCTGCCCGACTTTGTGACGCAAAAGGACTTTAACTGGGCGGTCAAAACGGCGTCGCAGAAGAAAAAGCTGGACTGCACCGGCGCTCAGTTTCTCACAATAGACGAGGGGCTGTGCGTGCAGATAATGCACGTCGGCCCATTCGACAGCGAGCCCGCCTCCGTCGCACTGATGGACGAGTACCTCACCGCCAACGGCTATCGCAACGACATGAACGACGCGAGGCAGCACCACGAAATATATATGTCCGACGCCCGCAAGATTCCGCCCAGCAAATGGAAAACCGTAATCCGCCACCCTATTAAGCGTGTCGAGGGGGAGGAATAGCGCATAACGTTTGGAGGCGAACTCCTTGCAAAATCATTTTCCGATTGAAAAACCCGCTGCAATGTGGTATTATTTTCTCACCGAAAGGAGTGCTGAATCATTATGGAAATAAAAGAAATATTGGGAAAATGCGACCACACTCTGCTGCGGCAGGACTGCACGCAGGCGGAGATTCGGGAGCTGTGCGACCAAGCGATAAAATATAACTGCGCGAGCGTCTGCATTCCGCCCGCACACATCGCCGGAGCGCGCCGCTATGTGGGCGCCAAGCTGCGCCTTTGCACGGTTATCGGCTTCCCCAACGGCTACTCCACGCCGGAGGTCAAGGCATTTGAGGCCGAGGACGCAATCAAAAACGGCGCGGACGAGGTCGATATGGTAATCAACCTCTGCATGGTAAAGGACGGCTGCTGGGACGAAGTCGCGGAGGACATTGCTGCCGTGCGCAAGGCCTCTGCCGGCAAAATTATGAAAGTCATAATCGAGACCTGCCTGCTCACAGAGAGTGAGAAAATCAAGCTATGCGAAATAGTCTCCGCCTCCGGCGCGGACTACATCAAAACCTCTACCGGATTCTCCACCGGCGGCGCCACGCGCGAGGACGTTGCGCTGCTGCGCGCCCACTGCGCGGAAAACGTAAAGGTCAAGGCCAGCGGCGGCATTGCCTCCCTCGAGGACGCCGCGGATATGATAGCTCTGGGCGCGGAAAGGCTCGGCACCAGCAGGATAGTAAAAATAGCCATTAAAGAGGGGTACTAATCGCCGCAGCGCAGGAGGAAGGCTTGTGAAAGGCTCAGAGACAAAGATGGTCGCTTATATGCAGGGCGCAAGCAAAAGGTTTGTCATTCCTGTGTATCAGCGGAATTATGACTGGAAACGCGAAAACTGCAAGCAATTATACGACGACCTCGTGAAAGTGGTTCGAGGCAAAAGAAAGAGCCATTTTTTCGGAAGCATCGTGTCCGTTTATAACCCTGACGGAGCAAATGAGGAATTCCTTGTGATTGACGGTCAGCAGCGCCTGACTACGGTTTCCCTGCTGATGCTGGCTATGTACAATCTTTTGCAGCAGAAGGCAATAGCCTCGGCGAAGCCTACTCTAAGCGAGCGGATTTATGAGGAATACCTTGTTGACAAATGGCAGAACGGCGACACGCGGATTAAGTTAAAGCCTGTAAAAAACGACAGGCTGGCCTTTGGTCGCCTGTTCGATACGGAGGCGGAGCGGATTCCCGAATCCAACCTGACAATCAACTATGATTATTTTTGCAGCCGTATTCAAAAAGAGGAAATTACCGTCGATGAGCTGTATGATGCCATTTGCCGCTTGGAAATCATCAACATCACCTTGAACGGAGACGACAACCCGCAGCTTATTTTTGAAAGTCTGAACTCCACGGGCGTGGCGCTCAGCGAGGGCGATAAAATTCGCAATTTTATTTTAATGGGTCTGCAGCCGAAGGAGCAGACCGAGTATTACGAAAAATATTGGAATAAAATTGAGGAAAACACAGCCTACGACGTAAGCGCTTTTGTGAGAGATTACCTGAGCGTGAAGCAGCAGGTTATCCCTGCCCAGAGTAAGGTTTATTTCACCTTTAAGGCATATGTGGAGGATAACGAAATACAGACGGAACAGCTGCTTCAGGAGCTGCTGGCATACGCCAAATGGTATCATATTCTGCTGAACGGGAACACGCAAAGCAGAGCGCTGAACGCCTGCATCGACCGCCTGAATCGCTTGGAAACCACAGTTACCAGACCGTTTTTCTTGGAAATACTGCGTCTGCAATCGGAGGGCAAGCTGTCTCTTGATGACGTCGCGGAAATCTTTCTGATTACAGAAAGCTACTTGTTCCGCAGGACAATCTGTGACCTGCCGACAAACGCGCTGAACAAAATATTCCTTACGCTGCACAAGGACGTTTTGCGCTATGACGGCACGGAGAACAACTATGTCGAAAAGCTGAAGTATGCCATTCTTTCCAAAAAAGAGCGCACGCGCTTTCCCGACGACACGGAATTTTCCGCCGCCTTTGCCGAGCGTCAGATTTATTTGATGAACAGCAAAAACAAGATTTACATTCTTGAGCGGCTTGAAAATTACGGAACCGACGAGGATAAGGACGTCTACCGCCATTTTGATGCCGGAGACTACTCGATTGAGCACATAATGCCGCAGCATCTGACGCCCGCGTGGGTAAAGGCGCTGGGAGAAGATTACGCGCAGATTCACGAAACATGGCTGCACCGAATTGCCAATCTGACCCTGACCGCCTATAATTCCAAGTACAGCAACAGTCCGTTTTCCGAGAAAAAGTCCATGAAAAACGGTTTCCGTGAAAGCGGAATCCGCATGAACACCTACATAGCTCAGAAAGAAAGCTGGGCGCTGTCGGAGTTGGAGGAACGCAGCCGCTATCTTGCAAAAAGAGCTCTGGAAATTTGGCGCAGCCCCGTCACGGATTATAAGCCGGCGGAAAAGCAAATGGACAGCTGTACGCTGGACGATGATATATCGTTAAGCGGCAGATTGATTGCAAAATTCAGCTACAAAAATACAGAGCAGCCGGTATCCAGCTGGATTGATATGTACGAGCGAGTGTTGAAAATCCTGCACGCCGAGGATAAATCCGTCCTCTCAAAGCTCGCGTATGCAGCCGGTGACGCCGGTGAAATAGCGGTATATGTCAGCAGCAATCCCAATGATTTGAGGAACGCGCTGCAGATTGACGAGGGAATTTTTGTTGAGCGCAATACAAGCACAGGGCTGAAGATTTCCACGCTGCGTAGGCTCTTCAAACTGTTTGATGCGGACCCGACAGACCTGACATTTTATCTCCGCGACGAAACGGACGTCGATGAAGACGAAGCATACGGAACAAGGTATGAAACGCGAAAAAGGTACTGGGCTTTCGCCTTAGAATATATCCACTCCGCATTCGACGGCGAAGACCCTTACGCCAAAGCAAAGCCGTGCAAAGAGAACTGGCTGAACGGCTATTTCGGCGTTAGCGGCTTTACACTGTGCTGTGTGGCAAACTTCGATTCTGCGCGCGTAGAGGTTTACATGGGCAAATCCGACAAGGCAGAGAATAAAAAAGCCTTTGATTTCCTAAGAACACACCAAGCGGCAATCGAGTCCGCCCTCGGAACGCCCCTCATCTGGGCGCGCGGAGATGACATAAAGTCCTCCAAGGTGTACTGCGAGTTAGCCGGAGTCAGTATCAACAGCGAAACCGATTGGCTGCAAATGGCAAAATTTCACGCAGAGTGGAGCAGAAAGCTCTACGATGTCGTAGTGCCGTATATAGCGCGTGTATAAACAGCACACAGCTGCCAAGGCTTACAGATTGATTAAATTCAAAACAAAAAATCCGAACCGAATTACCCACTCGGATAATTCGGTTCGGATTATTTTGGTTTGGTCCGAGTGACTGGATTTGAACCAGCGGCCTCATGGTCCCGAACCATGCGCGCTACCAACTGCGCTACACCCGGATTTAAGTCAGCTTATCAATTATATAGATTTTGATGCCTGTTGTCAAGTGTTTTTGTTGCTTTTTCTCGGTTTCGGAAAATAGTACATTAAATGCGAAAGGAAGCGAACCGCTTCCCGACGCATTTA
>JAJQCF010000006.1 GCA_021202845.1 Oscillospiraceae bacterium
AGCGTATAATTAGCTTCCATTCTATCCTTTCCCAAAGGGCGCCCGCTTCGGCGGGCGTTCTTGTTTTGCAGAAAAAGCAAATCCGAACCGAATTACCCGATTGGATAATTCGGTTCGGATTATCATACTGATGTCCGGGATGCCTCTTCGGCTCACGCCACCTCTATCGTAAAATAAAATGTCACGCCTTCGGGGTCGTTTTCGTACCAGAGCTTTTCGCCGAGGGAGACGGTGGTTTCGCGGGCTATGGCTAAGCCGAGGCCGCTGCCTTTGGCGTTCTGCGGGGTCGTGCCTTTGTAGAAGCGGTCAAAAATGTGTCTGCCGGTCTCCGCGTCTATGGCCGCGCCGTCGTTGTGCACCGCCACGCGCACGCGCTTGCCGCTCTGCTCGGCGTCAAGGCTGATGCAGCCCTCATCGCGCACGAACTTCAGCGCGTTGTTAAGCAAAATATCAAGGACTTCCGCCATGCGTTTGGCGTTCGTGCGCAGGGACGGGAGCGCTTTTATGCTGCCGGAAACACGGAAGTCCACCATGATGTCGTCGCAGAGCGCCGCGTATTTTTCAATGGACTTGGCGAAAATAGCCTCCGGCTCGGCTGCGCTCTTTGCCAAGTCGAGCTGGCGGCTTTGTATGGCGGAGAGCTTGAGCATATCGGAAACCGTGTGCTCCAGCGCAATGGATTCAGTGATAATTATGCTGCTGTAATGGCGGATTGACTCATGGTCGCTGACAAGGCCGGAGCTGATGGTCTCTGCAAGCGCCTTTATTGAGGAAATTGGCGACTTCAGGCTGTGGCTGGTGTTGGCGATGTACTCCTGCTGCACAAGCTCTGTCATGCGCCGCTTCTTGAGCAGAAGACTCCATGCAATCAGAACGCTGAGGAACAGGACGGTGTAGACAACGGCAAATGTTATAATGGTAACGTTCAAATCCCAGACATCGCGCAGTGTGAATACAGCGCCGCCCGATGCAAGCGGCATACCTATAACAATTACAGATACCATCCTGTCCCAAATGAATACCAAGCTGTCCGTCTGCTTTCCGGCAAGCACCGCTTTAACGTCACGGCCTATCCAGTCCTGATAGTTTGCAAGCGCTTCGGCCTCGTCCATGCCAAACTTGAGAAATCCGAAAGCAAACGGCGCCTCATACTCAACAATGTTGCCCTGAGCATCAACGACGACAGCGCCCAGCTCGTGAAGGCTTACTCCCTCGGTTAACGAGCCCGAGATTTCATATTCCTGACTTATAAAAGCAGATGATACCGCCGCTGCGTTGTGCAGACGATTATAGGGGAAATAGACCATTGTGCAAAGTCCCGCAAATAAAATTAAAATGTAAAGCAGCGCGACTGCAAGCGCCAAGAGCGCCTTGGACTGAATATGTTTCATTCCACTTCTTCCATTCTGTAGCCTACGCCGTATATGGAGCGGATTGCGAAGTGCACGCCCTCGGAGGGCAGCTTCTGCCGCAGCCGCTTTACCAGCGTGTCAACCGCCCGCACATCGCCATAGTAGTCGTAGCCCCAGACGTTGTTCAAAATCCGCTCCCGTGTGAGCGCGGTTCCGGCGTTCCTTATGAAAAACGCAAGCGCCTCGACCTCCTTGGCGGTCATGTCAATCTGCTTCCCGTTGACATACACCTTATAGGCTCCCGCGTCCACGGTCATCTCGGCGAGGGACAGCTTGCCGTCGCCGGACGGCCTCGGCGGGGTCATTCTCTTCAAAATAGCTTTTACCCGCATTACGACCTCCCACGGGGAAAACGGCTTGGTTACATAGTCGTCCGCGCCCAGCTTCAAGCCGACTATCCTGTCCGCCTCCGAGCCGAGCGCGCTGAGGAAGATAATCGGAATGTCGCTGCTCTCGCGTATTTCCCTGCAGACGTCCGTCCCGCGCATGGACGGCAGCATAATGTCAAGTATTATGAGGTCAACGTGCTTTTTTTGCAAAATTTCAAACACTTCCTCGCCCGAATAGGCGGATATGCACGCCATCCCCTCGGATTGGAGGAAAATTCTCAGGCTCTCGTGTATTGCCTCGTTGTCGTCGCAAATTAAAATGGTTGTGTTGTCCATAGTCGTACCTCCTGTTTCTGCTGAAAACAGTTTAACAAAGATTCACGTCAAAATAAAGAGGCATCAGCAAGTTTTCTCAATTTTGACACATTTGCCACACAGAACGGCCTTTTTAACATGGTAAAATAAAAGAACTAATTCGGGCATTATCAAATAATCAGACGCAGTAATGCACTGGGAAGGGAGGTCAAAGTGCATAAAGCCTTGTCAGGCACTATGCTGATGGGGGTATGCATTGTGAGATAGTGTTCGTTTTTGCAGTAACCGGAACTATACATTATAGAAACAGGAGGAAAAGCATGACTAAATCAAAAGGCGCACGGCAAGTGCTGGCGTTCATAATGGCGCTTGCGCTGGCCCTGTCACTGGTTCCCGCTATATCGTTGACCGCGTCGGCAGACAATGATGTAAGTGACGCCGACCGTACTGCTGCCAACACTATAACGGCAGCAGACCTCGAGTGGGAATTTGTTGACGAAGGTGAAGGCACCGGTCCGGGTGCTACCGCATGGCCACAACACTATCAGGCTGTGGTTTCCTATATGGCGGACCCCGTCCTGCCTGACCTGCAGGTACTCAACATCTATGTGCCTATCGGATATTTTGACGAAGATGGCAACATTGATGAAGATGCTGTTGTCAATGGCTATACCATAGATACAGCTCCAATAGTTTATCAGAACAGCCACACTGGATGGATGCAGAGCGACCCTGCCAGCGCAAACGGGGACTACCTCAATGCCGGTTTCATACATATTGGCGTCGGCGCACGCGGAAGCACCAGTGAAGGCGACGAAGAGGGAGTCAATTATAATAAATCACCTGCTGCCATAGTTGACTTGAAAGCGGGTGTGCGCTTCCTCCGTCTCAATGACGACGTCATTCCGGGCGATTCTGAAAGAATTATCTCTTGGGGCGCGTCGGGAGGCGGAGCCACAAGCTCTCTTCTCGGAGCCACAGGCAATATGGAAGATTATTATCCGTACCTCTACGAAATCGGAGCCGCGGGCATTGGCATAGACGAAGATGGCAATTACTACTCCACCATCGACGACAGTGTCTTTGCCGCACAGTGCTTCTGCCCGATTACGGATTTGGATAACGCCGACTTGGCTTATTCTTGGGTTCGCTATCCGGCACAAGAGGAAGGCATAAGCGCGACTCCAAATCAGGAAGCGTTTACTTTTAGCGATTTCCAGAAACAAATACTGCAAAAAGACCTGTCTGATGCTTACATTGATTATGTTAACAATGTGCTGAGCTTCGATGGTCTCACGCTGGGTGAAGACGGCAGAAGCGGAACATATTATGATGCTGTGATGTCGGCTCTCTCGGATTCCCTGAACAATTATCTTGATTATAATTACGGCGAGGGACAAAGCGAAGAGCGTCAGGAATATGTCGAGACTTATGAGGATTTTGACAAGTGGGGTACTTACGACGCAGAAACCGGACTGGTCTCGATTACCGACTTGGATGCTTGGGTTGAGTACGGCAACTTGCCGGCGCGTAATAAGAATATCCCAGGCTTCGATACGCTGGCCGCGACTGCCGAAAACGACAGCTTTGGCTACCCCGGCGAGACCGAGGTTCACTACAGCGCCAGCATCGCTCAGGTAATGCTGGATAATTTCGATGAATATATGAAAGAGGCGTCAGAGACCGAACAAACTCAGATAAAGCAATACCTTCTGGATTTGTTTACCGAAGCTGAGTTAAAGGCTGCTCTCGGTGATGACCTTGACAGCATTTTTGGCAGCTTTACCAACAATGACGAAAGAGTAGCATATATCAGAAATCAGGCGTATCTGTATAACTCTCTGGCAATATTGACGGAGGAAAACCCCGATGTAGCGCAGTACTGGCGTATTCGCGTCGGAACAGCGGATTACCATACCGCTTACAGCGTTACTTTCAATCTTGCAACGCTTCTTGAAGAACAAGGGGCTGATGTTGACTATGCTCTCATCTGGGAAGGCGGACATGGCGGCCACGAAGAGATAGAGCAGGGCAACGGCTTGTTTGCAGATTGGGTAAACGAAATCTGCGCAGAGGCCGATGACAGCGAAGATGATTCCGACCCGTTCGATTTGGCAGCCGCGCTTGCCAAGGGAACGTATGCTTGGGAACTCAGCGAGGACGGAACTCATTATGCCCTCTATGGTGTTAACTTCGAGACTGTCATAACCAATGATGAGTATCAGGAGTTCAACTATTATGTTCCCGCAGGATATGTGAAAGGCATTGATGAGACAACGGGCCAGCTCATTATTGACGAGGACGCTACTATCAACGGCTATACCGCAGCTACTGCGCCGATAGTATTTGAAAACTACAACGTCGGTTGGGCTTCAGGTACGGCCAAAGCAGTTACGGCAAGCTATATTGCTGAAGGCTTTATCCACGTCGGATGCGGCTCGCGCAGCCGTGACGCCACCAACGAGGACGGTACAATCATCACCGGCAAGGCTCCTACGGCTGTTGTTGACCTCAAGGCCGGAGTCCGTTACCTTCGCTACAATGCGGATGTCCTGCCCGGCGACATGGATAAGATTGTTTCCGTCGGCGGTTCCGGCGCAGGCCAGATGAGCACCATTCTCGGCGCGTCCGGCGATATGGATGAGTACTACCCCTACCTCTACGAAACCGGAGCGGTCGGTGTTGAGTACGATGAAACCACTGGTACTTACACAAGCACCATCAGTGATGCTGTGTATGCAACTATGGCGTACTGCCCGATAGCTGATATCAACAATGCTGACATGGCATATGCTTGGATGCGCTACGATTCCAGCGTCAACGGAAGCAAATATGACTTCACAGCCTTCCAGATTGAGCTTGAGAAAGACCTTGCGTATGCTTTCTGTGAGTATATCAACAGCCTCAACCTCAAGGATGAAGACGGCAACGCGCTGGGCTTTGATGTTGATGACAACGGCGATATAATCAGCCCCCGTCAAGGCAGCTACTATGACAAGATTCTTGAGAATATGTCCGATGCCCTGAATCTGTTTGCCGAAAATACCGAGTGGCCCTATAGCGTAACCAGCGGCAGGGGCGACACCGCTACAACAACCGAGTATGCCGATATGGATGCGTTCCTTGAAACCTACACTGACACCAGCAAATGGATAACAAAGAACAGCGACGGAACTTATTCCATAACGGATATGGCGGGGTTCCTCACCGGCACCGGCCTTGAACGTAACAAAGATATCCCCGGATTTGATACTCTTAGCAATAGTGCTGAGAACACCGCATTCGGTACTCCTGACATGGCGGCTTCTCACTACAGCGCCAGCGTAGCGGCAGTTCTTGAAGAGAACTACTATAAATATAAAAACCTTGCCGGCTTCGACGCCGAACAGGTTGACCTCTACATTGAGCAGGCGAATGACGAATATGTCATCAATCAGGCTTACCTGATGAACGCCACAGAGATAATGCTGAATGTCGCCAATGGTGAGGAAGAAGCTACGCCTTCTACTTACTGGCGCACCCGCAACGGCACAGCCGACCAGCACACCAGCTTCACCATAGCCTACAACGTCTGCCTTGCGGCAATGGCAAACGGCTATGATGTTGACTATTCCCTCGTCTGGGCAATGACTCATGGCACCAATGAAGGCACCACCACCGGCACCTTTGAAGAGTGGGTAAATGAAATCTGCAAGCCGGACAGCGGCGATGACGATGAAGTCGTGCTCACCGACTTCAGCACAGCTACTTCCGAAGCGCAGGCCGCCCTTGCGGACGCAGCAACTCTGCGCGCACTGGGCAACTAC
The DNA here is from genome assembly GCA_021202845.1 of Oscillospiraceae bacterium. Lineage (GTDB taxonomy): Bacteria > Bacillota > Clostridia > Oscillospirales > Oscillospiraceae > JAJQCF01. The sequence goes on from JAJQCF010000006.1 coordinate 5,863, forward strand.
ACTGCTCTTGAATCCGGCTACTACACCTATACGGCTAACGGAAACACCGCCGTACTGTATGTTGGTGAAGACGCTCAGACCAACGAGTTCCTCACAATAATTGCTATGCCTGACGGCGTTACCACCGCTGAGGCTGCCGTAAAATATGCAATTCAAGAGGGCTGGCCGGAGCAGATGGACCACTACGGCGAGTACATGGTTCTGCTTCCCGCACCTGAAGCGGGCTGGGGAACCGACGCTGACGCCGACGCTGCCTATCTTGCGGCCTGCAAGCCCAGCAGCAACCTTACAACCTTCTACGGCTGCTATTACCTTGTCGGTTACGGCGCAGCGGCAGGCCCGATGCAGATTTACGCCGCATCCAGCCCGATAAGCATAAGCGCACAGGTGTATATTGACGCAACCGGCGATGTGAGCGAAGCTCTTGCCGCGGCAGGAGAGAGCGTTTACAGCTACAGCACTGCTCCGACCGAGGGCAACTATGTCGATTCCGTTTCCTATAAGGACGTTGCAATTCCCACGTACTTCATCGGTGAGGGCGATGCAGACGACATAGCGGCAAACATTGCCTACTGGCAGGCGGCAGCAGCAGCCGACAACCTGACAACCGCTTACTCTGACGTGGAAGTGGCTGTTGAAAACAACACGACCTCCGAAACCGACGCCGCCACGGCGGAAGACCTGCTCAACAACTTTGTCCGTTATGAGAGCAGCACGGTTTACGGCAACAATCTCAAGGAACGCAAGCCGATTGCCGACACGGAAAACGCTTACGTAATAGATTGGGATTGGACCGACCCCGCAACCGGATATGTATGGAACCGCGAGGTTCTCGTATATGTCGGTGAAACCGCAGGCGAGGACGCACCTGTTGTCTATGCCCTCCACGGTGCAACGAACAGCTCCAACCTGTTCTACAACGCCACGAGCTGGACAGAGGTTGCAGACGAACTCGGCTACATTATAGTATTCCTCAACGGCACGGCAAGCAGCGCCGCACGTGCAGGCTACCTGATGTGGCAGACAAACGCCGAAGGCAGAACCAGTGCAGCTCCGAGCGAAACCGTTCCCAGCGAGCTGGACTACATTCTCAGTGCAATCGAGCTTGTTGACAGCCGGTTCGACACCGCGGGCAGCGAGCGCCGCTACATCACCGGCAACTCCGCGGGCTCCATGAACTCCCACCAAGTGGCACAGACGCTGTCCGACTACTTCACAGCGCTCGGTACTACTTCCGGAATAATCATGAGCAACGGCTCTACCATTGGCTACGAGTATGACGGCACTGTCGGATATACCTACAAATGGGACGGCATCGATGGCAGCAATAATTATACCAAGATAGAAACCGGCCTCGATACCTTCTTCCCCGCATATACCATTATGGGCACTAACGACCACTGGACGGCAGCAGTCGGCTATGTGGACTACGATTCGCTTGAAACCGATGACGAAGGCAACTTTGTCGGCATCTACCCGGGCTCCAAGTCAACCAAGAGCGAAGCCAGCGAGTACAACATGCCTTTCCGCACTCAGCTTTACTTCCTGATGCGCAACGGCGCGGTTGACCTCGGTGACATCACCTACTATGACGTGCTTGACGCCATAAACGGCGGTGTGGAAGACTTTGCTGCCTACTATGACGCCTACGTAAAGGCCGGATTTGAAGAGAATATGGAAATCACCAACGAGTTCAATCTCGGTGAGCCGGTTGACGGTATATATTCTCTCGACTTCGTGACCGAAGAAGGCTACTACAGCGAGGACGCTATCAACACAGCTCTTGAAAACGGCGATGTGGACCGCTACACCACCTACACTTGGTACAACGACAGCGGCGTACCTGTCTACCAGTGGTCTGCGAACTACACCCGCTCTCACGAGATGACCCCCGACGACGAGTGGCTCATAGCTGTCACATGGTTCGAGCACTGGACTATGAAAAACGGCGTGTACTACTACGACGGCGTTGCCGCAAACGCAGAAGATGCCGAAGAGCCGGACGACGACACCATCACCCTCGACATAGAGGAAGCTCTTGCTGAGGAAATTGCAACCAAGACCACTCTCAACGTAACTGTTGACGGTGAGGCGCTTGCAGTTGATTGGTACGCAGCTCCTTACGTTTCCAACCCCAACAGAGCTGACGACCAGAAAATCAACATTTACATTCCTGCAAACGCGACTTCCGACAGCCCGATAATGTTCTACGTGAACAACTCCGGCTGGCAGTCCAACAGCTACCCGACCACTACGATTACTGACGGAAAAGAGTATGTCAGCACCTCCGACAGCGACAGAGTCGGCGTGGCTCTCAGCGAAGGCTACATCATCGTGTCCTACGGCGCACGCAGCCGCAACAATGCAGCGAATGATGACGGCGAGTACCTCGGACACTCTCCCGCGACCATGACCGACACCAAGGCCGCTATCCGTTATCTGCGTTACAATGCCGAGGCTCTTGACCTCAACACTGACGCTATAGTGATAACCGGCACCAGCGGCGGCGGCGCACTGTCCACCGTTATAGCTGCCAGCGGCAACAGCTCCGACTTCTATGAGAGCCTCTATGAAATCGGCGCAGCCGGTATTGAGAAAGACGAAAACGGTGTACTTTACAGTGTTGACGGATTGGGCGACAACGTCCTTGCTGTCATCGCCTACTGCCCGATAACCGACTTCCGCGGCGCAGACATGGCCTATGAGTGGCTGTTCTACGATACGCGCGTCCGTCTGGTAGAAGAGGCAGACGGAGAGCAGCTCTATGACGGCATCACCAACGACGAGCTGCTTGAGTACTCCGCAGACCTGAAGAAATCCTACGAAACCTACTTCAACGGTCTCGACCTTGTTGATGACGAGGGCAACGCTCTCACCACAGACAATCTGCTCGACCACATTGAAGCTCTTATGATTGACGAGTTCAACACAACGCTCAAGCAGTACATCGAGAGCGAAGGCAGCGTCAATGCGGCGGTAGAAGCAATGATAGCCGACATCGAAGGCAAGGCTGCTTATGAAAAGGTAGGCAACAATTGGCTCATCTTTGAGACTGACAGTAACGGCGATTACACCGGCGGCTACACATACGATATAGCCGAGCACCTGTACTTCCTCGCCAACAACCAGACTCTCAAGGTTGTCAATGCGTTCAGCAACTACGGCCTCGAGTGGGGCAGCCAGAACGAGGATAACGTCTTTGGTTCCACCACTGACGAGTACAGCCCGTTTGAGTACCTGTCTTGGGAGCTTGACAGCATTAAAGGCAACGCAGTCGGATATGACGACACCGGCTATACTTGGGACGAGTACATGGAGACCGCAGAAGGCGAGTACCTGTCCATGCAGATTCGCATGACGAGCGCGCTTGACTACCTTGTTGACCCGGGTGACGCTACTCCGGCCACCTACTGGTATGTACGCCATGGCGTTCTTGACCGCGACACATCCTTCGCGGTAGAGAGCAGTCTGTTCTACTCCCTCTACACCAGCGACGCTATTGACGATGACAACATCAACGTCGGCTTCGCATGGCTGCAGGGCCACGCAGGCAACTATGACGTTCAGGAAGCCTACACTTGGCTCGATGCAGTCCTTAACGGCACCGAGGAGACCGAAGGACCTGACGTAACTGTCAGCACAAGCGTGTCCAGCAAGACCATTACCGTCAATATCGACAGCGACGAGGAAGCGGACTTCATCATTTTCCTGACCAATGAAAACGGTGAAGCGGTCGAAGTAAAGACTGTTTCCGGTACTTCCGAAACCGTCAAGTTCACCGGCCTGACGAACGGCGAAGAGTACACTGTTACGGTTACAGCTGTGAACTCCGACGGCGGAGAGACGATTGTTGCCGAGACTGCAACTCCCAAGAGCTCCAGCAGCGGCGGCAACAGCAGTAGCAGCACAAGCAGCACTGGCAACCCGACTACCGAGGACAGCGGTGACGACACCACAACCTCCACCGGCACGTTCTCCGATGTTTCCACTGACACTTACTACTATGATGCAGTCGAGTGGGCAGTAGCCAACGGCATCACCA
>JAJQCF010000025.1:0-7168 GCA_021202845.1 Oscillospiraceae bacterium
GGCGAGAACGTGGTGTCGCTCGTGCCGGTGGTGATACCGTTAGCTACTGCCCACTCGACTGCATCGTAGTAGTAATCGTCAGTGGAGACATCGGAGAACGTGCCGGTCGTAGTGGTCGTGCCGCTGCTGCCGGTGCCGGTACTCGTGCCGCCGCTGCTGCTGCCGCCGCTGCTGGAGCTCTTCGGAGTAGCGGTCGCGGTTTTAGTCGTTCTTCCGCCGTCGGAAGTCTTAGCAGTAACTCTGACAGTGTACTCGTCGCCGTTCGTCAGGTCGGTGAACTTGACAGAAGCGGAAGTGCCGGAAGCGGTCTGGGTATCGACCACTTCACCGTCTTCGTCGGTCAGAACGATGGTGTACTCTGCATCCTCGTCGCTGGTGACCTTGACGGTGATGGTCTTGCTGGACACGCTTGTGGTGACAGTTATTTCAGGTCCGTCAGGAAGAACTTCGTCGAGCCAAGTGTAGGCTTCCTGAACGTCGTAGTTGCCTGCGTGACCCTGCAGCCATGCGAAGCCGACGTTGATGTTGTCGTCTTCAACAGCATCGCTGGAGTAGAGGGAGTAGAACAGGGTGCTCTCTACCGCGAAGGATGTGTCGCGGTCAAGAACGCCGTGGCGGACATACCAGTAGGTGGCCGGAGTGGCGTCGCCCGGTTTAACAAGGTAGTCAACCGCACTCGTCATGCGAATCTGCATGGACAGGTACTCGCCGGCGTCAGTATCCATGTACTCGTCCCATTCCATGCCAGTGTCGTCATAGCCGACTTCGTTGTCCACGTTGTCGAGATACCAAGACAGGTACTCAAACGGGCTGTAGTAATCGGTGGCAGAACCGAACAGGTTATCCTCGTTCTGGCTGCCCCAATCGAGGCCGTAGTTGCTGAACGCATTGACAACCTTGAGGGTCTGGTTGTTGGCGAGGAAGTACAGGTGCTCGGCTATATCATATGTGTACTCGCCGGTGTAAGTGCCGTCCTCGTCAGTGGCAAATATGAGCCAGTTGTTGCCTACGGTTGCAAAAGCAGTCTTGCCTTCGATGTCGGCTATCATAGCCTTGACAGCCGCGTCAACGCTGCCTTCGCTCTCGGTGTACTGCTCAAGCGTTGCGTCAAACTCGGCAATCATAAGAGCTTTGATGTGGTCGAGCAGATTGTCGGTGGTAAGGGCGTTGCCCTCGTCATCAACAAGGCCGAGGCCGTTGAAGTAGGTTTCGTAGGATTCCTTCAGGTCTGCGGAGTACTCAAGCAGCTCGTCGTTGGTGATGCCATCATAGAGCTGAGTTCCGTCCGCTTCGTCTACCAAACGTACGCGCGTATCGTAGAACAGCCACTCATAGGCCATGTCTGCGCCGCGGAAGTCGGTTATCGGGCAGTAGGCGATGACAGCAAGGACGTTGTCGCCCAATCCGTCAACACTGTAAAGTACACCGTTTTCGTCTTTCTCAATACCGGCTGCGCCGATTTCATAGAGGCTCTCATAGAAGTCGGAGCTGTTGCCGCTGGCAGCTATAACGGTGGACAGTGCGCCGCCGCCGCTGGTGCCGGTTATCACTATAGCGTCAGTGTTGAGGTCAAGAGCCTCGGCATTGTAACGCAGATAACGGATAGCGGCCTTGGTGTCGGTCATGGTCGCGGGAGAGTGTCCGAGGTACTCGCCGTCATCATTCGCTGCATTGTTGCGGCTGCGTGCGCCGTAGGACACGATGATGTAGCCTTCGCTGAGAGCCACGCCGACTCTGTCGCTGTCGGAGGTGCTGACATAAGCAGTTCCGTCAGTAATCGTAGTGGTCGGGTAGCTATTGGACTGCCAGCCGGAGTTGTTCACGTAGAACATAATCGGGCTGTCGGGAGTCGCGTTCTCAGGAATGTAAATGTTGATAATCTGGTCGTCAGCTTTGTTCGGGTTGGAAACGTAGGGAGCTGCGTACCAATCAACTGCAAGTGCCTCATCGTCAACAGTTACGTTGAGAGTTTCTTTAGTGGCTATGCCCTCTGTGAGAGCTTCCTCTATGTCGAGGGTGATGGTGTCGTCCTCTTCCTCGGTGCCATTCAGCACTTCGTCGAGCCAAGTGTAGGCTTCCTGAACGTCGTAGTCGCCTTGGTGCGGCATAAGCCAAGCAAAGCCGGTGTTAGCCTCCGTAATTACTTCATCTTCAACATTGTTCTCTATTGCATAGAACAGAGAAGCCTCAACTGCAAAAGAAGTGTCGCGGTCAAGCATACCGTGGCGGACATACCAGTAAGGAGCAATGTCGGCGCCCTGCGGGTCGGTGAGGTACTCAAGAGCGCTTGTCATGCGAAGCTGCTGAGACAGGTACTCGCCTTCTGCGGTCTCCATGTACTCGTCCCAAGTCATTTTAGTGTCGTCGTATCCGACGCCATTGCCTTCTATGCTGTCATACTGCCAAGACATATACTCGAACGGGCTGTATTCCTGAGTTTCAGAACCAAAGACGTTATCTTCGTTGCGTCCGGCCCATGCAAGACCATAGTTACTGAAAGCGTTGGGATTCTTAAGCGTTGTTGTGTAGGCAAGGAATATGATGTGCTGGTCTATATCATAGTCAAACTCGCCGGTGTAATTGCCTTCATCATCTGTAGCAAAGGTGAGCCACGTATTGCCGATAGCATCATAGCCGTTTGCACCGTTTCCGGTTGCTATGTCATCCAGCATTGCAGCGATGGCATCGTTAAGCGAACCATAGGTTACAGTGTACTCTTCAATGGTAGCTTCGATTTCGGCAATCATAAGCTCTTCAATATAGCCAAGCAGGTTGTCGGTGGTTATACGTGTGCCGTCCTCAGCGTATATGTCGAGGTCATAAAGATAATCTGTATAGGATTCGGCCAAATCCTTTGAGTATGCCAGCATAGTTTCATCGTCAATGCCGGTATAACTCATGTCGCCATTTTCCACCATATACTCACGAGCCGCATAGAACAGCCACTCATAGGCCATGTCTGCGCCGCGGAAGTCGGTTATCGGGCAGTAGGCGATGACAGCAAGGACATTGTCGCCGCAGTCGGGGTCGTTCACATATTCGCCGTTCTCGTAGCTGATGCCGGCTGCGCCGATTTCGTAGAGGCTCTCATAGAAGTCGGAGCTGTTGCCGCTGGCGGCTATAACGGTGGACAGTGCGCCGCCGCCGCTGGTGCCGGTTACTACTATAGCGTCAGTGTTGAGGTTAAGCACGTCAGCGTTGTAGCGCAGGTAACGGATAGCGGCCTTGGTGTCGGTCATGGTAGCCGGAGAGTGTCCGAGGTACAGCTCTTCGTCACCAACCGTGGTAGTGCCGTTGTTGCGGCTGCGCGCGCCGTAGGAGACTATTACGTAGCCTTCACTGAGGGCAACGCCCACCTTGTCGCTGTCGGATGTGCTGGAATATTCGCTGCCGTCCTTTACCTGAGTACGGCTTGAATATGCATTGGACTGCCAGCCGGAGTTGTTCACATAGAACATAATCGGGCTGTCGGGTGTTGCATTTTCAGGAATGTAAATGCTTATCAGCTGGTCTTCCTCGCGGTTGGGGTTGGCAACGTAGCAGTCCTCATACATGGTTACGTTGAGTTCTTCGTCGTCAACATAAACAGTGAGGGTCGTTACCGTTGCATCGGCAACGGAGGTGTTGCCTGTGGCCGGCTCTTCGGGTTCTTCGGAACCGCTGGGAGCGCAGATTTCATCAATCCACACTGTGATGTCGGTGTCGGACTGTTCTATCTCGGAGTGTCCGCCTTCCCAGACGAACTCCATGTCTACGTTGGAGCCGTTGTTCTCGAGCGCCAGACGCAGCAGGGTGATTATCGGGAGTGCGGTGTTTGCATCGCTTGTGCCCATGCGCAGACGTACGTATTCCGCAGTCTCCGCGCCGGCGGAGTAGTCATTCTCCAGAGAGGAGTTCGCGCCAATGAAGCACATCGGGTTGTAGAGGTCGATGACGCTGTTGCCGTAATCGTCGCTGCGTACGCAGTCGGCATCGTCATCTGTGCCTTCTATGTCGGCTTTGAACTCTGCAATGAGGTCGGCAAAGCTCTCGCCGTTAATGAGGGAAAGGTTCTCCTCGTCAGCGTCAAAAGCGGCTTCGAGCTCATCATAGTTATCAAGAAGCACCTGATAGAGGCTGTTGGAGAAGTGACGCATATTTTCGTCTTCGTCACCCATAGGCTGGTTCTCGGTGAGGTCCTTTGCCAGACCGTCAAAGGAGGTTACGTCCTTCTGGCGGCTGTATTGAGCGCCGTAGAGAACGCCGTCTACCAGAACTATTTCTCCGGCTTCTTCATCATACGCAAAGCAATCACCGTAGCTTATACCGCTTACAGTAGTGGTATGAGAGCTGCTGGCATTGCTGGTGGAACCGGCAGAGGTCTGGTTGGGCTCGCTTTCGTCTTCATCGGAGCTGTCGCCGCCCATACCGCCGGTCGGGGGAGTACCGCCTCCCATGCCTCCCATGCCGCCGCTGCTGGAAGCAGTGTATTCGCCGGCAAGGTAAGCCGTAGCCACGGCTGCGAAATCGGTGGTGTCAAGGTCTTCGTCGTCCCAAGTAAGCTCAACATCGCCGTTGACTATCTCCTGAATGTAGTAGTTAATGGAGAACAGAATGTCGCTCCAGAACTCATCTTCAAATTCAGCAAATGTGTCAACAACGCCTGTGTCTACAACATACTCTTCAAAGGCGTCTGCCATAAGCTCGGAGAGGAGCTTCTGGAAATCAGTGGTGCTGGAGCTGCTGCCGACGTGGCTGTACTCGGCATACTCATCTGCTGTGTGAGCGCCGAGGAACCACTCATAGGCAATATCAGCGTTGCCGACATTGGTTATCGGGCAATAGCCGCAGACTGCATACACAACGTCGCCGGTGAAGCTGGTGTCGCCGTCGTAGTCAAGCACAATGGCGCCGGCCTCACGCAGGTAGTCCTCATAAACGTCAGCGTTTGCGTTGCAGCCGATAAAGGTAGCAAGAGCGCCGCCGCCGGAAGAAGCAAAAGCGACAATCTTCTCGGAATCGCCGGGGATGAGGTCGTCGTTGTACTTCAGATAGCGGATAGCGGCCTTGCTGTCAATGAGAGCCCACGGCGATTTGCCGTCATAGGTTTCATAGTAGTCGTCTTTATTGACTTCTTCCGACGGGTCGTCAGCAATAGTATTCTTGCCGCGGTGTCCGGGAGAAACGTAAATGTAGCCCTCATTGAGATATGTAGTGCTGGCGCTGCCGGCCTGATTTTCGCTGTAGCCGGGGCCCTCACACTTAAAGACAATGGGAGCATTTTCGGCGCTGTAGGTCACGCCGTTCGTGCTGGTGATAGTGGCGTCCTCGTCAATAATGAGCTGACCTGTTGTCTCATCAATGCCGGTTACATAATCCGCCGGAACATAGATGTTCATGTACTGATATGTGCTGTCAACTATTGCATCTTCAGCCACATAGTACACATAAGTCAGCGAATAATAGTCGCCATCATCAGACCATGCAAGGTCACCGCTGGCAAGCATATCGGCAAGCACAAGACTTGCGTCAACGCCGTCGCCTGTGGTTGTGGTCGTGCTTGCAGAACCACCTGCGGCAGTACCACCGCTCGAGATACCGCTCGAGCTACCACTATCGGCCAGCGAGATGACAGGGCACAGTGACAGAGCAAGCACAAGCGCCATGATTAGCGCAAGTATGCGTCTGCTGCTTTTGAACTTTGTCATACTGTTGTTTCCTCCTAAATCTTTTTCGATTGGATTTTGGTAAATCTTTTTGCGGGAAAGACAAAACGGACATCACCCCAACGATTCCCATTAAATTTGCAGCTCTGCTGCGGGAAACTGAGCCGCCCTTTCCCTCCTGAATATTTCACGGCCCGATTTTGGGATATGTCCATTGCATCCTTCAATTCCCGACGTCATAGGGTTGAACTTCCCTTTGCTCCGGCGGGAAACGCTTTCAATTTGCCTTGCTTTATATTACCACAAAGTTAAGCATCTTTCCAGACGCAATAATAGCCAAATTAAGCGGACGAGTATGCGCATTTTTCACAAACGGGAATAATTGCGGCAGGATTGTGTTAAAATATTAACAAGAGAAACATAAATTAAGTCGGAATTTTGACAATTTCGTAACAGCTTTAACAAATTGCATTTAATTTCCACCTGCTATAACAAAGTTTCCGTTGGGTAATTACTTATTATTCCATAACTAAATAATTATATAACGTAGAACTTTGACTCACGGTCCCAGCCTCCGCCCGCGCTTCGCCCTGACGTACTCGCCCTTGACATCGACGAAAATAATATCATCTCCGACGCGCGTAATGCACTCAAACGGCAGCACATAGTCCTCCTCGCGCCCCAAAAGCCCGAAGAAACGCAGCGCCCCGGGTACGATGAGCGCCGTCAGCCGCCCGTCGCGCAAATCCAAATCCGCGTCGCAGACATACCCCAGCCTCCGCCCGTCCGCAAGGTTTATAACCTCCCTGTACCTCAGCTCCGCAATCTGCACTCCCCTCGCCTCCCTGAACACAAAGTATGCAGCAAACGGCGGGAATATGACGGGAAAATATAAATTCATCGGCAGTTGGCGTTTCTTTCCTCGCAAAAAACGAGGAGCAGGCACTTCCCTGCTCCCCGATTTCTATATGCGTTTTTGTCTCAGTCGTCAATGTCCCAGCTTATGATAGTGCCGGTGTAGGCGTCGATTTCAAATTCGTATTCTAAGCCGTTGTACCTGATTTCCACGTCGTACTCCCAGCGGCCGTCGTCGTAGTCAAGTTTGCATTTGGTGATGTCGGCGGCGGTGGCTCCGCTGACTTTGGCGAGGGCTATCTCCTTGGCCTTGGCCTCGCCGATGTAGCTGCCCATGGTGGTTGTTGTGCTCTGGGCATAGTTCTCAGCGTCGTAGTCGAAGCTGACTATCTCGCCGGTGGCGGCGTCTATTTCGTAGTCGTACTCCTCGCGGGTGGTGGTGTTGTAGAACTCAATCTCGTAAACCTGTCTGCCGTCCTCGTAGTCCAACTTTTGCTTGACGAAAGTGACCTCGCTCGCGGTCAGTCCCGCGTGGGTGAGCGCCGCGCTCTTGGCCTCTTCGGCGGTTATCGCCGTGCCCGTGGTGGTTGTGGTGCTCTGGGTGTAGTTCTCGGCGTCGTAGTCGAAGCTGACTATCTCGCCGGTGGCGGCGTCTATTTCGTAGTCGT
>JAJQCF010000025.1:7268-56438 GCA_021202845.1 Oscillospiraceae bacterium
GCGTCGTAGTCGAAGCTGACTATCTCGCCGGTGGCGGCGTCTATTTCGTAGTCGTACTCCTCGCGGGTGGTGGTGTTGTAGAACTCAATCTCGTAAACCTGTCTGCCGTCCTCGTAGTCCAACTTTTGCTTGACGAAAGTGACCTCGCTCGCGGTCAGTCCCGCGTGGGTGAGCGCCGCGCTCTTGGCCTCCTCGGCGGTTATCGCCGTGCCGGTGGTGGTTGTTGTCGTGGTTGTGGTGGTGCTGAAGCTGTCGGCGTCGGTGACGAGGCTGTCGGAGCTGCTGCCGGTGAGGTAGACGGTCTCGGTGGCGCCGTCCCAGCTCACGGTCTTGCCCATCAGCTCACCTATGGCGCGTATAGGCAGGTAGACCGAGCCGTTATAGAGCAGCGGGTAGACGCGGTCGCCGTTGGCGTCGCAGAACGTGCGCGCAGTGCCTTCCACAACTATTGTGAAGTCGCGGCGCAGCTCCGCGGTCACGGAGGTCTCGGCGGCGTCCGTGTCGGGAGTACCGGTCACAGCCTCGCCTGTACGAGTGCCGGAGAGCGTCACGGTCAGCGTGGACTGGTCCCAGTTCACATTCTTGCCCATCAGCTCGCCTATGGCGCGTATGGGGAGATAGTTCGTACCGTTGTAGAGTATGGGATGGACTTCCTCGCCGTTGGCGTTATAAAATGTTCTCGTTTCGCCGTCGATGACTATTGCCGTATCTGGGCGGAGAAGCGCCGTTACCGAGGTTGAGTCCGCCGCCTGCACGGGGATTACAAGAGCCGTTATCATTACCACAAACAGGGCTAAGGCTATCAGTCTGGATTTCTTTTTTGTCATGTCGTTTTCCTCCTTAAAAGTTATTGTAGGTTTTTTATCAGTCGTAAATTGACTCCGCATCCCAGCTTCTGATGGCGCCGCTGTATGCGTCAATTTCAAACTCGTACTCCATGCCGTTGTAGATTATTTTGCCTTCGTACTGCACCTGACCGTCGTCGCGGTCAAGCTCGAACTCTCTGATGTTGGCGGCGGTGGCTCCCGCGACCTGCGCTAAGGCTATCTCCTTGGCCCGCGCCTCGGTGATGATGCCGGCAGAGCTGTCAGATTGAGTGTGAGATTTGGAATCGTAATCAAAACTTAGGACTTCACCGGTGGCGGCGTCAATCTCGTAGTCGTACTCCGCATAGTCGGCGGTGTAGAACTCGATGTCGTACACGCTGCGGCCGTCATCATAGTCCAGCTTCTGCTTGGTGAAGGTGACCTCGCCCGCTGTCAGTCCCGCGTGGGCGAGCGCCGCCGCCTTGGCCTCCTCGACGGTTATTTGTGTGCCGGACGCTGCCGCGTCAGCTGTCTGCGTTGTTGTCGTAGTTGTCGTCGTGGTGGTGGTCTGCTGTGCCGCGTCGGCGGAATAGTAGGTGTCGGCGTCGGTGACGAGGCTGTCTTCTCCCGCGGTCGCTGCGGCGGCGTCTGCCGCTGTGTCCGACGTCTCCGCTGTTGAGGCTGCGTCCTCTGCGGCGTCGGCGGCGGCAAGCTGCGTCTCCGGCGTGCGGCTGTCGATGACAATGCCGGTCAGGGCGTCCACGTCGTACTCGTAAGTCTCGCCCTCGCAGGTGAAGGCCAGCGAGTAGTAGTCCACTCCGTCCCTGCTGCACAAATCGGTGGCGGTGAACTGCACAGAGCTTGCCGTCAGTCCGGCTTGGCTGAGTGCATGAGCCTTGGCCGCGTCCACGCCGATGTAGCTCAGCTGCGAAGAGCTCTGCCCGCAGGCGCAAAGCAGCATAAGAGCTGCGGCCAGCGCCGATAGTATTATTATTTTGCGCTTCATAGCGCACCTCCTTGTGGCCTTGCGGCCTGTATTTTTTGAAGCTCTCCGCCTGCCGCGGACTTGCTGTATCTCAGCTTCAACGTAATTCTACAAGCCAAACATGAAATTTACATGAAATTTGCAAAAAATTTTTAGACTTTTTTATTTTTTATTTTCATCGGCCTTTTCGGGCAAATGCAGCGTGAACGTGCTGCCCTTGTCGGGGACGCTCTCCAACGTCATGTAGCCGCCCAAGGTCTGCGCAATCTGCCGCACCATCGCCAGACCCAGCCCCGAGCCGCTATTCTCGCTGCGGGAGGGGTCAACCTGATAAAACCGCTTCCAGACCTGCTCCTGCTGCTCGGGAGCTATGCCGATGCCGTTATCGCGCACGGTGAGCAGCTTTTCGCCGTTTTGCCCGCGGCTGACGGACACCCACACGTCGCCGTCGGGTTTGCCGTAGCGCAGGGCGTTTTCCACAAGGTTGCGCAGCAGCCGCCCCAGCAGCGCGGTGTCCACGCTGGCAGTCAGCTCCGGCTCCGCTTCAACGTGCAGCCGAGCGCCGCCGCAGTCCACCTCCGCGCAGACCTCCTCCACCAGCTCGCCCAAGTCGCACTGCTCAAAGCTCAGCCGCTCAGTGCCGTGCTCCAGCCGCGTCATGCTCAGCAGCTGCGAGATGAGGCGCGACATCTTGTCGGCCTGACGGTGTATCATGGAGATGGACTCCTGCCGCTCTTCCGGCGTGTCGTCATACTTCTCCGCGTACTCGCACGCGCCCTTTATTATGGATACCGGCGTTCTCAGCTCGTGGGAGGCGTCGGCAATGAACTGCTTTTCGCTCTCGAAGGCGTCCTCGAGCCGCGCGAACATTCCGTTGAAGGTGTCCGTCAGGCGGGCGAACTCGTCGCGGTTCGGCGGCGTGGGTATGCGCCCCGTGAGGTCGCTCGTGTCGTTTATGGCGGAGACGGTGGCCGTGATGTTGTCCAGCGGGCGGAAGGCGCGGCGGATAATAATGTAGCTCCCCAGCGCCGCGAGGAACACGAAAAGCGGCAGCGCAATCATAGTCATTATAAGAATATTGCGCGAGGTCTGCACCTGCTCCGGCAGCTCCATGATGCCGCGCAGCCAGACGCCGTTGTCCCAGCCCGAGGCCACCCATAGGTCGAGCACGATGTATTCGTCGCCGTCAACGTCCACTATCCGCGTTTCGCCGTTCGTGAACGGCTCCGAGGCGGTGAAGCTCACCGGCACCTGCCCCGCCAGCAGCGTTTCCGTGCTGCTGTAGACAAGCGTGTAAACCCCCGAGTGGTAGAACTGGAAGCCGTCGTCCAGCGCCAGCGCGCCGTCGTCAACGTCCACATAGGCAAGGTTGCTCTGCACGGCCTGAGTGAGCTGCGTCATGGCCGTCTGCACCGTTACGGAGCGGCTTATGGACATCAAAAACACCAGTACGGCGCCCGAAAGCAGCAGCATCATCAGCGTTATCCAGACGGTTATTCTGACTTTAACGGAAAGACCTTTCATCAGCCTTCCCCCTGACGCAGCACCCAGCCGTAGCCGCGCACGGTGTGCAGCAGCTTGACGGAGTGTCCGCCGTCGATTTTCTTGCGCAGGCGGCTCATGTAGCCGTCGATGTTGTTGGAGCTGCCGGAGTATTCGTAGTTCCAGATTTGATTTTCCAGCTGCTCGCGCGAGAGGACAATGCCCTGATGACGAATCATGTACTCCAAAATTGTGTACTCCTTGGGCAGAAGCGGTATGTCCGCGCCCGCGCGGGAGGCTGAGCGGCTGTCTATGTCCACCGTCAAATCAGCCAGAGTGAAGCGGTTCACGCTGCGGCCGGAGCGCTTGCGCGTCATAACCCTGATGCGCGCCAAAAGCTCGTCGAAGTCGAACGGCTTGACTAAGTAATCGTCCGCGCCGAGGTCAAGCCCCTTGACCCTGTCCGCCACGGCGTCGCGCGCGGTCAAAAACAGCACGGGGACGTCGCTGCCGCTCTCACGCAGGCGGGTGAGGAAGGTGTAGCCGTCCATTTTCGGCATCATCACGTCCAAAATTATGGCGTCGTAGTCCGCGCCCAGCAGATAGTCCAGCGCCTCCTCGCCGTTAAAACAGCCGTCAACGCTGTAGCCCGCCTTGGTGAGCGTTTTCACAATAAGCCGATTCATGTCGCGCGCGTCCTCGGCAACAAGTATTCTCATAGCGCAGTTCTCCTTAAAACGTATAGTGACAATTATATAGACATTATACCATACGTCGGGCGGCTTGTGAGGAACTTTTGCGAAAATTTTTTGCTCAAATCGGCGCATTTAATATTTTTGTAATTGAATCTCACTTTCTTTTGCAACAATTCTTTGCTATTATAATACTCGCAAGAGACAGTTTCATCTTTTTCATTTTGTCCTCATTCCATAAAAAAGCCACGGTATCATGTCGCAGGTACCGTGGCTTTACTTTATATTTCCTCTCCTACGCTCTGTCGTCGGGGAGTACGCGGAAAGCGACCTCGTGGCCGCAGATGAGCTGCGTCTTGTGGGCGAAGAACACCTGACCGCGGCAGTCGGAGCGCAAACGCTCTTTCACCTCGCAGGTGCAGGGGTCAAGGATTTCCGCCAAAAGCGCGCCGCGCTCCACCGTGTCGCCCGGCTCGCAGCGGCGCATAAGCAGCCCGCCGTAGGTGGACAGCACCGTGTGCAGGCTGACTTCGCGGAACAGCGTTGTCGCGCAGCCCGCGGAGTAGTCCTGCGAGTGCGAAAGCCCCTTGGCATAGAGAAAGCGCAGCACGGAGCTGACCGCCTCCTGCGCGGACTCATCGTCCACGCCGTCCGTCTCCTTGGTGTAGAGCGAGAACGCCTGCGTGTTCCAGACCTGAAGATTATAGTTGAGCGTTGTCGTGTCATAGGGCTGGGGCGTGCGCAGTATGAGGTAAGGCAGACCGAAGGCGGTGGCCTCCTCCGAGCGCTGGTAGCCTGTCTCCATTATGCGCACGTGCGGCAGGAAGTCCCCGGGGAGATAAAAGCTCGCCAGCTGCACGCCGTAGGTGTAATCCTGCACGACCTGAAAAAGCCGCGCGGCTATGCGCTGGGTCGTCTCCCCTCCCTCGTAGCCGGGGAACATACGGTTTATGTCCGTGTTGTCCGCGGCCCAGAAGCGGCGCTTGACGTTCATGGAAAACTGGTTGACGCAGGGTATGACGAGTATGCCGCAGTCGCCGTCCAGCTCCCCCGCCGCCTCTATTTTTTCCAGACGCTGTATGAGCCGCGCGCAGATGTATGTCTGCTGCAGCTCGTTGCCGCGCATGGAGCCGACAACGGCGAGGCTCCGCTTGCGCGGGCTGCCGAACTGCCAGCCCTTCACCGGCAGCGGCTCGCGGTACGGCGTTTCCGTTGTGAACAGGGTCAGAACCTCCATAATCATGCACCTCCCAGTATGCGCGCCAGCAGCGAGCCCTCGTACACAACGGGGTACTCGCGCAGCGTGAACAGCAGCCCTGTCGCGGGGCTGCGCAGCGTCTCGCGCACCGTGCCGGTCAGCGGGTCAACTATCTTGCCCAGCTCGCCGCCGGCTTCAATCTGCTCGGCGTGGCGGGCGGTGGGCAGGAAAATGCCCGGGCAGGAGGCGTTGACGAACGAGACGCGGCCGTCGCTGCTGACTATCGGCGGCGCGACTGGCGAGACGGGGCCGTCCCACATCCCCATGTGTACCATGAGCGAGAAAATGCCCTTGATAAGCTGCTCGCCGTAAGCGCGCGTTATGCGCAGCCCGACGCCCATTTCCACCACGAGCGTCGGCGTATCGGCCATATTCAGGCTGTAGGCCAGCGTGGACTCCAGCACCGTGGCCGCGGCGTAAATCCAGACAAGGTTCATATTGAGGTACTTGGCCGAGGGCAAAAGCGCCTCCGCCGTGTCCTCGCTGATGCGCACCTGCGGTATCTCGCGTAAAAAGACGTTGCTGGCGTGAATGTCTATGCAGGTGTCCGCGCCGCGTATATCCTCCATGAGGCAGGCGGCGATGTACTCCGACATGGAGCCGCCGGTGCTGCCGGGGAACGTGCGGTTCATGTCCAAATCGCACATGGGAATGCCGCGCGTCATGGTGCTGATGCCCAGCGGGTTGGCGGCGGGGTAAATGTCAACCGTGCCGTGCAGCTTCTGCGGGTTCGCCCTCAGCAGCTCCGCCAGCCGCCACGCCACATACTGCCCCTCCAGTTCGTCGCCGTGGGTGCCTGTTACTATGCAGAGGCGCTTGCCGCCGCTGCCTATGCGGTTTTTTTGAATAACCAAGTCCTCGCCCACGGGGAGCGGGACACGAACAACGTGCTGTATCATATCAAATCGCCTTTTCCGCTGCCGCAGGGGACAGCTCTCTTTGTGGATTTATATTCAGCCTATTTCGCTGACCTTCATATATACCGACTGCCTTTGCTGCGCGCTGCCGCGAAACACGCCGCGCTCAAACGGGCAGTCGGCAAAGTCGCGCCCGACGCTGAAGCGGATGTAGCTGTCGTCCGCCCAAACGCCGCGCGTGGGGTCAATGCCCGTCCAAACGCCGTCCAGCCAAACCTCGCACCACGCATGGCTGCTGCCCTCGCCCAGCGAGAGGCCGTTCGCGTAGCGCGCGGCAAGCCCCGCGCGGCGCGCCAGCGCAAGAAAAACGTGCGCAAAGTCTTGGCACACCCCGCGCCCCGCGGCAAAGGCCTCCGCCGCCGTGGTGCCGACGCCGGTTGAGCCGGACTGATACTGCATATAGTCCCCCACCGCGCGCGAGAGCGCCCAAGCGCGCTCCGCGTCCCCCGCCGGCAGCGTCAGGGAGGCCAAAAAAGCCTCCATCTCGGCGCTCGGCGCGGTCGTCGGTGTGGGAAAGCGGAACACGGGACTTGCCGCGCACGCTTGGCGCGCAGTGCGGTCGCGCTCCGCCGTGCCGCGTATGACGTAGCGAAAATGGCCGTGCTCTTCCGCTATGCACCCTGCCTGAATCCGGTTCCCCAGCCAGTCCCGCTGGTGCGAAACGGTCACGTTCGGCGTCAGCTCCAGCGAAAAGTCCAGTATTCTCTGCCCCGCCGTGCTCGGCGGCACGCAGCGCAGGATAAAGTCGTGCTCGCGCACCGGCTGGGAGAACTCCAGCGAAACGTCATAGAAAAATGCGAGCTTGCGGCTCATACAATGAATAGCCCCTCAATGCTGCGGAGCAAAAGTCCGCGGTCGGTCTCTGTCTCTTTAAGCGCGTACTCCGTGATAACGTCCAGCGCCTCTTGGTTCACCTGCAGCCCTGTCTTGTACAGACGGTTGAGCAGCTTTTTTACCTCCACGCCCACGCGCTCCGTGTGCCATTCCAGCCGGAGTATAATGCTCAGTCTCTCCACAAAGCCGCCGGCCTTGGTTATATTGCGCGCGCTCTCCTGCTCCACGGCATCGTCAAAGCTGCCGCGGAAAGCCATTATGTCGTCAAGCACCCACTGCATACCGATGCTGGGCGCGTCGCTGCTCTCCGCAATCTTCATCGCGTTCTGCGCCAGCTGGAGATAAGAAAGCGTCTCGGAGGATATGGTCGCCCGCAGCACCATGCCGTTTCCCAGCATATTGTCCACGCTTGAGCGCACGGAGTTGGGGTCATTGGGGTCAAAGAGATAGGTGCGCAGGAAGTGTTCCGTGTTCTTGTAAGGGCAGGGTATGCCGAGCCTGTCGCAAAAGCGGCGGTAATTCAAGCCCTCGCTGTCGATAAGCAGGTCATATTGCTCCATCATAAATTGCAGCATCGTGTGCGTGCGCTCGGCATAGCGGCCAAGCCAGAAAAGACGGTTCTGCTTGCTCAGTGTGACAGTATCCATGTGTCCTTAAAACCTCCGCCTTGAGATGAATTGACAATAAAGCTGTCGGGGTCGCGCGAAAACCGCGTCAGGCCGCTCGGCCAAACTGAGGTTCCGTCCGCGCTCGAAAGCACGAAAGCGCGCAAATCCGCCTTGCGCTCCGCCTGCTCTCCCCCGTCCATGACGGGGAGGTCTTGGAAGTCTATGACCTCCTGCGCAATGAAGCGGCGCGGCTCGGCCTTGACCGCGGCGGCCAGCTCCGCTAACTTCTCTCGGGTCAGCTTGCTGCCGAACACCACTCCGTAGCCTCCGGCCTCGGAAACGTCCTTGACAACCAGCGTGTCCAAATGCTCCTGCACATAGGCCATGTCCTCGGGGTAGAAAGGCAGATAGGTCGGCGCGTTCAAGAGTATCGGCTCCTCGCCCAGATAGTAGCGAATCATCTTCGGCACGAAATAGTAAATGCCCTTGTCGTCCGCCACGCCGTTGCCGAAGGCGTTGAGCACCGCCACGTTGCCCGCGCGGTAGGCCGTCATCAGGTTGGGAATGCCGATGAGCGAGGACGGCTCAAACGTCAGCGGGTCCATGTACTCGTCGGAAACGCGGCGGTAAATTGCGCCAACGCGCTGGTCGCCGCTTGTGGAGCGGTAGTAGAGCGTGCTGTTGCGCACATATAAATCCGCAGACTCAGCCAGCACCGCGCCCGCCTGCTCGGCGAGGAAAGAGTGTTCAAAGTACGCCGCGTTGAAGCGCCCGGGCGTGAACACTACGTTTATGCCTCCGGCGTTTACGCTGTCCATAGTGTGCCGCAGCAGGCTGCCGTAATTGCGGTTATCGACAACGCTGTTGGCGCGGAACGTCTCCGGACTGCATCGGCGGCACAGCTCGCGCGCAATCAGCGGGTAAGACGCGCCCGAGGGTATGCGCAGGTTGTCCTCCAATATGTACCACGTATTGTCCCTGCTCTTGACAAGGTCGATGCCGGAGATGTGGCTGTAAATGCCGTGCATGGGCGTAATGCCCTCGCACTGCGGCAGATAGCCGGGAGAGATGTAAACGAAGTCCTCGGGAACTACGTTCTGCTCGATGATTTGTTTTTTGCCGTATACGTCGCGGAGAAAGCAGTTGAGCGCGTCCACTCTCTGCCGCAGTCCCCTCTCCAGCGTCTTCCACTCCGCGGCCTCAATAGTGCGCGGAATGGCGTCAAAGGGGAACATACGCTCCTGAAATTCGCCGTTTTTATAAATGCCGAACTTCACGCCGTATCTGGCCAGCTGCCTGTTTATCTGGGGTGTATGCCGAATGAGACTTTCCATATCAGTCACCGTCCAAAAAAACAACGACGCCAAAGAGGGCGTCGTTGCCAGTAAAATATAATAGTATTATATCATATGTCGAGCGATTGTCAAGAAAAAGTTTGCAAAGATGCGGGCTTCGCGCCGCGGCTTGACACGAATATGCGCTTTGAATATAATTATAGAAGCAATTTTTAAGGCGTTTGGAGATACACATGAAACGATTTATCGCGCTTTTCGCGGCAGCGGCGGCGGCTATTTTGCTGGCGGGGTGCTCGCCGGAGGGAGCGGAGAGCTGCACTCTGGAGGATTTGCCTGACTATTCGGGGTCGGCGTACGTGGAGCTTTACGGCAACACTCCCTCGTTTGATGAGGCCGATTACTATGCCGAACCGTTTGAGAGCTACAGCGAGCTGGACGAGCTGGGGCGCTGCGGGGCGGCCTACGCCTGCCTCTCGCCGGAGACTATGCCCGCCGACGGCGAGGAGCGCGGCTCTATCAGCAGCGTGACGCCCTCGGGCTGGAAAACCTACGCCTACGACAGCGTTGACGGCGGCTACCTCTACAACCGCTGCCACCTCATCGGCTACCAGCTCTCCGCCGAGAACGACAACGAGCAAAACCTCATCACCGGCACGCGCTACATGAACGTGGACGGTATGCTGCCGTTTGAAAACGAGGTTGCGAGCTACATAAACGTCACCGGCTGCCGCGTCCTCTACCGCGTGACGCCGATATTCGAGGGCGACAACCTTGTGGCCTCCGGCGTGCAGATGGAGGCGCTGTCCGTGGACGACGGCGGCGAGGCGGTCTGCTTCAACGTCTACTGCTACAACGTGCAGCCGGACATATACATAGACTACGCCACGGGCGAGAGCTGGCCGGAGGGCAGCGAGCCGCCGAGCGAGGCCGATTACATCTTGAACACAAGCTCGAAGAAGTTCCACTACCCCGACTGCTCCGGCGTGGAGAGCATGGCGGAAAAGAACAAGCAGAGCTTCACCGGCTCGCGCGACGAGCTAATTGCTCAAGGCTACTCCCCGTGCGGGACGTGCAGGCCGTAGTATTGTTTTCGCGCGGGAAAACGCGCCTCCGATAGCTTTTTCTGTCGGAGGCGCGCTTTTTTATGTCCTTTTTCAGTTCGCGGAGGCTACTGCCGCTTTCATTTGGCGGACGTAGTCGGCGACGTGGGGGACGGCGTCGGCGCCGTACTGGGCGCAGAGCTTGACTATGGCGGAGCCGACTATGGCGCCGTCGGACACGGCGGCCATTGCGGCGGCCTGCTCCGGCGTGGAGATGCCGAAGCCTACGGCACAGGGTATGGCGGGGTTGGCCTGCTTAACCAGCGCCACCATTGCGCCGATGTCCGTTGTTATCTCGCTGCGCACGCCCGTGACGCCGAGGGAGGACACGCAGTACACAAAGCCCTCCGCCTGCGCCGCTATGGCGCGTATGCGGTCGTGGGACGTGGGGGCTATGAGCGAGACGAGGTCAAGTCCGCAGGCTCTGGCGGGCGCGGCGAACTCCTCCTTTTCCTCAAAGGGCACGTCCGGCAGTATCAGCCCGTCCAGCCCCACCTCGGCAGCGCGCGCGCAGAAGCGCTCTATGCCGTAGGAAAAGACGACGTTGGCGTAGGTCATAAATACCAGAGGCACCTTTGTCTGCTGTCTCAGGCGCTCAACAAGAGCAAAGGCCTTGTCGGTTGTCATGCCGCCCTGAAGCGCGCGCAGGTTGGCGGCTTGGATAACGACGCCCTCGGCGGTGGGGTCGGAAAACGGCACGCCCAGCTCTATCAAATCGGCTCCCGCCTCGGCCATGGCCAGCACAAGGCGCTCGGTTGTCTCAATGTCGGGGTCGCCGCAGGTGACGAACGGAATGAACGCCTTGCCGCCGGCAAACGCACTTGAAATATTACTCATAAAGCTCTTCTCCTCTGTATCTTGCAATAGCGGCGCAGTCCTTGTCGCCGCGGCCGGAAATCGTTATCACCATAATCTTGTCCTTGGACATTGCGGGCGCAATCTTGCGCGCGTAGGCCACCGCGTGCGCGGACTCTATGGCGGGAATAATGCCCTCTATGCGGCTGAGGTATTCAAACGCATCGACAGCCTCGTCGTCCGTTATGGGCACATACTCCGCGCGTCCCGTGTCATGCAGCCATGCGTGCTCGGGGCCGACGCCCGGGTAGTCCAGACCGGCGGAAATGGAGTAGACCGGCGCAATCTGTCCAAAGTCGTCCTGACAAAAATAGCTCTTCATGCCGTGGAAAACGCCGAGGCGTCCCGTGGCTATGGTGGCGGCAGTTTCAAAAGTATCCACGCCGCGCCCCGCGGCCTCGCAGCCTATGAGACGGACGCCGGGGTCATCTATAAAGTGGTAGAACGTGCCTATGGCGTTCGAGCCGCCGCCCACGCAGGCCAGCACCGCGTCCGGCAGGCGGTGCTCCAGCTCCATGACCTGCTGCTTTATCTCGCGGGAGATGACGGCCTGAAAGTCGCGGACAATGGTCGGGAACGGGTGCGGACCCATGACCGAGCCGAGGACATAGTGGGTGTCGTCAATGCGGCTGACCCACTCGCGGAAAGTCTCCGAAACGGCGTCCTTGAGCGTGGCCGTGCCGCTGTCCACGGGGTGAACCTTGGAGCCGAGCAAGCGCATTTTGTAGACGTTCAGCGCTTGGCGCACCGTGTCCTCGCGCCCCATGTAAATCTCGCACTCCATGCCGAAGAGCGCGGCGGCGGTGGCGGTGGCAACGCCGTGCTGTCCCGCGCCCGTTTCGGCGATTATGCGCGTCTTGCCCATTTTGCGCGCGAGCAGCACCTGCCCGAGCACATTGTTGATTTTGTGCGCGCCGGTGTGGTTCAAATCCTCGCGCTTGAGGTAAATTTTTGCCCCGCCGAGGTCCTCCGTCATGCGGCGGGCGTAGTAAAGGCGCGAGGGGCGTCCCGCGTAGTCGTTCAGCAGCGCGGTCAGCTCCGCGTTGAAGTCGGGGTCGTCCTTGTAGTGATTATAAGCCTCCTCAAGCTCGATAACGGCGTTCATCAGCGTTTCGGGTATATACTGACCGCCGTGTATGCCAAAGCGTCCTGCTGTGCTCATAAAGTCTTGTTCCTCCTTTTATATCGTTCGCCCTTCCAGCGGGGCGCGGGTTTTCAGGTCGTCCATCAGCTTGTCGAACATATCCAAGTCCAGCGACTGCGCGCCGTCGCACAGCGCCTTCGCTGGGTCGTTGTGCGTCTCCACCATTAGTCCGTCCGCTCCTACCGCCAGCGCGGCCTTGCTCAGCGGCGGCACCAGCGAGCGTATTCCGGCGGCGTGGCTGGGGTCAACTATGACCGGCAGGTGGCACTTCTGCTTGAGCAGCACCACGGCGGAGAGGTCGAGGGTGTTGCGCGTCATGGTCTCGAACGTCCTGATGCCGCGCTCGCAGAGTATTATGTTCTCGCAGCCCTCGGACATGAGATATTCCGCGCTCATCAGCAGCTCCTCAATGGTGTTTGCCAGTCCCCTCTTGAGCAAAACGGTCTTGCCCATGCGCCCCACGGCCTTGAGCAAATCAAAGTTCTGCATATTGCGCGCGCCAATCTGCACCACGTCAACGTCCTCGAAAAGCGGAATCTGCGTCTGGTTCATTATCTCCGTGACAATGGGCAGACCCGTTTCCTGCTTGGCCGTGAGCAGAAAGCGCAGTCCCTCCTCGCCCAAGCCTTGGAACGAGTAGGGCGAGGTGCGCGGCTTGAAAGCGCCGCCGCGCAGCAGCCTTGCGCCCGCCGCCTTTATGCGTTTGGCGATAAGCACAACCTGCTCCTCCGACTCCACGGAGCAGGGGCCGGAAATGACGGGGAAGGTGCTCGGCGAGTACTCCGCGCCGCCTACGCGTATAATGGTGTTTTCCTGCTGCACGGTGCGGCTGACGAGCTTGTACGGCTCCGTCACGCGCCTTGCGTAATCGACTATCGGCTCCAGCTCGACAACGCGCTCCATGTCAACGTGCGCCGTGTTGCCTATCAGACATACCGCGGTGTGCTCCGTGCCCGGGCGGACGAAGGCGGAAAGCCCCTGCTGCTCCCAGCCGGCGACGAACTTATCCACCTGCTCCTGACTGACGCCGCGTTTTAAAATGAATATCATAATGCTTCGCTCTCCCTGACTGCGGCCACCGCCGCCAAAATTTTTCCTCTGTCCTTGATTTTGTCCGTCTCCACGCCGCTGCTCATGTCAACCGCCATCGGCTGTACCTCGGCTATGGCGCGGCGCAAATTCTCCGGCCCCAGTCCTCCCGCGAGGAAGAACGGTCGGGGAAAGCCGCGCAGCAGCGACCAGTCGAACGTCTCGCCGCTCCCCGCGCCGGAGTCCAGCAGCACGTAGTCCGCGGAGCAGGCCGCGGCTGGCGGCAAATCGGCGGCGGATTTAATTTTGAACGCCTTTATCAGCGGCCCATCTGTCAGACGGCGCAGGCGGGAGATATAATCCTCGTCCTCGCTGCCGTGCAGCTGCGCCAAAGCGAGCGTGCCGTCGCGGAGCATATCCGCCACAAGCTCGGGCGCGGCGTTGACGAACACGCCGACGGGCGCAATGCCGGCGTCAAGCGCGCCGACAAGCTCCCTCACGCGCGCGGGGGACACGCTGCGGTGGCTCTTGGGGAAGTCAATTATAAAGCCGCAGTAGTCCGGCTTGGCCTCGTTGACATAGGCGATGTCTGCCTCGCGGCTGAGGCCGCAGATTTTTATCTTCGTCACTTCGCTGCCCTCCTCAGCGCGGCCAGCGCCGCGCCCTTATCTTCCGCGCGCATCAGGTGCTCGCCCACCAGCACGGCGTCCGCGCCCAAGGCGCTGAGCGCGGCGGCGTCCTCCGGCGAGTGTACGCCGGACTCCGCGACGTAGATAACGCCGTCAGGTATCAGCGAGCGCAGGCGCTGGGCGTTGGAAAAGTCCACGGAAAAGTCCTTGAGATTGCGGTTGTTCACGCCTATTATCCCCGCGCCCGCGGAGACGGCCGAGGCAATCTCCGCCTCGTCGTGCGCCTCCACCAGCGCGTCCAGCCCGAGTTCTCCGCACAGCCGCAGGTAACGCGCAAGCGTGTCCGTATCAAGCAGCGCGCAGATGAGCAGCACCGCGTCCGCGCCCATGAGCCGCGCCTGATAGAGCTGGTACTCGTCAACGGTGAAGTCCTTGCGCAGCATGGGCGTCCGCACGGCGGCGCGTATCTCGCGAAAAATTTCGTCGGAGCCGAGGAACCACTTTGGCTCGGTGAGGCAGGAAATGGCGTCCGCTCCCGCCTCGGCATAGCCGCGCGCTATATCGAGATAGGGAAAGCTCTCCGCTATCATGCCCTTGGAGGGCGAGGCGCGCTTTACCTCGCAAATAAAGCTCAGGCCGTCGCCCTTCAGCGCCTCGGCGAAGCGGGGTCTCCCCTGCCCGCGCTCGCGGCAGCGCTCCGCAAGCTGTTCCAAGGGCGCGGCTGCTTTGTCCGCCGCCACCCGCTCGCGCGCATAGGCGGCCAGCTCGTCCAAAATTGTCATGCGTTGCTCTCCCGAATGAGGGCGTCCAGCGTGCGTGTGGCCGCGCCGGACTTAATTATCTCGTCCGCCAGCTTCACGCCGTCGGCCATGTCGGCAGCCTTGCCGCCGAGATAGAGCGCCGCGCCCGCGTTGAGCAGCACCGCGTTGCGCCGCGGCAGCGTCTCGCCCGCCAGTATGCTGCGGGTGATGGCCGCGTTCTCGGCGGGAGTGCCGCCCAGCAAGTCGCTCTTTTGGCAGCGCGCAAGGCCGAAGTCCTCCGGCGCTATGACGTAGCTCTTGTATTCGCCGCCGCATATCTCGCAGACAGAGGTCGGGGCGCTGGGGGAAATTTCGTCCAGCTTATCCTGACCGTAGACCACCATGCCGCGCTTAACGCCGAGGCTGGAGAGCACGCGCGCAATCGGCTCCACGAGCGAGCCGTCGTATACGCCCTGAAGCTGCATACACGGCGACGCCGGATTTGTCAGAGGTCCCAATATATTGAACACCGTGCGTATGCCCAGCTCCTTGCGTATCGCGCCGACATACTTCATCGAGGTGTGGTACTTCTGCGCGAAGAAGAAGCATATGCCGACATTGTTCAGCAGCTCCACGGCCTTGTCGGGGTCTTGGTTCAGGTTCACGCCCAGCGCCTCGAGGCAGTCCGCCGTGCCGCTGCTGGACGAGGCCGCGCGGTTGCCGTGCTTGGCAATCTTCACTCCGCCAGCCGCCGCAACGAGCGCCGCGGTGGTGGAGATATTAAACGAGTGCGCGCCGTCGCCGCCGGTGCCGACTATCTCCATTGTGTCCATGTTCGTCGTCACCTTAACGGCGTGGGAGCGCATGGCCGCAGCGCAGCCGGAAATTTCCTCTATAGTCTCGGCCTTGGTGCTCTTGGTGGAGAGCGCGGCGAGGAAGGCGGCGTTCTGCACTTGGCTCGTCTCGCCGCTCATTATCTCGTTCATCACGTCGTAGGCCTCTTGGTACGTCAGGTCCTGCTTGTCAACAATCTTCATTATGGCTTCCGCTATCATTTTTGAAATCCTCCTGTTATTTATTGATTATTTGATTATATCGAAAAAGTTTTTCACAATTTTTGCGCCGTCCGGCGTCATCACGGATTCGGGGTGGAACTGCACGCCGTAAACGGGGTACTCGCGGTGCTCGAAGGCCATTATCTCGCCGTCCGCGGTCTCGGCGGTCACTGTCAGGCAGTCCGGCAGAGTGTCCCTGTCCGCGGCCAGCGAGTGGTAGCGCGCCGCGGGGAAAGGCGTCGGCAGTCCGGCGAAAAGCCGACTTCCCGCCGCCGTCGGTATGACGGGCGAGACCTTGCCGTGCATGAGCCGCTTGGCGTAGCCCACGCTGCCGCCGAACGCCATGCATATGGCCTGATGGCCGAGGCACACGCCGAAGATAGGTATGCTGGCGGCAAAGCGCTGCACGGCGGGTATGCATATTCCGGCGTTCTCGGGGCGTCCCGGTCCCGGGGAGAGGAAAATCGCCTCCGGCGCCAGCTCCGCTATCTCGTCAAGGCTGATTTTGTCATTGCGCTTGACCAGCGTATCCGGCCTGAACGAGCCGACGAGCTGGTAAAGGTTATAAGAAAAGCTGTCGTAGTTATCAATAAGCAATATCATTCCAAGCCCTCCTCCGCCGCGCGCAGAGCGTTTACCACCGCGCGGGCTTTATTCTGGCACTCCACGGCCTCCGTTTCGGGTACGCTGTCGGCGACGATGCCCGCGCCGGACTGGACGCATACCCTGCCGTTTTTCTTATACGCCAGACGTATGGCGATGCAGGTGTCGAGATTCCCCGCGAAGTCCAGATAGCCAATCGCGCCGCCGTATATCCCGCGCTTGCAGCCCTCCAGCTCCTGAATTATCTCGCAGGCTCTCAGCTTGGGCGCGCCGGAGAGCGTTCCCGCGGGAAGAATGGAGTCCACCGCGTCCACGGCGTCCAGCCCTTGGCGCAGCGTCCCGCGCACTGTCGAGCCGATGTGCATGACGTGGGAAAAGCGCTGAATGGTGAGGTATTTTTCCACCTCCACGCTCCCCAGCTCGCTTATACGCCCGATGTCGTTGCGGCCGAGGTCGACGAGCATATTGTGCTCGGACTTTTCCTTCTCGTCGGCCAGCAGCGAGCGCTCAAGCTCCGCGTCCTCCTCGTCCGTCCTGCCGCGCGGTCTTGTGCCCGCAAGGGGGAACGTGTGCAGCACGCCGTCCTCCAACTTCACCAGCGTCTCCGGCGAGGCTCCGGCAATCTCCATGTCGTCGCTGGAAAAGTAGAACATATACGGCGAGGGGTTCAGCGTGCGCAGCACACGGTAGGTATCGAAAAGGCTGCCCTCCGCCGCGGCTGTCTGGGGGTTGGACAGCACGACCTGAAAAATGTCGCCCTCGCGGATATAGTGCTTGCCCCGCTCGACCATTGCGCCGTACTCCTGCACGGAAAAGCGCGGCGTCAGCTCTTCCTTGAGCTTCAGCGGCGGGAAGTCGGCGCGCCTGCCCTCTCGCAGCAGCGCGGCCATTTCCTCCAGCTCGCGCTCAGCGGCGGCGTAACCCGCGTCGATGTCGGCAGTGTCCACGCCCGCAATCAGCAGCACCTTCTGGCGGTAGTTGTCGAAGGCGATGACGCGGTCAAACAGCATCAGGTCAACGTCGCGGAAGTCCCTGTCCTCCGGCGCTCCCACGCGCAGCGTAGGCTCGGCGTATTTTATGTAATCATATGAGAAATAGCCGACCAGCCCGCCCGTGAACGGCGGCATACCCTCCATTTTCGGGCTCTTGCAGCGGGCGAGTATGCCGCGTATGGCCTCGCCCGGGTGCTCGACCTGCGTGACGGTCTCGCGCACGTCCTGCTCGCGGTAGCCCTCGCGTATGCGCAGCAGTCCGTCCGAGCAGGTCAGCTCCAGCTCGGGGTCGGCGCCGAGGAACGACCAGCGCCCCCAAGTTTTGTCCTGCTCCGCGCTCTCCAGCAGAAAGCAGTGGCGGCTGGCGGCGCGCAGTATGCGCATGACCTCCACAGTGGTGAAGCGGTCGGCCATCAGCTCCCTGCAAACGGGCACACGGCGGTAATCGCCGCCCGCGGCGATGGCTTTTACCTCCGCAAGTGTTGGAAACATAGAAAAAACCTCCTGACGCTCTCATGTCAGGAGGAATAAAAAACCGTCCCGACAGAAAAGCAAATAATCTCTGTCAAGGACGGGAACTAAACCCGCGGTGCCACCTTGGTTCACGGCCGAAGCCGTACTCTCAGCGAGATACCGACATATCTCCGGCAACTGACGTATGCCCGCACGTCGCGGAATACTCGGCCAAACGCCTTTCCCCGCGCCCTCAGCGGCCCATTTTGCAATCGGCTCTCGATTCGGCTCCCAGCCCCCCGAACTCTCTGCGCGCGCCCAACTGCTTTTACTCCCGCTTCAACGGTTTTATTGATTTTATTCGATTGTTAAGATAATACTACGTCCGCGGAAGTTTGTCAAGAGGTTTTTCGGAGGGAAAACACGGCAAACAATTAATGATGTTTGTGCAAAAGTGCAATTTGATTCTTTTTCGTTTTTACGATACCCGTATGAACAATGAATACGCAAACCGCGTGTACAGCTAAAGCGCACACGCGGTTCCGATACCTATACAAGATTTGTATTGCCAAAGCTCTATCTGATGTATCCTAAAGCGGCAATCAATTTGAAGCAAGGATTTCCTGTGCAATATCAGAATCTATATCCATAATTACAACGCGGCGGTTCTTCTTTCCTTCGGACTCAATAAATTTACTGGTAATATCACCGGCAACCTCCCTGTCTTGGCCGCGTTCAAAGGGGTCTGCTTCATAGCCTAATCCGATGGTCTGTATCTGTGATTCCGGCACGCCAAACTCTTCTACGAGAAGATTTTTTACTGCATTCGCACGGCGCTCCGAAAGCTTCACACAGGATTCCTGCGTTCCGTCCGTGGCAGTTGTCCCTGCAATCAGAATCGAGTGGTCGGGATAAGCGAGCAATGCTTCCGCAACAGGCTCCACAGCAGTTTTCGCAGCTTCTTTATCCATGAACTCATCAGAGTTGATGACGAACTGCACCTGTGTGGAGTTTATCTCAAAAGGGACGGTAAATAACAGCTCCTCCGTTTCAGTTTCATCTTCGATTACGATAGCTACGTTTTCCTCAACTGCGCCTTCTGGCTCGCGGACGATGATAGTATATGTAGCTTCTTTACCACGCTGGGAAGTAATACAATAGTAATATGTCGTTCCTGTCAGAAGTTCTCCTGATGAAAAAGTAGAAGCCGTTCCGTTTGGACTTGCTTCACCTGAAGCAAGTTTGGTGCCATATTCGTCATATAAAGTTATATATAATTTTTCTGAAGAGGAGGTTTCATCTACTGTTGTAATTTTATATTCTCCATCTACAGTAGCTACAAATGCATAATAACTATGTTCATTTGTTATAGTTGCTTCTATTTTTGTACCAACCGGAACAAGTTCCGCATCATCCATGTTTGTTGCAACGGCAATAGTGTTCGTATCATATGAGGCAATATTGTCTGAGGTTTTGATACCAGATGCAACTTCGTTGATATTTCGGATGATGATGACAAAATTGCATTCTTTATCACGTTGTGATTTAAAACGGACATAATAGGTTGTATTGGTTTCCAATTCATCCAGGCTGAAGGTTGAAGCAAGACCATTCGGATCGGCTTCTCTTGAAGAAATTTCTGTGCCGTATTCATCGAAAACCACTGCATATAATTTTTCTGATGATGCGGTTTTATCTATAAATGTGATTCGGTAATCGGCTTCTATATCACTTCCAGTAGTAAAGGCACACCAATAATATTCAGAGGTTAATGTTCCGTAAACTTTTGTATTTAGCGGTATTAGTACCGCATCATTTTGGTTCGTTCCGAACTGAATCTCCGTAGACGCGTCTGCGGTCTCCGCGTCAAGCACCTCTTCCGTCTCCTGAGGTATTTCCGGTTCTTCCGTTTCCTCCACAGCCTCCGTCTCAATTACGCTTTCTGTTTCATCTGTACTCTCGGTTACTTCTTCCGCGTCCTCCGATTCCGGCGCAGACGTTTCCGTAATGTCTGTGCTTTCCGATACGGATTCCTCAGAATCTGCTGCGCCGCATCCGCTCAGCATAAACGCCGCAAGCATCAATGCTGCCAGAAGCAGCCCAAACATTTTCTTTTTCATTTGTATTACTCCTTTTTGTTTTAATTTATCTCATCCAGACCCGAAAAATCTGAGATATCCAACCATGTAACCATCAAATTTGACTGACTGAATTGTGTATTTTCATCACTGCCGCTAATGAAGTCATATTCGATTCCGCTGATTGACAGCGAGCCGGATTGAATCGTAATTCTATGTATTTCTGTCTGTCCGGAACCACGGCTGAAATCTGTCATTCCCAAGAATCCCTTCCCATCAGCCGGAATATATGCGGACAAGACGCAGACATCGCCGTCAACCTGTTTTAACAATCCTGATTCAACGTCAAACACAATGCAGTCGTACCAGTAAAACGCATCCAATTCAAACTGTGCTGCAACAATTAATTCCGAAACGCAGTCGCCATCCATATCGGTCACGAAATACCAATAGTTTTCAGCGTATGCGCCCGCCTGCGGGAAGGTGTACGAGCCATTACCGGCACTTTGCAGCACCTCTTCATAGAGTGCCCGTATGGAAGTTGCATCGGGTATTCCGGACGAAGCCTGTCCCGCGTTGCTTTCCGCATCAATCAAACTATCTACTTGCGTTATGCTTACTATGCGAAAGTTACCATTCTCATTCTTACGCAGGATAGCGGTTTTATCGGTATCTGTTGTGCTGGAAAACTCATAGTCGTCCACTTCTTTATGAAAGTGGAAATTGACGGTCATTTCATCCTCCGTATAGCTTGCATCCGTGATTGTAGCGACAGCAATGAAGTTTAACTCTGCCGCTGATGCCCATATTGTATCCCCGTCCACATCCGTGCCATACTGCGTATCGCTGTCGTTTTCTTCAGTAAAGCGATAATCTGTAAATACAGAAAACAGACGGTTGAGTTCACTGACGCTGTACCCTCTCCGATACGATGAATCCGTTCCGTACTCTGTCAGCATATCCAGTCCGTTTGCGGATGATTGGCAGAACTGGTTCCTGATAATCTCACATTCAGAATCGGACAATCCTGCTTCCGTCAGCTCTTCCGGCCCATATGCAAGTACAAACTCCAGCTCATTCTTCGTGAGCTCTCCTTCCAGCAAATCCGGGTAATCTTCATCCGCTGCCTCCTGCGGCTGGGTTATATCTTCTTCAGTTTCGACCGGTGTGTTTTCCTCCTCCGCAGCGGATTTCGCTGATAGGTCAGCAGTCATCTCTTCCTGTACTATAGCTGACCGTTCATTCTCACTGCTTCGGTTCAACATCGTAATGCCAATGGCAGAACCGGTGATGACCGCTGCTCCGATAACTGCAATAAGAGCCTTTCCTGCCGCAGTACGGAGCAATCCGGTTCCAGCCGCGTGTCCCGCGCCGGATGCTCCGGCGCAATTTGAGTATGAACACTTTCCGCCTTGCTGTTTCACCATATCTGAACGGGGTAAAGACGAACTGCTTCCCGAAAACGAAAATTCCCGAAAAACGGTATCTGAAATTCCCCTCCCTGCCGCTTGGAAACTTTGTTCAAGCGACATAGCGTATGCATCCTCGTGAAGCAGCCAAAGAAGGAACGGAAGCGGAGCCAGACCATAAAGCTTGTATCCTTTTTTCTGCAGAGCCTCGGCTTTCTTTTTAATGTTTTTTCTGCCGTAGTTCAAGCGGGATTTCACGGTATTCTCCGAGCAATCCAATGCTTCTGCGATTTCCCTGATAGATGCGCCTTCAATATGAAACATCAGGACACAGATTCTCTGTTCCTCCGATAATGAATCAATAAATTCCCGCACCAATTGGCGTGTCTCTTCCTTTGTGTACGATAGTTCCGGCTGATGATTGATGTCATCGTCCTCAATCTGAAATTCAAACGGCTCGTCCTCTGATTCGGACGCAATATCTGAAAAAAGAATGGGGTTGCTTCTGACTAACGCGTTTTTTGCCGTGTTCGCCACAATTCGGCCGAGCCATGCTGGGAATTGCTCCGGATTCTGTAAAGAATCCAGATTTAAGAAAGCTTTTACGTATGCGTCTTGAAGAACATCCTGTGCATCCTCTTCGTTTTTCATATATTGCAATGCTAAGTACAGCTTGCTTTTGTATGTATTCTGATATAAGAAATCAAATCCGCGTTCATCACTGTTTTTTGCCAGCTCTACAGCCTCTGAATAGGTCATTTTCTTCCCTCCCTCATATATTGCATATATTGCGCTACATTATCATATATTTTCTTTTTATCGTCTTCTCTTTCTTTGAAATTATCCATGTCCTTTTTGAACAGTGCCAGAAACCAGAGCCAAAATCTTTTTTTATCCAGTCCTCTCACCTCCTTCTGAAACTATGACAGATTAGGCGGTGAAAAAGTTTTAAAGATTTTAAAAAATTTGTTTGAGATATGATGCAGAATCATCTTTTTTGAAAAACGCAACTCTATTAAATTATACTCAACATATTACACAAATGTCAATATATTGTGATAATAACACAACATTAAGGCAAACCACGAACCCATTCTTTGAGCATGACACAACAAAGAGCAAAAAATGCCGCCATACAGCAGGACCTGTACAGCAGCATCAAGTTAATATTCCGGTCAGACGTCAAGCGGCCTTGCTCTCCGCTGCCGTATATCCGATTTATCAATGTCTATCCCCCACCCGAACCACATCGTCCGACTTTTGTTGGGACAGTTGAACAACCGTTTCCACATGCCGCGTTCTTGGGAACATATCCACTGCGGTTGCCTCTATTGGCTCGTAGCCGTTCTGCGTGAACAGCTTCAAATCGCGCGCCTGCGTGGCGGGGTCGCAGGAGATGTACACTATGCGCTCGGGGCGCATAGCGGCGGCGGCGGCTATCACTTCGGGGTTCAGGCCCTTGCGGGGCGGGTCGAGGACTATGGCGTCGGGGGTGCAGCCGCGGCGGGCCAGTTCCGCGGCGGCTTCTCCCGCGTCGGCGCAGATGAACTCGGCGTTCGCAATTCCGTTGCGGCGGGCGTTGGCACGGGCGTTTTCCACGGCCTCGGGTACGATTTCCGCGCCTATCACCTTCTCCGCGCCGCGGGCGAGGCAGAGCGAGATTGTCCCCGCGCCGCAGTAGAGGTCGAGCACCGTGCCCTTGCCCTCCGGCGCGGCGTAGGCCAGCGCGCGCTCGTACAGCCTTTCCGCCTGCACGGGGTTGACCTGATAGAACGAGTGCGGCGACAGCTCGAAGTCCAAGCCGCAGAGCCTGTCCGTAATCGTGTCGCGCCCCCAGAGCGTGTAAAAGTCGCCCGCCAGCACCGTGTTGCCCGCCGTGCGGTTGACGTTCAGCACAATGCTGACGGCTTCGGGTACAGCCTCGCGGAGGCAGTCCGCCAGCGCCGAAGTGGCCGCGCCCAGTCCGCCGGCAGTCACGACAGTCACCTGCACCTCGCCGGAGCTCATGCCCACACGCACGAAGATGTGGCGAATAAGTCCGCTGCCGGTGGAATAGTCGTAGGCCGGTATGCCGTGCTTCTTCATAAATTCGCACAGAGCGGCGGCGGCGCGGTTGGCGGCGTCGGTTTGAATCAGGCAGCGGTCAACGGCAACAACGTCGTGGCTGCGCGGACGGAAAAAGCCGGTGACAGCGCCCGCGCCGACGGCAAACACAGCCTTGTTGCGGTAACCGTCGATATGCTCCGCGCCGAGAATCTCCCCGCAGCGGAGCGCGAGGCCGCCTATGCGCGCGTAAGCCTCGTTCACGCGCTCCAACTTGAAGCGCTTTTCCGCTTCATAGCTGACGTGGCACAGGGCGCAACCGCCGCACTTGCCGAAGTGGGGGCAGGCGGGCTCTATGCGCTCCGGCGCGGCGAGCAGCAGCCTCTCCCCTTTTGCGTAAACCGCCGTGGCCGTCGCCTTGACAATGCGCACAATCCAGCGCTCGCCCGGTATCGCGCCGCTGACGAACACAGCGCGCCCGCCGATATGCGCCACGCCCGCGCCGACGGAGTTCCAGCCGTCAATCAGCACCTCGTGCAGCTCGTTTTTTTCAAGAGAACCCATAGGAAATGCTCCGTAAATTTAAATTCAAATAATATAATAGGATTATGTACAACGTTTTCTTCGGATATACAACTTGGGCAAAGAGCTGTTCCTGCAAATGGTTTCGCACTAAGATGTTGCGAAATCGCCCCAGCGTGTCGCCGTTTGGCACTTGGTTGCTTGAATCCACGCCGCAGAACTCCGAGAAGGCGCGGCTGTCGATTACCTCGGCAACCGTGCCCTCATCGGACAGGTTGTAGAGATTTTGCAGCAAATACAGTCGCAGCATCAGTTCCAAGTCATAGGGTTTATTGCCGCGCTCTCCTTTATAATAGTACGGCCGAATCATGGAAATCCATTCTCCCCAGGGAACAATGCGCTCAATTTGCTCGAGAAATTTTTTCTTTTTCGTCCGCGCCTGAGATAATTCATCGTTTAGTGCAGACAGGCTTATTTGTTTATCCATAAATCTATTTTACCACATTTGCTGATTCTCTGCACGTTTTATTTTTGTGCGGTATTGCCTTAGTCTTATACTCTTCGCCAAGAGAAGTTTCAATTCTACACAGCCGCCTACAAGCAGTACATATCTTGAAGCAGGTTTACCCGACAAGAAAAGTTTTCGATTTTTCTGCCCAAAAGCGATACATATGCTGAAATAGGTTTACCCTACAAAAAAAGTTTCAAGCACTTTTTTGTGTATTAATTACAAAAACAGCCCTGTCAATTCAATCCATCTTTTTAATACTTCAACAAATCATTGATTAGTCTCAATACCCATGTCTACCCTATGTTTCGTTTCTCATAGCCACGAAACATTCATTACCAGAGGTCTACCCTACAAATCGTCTACCATAGAAGTTTTACATTTTGGGGCATTTCAGACTGCCAAAAAACTGTGTTTTTCATTGACGCTGACGCTGAAATCTAAAACTTTTTTTGTTGGGTAAACATTCGACTGACCCTATAAAAAGGGAACCATGCGCATAAAACCACAAGATATAGACATAAATCAGCGTTTATACGCTATATGTAGTTATTAGTTTTGCACATTTTTCAATATGTGCCGAAACACCCGCTCCTCCAAAATCATAATCAAAACCAGCTCCCAGCCCCGAAAAGTACATTCCCCACCAAAAGTTACATTTTCAATGAAATGTACATTTCTCGAAAAATGTGCAAAACCAACCCCACAAAAAAGTTACATTTTTTCTGACAGGCCGCTGTGAGGCGAAAAATGTGCGAAAAAATGTAACTTTCTCCGGAGAATGTGCGAATCTATGTGTGAAATGTGAAAGTCAACGAATATTTGAGCCATGTGCGCATCAGCATTTGAGCCACTTGTGACAACGAACACTTGAGCCACATGGGGCAAATGTGCTCACGAATATTTGAGCCACTTGCCAACGAAAAAATGAGCCAGTCAAGCTGCTGGACAGGAAGTCCCCCCTTACTGTAAGTGTATCCAGTGGATGACAGGCGGCCGCAGCCGCCTTGTCTACTCCAAAGCCATGGCTCGCATGTCATGTACCGCCCTTCTTACCGATGACTCACTACCGGTAAAACCGCATTCCTCTTTCAGTCGCTGGTAAATACGACGAGCCGTATGACGCTGCTTTTTGATTTTCTCCCGCTCATCTTCATCCAGACAAGCGTTAATGAACGCAATGACCTCCGGCGTCATGACCGCCGACACCCGCTCATAATTCTGGTGTTCCCACGGAACTGCATTGCCATCCCAGTATTTCTTGACGGTGTTTCTGGAAATTCCCAGCAGCCTCGCTGCCTGGCGCTGGCTGGTTACGCCACCAAGCTGAAGCCGTCGTATTTCCTTGTATATTTCCACGGAAGTTACCACCTTTCATTCCCCCCTACAATAGCTCTGTCACTATTGTAGAGCATTTGGTAAGGTGGCTCAAATGTTCATTGTCATTTTTGCTTTAGTGGCTCAAGTCCATTTTAGCATTCACAGTGAAATACTAATGATTCCCCTTTGGAACGAGAATTTCCGAAAAAATAATGTACATTTTCATGTGTAGAGCCATTCAGAAATGTGCAAAACCGTGTGAGAATAAAAATGTACAAAACTTGTGGGGTCGAAAATGTAACTTTCTTCTCGGCTTTGAAAATGTGCAAAACTTGTGTGCTTCTACACTGCAAAATGGGCAAAAAAAATAGACCCTCCGAAGAGGGCCTCAAGGCTATGACTCATCCACTATTCTATTTTCCACTTATCTTCAGCCTGTGTCATTTTTCTGCTTCAACAATCAATGCTCCGAGTTTCTCCGTGTCAACCATCATCCACAGCCGACTGTGATTCTGCAACCCGCTCTGCCGCGTTCAGGTCGAACTCCACAAGGCTATACTCCGGGTGCAAGACACCGCTGACGCGATAGGTATACTCGTCCTCCCAGCCGCAGCGTGTCCACAGCATCCTCTGCATCATATCGCTGTAAATGCGAAACGTCCAGTCTTTCGAATCATATGCAGGCACCCTGAAACAGTCCAGGGTTTTCTTATCACACGCCTGAACAGCAAGGCAGCCTTTCTCCATGTTCATCAAGAATCGGATATAATCCGGCTCCGAAAGTGCCTGGATCGTGGAGCGGAAAATCATAATCATCCCTTGCTTCTTTGAAAATGAAATACCCGGAACAATCTTTTCTGCATTATTCTCCTGCATTTATGCCACCTTCCTCGGACTTCTTTTTATCCGGAAACATATCAAATTGGGCATAGCCCTCCCTGATATCGACCTGCAGTGCCCTTCCGTGTTCTTCTACCGGCAAGCCGTAGGAATTCTCCCACTGCTCCGGCATATAGCCCTGCCGAGAGAGCTTCCGGGACTCCGCTGCAATATGCTCAATCGTGGCTGCCTGCTCATCGGACATGGGAACCACACCCCCATCCGAGACGGCGGCTTCCCCTTTAGACTTTTTCTTTACATCGAGGAATATCTCGGTTTCCGCCAGGTCGAAGATATAAATGGTTTCCCCGTCAAAAGTGATGCGGTAACCGAGAACCTTGTACCGGCAGTC
Organism: Oscillospiraceae bacterium; assembly: GCA_021202845.1. Taxonomy (GTDB): domain Bacteria; phylum Bacillota; class Clostridia; order Oscillospirales; family Oscillospiraceae; genus JAJQCF01. Next base: position 33,857 of record JAJQCF010000025.1, read on the forward strand.
AGCATTCCAGTCCATATCTTTATAGAGCTTCGCCGTGAAGACCTTTCCGCTAATCTTCCGGCTTTTTCTTTTGTCCGGCTTTGCTACGCACCAGCGGATAGCGTCCTTGTCGTTTTCCCCGCACTTCCTGACCACCATTTTCTTCTTTGCGGAATTGACAAGGATATTTATGTACACAACGTCCTCCAGCCCGTCAATGCAGGCTGTGTTAAATGTCACGCTGTCGCGGCGGATCACCACAGCCGGGTCACGCAAATGCGCAAACAGTTCTTTGCGGACAACCTGGTATCCGTCATAGCTGAAATCCCGCGCCAGCTCCTGCGCCCGCTGGTCGATCAGTTCTTTCCTGCCGAGCACTGGCTCATTCGAGCCGATTGTTGTTTCGTTTACAGTTTCACTCATACCGCTTTCCTCATTCTATCTATAAGTTCCTGTGCCTTATCCATCAGGGCGTCCACTTTCTCCCTGGTGAAATCCTGCACGTTTTCCACGGCCTTCGCCGGCCGCAATGCATCCCAATTCCCTGAATACTTCACGCGCTCCAACAGATGGATCTTCCCCGCCTCATCCCCGAAGCTGTCAGCCCAGCTGAGTGGGTAGAGTGTGAGAATCTTCGCTGGCGGCTTGCGCTTTTTCGGTTCTGCCTCCAGTGCATTCTCTTCAACCGTTGCTTCGGCAGCCTCCGTCTCCTGCTCCTCCTCCGGCTCCTCGCGCACAGTGACTTCCGGCTCGTTCAGGTCAAACAGCATGAGCTTCTCGCCGTCGCGTTCCAGGTACTGGCCGCGCATACGATAACCACAGACAGGGTTCCATCCCATCAGGCTGTAAAGAGGCTGTGCGAATCCACGGCAGCTCTTGGAAAGCACAGCCCAGCGGCCATCTTCCTTTAAGGCTCCCCAGCGGATGGCATTCGGATTGTCCTTATCACAAGGGCGGATGGCAATGCAGCTCTCCACCGTGTTCAGGAGAAGTTCCACATATTCCACGTCCTCGAACTTCCGCAGGCACGCTGTATTAAACCAAATCTTATCATCAGAAATGGTCATGGCCGGATCATATTTTGTGGAGAAGAACTGCGCACGGACCACCTCATACCCGCTCAAATCAAAGTGAGACGTGTTCGCCTGTGGAACAATCTGCTCCGGCTCATCCGCCTCGTTATATACGCTGCGCGACGCATTCGCATAGTCCTCTTCCGAGAATCCAGTCCAGGAACGGTTGACCGGCACAAAGCCGCGTAACGCCCCGGCATCCACTACCTCAAGAACAGGCAGCGGGCACCCGCGCGTACCGTATTTATGTGCTTCAATCATCCTCTGTGCGGCATTCCACTCTTCATGGGTCACGATTGCCTCGTGGTGGTCCGCCTGCTTCTTCCTCGGACGCTTTCCGCGGTTCTTCCTGGACTTATGCTCCAGATAATCATAGGTATAGGTCTTCCAGCTGATAATGTCTCCACAGTGGCGTTCGTTCTGAAGAATGCCAAGGACGCTGTTTGCACTCCACACTGTATTGCCAATCTTCGTCTCCCTGCCAAGATCGGTCAGGATTTCTGCAATATCCGTTGTAGAGAACCCGCCAAGGAAAAGATAATAAATCAGGCGGACGGTGTCTGCCTCATCCTCGTTGATTACGAGATTCCCGTCTTCATCCTTGTCATAGCCGAGCAGTTCCGGGGTAAGGAAAATACCCTTCTCAAACCTGTGCTTCAGCGAGGAAACCATGATCTCACTCTTTACATGGGATTCTTCCTGCGCCGTTGCGGACAGCACAGTCATGATGATGTCGTTGCCGGAGTCCATAGAATTCAGGTTCTCCGTCTCGAAATACACAGCCACAGGCGGCTTCATATTGGCGAGCTTCCGCTGCGTCAGGAGGCTGTCCACTGTGTTCCTGGCGAAACGTGAGATACTTTTCGTGATGATCAGGTCAATCTTGCCCGCTTCGCAGTCCGCAATGAGACGATTGAACTCAATCCTGTGCTGTAGGGAAGTCCCAGAAATACCTTCATCTGCCGTTGTCAAGGTAGGGGCAAAAATTTTTTTGAATTTTTTAATCAACCAGCCTCATTGAGCTGCGCTTGAAGGGATTCAAGCTCGTCGGAGAAATTGAGCTGCACTTCCAGCACATTGTCTGGATAAATGTTTACTCGCTTCACAAGTTCGTCTATAATTTCAGAAGTCAGCGCCTCAATTTCGGCGTAGCCTATATATTTGGTTATTACCTCGGATTGTTCGTCGCTGCTGTCAGCCATTGATTGCTCCAAGCTGCTTGTTTCGTCGGTTATCCGCTGTACACACTCAGTTATGGAACGTTTCTGCAAAAGGTAATTCTCGCGAGATAGCTCGCCGTCCGCGAAGCGTTCATACAATTCCTGTAGGCTGCCGTCCAAGCGGAGCTTTTCGTTTTGCAAGGCTGTCAGTTTCCTGCCGATGTTCTTTTTCTCAATTTTGACGTGTTTCTGGCGTGCGGTGTTTATCTTATCAAGCCGAACCGCCAGTCTTGCGTAATAATGTATGGCTTCGAGAATTGCGTCAAAGATGTCCGCCTCGTCCGTTCCATGGCCTGTGCAGGGATATTCATCTGTGTAGAAATGTGTGCTGCATCGGTATCGTATACGTGGCTTTGATTCTCGGCGCATCGCATGACCGCATATTCCGCAAAAGACTTTCCTTTTTAGCGGCCGGTCAATCTGCGGCGAATAAGGTTTGTTTAACCTTTGTGCAAGCATAGCTTGCACCGTGTCAAAATCAGATTTGGATATAATCGCCTCATGTCTGTTTTCGCAGATAATCCAGTCTGCATGGTCTTTCAGCTCAGTGCTATGATGTCCGGCTGTTGTTTGCTCACTTTTCCCGTAGACAACTGCGCCTGTATATCGTTGGTCGCGCAGGATAGTTCTTACGCTCCCGCTTATCCAGAAGTTGTTTTCGCTGACGCAGCGCCAATTCCGCAGCACTCCCATACTTCGCTTGTACCGCATGGGCGTTATAACGCCCTCTTGGTTCAGAGTGAACGCAATTTCACGGGTGCTGTATCCCTCCAGTGCCATTTGAAAAATCCTTCGCACAATCTCGGCGGCCGGCTCATCAACCACAAGGTGATTTTTATCGCCGCTGTCCTTGGCGTATCCATAGGGCGCATATGTGCTCATGAAAAGTCCCTGCTCCGCGCGCTGTTTTTTCGCGGCTTTAACCTTTTGTGAAAGCTCGCGGCTGTAGAGGTCATAAATCAGGGTCTTGAATGATGTGTCCAGACTGTCTATGTCGCCGGGACGAGTGCTGTCAAAATTATCGTTGACGGAGATGAAGCGCACTCCCATGAAGGGAAAGACGCGGCTGATGTAGTTTCCGACGGTCAGATAATCACGTCCGAAACGCGAGAAATCCTTAACCACAATGCACTGCACCGCGCCGCGTTTCACCCGTTCCAGAAGCTCCGTCATGCCGGGGCGCTCAAAATTCCTGCCGCTCCAGCCGTCGTCGCACAGCTCGTCCAGTTCTGCATCGCACAAATCCGGGTGATTGCGTACAAAGTCGGTAAGCATCCACCGCTGGTGCGCAATGCTGTTGGATTCGCATTTGCTTTTTTCACGTACATCCGTATCCTCATTGGATATGCGCAGGTACATCACGACCTTCATTTGCCCGTCCTCCCCTCGATGAAATTACACAGAGCGTTGTATTCGTCCCTGCATTTGAAAATGATTTCTACCCCGTCATGCTCATCTATATAGATACGTTCAATCAGCGCGGTCAGCATATCTCTTGTCAGCTCTGTGCAGGATTGGAATTTTGTGAAGGCTTGCAGAAACAGATTTTCCGGCGTGTACTGCTTGCTGCACAGCATTTCCTGCTCCAACACGGAAATGGTCTGCGTGGCCTCATCCGCCTGCTGCTTATAGCGTTCCCTAAGAGATATGTACTCGTCCTCGCTCATCAGCCCTTCTGCGTAGCTCTGATATAGGCTGTCATAGAGGGACTGACACCGTTTGAGCGTCCGCTTTGCGTTGATGATATGGCTGCGAGACTGCTCAACTTCCCGACAAAATGACGGGAGGTTGTTTATGTCGCGGATGACTGCCTCCATATCTACCGCAAGGGCGACCTGCCTTTGAATTGCTGCCGCAACAATCTCCGTCAGCTTATCCTCTCGAATGGACTTTTTCGGACAGAGCTTCGGGTCGTTGGCATGAGTAGGGCAAATGAAGTTGTACCATAGCTTTTTCCCGTGGCTGACACTTTTATATCTCACCAATGGACGCTTGCAGTCGGTGCAAAAGACGAGCTGTCTAAAAATGTTTTCACAGGTTTCCATATCGTCAAACTTCCCCAGCCGGCTGTTGTATTCCTCTCGCCGCTTCTGTGTAAGCTCTTGAACGGCGTCAAATGTCTGCCTGTCTATAATAGGCTCATGCGTATTGCAAACAACTGCCCATTCGTTTTCCGGCAAGCACACCTGAGACATTCCGTCATAGAAGGATTGTCTTTTCCGGCTCTGCGTCATATGTCCAAGGTAAACGGGATGCGTGCATATATTCTTTACTGCCCTTCCTGTCCATAAAATGATGTGGTATTTCTCCGTTTTGACCTGCCCCGTTTCATAGAGGTACGCAGAGGGTGAGAGAATGCCTCCATCATTCAGCCTGCGGGCGATTTGCGTAACAGATATGCCCGCTGCCCTCCATGCGAAGATTTGTCGAACTACCGGCGCTGTTTCCTCGTTTATAACGAGCTTATGCTTATCGTCAGGATTTTTATTGTAGCCGTAGGGCGCCCACGAGCCAATAAAGTCGCCGCGTTTTTGCTTGCTGTGCAAAGCTGAGGCTGACTTTTTGGAAATGTCCTTGCTGTAAGCCTCGTTTATAATATTTTTCAGCGGCACGATATACCCGTTTTCGTTCCGTTCCGCCGTCAGGGTATCGAAATTGTCCGTGACGGCGATGAAGCGGACACCGAGAAAGGGGAAAATGCGCTCCAGATAATTTCCGGTTTCCTTATAGTTCCTGCCAAAGCGTGAAAGGTCTTTCACCGCAATACAGTTTATTTCTCCGGCCCTGACTTTCTCCATCATAGCCTCAAACTGAGGCCGCGCAAAGTTTGTACCCGTTTCGCCGTTGTCGCACCAAACGCCGGCTAAGTTCATGTCCGCCTGCCGACTGATGAAGTCTGTAAGCATCTTCTTTTGCCCCTCAATGGTGTCCGTGTTCTTTTTGCCGCTGTCCTCAACGGACAGGCGAACGTAGACGGCAGTCAGGTATTTTGCTTTGCCCTTATCTGCCGCCTGTGCTTCTAAAACCGGCGCAAGCGGGTTAATTTTTCTCTTTGTCCTCGCCATTATACCGCCTCCCTCATTTGTGACCGGCAGACAATATCCGTCTGCCACGCAAATTCATCCTGCCAGCGGAAAACAACCTCCACCGTTTTATCTTCATATACCATAATGCGGTCTATGAGCGAAACAACCGCGGAGCGGTCAAGCTCGCTGAGATTGCGGTACCGCTTGAAGTTTTCCGTCCAGCTCATATCCGCCGTCTGCGTTCTGACGGCAGATAAGCGCTCCTGCAAGGAATCCATCTGTCGTTCGGCCTCCGCCGCTCTCTCGGAAAAGCTCTGCTTCAAGCGCGCATATTCCGCCCTGTCAATCACCCCGTCAGTGAGATTTTCATAGAGCGACATGAGCAGCCTTTGCTGCTTCTCGTAATCCGCTTTCTTTTCGTCAAGCCGGCGCTGTACCTTGATGGCTTCCGCGGTCCGAAGCGGCGCTGTATCTGCGGCTGACAGCAATTCGTCTAAGTCCGCCACTGCCGAGATGTGCTTTTGCAGAAGGTGGAGTACAATATCCTCCAGCTCTTCCGCGCGGATGCGGTGAGGAGAGCAGCTTCTGTCCTGCTTATTGGCCGAGCAGATATAATAGCGGTATCTTTTGCCTCCCACGCTCACGGGCTTGCTTATTATGCTGGCTCCGCAGTCCCCGCAGAACACCATGCCGGAAAAAAGCGACACTGACGCTGCGTCAGGACTGCGCCGCGTGTCCAGCGCAAGCACTTTCTGCACGGTATCATAGTCTTTCTTGGAGATAATGGCCTCGTGATTGTTCTCAACCACTGCCCACTCGTTTTCCGCTTTCTCTATTTGCTTATGCACCTTGAAGCTGGGCGTTGTCATCCGCCCCTGAACCAGCGTACCGATGTATAACGGGTTTTTCAGCAGCCTTATGACAGAGGCCGCCGACCAAGATGCCTTGATATTCGTTTGCAGCGGCGTATAGCATTTCATTCCCAGAGAGCGCTTATACTCCAAAGGAGAAAGTATGCCCTCGGCGTTGAGCCTGTTGGCAATGTCCAATGGGCTTAATCCCTCAATCTTCCACGCAAAGATTTGCCGCACAACACCGGCGGCATATTCGTCCACCACAAGGCGGTTTTTATCCCGCTTATCCTTGCAGTAGCCGTAGGCGGCAAATGAGCCGAGGAACTGTCCGTTTTTGCGCTTGATTTCGAGCTGAGAGCGAATTTTCACGGATATGTCGCGGCAGTAAGCCTCGTTTATGAGGTTTTTGAACGGCACAATCAGGTCGTCGGAGGCGTTCTTTTCACGGCAGCTGTCATAATTGTCATTGACGGCAATGAAGCGAACGCCCATGAATGGGAATATCTTTTCGATGTACTCTCCGGCGTCCAAATAGTTCCTGCCAAAGCGCGATAAGTCCTTGACGATAATGCAATCAGTGCGGCCTGCTTTTACGTCCTCCATCATCTCCTTGAACGAGGGACGCTCAAACGACGAACCGGACCAGCCGTCGTCGATTTTTACAGCGTACTCCTGAATGTCTGTATGCCGCTTTAGAAAATCCCGCAGCAGGTTTCTCTGCCCTGTGATGCTGTTGGATTCCTCCTTGTCTCCGTCCTCGCGGGAGAGACGGAGATACAAGGTGGCTCTCCAAGTTTTTGCTGTTTCTGTTTTTTGCATGATGTCACTCCTTAGTTCTTTTCAAAGCCGACAGGAGCGGCGTTTTGTCCCTATATGCAGTTTAGCCCAAGAGAGCCGCTGTGTCGATGATGTCAGGCAACGGCGCACTTTGCCCGAATATAATCTATCAGCCTTTGCTCCAGCGTAACATCCGTGTCCGCAAAAGCTATCTTCACGACATACTTTCCGTGCCTATACAGGTACGGATTTTTTATTTGCCGGATATAATCCCGTATTCGTTCATCTTTTGGTAGAGTGTCGTCAATGCTCACGCTCTGAATGTCCACAAGCGAATCTCTGTCGATAGTATCTATAATCAACTCTTACCTCCTGCTTCATTGAGAAATGCTCTTGGCTTTTCTCGTGTATTTATTGTTAGTGCGCCGCATTTTGCGGCGGTAGCCCGGCTTGCGCATCCGAGCCGCTTCCAGCTCGGCGTGTTCAATACCGTGCGCGGCGCTCTTTTGTCTGCTGAAATCCTTGTATTTGTTCATAGGCGTCATCCCTCAGAATTTCAGCGGCAGGGTATTCGCCTTGCTGGTGCCGTTGTAGATTTTCCAGACCTCGAAGATATATCTCTGCGGCACAGGCAGCGAATTGCCGGATGCTTTTGCGCTGCGGCTGATGTACAAAGGGTCACAGCGGTGAAGTCGGCTGACCAGACGCTTCGGATCATACTCGCTGTGGTAGAGCTTAATAAACTCGGTCACGCCCTGAATGGTTTCCGCACGGAGTGAATCCTTGTGGCCGTCCCATACGGCAGTAATCACCCGAAGCGCCTCCTTGTAAATTTCCGCGCCCACCGAATGGAACTCCGCGTAGGCCGCAGCAACGCAGCCAATACGGTTTTGCCCTCCAGACTGGTTAAAGGAGATTCGCAGTCCCGCGCTCTCCGTTGCCTTCAAAAATGCCATTGCATCTTCATCGCCGCCATATACCAGCGCACGTATTTTTGAACCGGGGTGTACCTTGGCGGAGGTGCCGGTCTGCTCGGCAAACAATCTTGCCTCGTCCTGCTCGGTAAGTCCAGTGTAGACCTTGCAGAGAATCGGCAAATCTCGGTCGCCGTTGAGACGTTTTCGGGCTGCAATGGTATGCTGTCCGTCAAACACGTAAAATTTGCCGTCACGTTTGCTGACCTTCGGTTCGTTGGCAACGCGCTCGTCAAAGTGTGCGGCGATTTGAGAAACTCGATGATTATTAAGCTCCCGCTGGTAGGTGTCGCGGGGAATCACTAAGTTCGAGCTGTCAATAAGCGCTTCCTGATACAATCTTTCTTGCTTCATGGTCCCATTCATAAAGAGTACCTCCTTCAATGTGCAAAATGTATTTTTTCAAGTCCTCAAGTGTCTTAACTACCTGATTACGATATATCTCCTCGGATACGAGCTGCGGCCAGCTGTTAAAGATGCCGTCGAAGTCCTCCAGCGTCAGCGTGACCTTCCACTCAAATTGCTGAACAGCGCCCTGCAAGGTCAGCGGCGGCTTTGGCCTTGCCAGTTCCTCGGAGATTTTCTGAATTGCGGCAAGCGCTGATTTACGGCTCTCGGCGCTCACTGTCGGTTTTGCGGCAGTTTTGGACTTAGGCTTGATGTTCTTTTTGGGAGATGCGGTTTGTAATGCTTCTATCAGCGGTTTTCGCTCCTCCGGCGGCGCTTTTGCAATTTCTCTCATCTGCTGCTGCGTGGGCTTCACCTTGCCGGAGAGGATTTCCTGACGGAAGCCGGGAGACACCTTTTCCGCGGCTTCTGCTCCCTGTGAATATTCTCCGGCTCTTTGTACGTAACCCTCGCTGGCGTTCATTTCAGCAGCAATTTTTGACCGCGTACCGTGCTCGAAAATCAAAGGATCAATTTGGTCCTTTGATTTCGCGTCCTCGCTTTTCCTGTCGCCGCCTTTTGCCATTTTCTCGGCTTCGTATCTGTCTCCAATCAACAGCTTTTTCTGTATTGGGGTAAGGTTCCTGCGTCCAAGCTGATTCTTGCAAATCCATGCGAGCGCTTCGTAACGGTTGTCAAAATCCTTTTCGTGGACGGTGTAAATAACATTCGGGTGCCGCTGTGCTATTTTATATCTGTTGTGGCCGTCCACAATCGTGTCTCCCCATACGATAAGCGGCATGAGGACAATGCCTTCCGAAACGATGTTTTCTTCAAGCTGTTTGTACTCATCGTCGGTCAGCGGCGGTATTTTGTTCTCAAATTCGCTGTCAATTTGCAAAACGGGGTTAAGTTTGCTTGTTTCACTCATGGAGCGTCCGCCTCCGCAGGAAGAAATGCGTCTGCGCCCAGATAAAGGCTCACTCGCAGGGCGGCGTCTATTTCGGACATCTGGTTATCCGTAAGCCTGCCCACGCGCTCCCGCAGACGGCGCTTGTCCACTGTACGCAGAGTTTCAAGCTGGAACTGCGACTGTCCGGGCAGTCCCTCAATATCCCGCAGCGTCACATGGGTCGGCTGACCAGCCTTCTTGGATATGCGCCTTGTAGCCGCCGTGACAATGACCGTTGGGGAAAAGTAATTGCCCAAATCGTTTTGCAAAATCAGGACAGGACGATAGCCGCCCTGCTCGTGTCCAAACACGGGGTTGAGGTCTGCGTAATAGATTTCTCCGCGATAGTAATCATGGTTGGTATTTTCCAATGTGTCACTCTCCTTTATTTTATATGTAGCCGACAGCCGCCAAAGGTAACGGCTGTCGGTGATTGCTTCAGTTTCCTAACTCCTATTTGTCCCCGACGCCCCGGAATTATGGGAAATCATCAGGCGGCGGTCTGCGAAGCCGCTCCATAGGAATCTAACCTCCCCGCCTTCATTGTGGCCGGGCCGCGAATTACGGAAGTATCATTATCTCTGCCAAGGGTCGTCGCCGCGCCGATTGCAACTCGGCAGTTTCAGTCTGTTTTATCGCTCGCTCGTTTTGGGTACCCGCAGAAGCAAGTTTGCTTCTGTGGGAGAGGAGAAGCAGCGTAGCGAATGAGCTTTCTCGTTTACGGGGAAGCGAACGATACGGAGCTTGCTTCGACGAGGTCGTGGCGCACATCTGAGCAGGCTTTGGTTGGCAGGAACGTACCTGATGAATGCCTATTCAGTTTTCCTTTTTTCCAATCAAGCGGGTGTTCCCGCTGATGATTTAAGTTTAGCGCATTTTTGCTCGTTTGTAGTCACCCTGATAGGCCGCATCTTGTAGGCCTCGTAGGCCGCATTTTTACATTTCCTGACTAATTGCTGTTAGTTTGGCTATAATGTCGTCGAGTTCTTCTTTATAACTTTTCTTATCTGGAGTGCCTTTGAGCAAATAATCCGTACTGACTTTCAATGCTTCTGAGAGTTCTGCCAGCAAATCAAGAGAACAATTCCGTTCTCCGCGCTCTATGCGGCTAATGTGATTGCGTTGCGTATGCGCCATGTCTGCAAGCTCCTGCTGCGTCATGTTTCTGTTTGTTCTGGCAAGACGTACTCTCTCACCGAATTCTTCTGCGCTGAAGTACATAAGGCTTTCCTTTCCCGAACAAGCCGGAAAGGCGCAATATGCCGTATGAAGCAAATTCGAGCAGCAAAAAAGCGCCGGTGAAATCGGCTGCATAGAAAATCCTATGCCAACCGGCTTCATACGGCGCTTGATAGTTCAGGGCTGAACGCCCTCACTCCGCTTGCTCGATTATGAATCGTGTGGTGTGTTATTCTATTTTTATAAAATTAGGCTTGGCGTTACCTTCGCCTCACAGCGCTTCGGCGGCGCGCGCGGCGGAAATATCCCATGTTGTAGGTCGTTATATTTTTGCAGTTCCCGCATTTCGCCTTGAAGTGTCCTGATGCATCGGAAAACAGGGTAGCGATATAGCGGCGGCAATACGGACACCGCAGCTCGCGTTCAGATAGGTCTGCACTTTCTGCAAGAGACAGGCTTATCTTTTCCTGTGTTTCCGGCTGCATTCGCTTGACTTTGTAAGTCTTGATTGGCACTTGTTGTACGCTCATTTGTCATTTCTCCGTTCCAAAGGCCATTTCCTTTGCAATGTATTCGGAAATGTCCCTGTATTCTATGAATCCGAGTTCCTTCAGGCGAATCAGGAACGCGGAAAATGAGGCTCCTATGCTGTCAGCCATCTTTTGGACGGATAACTTATCGTCCCTGCTCATAACCGTGCCACCGTAGCGGCGGATAGGCTGGCCCTGACGAAAGCTCTGAAGCGTTTGCTCTACCATAAATCGCGGCATCAGCAGAACGGAAGCCAAACGGTCCGTCCGCGTTTCACAGGCGTTGAAGTGCTCCCGCAGCTCCTCAATGCTGTACTCCTGTTCTTTATCAAAGAAACGGTTGAAGCACGGTCCCGCCGCTGTCGGGGACATACGCTCAAAGATGACATGTGCCGCCTCGTGTGCCAGCGTAAACCGGCGCTGACCGCTTTTGTCCGCGCGGAGCAGATAGCGGTCAATGACAATAGTTCCCGCGGGATAGATATGCTTGACCTTTCGCTGCTGCTCATAAACCGCCAGAGGATACTTTCCGTCTGAAACGAAGCCTATTTTGTCTCTGTCCTCCTCGGCTATATTGGCGTACACTATGGGCAGGTGGAGATAGTCCACGATAAAGCCCTCGATGTCCACGCAGTTCGGCGGAGGCTCCTTGCTGCCGATATACGCTCTAATCAGGCTTTCTCCAACCTCCTCAAGCTCTGCATTTGAAACCAGCGTTTTCATGTGTTTGTGTTTCCTCCTGAACCAATACATACCATCTTCTCTGCTCCTGATACACATACTTCTCCATGCCGTCAATCAAGACGGTGTAGCGTATGCCGCTGTAGGAGCAATCCGGACTTTGGCAGGTGTGAATCACACGGTCTACATCCCACACGCGCCCGTCCGCCCAGCGGATTTTCAGCGGACGTGTATTGCCGTCAGTGTCCGTTTGGCACCTGACACCAACATAGACTTTTTTCACTCTGCATCAGCTCCCTCCCGAATCTGCAATTCACAGTGCCTTGATAATAAACTGAGCTACGCCCTGAATGGACAGTTCATTCACATAAATCGGCTCCATGCTGTCGTTTTCCGGTATGAGCATATATTGCCCGCTGTCTGCGTCGTAGCCCAGACGCTTTAACGTGTTGGCATTGCCGTGGAGCGCTACCACGATGTCGCCGATATTCGCCGTGCCTTGCCGTTGGACAACCACCAAATCGCCGGATTCAATTCCCGCGTTTATCATGGAATCGCCTGTTGTCCGAATAACGTACAGCTCGCCGCTGCCGAAAATGGATGTTGGCAGCTTGACATACTCCTCCACGGAGGCTTCAATAACGTCCGGCGAACCGCAGGGAATCGCACCCTCATAAACAGCGGCGCTTACGACCGGTGACACGCGCCCCATTTTGTCCGTCGTGATTTCTCCCCGCTCGTACCGAATCATGCCGCGCTCGCTCATCTCTACAAGATAGCGATATATCGTCCCGCGGGTGCTTCCGACAGCTTCGGCAATTTCCGTGGTGCTGGGTGAACGTCCCTCTTCCACGAAAAAGCCCTCGGCAAATTTCTTGATTCTCTCCATCAGGTCAGGATTTTTGTATCTCATAGTCATTTCTCCGTTTATATAAATCAGTCTGCTTCGGATAGACTTATTATACAACAAGACGTCTGCCAATGCAAGAGGGCAAAATGAAGGTGGACATTTAAATGCTTACCTTGCTGTTGCAGCTCAACCCAACAGGCCGAAGGACATTACTGCCTTCGGCCTGCCGTTGTTTTGCTGGGCTGTTTAGTTTTCCGCGTATCTTTCAAGAATCTCACGGAACCCGCGGACAGCTTCTGGGGGATTTAGGAGGCGCATTTTGCCGCCGGAGGCGAACACCCAGCCGTAGAAGTTGTCGCTCAGGGCGACGCTTGCTGTGGCCTTGAAGTGCCGCTCATCTGTTATCTCCGTGCGGACGCTCTCACCGAAGCGGTCGATTATGCTGCTCATCAGCTTGTTTTCGCAGAGCAGCTCCACCTCGCACTCCTCGCCGCTGAACATAGAGAACGCCGGTGCGAAGTAGTCGGAAATGCGGAAGTTCTGTGGACGCGGCACGGCGGCCTCGGCGGTAATGCTCAGGCTGTCTATGCGGTCAATGCGATAGGTTGCCACAAGCCGCCTTGCGTCCGAGAAGCCCACCATGTAATACTGGTCGCTGTTCCACAGCATTGCGTAGGGCGAAACCGCATACAGCGCCCCGCCGTGACGGTGAACTTTTTCTTTGGTCGGCGTGTAATCGAAATAGCGGAAGGTTACCTTTCGTCCGTCCGCAATGGCGGTGTGGATATGGTCAACGACACGCAGGACCGCCTCGTTATCTGCCTTGGCTCGGCAATCCACATAGAGCTGGCGGTTCAGAAGCTGCTTCTGGCTCGGCTCCACGAACGTGGAGAGCTTTGCTATGAGCGCCCTGCTCTTTTTCGGCGTGATAAATCTTGAGGACTGCACTGCGTCAATCAGCAGCTTGACCTCCGCCGTGTCGAAGTGGCGCGTCGCCACAAAGTAGCGGTTCTGCACTCGTCTGTCCACCACGATGTCCGCACCGAGGGCGATAAGCTGGTCTATATCGTTTTTGATTGGGCGGGAATCCGAACGGGACAGCCCGCAGCGCTCCAAGTAGTCCTTAATCTGTTCCAGAGACGCGGTGTGCGTCTCGTCCGTGGTTTCCCAAAGGAATTTGAAAACAAGAAGCGTTCTATGTTTCAGTTCCACGGAAAACACCTCAGCCGTCGCGTTCTTCCTTTTTTATAGCGAGCCATCTGTGGACGCCGCCGATTCCTGCGCAGAAGATGACAAAGCACACAACCGCAGCCGTCACAAGCGGGTTGTTTTTGACTGTCTCGACCGCCTTGAGCACCAGCTCATAGACGTGCGATTCCTCGGGTTCCGGTTCGGGCTCTTCCGTGATTTCTTCTTCAGCCTCCTCGTACACTATCTCATTGTCCGTATCCAGCGTGTCCAGCACAGGCGCGGTTTCCGCTGATGTGTTCACGTCTCCCACGGGCGCAGTGGCTTCCGCGGTGTCTGAAGCCAATCCGGCGGATTCTGTAGATATGAAATATGTATCCTGATTATCCAGACCCTCGCCGGTGAACTGCTCGACACGCACTCCCAGACTGTAGAGAATGTCCGGCAGAGCGTACACTGTGTGCTTGACCTCTATGCCGTCGTCTCCTATAGTGTAGTAAACATACATCAGAGAGCCAGCGTTGCCCGTAAAGTGGAATACAACACCGGAATCAAAAGCTGTCGCGTGCAGTGTTTCCAGTGTGGAGGGCAGATACACTTCGGTCAAGGCCGTGTTTTGGAACGCAGCTTCATCTATTGTCGTAAGCCCCTCCTTGAAGGTCACGCTTGCAAGGTTCGTGCAGTTTAAAAAGGCATTTTCGTCAATCGTTCGCAGCGTGGACGGCAAAGCAACGCTTGTAAGCCCTGTTAAGCCCTTGAATGTGCCGCTTTTTATCGTTACTGCGCCTTCGGGGAAAATAACGCTCTCCAAGTTAGAGCAATAGTACAAATTACCGCCTATTGTCTCCATGTTTTTGCCTATTGTGAGGCTTCGCAGGCTGCTGAAGTCATAGGTTGACAGCAGATTGAACCCTGTTATGGGTATTCCTCCGACATCATCAGGGACTGCCAGCGAAGTAAAGGACGTGTCCCAGCTTATAAGCTCGGCATAGTAATTTGCGAAATCGTCCGCTTTTATGTAATTCACGCTTGCGTTTCGTCTTACCGCCGCTCCCATGTAGATATATCCCACCAGCGGTTCATAGGTAACGCTCATATACATACCGTCATAGTCCACATAGTAGCAAATGTCTGACTGAATAAACGGGTAATACACATATGTGGTTGTTGCCTCCACATACACGTTCTCCGTCAACGCCGCTTCGGAGAACAGTATATCCTGCGGGTAAAATGAAAACCTGGCTCCGGAAAGCGCGGGGGAATTATCCGAATACAAATACAGCAGTGTGCTGGCGGCAGTTTCCGCTGTTGAATCGGCGGAGCAGATAATTTTCACGCCGCTTGCCCCGCAGCCGTAAAAAACATTGCGCGTCATATTGACCACGCTGTCGGGTATGGTTGCTGTTTTCAGGCTTTCGCAGAAGCTGAACGCCATCCCGTTTATAGTGGAAACTCCGTCTTTTATTACGACAGTTGTAAGGCTGCCGCAGTCATAGAAGGCCAGAGCGCTTATAGTATCCACGGTTCCGGGTATTGTTATCTCCGTCAGTCCCGACCCACTAAAGGCATACTCGCCCAGCGTTTCCAGTCCCTCCGGCAAATCAACGCTCGTCAGCTGCTCACAATTTTGAAAGGCGTTCGCTTCTATTGCTTTCAACGTACTCGGCAGAGTTATTTGCTTTATAGAGCTGTCTGCGAAGGCAAATTCCCCAATGCGTGTGACGCCCTCGGATATGTTGTAGCTCTCTATGCTCTTGTTTCCCTGAAACAGTCCGTCAGGCACGGATGTCCAGTCAGCGGGCAGTGTTACTTCCTTGAGATTTGCACAGTCGGCAATAGCATACTCACCCACGCCATCTTCGGGCAAACCGTCCGGCAGCTTGAGGCTTGTCAGGCCGGTGCAGCCGTACAAAGCGTATGCCCCCAGTGATTTAAGTCCCTCCGGCAATGTCAGGCTCGTCAGGCCGGTGCAGCCGTTAAAGGCATAGTCCCCTATGGATACCAAGCTGTCGGGCAATGTTACAGACGTAATACCGGTCGCGCCGTCAAAGGCATTGGAGCCGATTGCGGTTATCCCGTTTCCGAGCGTAACATTTCCAAGAGAACCGTCGCAGCCCGCTAAAAACTTGGCCGGTATGTACGTCCAGTTTGACGGGAATCTGATACTTGACAAATTAGAGCAGCCGTAAAATGCGCTCAGCTCGCTTTCGGAAGCGCCGTCGCCTTGAATGTAATACCAACAACCTTCCATACCGCTTATGTTCGCCAAATTTTCTTTCATTTTGTCCTTTTTTAAGATTCTAAAAGCGTCATTTGATATCCCGTTTTCCAAATAAACCGATTGTAATGTTGATATATTGGCAAAGGATAGAGGATCAAGACGAAGCAATGTCGAAGGTAATTGCACACTTACTAATGCAGTGTTAGCAAATGCGTTTGCTCGTATTTCTTCCAAGCCCTCTGGAAAGTTTATGCTCTTTAGAGAAGTGCAATTTTGAAACGCGCCGTATCCTATAATTTTTATTTGGCTATATAAGTTTACTGTTGTTAGACTTTTGCAATCACAAAAAATCTTGTGCGGAATTTCAGTAACATTTTCTCCAAATGTCACAATTTGTAAGTTGCCGCACCCAGAAAAGGTATCAGATACCGTGAAATCATATTCATTGCCAATGTTTCCATTAATTATAACTTCGCTTAAATTCTCGCAATTTTGAAAAACGCCCGAGCCCAAGAAATTAACATTTTGCGGAATCTCTAAATGCGTTAGTCCTGAGCCTGAAAAGGCACCAACGTAAAGAGATACACCTATGGGAAGATTTATTGACGTTAAGGATATTGTATTATAAAAAGCGTACTCGCTAATTGTAATAAGAGAAGAAGGAAGATTGATTTTCTCAAGCGCTTTGCAGTTGTTAAATGCGCTACTTCCTATATATTGCACTCCTTCCGGAACCTCAAACGAGATGAGCCCAGTTGATGCAAATAGTCCATCAGGAATTTCCGCCCAATTCTGCGGAATAGTTGCTTGTGTAAGGTTATAACATCCCGCAAAAAAACCATCCACTTCTGCTGTGCGTACCGGCAGAGTTTCAAACGCCGAGCTGGGGCAGAGTATGACTACCTCCTCCAGCGCGGTGTTGCCGGCAAACGCCCGTTTTTCCACCGTTTCCAGTCCCTCCGGCAGCACCAGCTTTTTGTAGCCGCCGAACAGGGAACCTATGTAGGTCAGGCTATCCGGCAGCACCAGCTCGTCCATTTCTATCTGCGTACAGCAGTCCAGAGCGCCGATGCCTATGGATTGCAGCCTTGACGGCAGCGTTATTTCCGAAACCGTTCCCGTTGTCGGGATACCCGCGACCTCGGCGCCGCTATCGTCCTCCGTAGCAGACGACGCACCGAAGGCATAGTCGCCCAGCGTTTCCAGCGTGGAGGGCAGCTTGAGGCTTGTCAGGCTGTTGCCGCCGAACGCATACGCGCCTATGGACGTTATGCCCTCCGGCAGCGTCACGCTTGTCAGGTTGGGGCAGTAATCAAAGGCATACGCCGGCACCTCCGTCAGTCCCGACGGCAGCGTCACGGACGTGGGGCTGCAATTTTGAAAAGCGCCCTGTCCTATTGAGGTCACACCCGACGGAATTACAAGGTTTTTCGTCAGACTGGTACAGCCATAAAACGCGCTTGCGCCTATGCTTGTCAAATTGCTCGCAAGCGTATATTGTAGGCTGGAGCAGTTGTAAAACGCCTCGTCCGCAATGGACGTCCAGCTTGACGGCAGGCTCACGCTTGTAAGGGAGGTACAGTTATAAAAAAGCTGTTTGCCCATTTGCTTCGCGGAAATGCCGCTTATATCCGCGCTGCGGAGGTTAGGGCACTCGGCAAACGCGCCGTCGCCCAGTGAGCGAACTATCGTCGGCAGTTTTACATCCGTCAGTCCCTCGCAGTACGAGAAAGCGTAAGAACCAATGCTCAATGTTTCGCCGCAGGACTGTATGGGCAGCGTTTGCAGCGCCGAGCCGCTGAAAGCGTAGTTGCCTATTACGGTCACGCCCGGCAGGTCTATGTAGGTCAGCGCGGTGCAGTGCTCGAAGGCATAGCTGCCGACGGAATTAACCGTCCCCTGAAACTCCACTTTTGCCAGTCCTGTACAATAGCCGAAAGCGTAGTAGCCAATCATTCCTACATTGCCCTTGAAGCTCACCGAGGTCAAATCATAGCAGCGGTAAAAGGCGTTGCTGCCTATGGTGTCAATGTCGCCGCCAAAGGTGACGCTGCCCAGCTGCGTACAGCAGAAGAAAGCATACTGTCCAATGTCTCTCACCGTTTCCGGCAGTGTGACGGAGGTGACGGAGGCGCAGAAAAGAAAAGCATAGTCGTTTATGGCTGTCACCGGCTCGCCGTTTATGTACGCGGGGACATACACATCTCCCTGCGCCGCCTCGGAGCAGCTCATTATCGTGACCTCGCCGTTTTCCGAACGGTAGGTCAGCAGCCCTGCGCTGTCATACGGCTCGCCCTGTTCCTTGTTGTCCAAG
Source organism: Oscillospiraceae bacterium (assembly GCA_021202845.1). Lineage (GTDB taxonomy): Bacteria > Bacillota > Clostridia > Oscillospirales > Oscillospiraceae > JAJQCF01. The sequence continues at coordinate 52,062 of JAJQCF010000025.1, forward strand.
TCCATTGCCTCCGCAAGTCGCGCGTTTTCCTCATCGCTCATAGGGCTTTGCCAACCCTCGCCGACGGGAATGCCGTTATCCGCGAAAGCCGAGACGCAGAGGCTAAGGGCGGCGATAATGCCAAGCCCCGCGGCTGCCAGACGACTTATTCTTATGTGTTTCATGCTCGTTCCTCCAAGGGTCATGTTATAATTGTTTGTCAGATTCTTCTTGCAGTTCCCTTTCCGCGTTCTTTGCCGCCTGACACAGCGCTATTAGGAAAACTCCGAAAACCACACCCAGCAAAAAGCTGGCGATGGCAATTATGACTGTAATCATCTCTCTACCTCCGTACTTACGTACCGGCTATAGATAATGTACAGCCAGCAAATATTACCCCCCCCCGCGGAGGAAACGTCGCTGTAGGAATCCGCTATGCTTTTGCCATGCACCATGCGGTTGGTTATTTCCGCTGCCGCGTTCTCTATCTGCTCTACAGTCGTGTGCAGCAGCACATATTTCTGCGGTATCTTGCCAATGGATTTCACAATATCCTCTATTGTCACCCTTCCTTGCGGGAGGTTTTCGACATTTTCAAGCTCCTTGTATGCGTCCTCCAGCGTGGCGCTGCTGTCGGAGCAGACACGCTCGCAGAGGATAGAAACCGCCGCCAAGTTGTCGTATTTCTCGGACAGTATAGGCTCACCGTTTTCCTGAAGAGCCAACAACTTATCCGCATATTCCTCCGAATCCTCAATAATAGTGCGCAGCTCGCCGCGACGTTGCTCTAAATCCGCCGCCAGCGCGGTGCGCTGTGCTTGCGCGTCCTGAATCTTATTTATGTACTCGTCATAGTCAGCCTTTGCCGCGTTATACTTTGCTGTATTCCGACGCGCTCTCAAAAGTGCGCAGATGACAGCCAGCGCCGCCGAAACGGGCAGCATCACCGCGAGGCCGCGGCCCGCTGCTGCATAGCACAGTGCAGAAATAACCGCCAGCGGCAGAAATACCAGCACTCCCGCAACAACAGCGCTGCCAGCCGTGTTTTTCTCCGGCTCCTTTTTGCTCAGCTTATAGGGCATAAGCAGCTCGCCGATAGTTCTGTTCAGATTCTTTTCGGCATAGATATGCGCGTCGCGTTTGGCCAGCGCCTTTTGCAGCTCGCAAAGGTAGATGCTCAGTTCCTTGTTTTTCATACACTCTTACTCCGTTTCGCTTTATTATATATATTTAAAATGTATATGCTCTCTATGAGGGGAGCCTTGCGGCTCCCCGGACTGTCAAGGCCGTTAAATTTAAGAAGGTGATTTTACTTTTTAGGAAGAAACAAATCTTATGTGGAGGGAAGAAATGTTTGAACATTGTTTTCGCTAAAATGAAAGTCAAAGGATATAGTTGTTGGAAGGGGTCTTGGCAGTCCGGGCGACCTCCGAAAATTCATTCAGGAGCTCCCCCCAAATCTTTCAGTCAATCTCAATTTCCGCAAGCTGGCGCGCGGCGGCGTTCTCCCGCAGTTTGTTCAGCGTATTACTGTACCACTGCGGCTCGGCCTCCACAATCTCACCCGTCAGCGAGAATATGGGGCGCACGTTGGCTCCCTCGGGAATATCCTCCGGCGGTATCTCCACATAGCGTTCCGCGCGCTGGCGTTTTATCTGATACTCCTTACGCTTTTTTTGCAGCAGCAGCCGCTCCGAGGCGCACTTCGGAGCTTGGAAATACTTCAGGCGTGTGTTGATATGGTTAATTTTGTTGGTAAGACTCGTATATTCCGCGCCGCGTATCTGGATATAGTACGTATCTGTTTCTCCGTAATATCTCACGCTGCACTTCATGTGTGCCGCCTCCTTTTGAAGATTATATGCGGAAAGCCGGAGCCGGTCTGTCCGGCTTTCCTTGTGTTGATTCAGCGCATAAGCACCGCTTTGGGGCAGGGCCAAGTGCAACTGTCGCTGCCTCGGCTCGACCGACACTCATGGCAGGTGACTCTTACTCCGGCTTGCGGGGGCCACCCTTGCCGAAAGGAGGGCGCTGGCCGCCTCCCATCGGAGGGCCGCCCTGCGGGCCGCGGCCGTTCATCTGGGGACCGCCCTGCGGGCCGCCCATCATCGGCGGCTGCATGGGCATCATGGGCATCATCATAACCGGCACGTACATTACCACCGGCATCATCATGCAATAGCCCATCGGCGGCATACCCATCATAGGCGCGCCCATCATCGGCGGAGGTCCGCCCTGCGGGCCGCCCATTGGCGGAGGACCGCCCTGCGGACCGCCCATCGGCGGAGGTCCACCCTGCGGGCCGCTCATCGGCGGACGACCACCCTGCGGAGGCGGACCCATTGGCGGGCGGCCTCCCTGCGGAGGCGGGCCCATCGGAGGACGGCCACCCTGCGGGGGCGGCGCCATCGGAGGACGGCCATCAGGTGCGCAGTTTTCCTGCGGGCGTATGGCTTCGTTTTCGTTTTCTGACATTTGATTGTTCCTCCCATATTGATATTCGGCGGGCAGGGCCCAATGCGTTACGCGCAACGGCATAAACCGCAGCTTCAGCGCTCGACCGTTCGTTCCGGTGATTCCCGTTCTTTATATCTGGCGCGGTCAATGCGTTGACGGCATTTGCACGTTTGTTCGGGCAATTCCTGCTCTCCCCGGACCGCCGGCGGCTGGGCAGACGGCGGTTGAGGTCAGTGAAAGGGTAGGGAAATATACCGCCGCCCGTTAAGGGGGGTCGGCATCCCATCCCGACGGCCGGGGGAAAACAGGAGACGCTCCGCAGCGGTCGGGCAAAAACCCGACGCGCTGCTTTTTGGAGCTTATTGTTAGTCTTTTATCCACACCGCGGGGAGCCGGACGGGGCAGCCGCCCGACTCCGCGCGGCGGGCGAAAGGAGAAAAGTGTCAGGTTCTCTCGTCGAAGTTCTTGAACATCTGCGCCGCTTCTGCGCGGGTGGCGTTTCTCGACGGCTCAATGCCGTTTTCCGTGCCGTTGATAATATCAGCGTTCACGGCCCATGCCATAGCGGTCACGGCCCAGTCGGAGACGCTGCCGCTGTCGGCGAAGGCGTTCATTGCCGTCTCGTCCGTGTTGGAAACGTCCTCGCCAAGGTACTCGGCGTAGCGGTAGAGCATGACAACCATTTGCTCTCTGCTTATAGTGGTTTCGGGGGCAAAGGTGTCGTCGGTCACACCGAGGACAATGCCGTTCTGGTATGCCCACTCGACCGCCGCGGCGTACCATGCGTCGTCGGCCACGTCGGTGAAGCTGGAGCCTGCGTACTCGCTCGCATCGATACCGGCGATGTTGGCAAGAACTTGCACGAACATGGCGCGGGTCATGCTGGCATCCGGCTCGAACGTGGTGGCGGAGGTGCCGCTGAAGTAGCCGTTATTGAGCGCGTAGTCAATGGCACTGTGGTACCACTTGCTGGTGTCAACATCGGTGTACGGTTCACTCGGGCAGTTCTCCTCGGCGAACACCGGCGTTACAGTGACTTCGCTGGACGGCATGGTGAAGGAGTAGGTGCCGTTGCCGTTGTCCGTCACTTCTATGGTGTTGCCGTCGGCGTCGGTGACAGTCAGGCTGGCGAGCACATAACCCTCGTCAGGCGTTACGGTCACGGTCACGGTTCTGCCCGCGGCTGCGCTGGTAGAACTGAAGCTGACGGTGCCGCCCTCGGCGCTCGTGCTGCTGATGGAGGAGGTGGAACTGGAGCTGGAGCTGCCGCCGCTGGAGCTGCCGGAGGAACTGGACTTCCACAGCAGAACAGTGCCGGTTACGGTTTCATAAACGTCGGTATCGTCCGGCGTAAATGTCCATGCATAATATGTGCCTCTTGTAACCGTCGTAGTTTCGTCCAAATCCCATTCCAGCGTACCTTCAACAGTTTCACCGTCATAGGTCGCGGTTCCGGTCAGCGCCGCATCTTCAAGCGTCTTTCCGCTGGCGGAGATTGTCTCGTAGTCCACATCCACAGTCGGCGTCAGCTTTTCGATGGATACCTGAACGGTAGCGTATGCGTTTGCGTAGGTAGTTGTATCTTCCGGTGTAAACACGACTGTGTAAGTGCCGTCGCTGCCTGCGTCAACAACTTCCCATACGCCGCTTACTTCCTCCGTAACTTCGTTTCCATCTTCATCGGTTGTTGTATACGTCATCGTCGGGTAAGTTTCATTGAGGTAATCCTCAACGGCCTGCTCTACATCCTCGACCTGCGCGTCAATCGAAATTTCGGTAGATGCCACAGTTTCCACGCTCTCGCTGTCCGCAGCAATCAGCTCATCACTTACGGTGACAGTGCAGGAGGCCGTGTACTCAGCACCGGCATCAGTCGTCACGGTCACTGTGATGGTTGCGGTTCCGGCAGCAGCGCCGGTCACAACGCCGTTCTCGTCCACG
>JAJQCF010000032.1 GCA_021202845.1 Oscillospiraceae bacterium
GTTTGGTTCCGGCGGGGCGTCGGTTACTATGGCGGCGCACTGGGCGGGGTCGAGCTTGAGGGGCTTGCCGGAGGCGGCGCGGTAGAGGCATATCAGCTTTTCACCCTCGCGGTGCCAGCCCTCGACCAAGATTACGTCCACGTCCTTTATGCGCGACACCAATTCCGCGAAGTCCACGGCGCGGTAGTCCATTACGGCGGCCTTCGTCGCCGAGGCCACCGCCACCACGTCAGCTCCCGCGCGGGCGAAGCGCCACGAGTCCTTGCCGGGCTTGTCTATCTCGAACTCGTGCGCGTCGTGCTTCAGCGCGCCCACGCGCACGCCGCGGGACTTCAGCTCGGCAATGAGCCGCTCGATGTACGTCGTCTTGCCCGTGTCGGAGTAGGCGACGAACGTGAAGCAGGGGATTGCGCCGCTCACTTTGCCGCCTCCTCAAGGCAGCGCAGCGCGTTGAGGCAGCGCGGGTAGCCGATGTAGGGCGCAAGGTTGGAGATAACGTCAATCAAAAACGCCTTGTCGTTGCCCAAACGCAGGTTGGCCTTGGCGTGGCTCGTGAGCTGGCTTTCGCACCCGCCCTGCGCCGCGAGGTAGCAGAGCGTCAGCACCTCGCGCTTCTCGCAGCCGAAGCCGCCGCGCACGTACCAGTCGCCGAAGCAGTTTGCCGTCAGCCAGCGGTTGATGTGCCGCGTCTCCTCGGGTCCGGACTGCGCGAAGCCGTACATACTGTCGCCGAATATGCTCACCTGCGCCGCCTCGCCCTGACGCTCGCGGCTGTCGGGGGTGGTCATAGCCATATTCGGCAGCGGCAGCTCCACGCCGCGGGCTGTGAAAATCTCATTCATCGCGCCGACAAAGGGGAACACTCGTCCCATGCCGAGATAGGGCACAGCCTGATAGACAATCTCCCGTGCCTCCAGCGGCGTTACGCCCACGTTCAGCGCCGCGGGGAGCATTATCTTGAACTCCTCCACACCCTGACACCCGACGAGCGCGGCGAGTATCACGGTCATGCGCGTGCGGTCGTCCAACTTGGACTGCACGATGACCTCGTCAAAGGCAAAGGAGTCGAAGCGCTCCACTAATTCCGGGTCGGTCGCCTCATGCGTCGGCGGCACATCCGGCAGCAGCCTTTCCCTGTATTCCTTGGCGCTTGGCGTCATGCTCATGTAATTAATCCTCCTGAATATTTGTTTGCGGATTTCTAACCTATATTTTAAGCACCTTGAGCGTACTCCTGTCAAGAGCTTTTATGCCCGCACACAAAAAGTTCACAAAAAATGTACACTCTTTACAGTACAGATGTGGTATAATCTCTATTTATAGACAAAGAAAAACCGAGGGAGGTACAATATAACTATGAAAACGCAAGACTGCGCCATTCGTCTGCGAGAGGAGACGGGCAAAATTTTCATCGGCAAGGAGAAGCAGGTTGAGCTTATCATCATGTCGGTGTTCGCGGGCGGCCACGTTCTGCTGGACGACTTGCCCGGCAGCGGCAAGACCACGCTGATAAAGACAATGTCCCGCGCGCTGGGCTGCGAGTTCCGGCGCATACAGTTCACGCCCGACTTGCTGCCCTCCGACATCTTGGGCATGACCGTCTACGACCGTCAGAGCGGCGAGTTCCGGCTTGTCAAGGGGCCGGTTTTCACGCACATTCTGCTGGCCGACGAAATTAACCGCGCCATTCCCCGCACGCAGTCCGCGCTGCTGGAGGCAATGGAGGAGTTTCAGGTCACTATCGACAACGAGACGCTGCCGCTCACGGAGCCCTTTTTCGTCATGGCGACGCAGAACCCCGTGGAGCGCGAGAGCACGTTCAAGCTGCCCGCGGCGCAGATGGACAGATTTTTCGTCCGCCTCTCCCTCGGCTTCCCCGACCGCGCGGAGGAGGTCAAAATGCTCTCGGAGCTGGGCGACAGCATAGACTTTTCCGCGGTCAACGTCATTTCCTCGCCCGAGGAGCTGATGGAAATCCGCGCGGAAATTCAGTCTGTCCACATCAGCGAGCCGGTCATGCAGTACATAGTGGAGCTGGTGCAGCGCACGCGCGAGGACGCCGCGCTCAAGGCCGGAGCCTCGCCGCGCGCCTCGCGCTGTCTCTATCAGGGCGGCAAATCCTACGCCGCCATGCAGGGGCGAGACTACGTGACGCCGGAGGACATACAGGCCATATTCCTGCCGGTGCTCGGCCACCGCGTGCAGGTGACGGCGGAGGCCAAGTACACCGGCAAGACAGAGCAGCAGGTGCTGGAGGCCATTTTGGAATCCACACCCGTGCCGCCCGACAAGGGAGCAATGTTCAATGGCGCTGCCGCGGAAAAGTGACCGCGCTGCTGCGGACAGCACAGGCCGCGCGGGCAGCGGGCTGGCCTCGCCAATCGGTCTTGTAATCCTCGCCGCGCTCATTCTGGCTGCGGCGTATCTGGAAATTCCCGTGATGGAAGTCTTCCTCACGGCCATATTTCTGCTGTGCCTTATCGCCTACCTCTGGGCGCGCTTTGCCCTCCGCGGCATCGAGATAAAAACCGAGGGCGGGGACTGCGCCGCCTTCCCCGGGGAGACGCCGGAGGTGCGCGCAGAGCTGCTCAACCGCAAGCTGCTGCCGCTCGTGTGGCTGGACGTGGACTTTGTCACGGAGCGCGGGCAGTGCGTGGAGGCGGAGGACCCCGCCCCAGACGACGAGGCGCCCACCGTTGGCTCCGGCTTCGCGTGGATAATGCCGCACCAGCGCCTGCGCTGGACGCAGCAGGCGCGCGCCGTGCGCCGCGGGGTCTGCGAGGTCGCTGATGTGCGCCTCATGAGCGGGGACGGCTTCGGCCTGAGCTCCCTGCGCTGCCGCGCGCCGCTGGCCGCGCCGCTGCGCTACGTTGTCTATCCCGCCGTTATCCCCGTGGACGAGACGGTAATAATGAACAACATGAGCGAGCTGGAAAAGAGCAGCCAAGGCTTTTACACGGATATGACGCTCATCAAGAGCACCCGCCCCTACGCCGCGGGCGACAGCGCGCGCGACATAAACTGGCGGCTGCTGGCGCGCACGGACGAGGTGCAGGTAAACGTGCGCGAAAAGCTGAATATGTGCCGCGTCTGCTTCGCGCCCGACATCGCCAGCTGCACGCATATCGAACGCAAGTCCACAGACGAGGGCGTTGCGGACGTTGTCATCGTCGAGCGGGACAAGTTGGAGCGTATGCTCTCCGCCATTGCCTCGCTGATAATAAAGCTGCACGAGCGCGAGGTGCTCTGCGCGCTGGCTCTGCCCTCGGTCGGCAGCGCGCGAGGGCGGGTTGTCGTGCCAGACGAGCGCGAGACGCAGACGCCGCTGCTGCTGACAGCGCTGGCGGAGGTGAGCTACAGCGGCGAGCAGACGGACTTCCCGTGGGACGACATGGACGCGGCGCGCCGCTCGCTGGGGCAGATGTTCCTGCTGACCGCCTCCGCCGACTCCGCCGCGCGCGGCGCTCTGCGCGGGTTCGACGACTTTTCCGCCATACGCATAATCGGAGAGGGGCCGCCGGAGCTGCCGGAGCGAATGTACAGGAAGGAGGAGCTGGGGATAAAATGAAACTCTCAACGCGCATTGTCTCCGGCATAGCGAGCGGGCTGTTTTTGACCGCCGTGCTCGGCTGGCTCGTCTGCCTGTCGCACATCAACAACCACGCGGAGGTGCTCGCGCTGAACTACCCGCTGCTGGCGGCGGTGATAGCGGCGGCGTTCCTGCTGGATTTGCTCATGGTGGAAAAGAATATTCCCGCGCCGCTGTACATAACCGCCCAGCTCGTTTTCGGCGCGGCGGCGGTGTGGTCGTTTACGGCGGCGTTTACGATGATTGAGCCTTACAAGCTCGGCACCGTCATCATTTTCAGCGCCTTTTGGTGCGTATTTGTAATAAGTATGGCCTTTGTCGCTTCCATGCCGTCAACGCGCTCGGCCATGACCGGCAGGTTCGACATCCTCGCGCTCATGCTCGTGGTGCTGTTCGTGCTGGATAAGCTCGTGACGCTGTCCAACGCCGTGCAGGCGGAGCTGATGTGCGGCGCGGCGCTCGCGGTGTGCGTGATGGCGCTTGTGTCGGACAGCGTGGGGCGCGTGGGCGTACGCGGCTCGGCCAAGGGCGCGGGCGCGGCGGGACGGCTGATGCTCGCGGCGGCGGCTGCCGTAATTGCGGCGCTGGCGGCGGGCGTGTACTTCCTCGCTTCGGGGCGCGTACACAGCCTGACGGAGCTGATAAAGTCCGCGGCGCTGGCCTGCTGGGGCGGCATAAAGGCCGCGGCGGCGTGGCTCTGGCAGATGTTCGACCGCTTTATGACGTGGCTCGTCAGCTTTGTTGACCCGATGGAAATGGAGGCCGTGGGCGGGAGCACGGAAACGGCGTCGGACGTGGCTGTGGACATGAGCGGCATGGACGTCAGCGTGCCGTGGTACTTCTACGCCGTGCTCATCGCCGTTGCCGTTGCGCTCATCATATTTATAATATGGAAGCTGCGCGGACTGCGCGTCGGCGGAGCCGCCAAGCCCCGCCGCCGCGCCGCGAGCGCCAAGCGCGACAGCCTCTTTGCCTCCGCTCTCAGTTCCCTGCTGGACAACTGGCGCGCCGCGCTGCGCTACCGCGTCAACTGCGTGCGCCTGCGCCGCACCGCGCCCGGGCTGCTGGCTCTTTGCGAGCGCCGCGCCCCCGCTCAGGCCAAGCGCCGCAGCGGGGAGAGCGGCGAGCGCTTCCTCACCCGTCTGGCCGCCTCCCGCCCCGACGACACCTCCCGCGCCGCCCTGACGGAGCTGGCGGAGTTGGTGGAGCGCGCCTTCTACGCTCCCGCTCCCGCAGCAGTCCCCGCCGAGCTGTATAAAGCCGTGCGCGCCATACGTTTTTAACCCCCGCGGCCCGGTATTTGCATACGGTATCTATATCGGAAAAACCATTAGATAGCCCCTCTTCCGCGCGTAAGCGCTGACGGAGGGGCTGCGTTTTCGTTGACATCACCGCACTCTCGGTCTATAATGCTAACAGACCAACCGTCGGTTGAGAGGAGAATGGTGCGTGAGAACCGTCAAAAACGCGCAGGTGCGCAAAGAGGAGATTTTGGACGCTGCGCTGCGGCTTTTTTACGAAAAAGGCTACGCCAAGACCACCGTGGAGGACATTATGCGCGAGTGCTCTATCGCCAAGGGCACGCTGTACTACCACTTCAAGAGCAAGGAAGAGATTCTCTCCGCCATGATTGAGCGGCAGCTTGACCGCCGTGAAGAGCGGCTGCGCGGCATTGCCGAGGACGCCGAGCTCTCCGCTGTGGAGAAGCTGGTGCGCGCCGTGCGGCTGCTGGGCGACTGCGAGCCGCTGGCGGGGCTGCACGAGAGCGAAAACGCCGAGCTGCACCACAAGTCGTTTTGCCGCAGTCTGCCGCGCTTTGCGCCCGCGGCAACGGAGATTGTGCAGCAGGGCATAGCGAGCGGAGAATTTTCCACGCCCTACCCGCGCGAGAGCGTAGAGCTGCTGCTGTGCGCCTCCCAGCTCAGCGACCCGGGCGCGTTTACGTGGACGCAAACGCAGCGGCGCCGCAGAGAGCTGGCGTTCTTCCTTATGCTGGAGCGCACACTGGGCATTTCCCCCGAGGCCAAAGCGCGGCTGTATGAGCTGGCGGGGATAAGCGAGGAGACCGAAAATGGCTGAAAAAGCAGCAAATCCGCTGCTCTCAGTCCCCGCGGCCGGTGAACTGAATGTCGATGTCGCCGCTTCCACCTGCCGACGCGGAACCCCCTCCGTCAGCGCTCCGCGCTGCCGCTTTTCGTATAAGGCAATATCTTCCTCCTGCAAAAGGCGGCTTGAGTTTTACTCATGCTATAATATGCTTCAGAAGAGTTGAGGTAAGGTCATATGTTTTGGGATACATTCGTTGCTTTGTGTGCAAAACAAAATAAATCTCCCAATGCCGTTATAAGCGAAATTGGTTGCGCATCTTCTGCAGCTGTTACTGGGTGGAAAAAAGGCGCACAGCCGCGCGCAAAAGTGTTAAAGATGATTGCTGATTATTTTGATATACCTGTATCAGAATTAGTAGAAGACGAAAAGGGCCCCATACAAATACAAAAACCAACTATGCTGAGCTATCCGAAGCGCACCAAAAAGCAATTGACTTTGTAATTAACCTAACGGAAAATGAGGCAGTGATACTCGTCAATATGGGTAAAGTTGCTTTCGACAAAAAATAATGCATAACCCCTTTATGCAGACAAAAGGCGGCGCAGGCATTAGCTGCTCTGACGTTCGTTTTGATGTGCGCAGAGGCACAAAAAGTATTTGACTTTTCCCTATCGTATGCTATAATAAACACAAGGAGATGCCTGCGCTAACAAGCACCTCCCTGCGGCGAAACCCAAGACGGTTGCCGCAATCGGGTATGCCGCAATGCCCTAAGGCGTTAAGCCTAAGAACAATGAGCCATCTGGTTGCTACAGACGGCTCATTTCTTTATATTCTTGGACTTTATGTAAGCACGAATGGTAAAAACAAATCCGATAATGCTGCATATACTGCCAACAATATGTAAAATGTCCATATCGGCCACCTCCTGAAATATATCAGATTATCCGAAATATTCCCGCGAGGCTCGATACTTCCGCCTTCCTCTCCGCTCTCGCGGGCAGTCAGGCAACCGCCTTTTTAACCGTACACCGTCAATGACAGGCATATAACGGCGGATTCCACGGTTTGATTATACAAAGTTCGATAGAAAATGTCAATTAAATGTTGTCGGCGTGTTGCCGCCTGCTGGCGCTTGCCTACCGAGTGACCGTGCTCTCAGTCCCCGCGGCCGGTGAACTGAATGTCGATGTCGCCGTTGTTTGCGGTGACGTTAAGCGCTCTCTCCCCGCCGCTTTTGCTCGCGGGGAGATTGCTTTCGCCCTTTTTGATGTCGCAGGTGATAGCGTAGTCCTCGTAGGCACCCGCCACCGTGCCGCTGATGTTGCCGTTCTTGCTTGCGAGCGTCAGCGCGCGCCCTGCGTCTGCGCCGTTTACGAAAATGCTGCCGCCGTTCACGCTGACGGAAATAGTTTTCGCCACACTGAGCGCGGGCAGGGTCACGTCCTCGTTTGTGGTGGAGATTGTCAGGCTCTCCAGCGCCGACTGCGGCAGCTCGATGTAAATTTGCCGTACGCTCGCGTCCGCCTTGGAGCCTATGTAGTCGCTCCACTGCTTGTCGTCGGCCGCCGTTACGGTCAAATCTCCCGCGGCGGACACGGAGATGTCGAAAAACTCCTTGTCGCTGTCGAAGTAGTCCATGCTCACGCACTCGTCCGGCGAAATGGCGACGACGACCGCTCTGTCGCGCACATCTATGCTAACGGAGGTTATCTCCGTCTCGCCGCTTTGCCAGCTGCGTTCGGAAAACGTGTCCTCCGCGCTGTCGGAGCAGCCGCAGAGAGTAAGGGCGGCGAGCGCCGCGAGGGTGGTGATAATAAATTTTTTCATGTTTTAATTTCTCCTTGAAATGTGTATTGCAGCGCCCCGCGCGGGGTGCTATAATGGCAGTATAATGTTTTGTGTAACACAAAGGTCAAGAGGAATTTTATGATGAGCGAAAATCTTCTCTCCATAGGCGAGGCGGCAAAGCGGCTGGGCGTCACGACTGAGACGCTGCGCCACTATGACCGCGTGGGGCTGGTGAGGCCGACGGCGCGGGACGCCTCCTCCGGCTACCGCTTTTACACCGAGGAGGATATAGTCCGCCTCGGCGTTGTCCGCGCGCTGCAAAGCATGGATTTGCGTCTGGCGGAGATAAAGCAAATGCTGGAATACGACGACTTGCAGCTCCTTGTCTCCGCCTTTGACCGCGCGGAAGCGCAGGCGCGGCGGAAAATTGCCGAATTAGAGGAAGGCATAGAAAAAATTCGCCGTGCGCGCCAGTCCTACGAAGCAAAGACGGCGGAGCGCGAGACCGGCGGCGCGAGCTATGTACGCACGCTGCCCGAGCGGTTTATATTGCTCTCCGATGAGCTGGAAACGCCGACAGTGGACAATCTCTACAACTACCTCAGCCATTTTTATGACCGCCTCCTGCCGGAGCAGCGCGGCAGCTTCGACTTTGAGGACTTGGCGGGCGTCTACACAAGCGGCGGCGCCTCGCGCCTTTTCGCCCTCTGCCGCCGCCACGGACAGGCGGAGGGGCTGCGGCGCCTCCCCGCAGGCCGCTGGCTCTGCGCGTTCTGCTCCGCCGCCGAGCGCGAGAGCGCCCTGACCGCCCTCCGCCGGACAGCCCGCGAAAAATACTCCGCCGAGCCGACGGAGACGGTGCAGCTAATAGTCATAACCGGCATCTTGAAGTGGGATTATCAGCTTCAGGTTTACTTGGGCGAGTGAAGGCTGTATAACATAAACAACAAAAAGAGGAAGCCGACCGCCGCCGGCTTCCTCTTTTGCTGTTAAATTAAATTTTCACCACACCTGCCAGCGCAGGGCGAAGGCGCAGGTGTACAGCAGCGACAGCAGTGCAAGCGCGAGTGTGGCGGCGCGGTCGGCCTTTTCGCTTTTCGTAAGCTCGCCCAGACCGATATACAGCGGAAAGAGCACCAGCAAATACCGCGGCGCGCTGAGCAGCCACGTCGCGCCAATGGCAATGACGTAGTAGCCGAGGAACCACAGCGCGTAGCTGCCCCTGACGCGCCGAGCCGCGCAGAGCATGACGACGAGCGCGGCGAAGCTGCACACCAAGTTCGGCAGCCAAAGGCCCCAGAAGTTTTTCGGGTTTGAGAGAAATGTACTTAGCGCGTACTGCGTCTGGTAAGCTGCCGTGTTGAAAAACCAGCCCAGCGACTGCCCCCAGTGCTGTTTTTGGTAAATCAGGAATTGAAACGCATTTCCTGACACTTGGTAATTTATCAGGCAGTACGCCGCGAAGCCCAGCGGCACGAGCAGCAGCGCGGCGAGGCGGCAGACGCACTTGCGCGGGCTCGGGCGCGTGCTTGCAAGCGAATACAGAGCCTCCACCAGCAGCGGTGCCAGCAGCGTCAAGCCAACCGAGCGCGTGAAAGCCGCCGCCCCGCCCAGCAGACAGCCGACGAGCCAGCGCCTGCGCCGCGCGCAGTAGAGGCAGGCCGCGGCAAGCAGCAAAAACAAGCTCTCGCTCATGGGCGCGGCGAAGAAAAATCCTCCGGGAGCGAGGCAGAGATATTTCAGCATTTTTGTCACTTGAGCGCGCGGGTAGTCCAGTGACAATAAGCGGTAGAGCACACAGAGCGCCGCGGC